>CAYWPC010000012.1:0-2375 GCA_964460075.1 uncultured Acidimicrobiaceae bacterium
TTAGGTGGTGGCGATCCAGTCACGTGATCGGCGCCCTTGCCGCTTCGGTTGGAGAAGGTCTGGATGTGGCGATCCAACGCCTCGACGAGGAGATCGCTCTCATCCGGCGAACGAACGGTGAAGCGTAAGTGGTTGCCAAGCGGGTGTTTCGGGGGATACGTGCGTACGACGAGGCCCTCAGAGAGGAGGACCCCGCCGAGTCGACCGGCGTCGGGACCGACATAGCAGAGTATGAAGTTCGTCAAAGACGAATACGCTGTGAGCCCTATGTAGGAGAGCGCTTCGGAGAATCGGTCTCTCTCCCTCGAGATGCGGCGCACGACCCGCTCCATTCGCTGAGGCTCAGCAAGGGCAACAGCGGCGAGCTCGGCGGAAACCGATGAGATAGAACCTGGCGGCCGAACTGCATCGATTTGCCCAATGAGCTCCGGCGATCCGATCGCGAATCCGACACGAAGGCCTGCGAGACCGAACGCCTTGGACATAGTGTGGAGAACGACCAGGTTGTCGTGGCGTTCGATCCACGCACCCCATCGATCCCCGGAAAACTCGGCATAGGCCGCATCGATGACGACGATCCCT
Organism: uncultured Acidimicrobiaceae bacterium; assembly: GCA_964460075.1. GTDB lineage: Bacteria > Actinomycetota > Acidimicrobiia > Spongiisociales > UBA5794 > JAMBLL01. Next base: position 583 of record CAYWPC010000012.1, read on the forward strand.
TTGGCTGCATTGATAATCCGAGAGATCGACGTGTTCTCGATTCGGTCTCCTGTGGGGTTATTCGGTATGCAGAGCCAAGTTACGTCGGATGTCTCGGCTGCCTGTCCGAAGGCTTCCTCGGGGAAGGCGAGATCGTCCGAGTACGGAAGTGCAAGGAACTCACCGTGATGCTGCATCGTAGCGATCTCGTACATCGGGTACGTGGGCACGACCGAAGATCCACGTGTGTTCGGGCCGAGGAACGCCTTTGCGATCAGGAGAATGAGTTCGTCGATTCCCGCTCCGGGAACGATATTTGTAGGTTCGATGTCCAGATAAATCGCCGCGGCCTGTCTCAGCGGTGCGTACGAGGCGCCTGGATACTCGTTGAGGGCACGGGCCAACGGTGTGACGATTCCAGCGGCCCAGTCCGTCGCGTACGGAGACGTGTTGTGGTCGAACCTGATCACTGCAGATTCGAGCAGCCCGAAGCGTTCGGCGATCTCCGCTGTGGTCGGTTGCCACTTGTACTGTGGTGGTCGGGTCATCGTGCATTCGTGAGAAGGGGCGTAACTGATGCTACGCCCCTTCTCATCGTTCTCTAGCCAGGAGTTACGCTGACGCGTCTCCGTCCTCCCGTTTCCCGATCGTCAGGAGAAGCGCGGCACCGCCTGCGATCACCAGAGCTATGGCGATTGCCAGGATGACGTCTGCATCAATTCCCGTGTTGGGCAGCGTCGCTACGACACCGAAGTCGGCGTCGATGTAGGTCTGGCCTTCGACCAGGTTGATCGTGAACGATCTTGCAGTCGTGATCCTGAGGCTACGCTCGTTCGGTTCCGCGATCGAGCTGAGGATGAGCTCCACCTTGTACGTTCCAGGGTCGAGTGCCGCGAACAGGTACCGACCGCTGGCGTTGGTCGTCGCGTAGAGCGTCGAGTTGTCAGGCAGTGTTAGGCGAACTTGAGCTCCTGCGATTCCCTTCTCGCCATTGTCTTGCACGCGGTTGTCATTCTCGTCTGACCACACCGTGTCGCCGATCGTTGCCGAGGCTGCGACGAGGGTCGTACCGATGATCGCATCATCGGTCGCGATGACCGTTGTTCCCGAACCGATACCCGTAGCGATGGCGACGTTCGTGAACGTCCACGTTGGCGTACTCGGCGTGTGAGGCGATACGCACGTCTCCGTTGCTGAGGCGCCTACCGCCAGGCTGCCGACCAGCCAGTTGCAGTCGGGTACCAGGGCATCGCTCACTATCACGCTACTGAGCGGGACATCTCCCGTGTTCGTGACCGTGATCGTCCACGTCACTTCGGTCGTTTGGCCACCTGGGATCGCCCCGGGGATCGCCCCGGTGTCAACGGTCTTGACGATATTGATCGCCGGGTTCAGTGTTGGCGGGATTGTCGTTCCAAAGTAGTAAGACCAGTCGTCATCAGTCACTTGTCCTGTGCCACCCGAGCCGTCGCTCTTTGCGTAGTCGCCCGTAACGGTCCCGATATTGGCGTACTGACCCAACAGGGCGGTGCCGTTCCTTGTGCAGGTGCTCGATGCACCGATGGCGAGACTGCCGATTGCACAGATGGTGCCGATCTTGTTGTCGGTTACAACGACATTGGTGAGCTCGACGTTGCCGGTGTTTCTCACGATGTACGTCCATGTCACCGTCGATCCGACCTGGATCTGTGGTCCGGTTGGTGTGTCGGCGTCCTGCCCATTCGTCCACTTTTGAATGTCGACGGCAGGATTCAGCTCTGGTGGCCTAGACGTCCCAAAGTAGTGTGACTTGTCGCTGTCGGAGACTCGGCCCT
>CAYWPC010000012.1:2475-2841 GCA_964460075.1 uncultured Acidimicrobiaceae bacterium
CGGCGTCCTGACCATTCGTCGACTTCTCAATATCGATCCCAGGTTTGTCCGTCGGCTCGGGAGGTGGTTCGGGCGAATTCGTGCTGCCACAGGGTTTCTTGCCGTCTTTCTGGATCGAGTACGACAACACCCTCCACTCCGTGTCGATTCCTGCCACGGGCCCTTCCTTCTCGCCCCAGCCTCCGGCAAAGGTGTCGGAGCAGGACAAGTGGACGATCACTCCAGTGGGATTGGTCGCCGACGAGCCACCAGCACCTGGAATGAGTACGTTCCAGCCGTTAGTGAAGGACCCGGAGATCGTCGTCGTCGTTCCGTCGGTGTGCTCGAAGGTGAACGAGTACGTACCGGACTTGTTGGAGTCGTCCT
>CAYWPC010000012.1:2941-77583 GCA_964460075.1 uncultured Acidimicrobiaceae bacterium
TCTTGTTGGAGTCGTCCTTCTTGTTGGAGTCGTCCTTCTTGTTGGAGTCGTCCTTCTTGTTGGAGTCGTCCTTATCCTTCTCGGAGAAGGCGACCACCGAGAGTTCATTCGTTGTGTCCGACGCAAGCGTCGAGGTCGACGAAGAGGACTCCTCGGTCGCTCGCGCTGATGAAGCAGGGAGCAGGGCCACGGTGGCAGTAGCGAGCAGTGCTGCGAGTACAGCCGTGAGTAATCGTCGATAGAACCCACTACGTGGGAGCCATGTATGTGGCATGTACCTTCCTCCACCCTTCGTCGGACCGAGCGATGCGCACGGCCCCTTCGACCCGAGCCCCAAGTCGTAGGTTCTGAACTGCTATGCCCTGGAAGCCCTTACCAGGGACATATTCTGCATCCTTACTGAATGAATGCCGAAACCACACCAAATCTCATCGGTCCGGTGCTCGTTTCGGATTCTGGAGCAAATGTACCGCTACGAATTGTGGTCGGCAAGTACCAATCGGTGGTGGTGGAGGTGTCTAGTCACTGTCCAGGCACGTGGGTCGGCAGCCAAGGATGCCAACAACTGAACCAGTTCGAGGTTGCCACGTGTCGAGCGGCGCGCGTGTTGACGGTGTCCTAGGCGAACTACATTCTTGTGCTGCCGCTACCTTGGAGTCATGGACGGCCCGACGATGCAAGACTTCCTGGACATGAAGCTCGTCATCGGCACGATCGTGCGATGCGAACCGAATGCTGCGGCTCGTAATGCAGCGCTGAGTTTGTGGATCGACTTGGGATCGGCGGGAATCAGGCAGGCGTCAGCACGGATCACGGATCTGTACGAGCCAAAGGATCTTGTCGGGTGTCAGATTGTTGCTGTCACCGGTTTTGAGCCGATTCGGGTTGGCGGTTTCCGGTCTGACGTGCTGGTGATCGGCGGACTTACAGATAGTGGAGTTGTGCTCCTGATGCCTGATAGGTCCGTGCCACCAGGAACGCCGATTGCGTGACGTCCAGCTAGTTTCGGGATCGCCCACACTGGTACAGCGAGCGTACCCTCGACGGTGAGCAGACGCGTTCCAGGTTTGCTCAACCATTTCCATAGAAGCATCGCCTCGTCTATTGCGACCATCGAGGGCGGGATATTCTCCTGACCGCGTGGCTCCGGCAACGTGAATGGGGCTGTGGCGGACGTGAGCCACGCTGCTGCGAGTCGCCCACGATCGATTGTGAGCGACACACCGTCCACATCGGATGCTTCGATATGTTGTGCCTGTTGGAACGTCGTCCACACCCTCGACCGTTCGACAGCGCGCGACAAAGCCTTCCAGCGGTCTCTCACGGCGGCAGCGTCCTCGAATCGTTGGAGGTCGACGAGTCGCAGCATTCGCTCCTGCGTTCTCTCGATGAGCAGTGCGGGCCTTGCAACACCGTCGATGAGCTCGTCGACGATACCTCCATAGGTGTCGGGTCCGGTCGTACCGTCACATGGGCACACCGCCTGACTGAGACCAGCGAACCCGCAACCCTGCCCTCGTGATGTGCAACGACGAATGCGGGTCGAATCCCACAGGGCGTGTTGTACAGCCCGTGCCGCCCGCTGCGAGCGGAATGGACCGAGCAGCACGGGCGATAGCGCCGGCGTCCTGGTGACCGTGAGCCGAGGAAAACGCTCGTTCGTCAGACGAACCCAGTGGAGCGACCTCGGCGGCAGTGACCTCCGATTGTAGATAGGACGGTCCTGTGCAATAGCTCGCAACTCCAGTACAGCGGCCTCGACCTCGGCGCATGTCTCTCGATAGTCGATCGTCTCTAGGTCACGCAGCATGTCATCGATCCGTCTGCGTTCGTCCCCTCCGAAATATGACCGAACCCGCGTGCGCAGGTTGGTCGCCTTTCCAACATACATTGCTGTACCCGTTCTGTCCCGGAACGTGTACACACCAGGAGAGCGCGGCAAGCCCTGAGTGAGCGCGAGCTTTCCGATAGCTCGTGATCCCTTGATCGTGGGAAGAGCGAGAAGATCGTCCAAGTGTGTGACGCCGATTGCGCCAGCTCGCTCGAGCAGCGACCAGAAGACATGGGCCGTTGCTAACGCGTCGTCCAGAGCGCGGTGGTTGGGTGTAGCGGGCGATCCGAGGTATGCGGCAAGGTGAGACAGCTTCAGGCTGCGAACGTCGCTGCGAATGAGTCGCCGTGCCAGGCGCAGCGTGTCGGTGTGTCGGTTGGTCAGCTGCCCGTATCCGAGTCGGACGGCCGCTGCGTTGAGAAATGAGATGTCGAATCGGACATTGTGTCCGACAAGCACCGCATCGCCGATGAACTCAAGGAACGACGGAAGGGCCTCTTCGATCTCTGGGGCGTCGATCAGCATTGCATGTGTGATCCCTGTCATAACGGTCACCGACGGCGGGATAGCGCTTCCCGGGTTAACGAGGGTGTGGAAAGTCGCGGTTCTGGCACCTCCGAGATACTTCACGGCACCGATTTCAGTTATTGCACACGTATCGGGCGACAGACCCGTCGTCTCGAGGTCGAAAACGCAGAACGGCACAGCCGAGAGCTCAGTGCCGAGTTCTTCGAATGATCGCTGAGCTCTTGAATCCACGAAGCGCACTGTAATCGAACAGGTGTTCGCATCGGCGGTTAGCCGCTCGGTTTCACGTTCGATCAGTGGTGGCTGGCCAGTAACGTTAGGGAATGCGATTTGACGGGCGAGTGTGGTTTGATTTCACAAACCCTGCCGTGTGGCGGTTCTATCGGTTCATCCGGGCGTTCGTTGATGCTGGCAACAGCGCAAGTCTCGACTGGGTGCCGCTGTACAACGGCATGGAGGCCGAAGCTATGTCTGTGTTCATCTCGCTGCCATCACCGGCTGACCGGGGACAGTTCCTTCATGGCCTCCTCAGAAGCGTTCATCTCGATGGTGCAGACGCAAACGACACCTTTGTCGTACGACGAGCACTCGATACCGCCGGACTTGGAGAGCGTGATGTGGGGCCGGAAATCGACGCGCTCGAAGCAATGGCGCAATCCGCTGCAGAACTCGGGGTGACAGACACACCCACGCTGTACAACCACGGTCCCGTGATGCATGTCGTTCTCAACATTGTCGCAAGCACAGGAGACGTTGAAGCGACCGCACGCTCAATTGTGTCGGTCCTTGAGAGCGATGGCATCTGGAGGCTCTCCAAGCCCTGATCCGCGTCGAAGCGTCTGGCGTGGATGTCAGCTCGCTGCTACGCGAACACTAAGCCGAAGCCCCGTGGTCGTGGCTGCGTTGACGAGCGGCCTCGGCGAGGAAGATACCTGCGCTGACTGAGGCGTTGAGCGAGTCTGCAACACCTTGCATTGGAATGCGGGTTGGTGTTCCCAACCGGAGCCAGGATTCGTTGACTCCCGAGTGTTCGGCGCCGATGACGATGCTGGTCGGCCGAGTCAAGTCGATCGACCACAGAGCGACACCTTGTGGATCCGGGTGCGCTATCACCACTTGCGTGTTGTCTGCACACCAATCGATCGCTGCATCGCGCTCGGCGACCGCGATGGGAGGGGAGAACAGAGATCCCTGTGCAGAGCGAACTACGTGGGGATTCGTGAGGTCCGTGCCCAGGGATGCACCGAGGAAGGCCGCACCGAGAGCATCGCAGGATCGAAGGATCGCACCTATGTTGCCTGGCTTCTCGATGCCATCTCCGACAAGAACGACTGCCGGCTTCGCTGGGGAGAAATTCGAGATGCGATGATCCGGCCTATGTGCGACCAACGCAACGCCGTCGGGGTGTTGCCTGTTGGAAAGGGCATCGAACACTCGCTGGCTGACGCTAACGGCACTCGGGTGGGTGAAGTTGCTCGGTGCGTAGGTTCGGCAGACGATCACGTCTACGATCTCGACGAGGTCGAGGGCACGCACAACTTCTCTCACTCCTTCGATGACGAACAGACCAGAGTGATCTCGCTCACTTCGCTTGGAGAGCGACAACCAGAACCGCACTCTCGGGTTCCGCGTGCTCTCGATGTCAGCCGTTGCGGTCATGGGTCATTGTTGCTCGAATCGAATCACGAACACGACTCTATGGACGAACGCGCGTGTAGAACGACGCGTGGGATCACGTGATCCCGGGAGCCGAACGCTCGGTGATCACGTCACCCGTTGTCTGGCTTCGGGAAACGACAGGTAGTCAGCGGTGTCCATCACGTCGGCGATCGTATCAAGTGCTTGCTCGACTTCTGTGAAGCTCGTATAGAGCGGGGTAAAGCCAAAGCGGATGAGATCAGGAGGGCGAAAGTCCGGAATCACCCTTCTGCTGCGTAACGCCTGGGAGATCTGATAGGCGTGGTCATGGCGCAACGTGATGTGTGACCCCCGCATCCGAGGATCCAGCGGAGTGACGACGGTGAAACCGCTGTCGTCACTTGAGCGGATCCCATCGAGAAACATTTCGGTGAGAGCGATGCTCTTTGCCCGGATGAGGTCGATGCCTGCTTCCACGGTCAGATCGATCCCGACGCCAGCCGCGACGAGGGAGATCATCGGGGGAGTACCAACAACGAAGCGCCGAATCGTTGGGGATGGATCGAATCCCTGCGCCATGGCGAAAGGGTCTGTATGGCCGTACCAACCGGCGATCGGTTGCTCAAGAACTGACTGGAGGTCGCTGCGCACGTATATGTACCCGGGAGCGCCCGGTCCTCCATTGAGGTGTTTGTACGTGCATCCGACGGCGAGGTCTGCATTCCAATCGTTGAGTGCCACGGGTACTGATCCGGCCGAGTGGGCGAGGTCCCACACCATGAACACGTCGTGGGCGTGGGCGATCGACGTCACAACAGCGCCGTCGAGCATCGCGCCAGATCGATAGGCAACGTGGGACAGCGAGAGAACACCGACGTTGTCAGCCAATGCCTCTTCGATCTGATCAGCTGAGGGATCCTCAGGGAGAAAGATCAGGCGCCCACCGTGGGCATTCGCAACAGTCTTGAGTATGTATCGGTCTGATGGGAAATTTCCTCGATCGGTAACCACATTGCATCGTTCGCTCGCTCGGAGGCCAGCGAACGCAGCCTTGTAGAGGTTCACCGACGTTTGATCGCAGAGGACGACCTCGCCGGGTGAGGCACCGATCAGCGGTGCGAGCCGGTCTCCTACTTCGACACCCTGATCGATCCAGTGTTCCCATCCGAGGACAAGCTCACCGGCCCACTCTTCCTCGACCAACTTGCGGGTTGCGTTGACTGTTGCTGTGGGAAGTCGACCGAGAGAGTTGCCGTCGAGATAGATGAGGTCATCAGATATGACGAAGCGCGAACGAAAATTCGCAAGCGGATCCGTTGCGTCGCTGTGGGCCGCGTCGCGGTTCGTTGGGGTTGTGTTCACGCTTCTAATACAGCTCGTATTCGCCGTTGATGAGCCGCTCGGTCACGCCGGCCCAGTCGTCGAAGCACTCCTGTGTAATGTCCTCGACGGAATCTGGGTTCGGTTCACCTGCGATCTCGATGTGGACAGCCTGGGGTTCGGTGACGGAGTGGCCGATCGACGACAGAAGTCGAATGGTGACTTCCGATGCGGCGGTTTCAGCGATGAGGCGCTGCGTGATGTCGTAGCCAATGGCGTGGTAGGTCTTCCCAACGTGGGCTGCAGGGTTCTTTCCTGCAGCGGCTTCGAGACTCATCGGTCGGTACGGCGTGATCAGCCCACCGAAGCGATTGCCCCTTCCAACCTGTCCGTCGTCTCCTGCCTCGGCCGAGGTTCCCGACAGCGTGAGGTAGACAGAATCCTCCTGATCGGCCTGGTTGACCTGAACACGAACGTCGCGCTCTGCGACCTCGCTTGCGATTCGTGTCGCCTCGGCCTTGAGGCCGTCGATGACAGCGTCGTACGCTGCCCTGTCTGCAACCTTGGTTGCCAGGATCGGGCATGCAACGGTGACGGTGATGTCCTCGCCTGTTCGGGCGCCCATGACCTTGATGTCGCGGCCGATCGGAGCCATCGAGCGGTAGTGGTCACCGTTGAGATGGTTCTCCACGGCGTGCACCGTGGACTCAAGGATTGATCGTGGCATCGATACAGCCGCAAACGACGTGTCATTCGCGAGAGGCGCGATTGTCTCGGCGTGTACGACGGCCGCGAGATCGACCGATGATCGATTGAGCCAGACTTCGACGTCGAATGCCTCTGGAGATGCTTCGGGTAGAAGCTCCATGAGGCGGGCGTGGTACTGCACAGCAAGTTCGTCGGTGTCCGGCTGCCAATCGAACCCGAAGGTCGCCTTGCCGACGAGCACAAGTTTGGAGGCTTTAGTGTGGGTTCCTCCACCGAAGTCGATGTCCACTGATCCTGCAGCGAGGATGGCCTTGTCGACGTTGAAGTGACGAACCGCACCGGTGTGTTTCTCGTAGTCGCGTGCGAGTTGGCGTGCAAGCTCTTCGGCGAGGCGATCACATATCGTGTCCGGATGTCCGAGGCCCTTACGCTCGACAAACTCGATGGGCGGATCGTATGGGGCTCGCTTTGTAACCGTGAGATTCATGGTGTTCCTGTGATTCGTCGTTTGGCAGCACATGGTACCCAACATAGGTCGAACACGTGCCGCCGCCTCGGGATCAGGAGTCTCCAGTCTGTACAATGCCCGCAATGGAAGGCTTTGCGACCAGGGCACTGCATGCCGATGGGCAGATCGACGACGGACCTGACGTCGCCGCTCCGATTCGGGTCTCGACGACCTATGAGGAGGGCACCGGTCGGCGGTATAGACGGACGAGTCACTCAACAACGGAGCGCCTAGAGGCTGTTCTTGGATCTCTCGACGGTGGAGAAGCTGTGTGCTACGCATCGGGCATGGCAGCAGTCGCTGCGGTACTCGACGTGGTCCGTCCTCGCAGGCTGTCTCTCCCGCACGACGTGTATCACGGTGTGCGGATGCTGGTAGCAAAGCGATCCGCAGCACGAGACGTGGTCGTGAGCGTTCCAGAAGAATTGGGGCAGGGTGATGTTTGGTGGATCGAATCGCCCTCGAACCCGAAATGTCTGATCGCCGATCTCCCTGATCTCGCCAGCCAGGCAAATGCACGGGGAATCCTCACCGTATGTGATGCCACGTTCGCGACGCCCGCTCTCGTACAACCGCTTGCACACGGCATCGATGTCGTGATGCACTCCACCACGAAGAGCCTCGCTGGGCACTCAGATGCTCTTGGCGGGGTATTAGTTGCACGTTCGGGGGCCCTTGCAGATGATCTGAGGGCGATGCGCAACGTGACAGGGGCGGTGCCGGGTTCTCTGGACGTGTGGCTCACCCTGCGAGGCGTTCGCACACTTCAGCTTCGGATACAACACGCATCTGCATCCGCTATGACGATTGCTCGATGGTTCTCAGACAACGGCTTTGCGACATGGTATCCGGGCCTGCCAGGCCATCCTGGCCACGAAACTGCTGTGGACCAGATGACAGCCTTCGGTTCGATGCTCTCGGTCGATCTTGGTGATGCGCAGGCGGCGAGCCGATTCGTCTCTGATCTTGGGGTGTTCACCAACGCCACATCGCTCGGCGGTGTCGAGTCGCTTGCCGAACACCGACTGTTGAGTGATCCGACGATCGATCCCGGCCTCGTTCGGCTATCGATCGGAATCGAGGATGTGACCGATCTGATCAAAGACCTCGAACTGGCGCTTCATCGGTCCCAGTGATCCCAGAACACGACGGACTCCCTGTCTCGCCATCCTCGTGCAAGGCTTCCAGATCGTCGATCCGGCGCGCCATGGCCGATCGTCACGACGCCGACAATGAGGATGTCGCGAGGGATGTTGAGCGACCGGTGAAGATCGTCGAGCGCATGTGCGCCAAGAAACCCTGCCGCTAAACCCTCATCGACGGCCGCCATCAGGATCGCCATCAACGACGCACCAGCGTCGACCCACCAGTATGGGACATGCCAGCCATTTTCGGTCGACTGACCGGCGCTTGACCAGGCCTTGTCATCCTCGCCGTAGCGGTCGAGGTACGCTGAAGGGTCCGTGCAGACCACGATGTGGGCTGGTGCCCGCGAGATCCATGGGTCGAAGCCCTCGGCAACATACTGCTCTTCGCCCGCGGATGCTGCAATGGCGAGACGCTGCGAGAGACTTGTCGCTACCACGAAGCGTTGGCCCTGGGAGAAACCGGCAGACGGCGCATGCACGCCAGCGTTGACGATGCGTTCCAGTGCCTCGGATGTGACCGATTCGTCTGTGTAGTTGCGGACCATCCGCCGTTTCGCGAGGATCTCGCGAAAGTCCATGTCAGACGTTACTCAGGGCAGAGAGCGTGTCTTCGAGTGCGGCCTTCGCATCGGAGAAGAACATCATCGTTCCGTCTTCGTAGAAGAGGGGGTTGTCGATTCCTGCAAAGCCGGGAGAGAGGCTCCGCTTGACGACGATGACGGTCCTTGCCTCATCGACGTTGAGGATCGGCATCCCATATATGGGGCTGTTCGGATCATTCCTCGCAGACGGGTTGACAACGTCGTTGGCGCCAAGGACGAGAACGACGTCGGTCTGTGCGAAGCGTGGGTTCGACTGATCGAGGTCAAGAAGCAGGTCGTAGGAGATGTCGGCCTCGGCGAGGAGCACGTTCATGTGGCCTGGCATCCGACCAGCGACCGGGTGGATCGCGTAATGTACCTGGACGCCACGTTCTCCGAGCGCAGCAGCCAGATCTTTGACCGCGTGCTGAGCTTGAGCTACCGCAAGGCCGTAGCCTGGAACGACTATCACTTTCTCCGCGTAGGCGAGCGCAATGGCCGCATCGTCCGCTGTTGCCCTCTTGACTGGCTTTGTACCGATCTCCTCGGCACCAGCAACTGTGCCACCGAATCCTGAGAACAAGATGTTGGGTATCGAGCGGTTCATGGCGACTGACATGTCGAGGGTCAGGATGAGGCCGGCCGCGCCAACGAGGGCGCCACCAACGATGAGTGCCTGGTTCCCGATCGTGAATCCGGCCATCGATGCCGCGAGACCTGAGAAAGAGTTGAGGAGCGAGATCACGACCGGCATGTCTGCTCCGCCGATGGGGAGCACAGCTGTGACGCCGAGCACCAACGCTAGAGCGGTCGCCGCCCAGTAACCGGCTACGTTGCCGGATACAATTGAAAAGACGCTCACAGCAAGGGACGCGATGGCGATGAGCGCATTCGTTGTCGGTCCGCCAGGAATAGCGATCGGCTTGCCGCCGATCAGGCCCTGGAGCTTGGCATAAGCGATGAACGAACCCGTCAGAGTGATCGCTCCGATGATGAGAGACAGCGCAGTGGTGACCCCGATCTCGACTGACAGCGAGCTGGTGGTTGAGACGATCACCTCTGCTGCCACGAGTGCCGAGGCGCCGCCACCGAAGCCGTTGAACGCGGCGACGAGTTGTGGCATCTCCGTCATCTGAACACGCAGGGCGAGGAACGCGCCGATTGCCCCACCGACGACCATGCCTGCTGCCACGATCGCCCACGCGGTACCGGAGCTGATCTTGTCGGCATCGACCAAGTCGAAGATGACGACAACGATCGCGACCAGCATCCCAATGGCTGCGATGCGGTTACCTCGTCGAGCGGTCCTGGGAGACGTGAGGCCCTTCAGTCCGATGATGAAAAGGACACCGGCAGCGAGATATGAGAGAGCGATAGCGACTTCGGTGAAGGAGAGTTCGGTCATCGGCTCTTACCTGGGACTTTCTTGAACATCTCAAGCATGCGGTCGGTGACGAGGAAGCCGCCTGCCACGTTGATCATGGCGAACACGACTGCGAGGAAGCCAAGGGTGGCCGCCACCGCGCCGGATCCGGTTGCGGCAGCGATGATGGCACCAACGATCGTTATACCTGAAATGGCGTTGGCGCCCGACATCAGCGGTGTGTGAAGTGTCGGAGGGACTCGCCTGATGACCTCGAACCCTACGAAGGATGCGAGGACGAAGACGACAATTCCCTGGATGAACTCTGTGCTCATTCGTCGGTTCCTCCAGAATCGGGTCGTGCTGCTATGGCCGGACCCACGACGGGATCCTCTGGATCTACTCTGAGTGCGCCATCGAGGACCATGCGCTTTGCCATCTCCAGGAGATTTCTGGCGTACATCCGACTGGCGTCCGCAGCGACGCTCGCCGCGAGATCGCTCGGGCCGTATATTCGTACACCCGATATCACGACTTCTCCGTCTGGTTCTGATCCCTCGACATTGCCACCAGAAGACGCTGCCATGTCGATTACGACAGAACCGGCCTTCATACCTTCGATCATGGCCCGGTCGATCAGGCGGGGCGCCTGCCTGCCTGGTACCTGTGCGGTTGTGATGATGAGGTCGCTCTCCGCAACAGCCGAGCTGAGGACCTCACGTTGCGCTGCAGCGGTTGCCTCGTCGACCTCCGTCGCGTAGCCACCTTCGTCCATCTTTTGGGTCGGCGCCTCCACGAATCTTGCCCCGAGGCTTTCGACCTGTTCTCTCGTCTCGGGCCGAATATCGTATGCGCTGACGATTCCACCAAGTCTGCGGGCGGTAGCAATCGCCTGGAGGCCTGCAACGCCGACGCCCAAGATGAGGATGCGGGCGGGTGGAACGGTGCCAGCGGCTGTGACCAGCATCGGAAGGAATTTCGGAAGCTTGGTCGCACCGAGCAGCACAGCTGCGTATCCAGCAGCTGTCGCCTGCGACGACAGGGCGTCCATGCTTTGTGCGAGTGTCGACCGGGGCACGAGCTCCATTGCAATACTTGTGACACCTTGCTCGGCAATGTCTTGTAGTGCTTGCGCGTTGGCGGTCGGGTCGAGCAGTCCGAGGACGACACCATGGTCCGCAAGGACATCGAGCGCGGTGGCGTCGATGGGGCCGACCGTGAACAGGAGGTCGAGGGGAGCCGCGTCAGCGAAGGACGTGACAATCTGTGCTCCGGCCTCTTGGAACTGTTCGTCGGTGATTGCGGATCGGTCTCCTGCGCCCGAGACAACGGCGATATCGAAGCCGAGCTCTATGAGTGACACCACGGACGCCGGTGTCGCTGCTACCCGTGCTTCGGAAATGGCAGGTTCTCGTCTAATCCCTAGTTGCATAGTCAAAGAAGGTAGAACATCGCGCGACTCAATTGGCTTTCAGACGAGTATTGGTATACGGCACGCCTTCCTGGCGGCAGAGAGCACATCAGCGCTGTGCGGGCGCCCTGAACCTTGGCACGGCGTCATTGATGTGTTTTCTGTCTCACCACTATTCGTCGACGCACGGACCAGGTCAGATGTCAGCATTCAAATGCTCGAGCGCGCTCACGATCGCTTGTTGTACGTCTGCGTCGAGTCGAGGGAGAGGTCTGCGACCGTTGCCAGGATGCATGCCTGCGAGTGAGGCGGCGAATTTCGTGCCGGACACGCCGTACTCCTCCACTACAGAGATCACAGCAGCGAGCCGTTGCTGTGCCGAGGCGTCGCCGGAGCAGGCCTCCGCAACCGTCGTGAAGGCATAATTCGCACTTGCGGTGATCGCACCGTATGCGCCTCGCTTTGCACTCTCGGCGAGTACCCGAGAGCTCCCTGCGTACACGATGAATAGTTCGCTGAGGATGCCTTCGACGTCGGTGAGTCGTTCGACATCTCCTCCACTGTCCTTCATGCCGATGATGTTCCGATGGTGGGCCAGTTCGACGACGGATGCACATGGGAGCTCGTATCCCGTGACACGTGGCACGCTGTACAGGATCACCGGGAGGGGGGACTGATCCGCCACCCACTCGTAGTAGTCGACGATCGTTGATCTTCGGCCTCGAACCAGCGTTGTTGGTGTCACGACGAGAACGGCGTCTGCACCCCCATCGGCAGCCTCCCGGATCTGAGCAGCGGCCTGGCGTCCCGATTCTGCGAACACGCCACAAAGGATGGTCAAACTGTGGGATGTCCTGCGGGCGGAATCGACCAGAGCGCTACGCTCTCCCGGCTCGAGATAGGGGCCTTCACCTGTGGAACCTGCGATGAGGATGCCTTGGGTGCCCGAAGCAACAGCGGTAGCGACATTGTGTCCATGTGCGACGAGATCGACCTCGCCGCTGCTATCGAAAGCCGTGACGAGGGCAGGCATCGCGCGTGGCCAGTTTGTCGTCATGCCTGATACGTCCCTGACGTCACGTCGCCGCCGTGTCCGGTCCAGTCGGTGTGAAACCATTCGTTGCGAGCCATATCGACCCGTTCATATGTGTGCGCTCCGAAGTAGTCGCGCTGCGCCTGGATGAGGTTTGCGGGCAAGCGCTCCGATCGGTATGCATCGTAGAACGACAACGCCGACGCATACGCCGGTACGGGTATGCCCGCAGCGATAGCTCTCCCAACGGTTCGCCGCCAGCCAGCGAGCGCTTCGGTGATCTCACCAGCGAAGTAGTCGTCGAGGAGCAGATTGGTGAGATTCGGGGATGATCTGTACGCGGCCATGATGTCGTTGAGGAACCGGGAGCGGATGATGCATCCAGCCCTCCACAGCCCAGCGATGGTCGCTTGGTCCAAATCCCACGCGTACGTCTTGCTCGCAGCATCGATGAGCATGAATCCCTGAGCATACGAGACGATTTTGGAGGCGTAGAGTGCATCGTGGAGATCCGATATGACATGGTCGCCCGTGAAGTGGCCACGGTCGATCGGTTCGTCGAAGCGCTTCGAGGCGACTACACGTTCTTCGACGAGTGCTGACACCATCCTTGCATAGACCGACTCGCCCACAAGCGTTACCGGCATGCCTTCCTCCATCGAGGAGATGACCGTCCACTTGCCCGTCCCCTTCTGACCAGCGGCGTCGAGGATTGTGTCGATCGTTGGTTGGTCGTCGCTTCCGGTGTGGGCGAGAATCTTGCTCGTGATCTCGATGAGATACGAATCGAGCTTGCCTTGGCTCCACGAGGAGAAGTGCTGGTGCATCTCGCTCGGAGACAGCCCGGCACCTCGTCGCATGATGTCGTACGCCTCAGCGATCACCTGCATATCACCGTATTCGATGCCGTTGTGGACCATCTTGACGAAGTGACCTGCACCTCCAGGGCCGATCCAAGCTGCCATCGGCTCGTCACCTACCTTCGCGGCAATGGCTGTGATTGCAGGTTTGATGATCGGCCACGCGTCGGGATCTCCGCCAGGCATGATCGATGGCCCATATCTGGCTCCTTCCTCCCCGCCCGATATTCCCGCTCCCACGAATGAGATTCCCCTGGCGGTGAGTTCGGCGTATCTGCGCTCGGTATCTGTGAACAGCGAGTTGCCGCCGTCGACGATGACGTCACCACGTTCGAGCAGAGGGCCGAGCGCTGCGATCTGGTCATCTACCGGTGAGCCTGCCTTGATCATGAGAAGCACGATTCTCGGTCGTTCGATCGACGCAACGAAGGTGGCGAGGTCGTAGGAGGCGATCGCACCCGCTGCGGCGCCTTCACCGTCCATGAACGTCCGAGTCCGCTCCGGCGTCCGGTTGAATACGGCGACGTGTTGTCCATGATCTGCAAGGTTCAAGACCAGATTCTGGCCCATGACTGCCAGTCCGATCACGCCGACGTCGGCTCGATGTTCGATCAGGTCCTCCAATGTTTCGCCGAGGCGTTCAGCGTACCGAGCTGCCTCCTACAGCGCCTCCACGACGGCTGAGCCCATCTCGGTCGTCGTCACTGATCGACCCCCAGCGGCAATATCGGGGGTTCGCATGCCCTGGTCCAGAACTGTGTCGACGGCTGACTCGATTGCGGCAGCCTCTGTCGTCAGATCGAGTGAGTATCGCAGAGCCATCGCTGCAGCAAGGATCGCCGCGAGAGGGTTTGCCGATCCGGTTCCCGCGATGTCGGGTGCGGATCCATGGATCGGCTCGTATACGCCAGGTGACGTTTCACCGAGCGAAGCAGAGGGCAGCAGACCGAGGGAACCAGGAAGCATCGACGCCTCATCGGTGAGAATGTCACCGAAGAGGTTGCCGGTCACAATCACGTCGAAGTCTCTTGGGCGTGCAAGCAGGTGCATCGCCATCGCGTCGACGAGAACGGTCTCGTAGTCGATGTCTGGAAACTCGCTCGACATGACGCGGTCTGTCGTGGATCGCCATAGCCGGGAAACCGAAAGAACGTTTGCTTTGTCCACTGAAGTCAGCTTCCCAGATCGCCTGCGAGCCGCATGGGCGGCAAGACGTACGATTCGCTCGATCTCAGTCACCGAGTAGCGCATGTGGTTAGCAACGGTGCTGCCGTCTTCAGAGGTGGTGGATCCGCCGAAATAGATACCGCCGGTGAGTTCCCTGAAGAACAAGATGTCGACGCCGTCGATGATCTCGCGCTTGAGAGGCGACGCGTCGGCGAGCTGAGGACGGGTGCGTACCGGCCGAAGGTTTGCAAAGAGGCCTAGTTCCTCCCTCAATGCCAGCAGGCCGTCCTCGGGCCGTACGGTTGCGAGTGGATCGCTCCACCGAGGTCCTCCCACTGCACCGAGCAGGACCGCGTCGGAGGCCTTGGCAGCTCGCAATGTTCCTTCGGGTAGCGGTGTCCCTGTGTCGTCGATGGCGCATCCGCCGATGATGTGCTCGGTGAACACAAAGTCGTGGTGGTAGGTGTTGCCGATTGTATGAAGTGCCCGTCTGGCCTGTTGGATGACCTCGGGGCCAATACCGTCCCCAGGCAAGAGAGCGAAGGTAGCGCGCATGCGTTCAGGCGTCTTCTTTGTCTTCTTCGGTGGCTCGTTCGAACGCTGCCTTGTTCAGCGCAGTGACCATGGCTCTGGCCGAGCCCTCGACGACGTCGGTTGACACACCCGACCCAGCGTACGTGGTTGCACCAACCTTGATGATGACGTTGACGTTGGCCATCGCGTCGGCACCAGATGTCAGGGGAGAAACGCGGTAGTCGATCAGTGTGGCAGGGATCGAATAGGCATCCTGAAGGGCGACGAAGGTGGCATTCACCATGCCGTCACCCTCCGCCGAAGACGTCAATGTCTCGCCGTCTCTTTCAAGCGTCACCGTCGCGTCTGGCGTTACGTCTGATCCTCCTGTTGCGTGAATGCCCACAAGGGTCCATTCGTACGCGTCGGCCTTTGAGTCGGCTGCGACGATCGCTCGTAGGCCTTGCTCGCTGATCTCGCCCTTGCGGTCCGCGAGTTCCTTGAAACGTGCGAATGCTCGCTTGAAGTCCTCGTCAGACAGGCTGATATCGAGTTTGGCGAGCGCATCGGCAAATGCGGCCCTGCCAGAGTGCTTTCCGAGCACAAGAACCGACTTCTGTCCCACCGTCGAGGGATCCATGATCTCGTAGGTCTCTCGGTTGCGAAGGACACCATGCTGATGGATTCCGGATTCGTGAGCGAAAGCGTTTCTGCCAACGACGGCCTTGTTGTACTGGATTGGATACCCAGTAAGGCTCGACACCAGCCGTGAGGTCTCAAAAATCTCCTTCGTGTCCGCTTCGATCTCGACCTCGAAATGGTCTGGTCTCGTCGTCACAGCCATGATGATCTCTTCGGTGGAGGTGTTCCCAGCACGTTCGCCGATTCCGTTGATGGCGCCCTCGATCTGACGTGCACCCGCCCGGATCGCCGATAGCGAGTTCGCGACGGCGAGCCCCAAATCGTTGTGACAGTGCGTCGAGATGACGATGTCCTCGTTGCCGTTGCGAACATCGGCGAACACCAGCGATAGCAACGCCACAAAGTCCTCAGGCATGGCGTAGCCGACCGTGTCAGGGATGTTGATGGTTGTTGCGCCTGCTGCAACGGCTGCTCGGCAGATCTCGACGATGAATTCGGGGTCAGATCGGGTTGCGTCCTGAGGCGAGAACTCGACGTCATCTACGTATCTGCGCGCTCTCGTCACACCCTCGCGGGCGGAGGCAAGTACCTCCTGGGGTGTCATGCGCAGCATCTGCTCCATGTGAATCGGCGAGGTCGAGGTAAACACGTGGATTCGTTTCTTGTCTGCTCTCTTGACAGCATCGGCTGCGCGGTCGATGTCGTCGGGGTGTGTGCGGGCGAGCGAAGCAATGATCGGCCCGGACACCTCTGATGCGATTCGTGAGACGGATTCGAAGTCACCAGGGCTCGAAGCTGCGAAGCCGGCTTCGATGACATCCACCTTGAGCTTCGCGAGTTGCGTGGCAATGGCGACCTTGTCATCTGGTGACAGCGCGATGCCCGGTGCCTGTTCGCCGTCTCGCAGCGTCGTGTCGAAGATGATCAACTTGTCATTCATGCAACCAACCTTCCGCTATTCGCCCAGCGATCTCAAATGTCGTCTTCAGGTGTCTTCGGGACCAGGAATGTCATCATGTCGCGCAGCCGTCTCCCGGTTATTTCGACCGGATGGACAGCGATCGCCGCTCGTGCCGCCTCGAGGCGTGGTGCTCCTGCTGCGTACTCAGCCATCCACTCTCTTGCGAAATCGCCGGACTGGATCTCTCTAAGGATCTTCTTCATCTCTGCCTTTGTGTCTGCGCTGACGATTCGTGGGCCCCTCGAGATGTCACCGTATTCAGCCGTATCCGAGATCGAATGTCGCATCCATGCAATCCCACCCTCCCACAGGAGGTCGACGATCAGCTTGAGTTCGTGGAGCACCTCGAAATACGCCATCTCAGGTTCGTACCCACCCTCGGTGAGTGTCTCAAATGCTGCCTGGATCAGCGAGTCGACCCCTCCGCACAGGATGACCTGCTCTCCGAAGAGGTCTGTCTCGGTCTCTGCATCGAAGGTCGTCTCGATGACACCGCCGCGTGTGCCTCCGATCGCGTGCGCATAGGACAAGCCAAGGGCTCGGGCGTCGCCGGTCGCATCCTGGTGGACCGCAAGGAGTGTCGGTACTCCTGAGCCCTCGACGAACTGTCTGCGAACGAGATGCCCGGGACCCTTCGGCGCCACCATGACCACATCGACATCTGGAGGAGGGGTGATGAATCCGAAGTGGATGGAGAATCCGTGAGCGAAGAAGACAGCATCGCCCGAGCTGAGGTTCGGTGCAATGACGCGCTCATAGACTTCTGGCTGTACCTGGTCGGGAACGAGGACCATGATGACGTCGGCCCAATCGACAGCGGTCGCTGGGTCGACGACTTTCAGACCGGCGTCGGAAGCTGTCTGGGCCCGCGGAGAGCCCTCCCTGAGCCCAACGACAACGTCGACGCCAGAGTCCTTCAAGTTGAGTGCGTGGGCGTGGCCCTGGCTTCCGAAGCCGAGGACGGACACCTTGCGGCGTGTGATCAACCCAGGATCGGCATCTGCTTCGTAGTACATCTTGGTCATCGTGCTGGCTCCCTACGCTGCTCTCCGTTGTTTCTTCGTTGCTTCTTGGTCGCTGACTTCGTGTCCTTCGCCAGGGCGATCCGCCCGGATTTCACGAGACTGACGATGCCGTAGATCTTCATGATCTCAAGGAAGTCGGCAAGACGCGACGGTTCGCCGACGACTTCGAATGTGATGGTTTGCACGCCGACATCGACTGCCTTGGCTTCGAAGATGGTCGCAGCGTCGAGAATCTCACCCCTACGGGCCGGTTCGGCGTTGACCCGCACCAGCATGATCTCGCGTTCTACTGCAGAACCAGGTGCGTGCTCGGTGACCTTGAGTGTGTGAATGAGCTTGTACAGCTGCTTGACGATCTGCTCCATCTCCGGTCCGTCGACGACGACCGTCATACGGGACCGCTTGGGGTCTTCCGTTGGGCCGACCGTCAGTGAGTGAATGTTGAAGTCACGTCGCGCAAACATCGAGGACACACGGGCGAGAACACCTGGCTTGTTCTCGACAGTCACAGAGATCACATGCTGCATCAGAGATCCTCCGGTCCCATGATGATGATGTCGTTCGAGCCGCCAGCTTGGATCATCGGGAATACCATCGCGTTCGGATCGCACACGAACTCCATGACCACAGGCCTGTCACTCACGGCTAGCGCCTTGTCGATCGTGGAGACGACCTCCGTCGGCCGCTCAGCCCTGAAACCGGCGCAACCCATGGCCTCGGCCAGTTTGACAATATCGGGGTTTGATGGTGACAGCTCCGTGCCGCTGTACCTGTTGTTGTAGAACAGCTTCTGCCACTGGCGAACCATGCCGAGGTTCGCGTTGTTCATCACAGCGATCTTGACAGGGATCTCCTCGATCGCAGCAGTGATGAGTTCCTGGAACGTCATCTGGAAACAGCCGTCACCGTCGATGGCGATGACGGTCGAATCGGGCATGCCAGCTTGAGCGCCAACGGCAGCCGGAACGGCGAAGCCCATCGTTCCCAGTCCACCAGAGTTGATCCATGTGTTCGGCTTTTCGAACTGCCAAAACTGTGATGCCCACATCTGGTGCTGGCCAACACCTGAGACGACGATCGTGTCGGGTCCCGATCGTTTGGACAACTCGTCGATGACATACTGTTGTTGGATCGGCCCGTCGGGATCCTGGTCATAGGCTAGGGGGAAGTCTCTCAACCAGGCGGCGATGGTGTCGAACCAATCGTCACGCCGTGGAGCAACATCCCCGTGGAGCGCCTCGTTTCCTGCCTCGATGAGCTGCTGAAGTACCACTTTTGCATCGCCAACGATCGGAACGTCTGCTCGTCGAATCTTGCCGATCTCGGCCGGGTCGACATCTATGTGGATGACCTTGGCCTCTGGAGCGAACGTCGTGGGGTCTCCCGTCACGCGGTCGTCGAACCGAGCTCCGACGGCGATGAGGAGATCCGATCGCTGTATCGCTGTCGAAGCGGTGTACGTCCCGTGCATGCCGGACATGCCGAGGGCAAGCGGGTGCGAGTCTGGGATTGCACCTCGGGCCATCAATGTCGTGACAACCGGAAGATGCTGTGTGGTTGCGAATTCGGTGAGTTGCTCGCTCGCACCGGCCCGAATGATGCCGCCACCTGCGTAGAGCACGGGACGATCCGAAGCAAGGATCATGTCGATCGCGGCAGCGACTTGTCGAGGGTGTCCCTTGACGGATGGTTTGTAGCCTGGCAGATCGAGTTGGCCACGACCATGCCATGCTGTTTCGCTTGCGAGCGCATCTTTGGTGATATCCACGAGCACCGGACCTGGTCGCCCTGTTGATGCGACGTGGAACGCCTCTCTAATCGATGCGGCGATCTCATCGGCGCTCGTCACGAGGTAGTTGTGTTTGGTCGCTGGCATCGAGATACCCCACGTGTAGGCCTCTTGAAATGCGTCGAGCCCGATCGAGTTGGAGCCCACCTGTGCCGTGATCGCAACGACAGGGATCGAATCCATGTACGCATCGGCGAGCGGTGTGATCAGGTTCGTGGCACCGGGTCCGGATGTAGCGATTGTCACTCCGACGCGTCCCGTTGCATGCGCGTACCCCGATGCCATATGACCGCCACCCTGCTCATGGCGTACGAGCACGTGACGGATGGAGCTGTCGTACAGCGAATCGTACGCCCGGAGGATGGCGCCCCCTGGAAGCCCGAAAACAATCTCGACTCCTTCGTGCTCGAGGGATCGGATGAGTATGTCTGCGCCTGTGAGTAATTCGCCCATTGTGTTCTCCGGATAAAAGAAACCCTCCGGGGCACGGAGGGTTGGGCGCATCGTTGGAACTGATGCGCCTAGGTAAGAATGAGTACGTACGTGTTTCGGATGCTCATATGTGCTTCCGTCGGTTGAGGACTGGACGTCAGTATTGCATCGTGTGCTTTCATGTCAAGATGAGCAGGTTTGCAATCCCGATGCAGCAGCCACGTTGAACGTGCAAGAACACTCGATGCTTGCCAAAGTCGTTGTTGTCGCGCGTCACGAACTTGCGGATCGAGACGACGATGACATCCCTGCAAGACTTCGTCGGGTGGCTCGCAGCGCCTCACGTACGCTGCCACCTCCGTTCGCATCGGCGGTGCTTCGAGAGATTCGCGAGAACGAATCGTTTCGCGGGGCAGTGAGGGAGCGTTGGAACGACGAGGCGATTGAAGATGCCATTGGCGGTGCCTTTCTCGCCGATCCGAGCGAGGGTATGAGCGAACTCGTTGATGGCGCGACCGAGATGCGGATCGTTCGACTCGAGCAGGAAGTCGCTCGTGGCCACGATCAGGTCGAGTCACTCGAATCCCAGTTGCAAGAGGCGAAACGTCGTCTTTCGGACATGCGTGCTCACCATGAGGCGACCCGCAAGGAGATGAAGCGCAGCGAGAGGGCGTCGAAGGTTGGCCTCGCGCGTTCGGTTCGTGAGCTCGAAGAGCGTCTCGAAAGGGCCGTCAACGATCGGAGGCGCTTGTACAGCGTGATCGACGAACTCAGAGCGGCACTCGAGGATGCAACCAGAAGGATTGCCCGCTCGGCCGACCGTTCGCTACGCAGGAGTGCGCCTGTTGCGGCTTCGAGAAGTTCCCCCCTTGAGCAACCGCCACGCGAGCCCGTCGCTTTCGCTGCGTGGCTCGACGCGATCGAGCGATCCTATCGACCTTTCAGGGAACCGACACGAAGAGAAAGGCCGCAGCGGCTGCACAGCGAGCTTGCCGTTCCCGATGGCTTGACACCAGACACGCGAGAGGCACTCATCTCGCTGATCGAACAGAAGCCCGAGTCGATCGTCATCGACGGCTACAACGTTGCGGGCATCCTCATGCCAGGCAACTTCTCGACACCGAATGTGCGAGCGTCCGTGATAGCGAAGGCTGACCGTCTCGCGGCTGCGTCCGGTGCGCACGTCATTGTTGTGTTCGACGCGGCGGCGATCGAGGGTCGGCCTTCGTTCGTCTCGGCTGGGGGAGTTGATGTCCGATTCTCGCACGGATGCAGCGCGGATGAAGAGATCGTGCAGATCGTTCGCCGGAACGAGGCAACATCGATCGTGATCACGAACGATCGTGAGGTCAGAGAGGCGTGCTCTGAAGAAGGCTGCGTGCCGGTATGGTCGACCGCTTTCGTTTCCTGGTCAGACCGTTAGGCGGAAGGCGACGCCGCGACCTCACGGGTCTCAGCCAGGATCGCACGTGCGTTGTTAAGTCGGCACACCCAGTCTGCTGGTCAGGTCACGAATTGAGCGATTGTTCGCAGCGTCGTGACATCTGACGTGGCGACAATGAGTGTCGACACGCCGGCCTCACGCCATGCGTCGAGCCGGTCACGTATCTGTTCGGGCGATCCAACGAGACAGAGTTCGTCGACGAGTCGGTCGGGCACAGCCATGGTTGCTTCCATCTTCTTACCCGCGAGGTAGAGGTCCTGGATCTGCTCGGCTTCCGCTTCGTACCCATAGCGCCGAGCGAGGTCGTTGTAGAAGTTCTTGCCCTTGGCTCCCATGCCTCCGATGTACAGCGCCAACTGTGGCTTCATCTGCAAGCGACCGTCGTCAATGTCGTCGGTCACGATTGCCGAGACGGTCGGGGCAATGTCGAATCTCTCCTCCTTGCCATGATCCCCACTGAGGGAGAAGCCGTTGCGTAGAAGCGGCTCGTAGACGGCTGATGTGCGTTCCGGTGAGAAGAAGATCGGTAGCCAACCGTCTGCGATCTCAGCTGTTAGCTGAACGTTCTTGGGTCCGATGGCTGCGAGGTAGATCGGTAGTGAGAGATTCTTGGGACGCATCATGATCTTGAGCGGTTTCCCCAGACCGGTTGCACCGTCGCCTTTGTAGGGAAGCTGGAAGTACGTTCCGTCGAATTCGACCGGTTCCTCCCTTGCGAGAATCTTTCGAAGGATTGCCACGTACTCCCTCGTGAGACCGAGCGGCTTGCCGAAGGCCTTTCCGTGCCAACCTTCGACTACCTGAGGGCCGGAGACACCGAGCCCCATGAGGAACCTCCCGCCCGACATGAGGTCGAGTGTGGTCGCCGTCATGGCCGTCATTGCAGGGGTGCGAGCGGCCATCTGGAAGACGGCTGATCCGACCTTGATTCGAGATGTCTTCGCCGCTATCCATGCAAGCGGTGTGAGCGCGTCCGAGCCGTAGGCCTCGGCCGTCCACACGGAGTCGTAGCCAAGGTCCTCTGCCTCAGCGATGAGACTGAAGTTGTCCGCGATGGCGGTGCCGTAGTAGCCGATGTTGAGTCCGAGTTTCATGAGGTCAGACAGTAGACGGATCTGCGCACTGTAGGTGTCTGAATATGTCATACCCATTCCGTACGGTATTCCCAATGACTGGGAGGTACCGATGATCATCGACTGCGACTGCTGCACGATGCGTGGCACAGAGGCTTGTGATGACTGTGTCGTGAACGTACTCGTGGGCGATTCGGGCATTCTCGCCCTCGCTCACGACGAGATGATGGCTATCGATGCCATGAGCCGTGTCGGCCTGATCTCGCCGATCAGGCTCGTCGATCGAGCGAGACCTTCCGCGGCATCCGGTACGTAGCATGAGGACATGGCCGACATTGACGACCTCCGCCATATCGCATCGTTGCACCGTGCAGTACTCGGTGTAACCGATCTGTCGCCCTTTCCTCAGGTGGCTCAGGCGATGCAAGGGAGAGTTAGCGACGGGACGGCAGCGCGTCTCGGTTTCACCTATCGCGACATCGAGACCGCAACGGACCCCTCCCGGTCGTTTCCATGGGCGAAGTCGATCGTCGTGATTGCGGCTGGGTATCTGCTCGATGGCGATGGGCCCTCGGGCAGTCGGTCTGTGGCTCGTTTCGCGGACGGCGACCGATACAGGAGCCTCACATCAACACTCGACGCTGTTGCGGGGCACCTCGTGGAGCTTGGATACAGGGGCGAGGTTGTATTTGACGATGCCGCCCTCGTCGACAGAGCCCTCGCCGAGAGAGCAGGTGTGGGCTGGTGGGGGAAGAGCACGATGATCCTGACCCCCGGTCATGGACCGTGGGTGCTCATCGGATCGGTGGTGACGAATGCTGACCTCCCACGTGACAAACCGATGGAACGAACTTGCGGTACGTGCGATGCGTGCATCCCCGCTTGTCCCACCGGTGCCATCGTTGCGCCGGGTGTTCTCGACGCACGTCGATGCCTCGCAGCGCTATTCCAGTCGAGGGGGGACATCCCTCGTCCTCTCCGACGGGCGGCCGGTGGGAGAATCTACGGTTGCGACGAGTGCCTGACAGCATGCCCTCCTGGCTCCCGACACCTGGCCTCGTACGTGTCTGCCGCCGATCACCTCACACCTGAGGCAGTTCTCGAGATGAGCGATACTGCACTTGAGAGTGTTTTCGGGCACTGGTTCGTGCCGGGAAGGCAGATGCGGTTCCTCCGTCGGAACGCGCTCGTTGCGCTTGGCAACGTCGGCGGTGGTGACGCGGTTGGTGTCGCGATCGGTTACGTCGGACATCGGGACGCGATGTTGCGGCGTCACGCCTTCTGGGCCCTTGGATCGGTCGACCCGGAGGTTGCCGTTGTGATCGGTCGTGAGATCGAACGGGGTGAGAACGATGCAGGGATGCTCGCAGAGATCGAGGCGCTGACCGTGTCGCAACGGTAATCCCTGCGTCTACGCTTGGAGTCCACCGCAGGGACCATCGACATCAGGAGACACGATGACAGCGCTGTTCGGCATTGCACTCCTCGCTGGCTTTGCCATGTTGATCGTCTGGATCGTCGCGGCGAGTGTTGCGAACACCGTTCAAGGCTGGCAGCGGGTCGACCCGGAATTGCTCGTTGGAGCCAAGGGTCGGGCTGTCGTTGCGGGAACCGTGGGATTTGGGATGGCTGGGCTGTCGTCGTTCTATGCCGGCTGGCCTTCGCTCGTGAGTCTTGCAACCGCGGCCATCGGATCGGGTGTTCTGGTTGTCGTCGGGATCTGGCTTGGGCCTCAGCGGGAGGCATAGTCGTGCTCATTGTCTCGGACGTTCACGCCGCGAGCGGTGCCCTTGATCGAGTCGCGTCCATGGGCGGGCCATTGCTCGTACTCGGTGACCTCGTCAACCTTGTCGACTATCGCACGGGGGAGGGGATAGTTGCTGACGTTGTAGGCATCGAGACGGTCAAGGCGATCGGCCGACTGCGGGCGGGTCGTCGGTTCGAAGAGGCATCCCAGGTGTGGAAAGATCGGGTTGACGGTATCGAGCGCCGGGTGCACACCGAGGTCGGTGAGGCGATGACGCAGCAATACGAGTCTGTAGCGAGAGCCCTTGGCGATGTCGAGGCGTACGTGATCTTCGGCAACGTTGATCGGCCGGACATGCTCAAGAAGCACCTTCCATCTTCAGCTCGGTTCGTCGATGCAGAGGTTGTCGAGATTGAAGGGTGGATTGTCGGGTTCGTCGGTGGCGGCCTTCCAAGACTCGGCACAGAGGGCGAGGTGAGTCCTCAGGAGATGGGAGAGAAGCTGGCTCGGCTAGGTCCCGTCGACATCCTCTGCACGCATGTGCCTCCCGCGATCGAGGCGCTGGCGAGGGATGTGATCGGAGGCGGCTTCAAGGGTTCCAACGAGGTGCTGGACTACCTCGATCGATACGAACCGTCGTTTCACTTCTTTGGCGATGTGCACCAGCCGCAGGCGGTTCAGTGGACACATGGTTCCACCGTGTGTCGCAACGTCGGCTACTTCCGTGCGACTGGTCGACCGTATCGCCTGTCGGCATCCGCACGACGAGGCGAGAGGAGTAGTCGAGGAGCGACGTGAACCGGATCAACCTCGACCATCTCGCTGTTGGGTACACCCATCGGCCACCGACACTCGCAACCCTTGCGCGGGCGACGAGTGCTGCCGCAGGGCGTCACGGTGTGCTGCTCGACATCGGAGGTGGCACGGGTGCACATGCAGCCAGATGGGTGGGGGAGGGCAGGATCCCGATCGTCGTTGATCCCTCAGCTGCGATGTGCGCAGACGCGTCCTCTCTCCGCGGTGTGGTCGTCGTATGCGGCCGCTCGCAAGAGCTTCCGTTCGGTGACGACTGCGCCAGCTTGGCTTATTTCCATCTATCGATTCACTACGGGCAGTTTGTGGAGGCAATCGACGAAGCGTGCAGAGTTACCCGTCCCTTCGGGAGAATCGAGATCTGGACGTTTGCGCCTGAGACGATGTCATCGTCGGCACTGGCGACGTGGTTCCCACGGATCGGCGATCTGGACGCGGCCAGGTTTCCGCCGATTGGCGACCTCGTCGATCGGCTGCGAGAGCATTGCGATGCGGTCGAGGTGACATGCCTGCCGGAAGACATCGAGCGAAGTGCCGGGTCTTGGGAGGATGCCGTGCGGCACGGTTTCGTGTCAACACTCCAACTCCTGACCGAGGACGAGATCGATGAAGGTCTTGCCCACTTCAGATCGTCGCATCGCGACCCCGACAGCATGTACCGCTATACGGTCGAATTCGTTCGGATCAGGGCGGCGCTGCGACCGCTACGCTGAAACCCAGCGAACGTGAAGGAGGCGATAGTGGCTGTCGAAGGAACCGTGCAACGGGTCGAGGTGTCCGCTGAGCCTCAGCACGTGTATGAAGTAGCGCTTGACCTCGAGGCCTATCCCGAATGGGCTGGAGGTATCAAGTCGGTGTCTATCACCACGGAAGATGAGTATGGACGGCCTTCGGAGGCAGACTTCGTTGTTGACGGGATGGTCAAAGAGATCGCCTACACGCTGGTGTATGACTACGACCAAGACAACGGCTTTTCGTGGGAGGCGATACCCAACGCAGATATTCGGTCGTTACAAGGGCAGTATGAGTTCAACGAACTCGGTGACGGTGAGTGCGAGGTCGTGTATGCACTCAAGGTCGAGCCTGCATTCACCGTGCCAGGCTTTCTCCGTCGTCAGGCAGAGAAGCAAATCGTGGGTACGGCGCTGCGTGGCCTCAAGAAACGGGCAGAAGAGACGATCTGATGCGCATCATCCTGGTCACCGGCAAGGGTGGGGTCGGGAAGACCACGATCTCGGCGGCCACAGCCTTGAAGGCAGCCGACCTGGGCTATCGGACCCTCGTCATGTCGACCGATCCGGCTCACTCACTTGCAGATGCGTTCGATACACCGCTCGGTGACGCACCAACGGAGGTCGTCACGAACCTCGACGCCGAACAAATAGACAGCCAGCAGCGACTCGAAGAGTCCTGGGGTGACGTGCGTGATCACCTCACAGAGCTCTTCGACTGGTCGGGTTTGAAGGGCATCGAGGCCGAGGAGCTGAGCGTCTTCCCCGGCATGGACGAGTTGTTCTCGCTCGCAGCCGTGCGCGAACACGCACGTTCGGATGTCTATGACCTGATCGTGGTCGATTGTGCGCCCACAGCCGAGACTTTGCGGCTGCTGAGCCTCCCGGAGGTCATGTCGTGGTACATGGACAAGATGTTTCCGATCTCGCGTCGTGTCGTGAAGGTCGTGCGGCCTGTGATCAGCAAAGTGTCGTCGATGCCTATTGCAAACGACGCGGTCTTTGACGCCGTAGCGCGATTCTATGAGCGACTCGACGGCATACGAGACCTGCTCTCAGATCCAGAGGTCACGACGGCTCGACTGGTGATGAACCCCGAGAAGATGGTGATCGCCGAAGCCCGGCGGACCTACACCTACCTCGGTCTCTTCGGATACGGTGTCGATGCAGCCATTGTGAACCGAGTGCTTCCCGACTCGGTGACAGATCCCTATTTCGCGCGTTGGAGAGAGATTCAACAGGCTCACCTCACAACCGTGCGCGAGGGCTTCGTCGGAACCGACATCCGACAGCTCAGACTCTTCGACGAGGAGATGGTCGGACCGAAACTCCTGCGGGTAGTCGCAGACGAGCTGTATGCAGGCGTTGATCCAACGGACAGACTTTCGAAGGTCGACCCGCTGCGGGTTGAGGACGACGCAGACTCTGGGGATGTCACACTGGTCATGACCGTTCCGTTGGCCGAGAAGGGTGAGGTGGACGTCATGAGGCACGAAGACGAACTGTTCATCACGATCGGTCCATACCGGCGTAGCCTGGTCCTTCCCGACTCGTTGCGTCGGCGCTCGATTCGGCGGGCGAAGCTCACGGACGGTGAGTTGCGGGTGGCGTTTACTTTGGAGGAGCAATGAGCGAGGACAAGCCAACCGACGCGCTTGTGAGTGGCGTCAAGACAGCGGTAGTGCATTTCGGAAAGGCAGCATTCGAGATTGCAGCAGGCGTAGGTGCGCTGTGGTCCGGTGTCACCAAGACCGTCAGGCCCGATTCCGACGATGAGGTCGGTACCGGCGGGCACCAGAGCGTACCTGTCGAGTAGCCAGCGATCCGCCGGCTGATACGCTGCAACGATGTCAACGATCGGAATCGACCTCGGTGGGACGAAATCGCTTGCCGTACGTCTTGACGACGGTGTCGTCGTTGAGTCACGTCGCGTCGAGTTCTCACCCAGCACCGGGATTCTCGAGGCGATCGCCTCCTCGGTCGAACAGATCGCAGATGGCACCGAATCCGCCATCGGGATAGGCGCCACTGGCCTGGTACGAGTCAGTGACGGCGTTCTCGTGTGGGGGCCGCATCTGCCAGGAAGCAACCTGCCCATTCGGTCCTGGGTTTCTGAGCGCTTCGGTGTGCCGGTCATCGTGGACAACGATGCGAACACCGCGCTGTACGGTGAGCTCCACATGGGAGCCGGAAGCGGCTACGTGCATGTTCTGCTCGTGACACTCGGCACGGGCATCGGGGGGGCGATTGCGATCGACGGTGAGGTGTATCGAGGTTCGGGGCTCGCAGGCGAATGGGGACACGTTCGCGTCGAGGGCAATGGGCTGCTGTGCGACTGCGGACGCCGGGGCTGTTGGGAGACGCGGGCGTCAGGTCCTGCACTTGTACGCCTTGCTAAGGAGGCGACGGGGTCGAACCCGGACAGTTCATTTGCTCGGCTTCTCAGCAAAGGACCCATCACGGGCGAGGCGGTCGTAAGTGCTGCCGATGCTGGAGACGAGATTGCACGGGCGTTGGTAACCGAGGTTGGCCGCTCACTGGGACAGGGCCTTTCGGATCTGACGGCAGTTTTCGATCCGGAGCTCATCATTGTCGGTGGTGGACTCGGCTCGGTTGGTGAGTCGATCATCGGTCCTGCGCGTCGAGTGCTTGCCGATTCTCTTCACGGCGGAAATCTCCGTGTTCCTCCTACGGTTCAAGTTGCGTTGCTCGGGCCGACGGCAGGTGCCGTTGGTGCGGCGCTCATGGCCGAGAGGGAACGACATGGCTAGAAACGACATGGCTAGAAACGACATCGCTAGATATGAGGCCTTCGGGATCCGTGCGGTCGATGACACGCCTCCCCGAGAGAGGCGCGGATGGCGGGATGTAGCTCTTGAGGCTGCATTACTGGTCCCGAACGTCGTCAAACTGCTCGTGCGATTGATGCGCGATCCGAGGGTACCGATCCGTCAAAAAGTTCTTGTGGCAGCTGTGCTCGGTTATGTCGTATCTCCAATTGATCTGATCCCAGACTTCGTCGTCGGCTTCGGGAAGCTCGACGACATCCTCGTGGTATCGATCGCGATCGACCACCTGATGTCAGGATCGGAACGGGCGATCGTTGAGGAGCACTGGGACGGTTCGATCGACGCACTCGATCTGGTCCGCTCCGTGTGCGGTTGGGGGGCGGAGATCGTTCCAGGTATCTCGAACATCTCGCCCCGCCGCGCCGCGAACGGTCGGGACTAGCTGTCGGTCTACGCGTGTCGCTCTGCCGATGACCTGTCAGTCGTGAACTCTCAACTACTGTCCTTCCTATGCAATTCCGCCGAATAGACAACCTTCCTCCGTACGTCTTTGCTCAGATGAACGATCGAACACGTGCGGCACGTCGAGCGGGCATCGACGTTGTCGATCTCGGATTCGGTAATCCGGACATTCCGTCGCCACCGGGAGTTGTAGACAAGCTCATCGAGGCCGCTCGGCAGGGCAAGAACCATCGCTACTCGGCATCGCGTGGGATTCCGAACCTTCGCAAGGCAGTCGCAGCGAGATACGAGAGGGCGTTCGGCGTCACCTTGGATCCCGAAACGGAAGTCATCAACACGATCGGAGCAAAGGAGGGACTCTCACACCTCATGTGGGTACTGGTGCAGCCAGGAGACGTTGCACTGGTTCCAGAGCCTTCGTATCCCATCCATATCTATGCGCCGGTTCTCGCAGGGGCAGACGTCAGGCGAGTTCATCTCACCACAGATGCAGATTTCTTCGAGCGTTTGACGGCTGCCTTCAGAACATCGTGGCCGAAGCCGAGAGTGATCGTCGCGTCATTTCCACACAACCCGACGACCGTGACGGTCGATCTCGACTTCTTCAAACGTCTCATCGACTTCGCCCATCGAAACGACGTGGTCGTGGTGAACGATTTTGCCTACGCGGACATCAGCTTCGATGGATACCACCCGCCATCGTTGCTCCAGGTCGATGGCGCAAAGGATGTGGCTGTTGAGCTGTATACGTTGTCGAAGTCTCACTCGATGGCGGGATGGCGTGTCGGGTTTGTAGTCGGAAACGCCGGGATCGTTGACGCACTCGGCCAGCTCAAGTCGTATCTCGACTACGGCACATTCCAGCCGATTCAGATAGCGTCGATTATCGCGCTCAACGAGCATGACACGTATATAGATGAGGTCGTTGACGTATATCGGACCAGGAGGGACACGCTTGTCGATGGTTTGTGTCGAGCCGGGTGGGAGGTCGAGTCACCCAGGGCGACCATGTTCGTCTGGGCAAAGATCCCTGGACCGCACGCGGCATCTGGGAGTCTGCAGTTCGCCTTTGACCTCCTCGATCATGCCCAGGTGGCTGTGAGCCCTGGAATCGGTTTCGGACCCTCGGGCGACGATCACGTTCGGTTCGCGCTCGTCGAGAACGAGCAGCGGATTGCACAAGCTGTCCGTAACATCCGCCGATTTCTGACTGCCGGAGTGGGATCCTGAAACCACAACGGGGTGCTCGAGGTCGGATCATGGTCGTCGATCCCGGTTGAAGAGAATATGAAATACGCAGTGTTGTTTCCCGGACAGGGCAGCCAAAACGTCGGCATGTGCCAAGACGTTCGGATGGAACGCCAGGATCTGTTGGGAACTTCAGCCAATCTCGTGTTGGGATGGGATCTCGATGCGTTGATTTCCGAGGGGCCCCAGGAGGAGTTACTCAAGACTGAGCATGCTCAGCCTGCGTTGTATGCCACAGCGTTCGCTCTCTGGGCGGTCTTCTCCGACATGGTGGATTCAGCACCATCCGCCGGTGCGGGTCACTCGCTTGGTGAGTACACGGCACTCGCTGCAGCTGGTGCCTTCTCCTATCTTGACGGCCTTGCTCTGGTCGCCAAGCGCGGACGAGCTATGGCGGGTGCGGCATCCGAGAGCGCATCGGGAATGGCCGCGCTCCTCGGAGCTGATGTTGGCACGGCAGACGCGATCGCTCGCCAGAGGCGTGCAGACGGGGGATCACTGCACGTAGCGAATATCAATGCTCCAGGGCAGGTCGTTGTTGCGGGCAGTCTTGCTGATCTCGAATGGCTGGCGCAGAACGCTCGCAGTCTTGGGATTCGAAGGGCGGTGAAACTCAAGGTTGCAGCCGGGTTCCACTCGCCATTCATGTCGTCCGCTGCATCCTCCCTCGAGGCAGCCCTCGACGAAGCAGACATGGTCAGCCCACGATTCGACGTGTACGCGAACGTGTCGGGCAGGCCGACGACGAATGTCCGTGAGACGTTGCGCCAGCAACTCACCGCTCCGGTCAGATTCTTGCAGACCATCGAGGGGATGGTCGAGGCAGGTATCGACACCTTCGTCCACATAGGACCGGGCGATGTAACGGCTGGGCTCGCAAAGCGCACCGCTGAGAACGCAACGGTGCACGTGGTGTCGAGCATCAATCAAGCGCGTGCAGTCGCGGATGCGCTGTCCGTAGAATGATCAGGTCAGGAAGGGGATCACACCTATGAATGCCACCATCACCGGCTGGGGCAAATGCGTTCCTCAGGCTGTGCTCACCAACGAAGACCTAGCGTCCGTTATTGAGACCTCCGATGAGTGGATCACATCTCGTTCCGGTATCAAGGAGCGGCGAGTCTCTCATGTCAACAATTCGGACATGGCGGCACTTGCGGGGAGACGAGCCCTGGCCGCGGCCGGTCTGAGTCCGACCGATCTCGACTACATCCTCCTCGCAACATGCACCGCTGATCGGCAGATCCCGTCGTCGGCTTGCTATGTGCAGGCAAAAATCGGCGCCGTCAACGCAGCGGCATCGGACATCAACGCTGGGTGCACGGGCTTCCTTTACGGTTTGTCGATGGCGCACGGTCTCCTTGCAACCGGTCAGGCCCGGCGGCTGTTGGTGATCGGATCAGAGCGCATCTCTTCCTTTCTCAATCTCGACGAGCGCTCAACGTCTGTCCTTTTTGGGGATGGGGCTGGTGCGGTCATTCTCGAGGGGACAGACGGATCCGAGGGGATTCAAGCGTCACTGCTCGGTGCAGACGGAAACGGGGCAGCGGCACTCACCGCGACAGGCGTTGGGACGGAATTCATCGGTACCGATACTCGGATGGCGATCGTCATGGACGGTGCCGAGATTTTCCGCAATGCGGTCGTTCGTATGGGCCAGTCCATCATCGACGCGGCCGAACGTGCAGGATGGAGCCTCGACGACATCGACCTCGTCATCCCGCACCAGGCCAACATTCGGATCATCGACGCGGTGCGGCGAAGGATTGGTGCGCCAGAGGAGAAGATCTTCGTCAACATTCACAAGTACGGGAACACATCGGCAGCGACGATTCCGATCGCTCTGGCCGAGGCAGTGGAGGAGGGCCGGATCAAACCTGGCCACAAGCTCGTGTTTGTCGCGTTCGGCGCAGGCATGACCTGGGGGGCTACCGCTGTTGAATGGGGAGGTCGAATTCACGGTCTCGAGTCGATCGACGACGAGCTCCCTGAGCCCACACAGACAGCTTTGGAGATGGTGATGACGAGGCAGGAGACGGTGCACAAATGAGCGGCGTCGCGCTCGTTACTGGAGCTTCGAGAGGCATCGGTGCTGCAATCGCTCTTGGCCTTGCAGAAGACGGATTCGCAATCGCGGTCAACTATGCGCGAAGTGCACAGAAGGCAGCCGCAGTCGTCGAGAAAATCAAGGGGTCTGGTGGCGATGCTGTTGCGGTGCAGGCAGATGTCAGCGATACCGATGCCGTTGCCGGCATGTTTGCAGCAGTTTCCGAGGGTCTTGGCCCTGTCTCGGTTCTCGTCAACAACGCAGGCGCCACAGACGACGGTCTTTTGTTGCGCATGAGCGTCGAGCAGTGGGATAGCGTGATCGCAACCAACCTTCGATCTGTGTACCTATGCACCAAAGCGGCTCTCAGGCCCATGATTCGCGCCAAAGCGGGACGGATCATATCGATCAGCTCCGTGTCTGGTGTCTCAGGTAACCCTGGTCAGAGCAACTACGCAGCATCGAAGGCGGGGATCATCGGATTCACTCAGTCGATTGCCAAGGAGGTTGGTTCGCGCGGGATCACGGTCAACGCGATTGCACCAGGATTTGTTGCAACAGACATGACAGACGCTCTCGGTGCATCGGTCGCCGAGACCGTCATCGGACAGATCTCACTGGGTCGACTCGGTCGGCCGGAAGAGGTGGCGTCCGTCGTTCGCTATCTTGCGTCCGACGGTGCTTCATACATCACAGGCCAAACGCTCGTCGTGGACGGCGGGTTGGCTCTATAGGAACCAGGGAGGCGTGAGCCATGGAACGTGCAGAGATCGAAGCGAAACTGAAAGACCTTCTCGTAGAGGAACTCGGCCTTGATGCGGACGCAATCAAGCCAGATGCCAGATTCGAGGAGGATCTTGAAGTCGATTCCCTCGGTGTTGTCGAGTTGCTGATGGCACTCGAGGACAATTTCGGTGTTCAGATTCCAGACGAGGAAGCCGAGTCGATCGGAACCGTCGGCCAGGCCGTGGACATCGTCGAGCGGAAACTGAACGGCTAGGGGACATCGTGGTCGAACGTAGGGTCGTCGTCACCGGCCTAGGTGCTGTGACGTCGCTCGGACTGGACGTTGACACCTTCTGGTCGAATATCCTCGCAGGCAAGAGTGGGGTATCGGAGATCGAGCGCATAAAGGTGTCGGATATCACCGCGCGGATCGCTGCCGAGATCAAGGATTTCGACATCGAGCAGCACATGTCTCGTCGCGATGCTCGGCGTCTGGACCGCTCGAGTCAATATTTCTGGGTCGCCACGGAACAGGCACTTGCCGATGCGGGACTTTCGTACTCCGAGGATGACCCGGAGGCACTGCGCGTCGGTGTGCTGGCTGGTACAGGGATCGGTGGTGTGGAGACCCTTGAGGAGCAGGTTGGCGTGCTGCGCGACAAGGGACCCAACAGAATCTCTCCGTACGGCATTGCCAAGATCATCTCCAACATGGCCGGTGGCGTGGCATCGATCGATTTTCATCTCTACGGGCCGAATGCAACGACGGTGACCGCATGCGCCGCTTCGGCGAACGCGATTGGTGATGCTGCGGCGTTGATCCAACGTGGCGCGGCCGACGTGATGGTCGCAGGCGGAGGTGAGGCAGCGATCACACGGTTTGCCATGGGAGGTTTTGCACAGGCCAGAGCGTTGAGCGTAAACAACGACGATCCAGAGGGAGCTTCGCGCCCCTTTGACCTCAACCGTGATGGGTTCGTCATGGGGGAGGGTGCCGCGGTGCTCATCCTTGAGGAATACGAGCGTGCCAGAGCCAGGGGAACGACGATCTACGGAGAGGTCCTCGGTTACGGAATGTCGGCGGATGGGTACCACATCACGCTTCCACGACCTGGCGGAGCCGGCGCAGCTCGGGCGATGACGTATGCACTGGCCGACGCTGGCCTGTTGCCAAGCGAGATCGGTTACATCAACGCCCACGGAACGTCGACGCCCGCGAACGACAAGACCGAGACCGCTGCGATCAAGCTCGCCTTCGAAGATGCTGCGTACCAGATACCCATTTCGTCTACGAAATCAATGACAGGCCACCTGCTTGGTGCGGCCGGCGCGATCGAATCGGTCGCATGCCTCCTCGCCATACGAGATGGCGTTTTGCCGCCCACCATCAACTACGACACGCCCGATCCCGATTGTGACCTCGACTACATACCGAATACGCCGAGAGAGGCATCGATACGGACAGCCATGACGAACTCGTTCGGTTTCGGCGGGCACAACGTCTCTTTGATATTCGGCTCGGTTCCGTAACACTGGTCATTGTCGTGCGTAGTAAGTTCCCACGATGGGGCCTTCGATGGTCGTGAGACCGCCGGATGGGTACCCATTGCAGTAGCAGAGGCAGGCACAGTTCGCCGGATCAGGAGTTGTCGTCCTCCTCCTCACAACCTATGCCGGTCGGGGGGAGACCCGCGTCGAGTCGCTCGTTGTATTCGTCGAACGATCGTGTCACCAATGCGGCGACAATGCCAACACCGATGAACGATGCAATGGCTGTGACGACTCCAGCGGTCGCTTCGATCGATCTGCACGTATCTGGGAGACAGATGGTCGAGGCGACGCTCGATCCAATCAGGGCACCCGACATGGCGGCGACGAAAACCGACATCGCGATGCCGGGACGAACGTTGATTCGTGCTGCACCGTAGCCGAAGGCTGCCCCGAGAACCCCACCGAATACTGCTCCGGCCGTTCCGATGGTCATCCAACCTGTGAACGCGCCAAAAAAGAGGTTGATACCAATGGATAGGGCATCACTTGGGCGCATCTGGCATGCTCCTGGAAGATCGCACGGCGGGTGGCGGCAGCGGAGGTGTGACCACTGCTGTTGCGCTGCGCGCTTGTGGTGTCCAGGACGCGACCGTGATCGCGAGCACGGCGACGCCGAGGAGGACGCCCCCGACGCCGACCGCGTATCCCGCAGTGAACGCCCCAACGGCCGGGACTACGACTCGTAAGCCCCAAATCCCGAATGGGAGGCCTCTGCCGTACGCCCATGACGACACCATCGTCACGGCTAGGAGTACGAGATGTGCCACATCGAGGCGTTCGAGAGCCACGAGTCCTATATAGAGACCAGATGCAGGGCCAATAGCCATGAGTGCGATGACGATGGGGTGCGGGGCGTTCGCAGCAGGTCTGTGACGTACCCAGACTCGTAGCCAGGGCCCCATGAGACCAACGGCTGCAACGCCCCCGAGCCCTGTGGTTAGCCAGAACAGCCACGATCCGGTGATCGAGGCGAATATCAGGCCGATGCCGACGCTTCCCAACAGCGTCCAGCGACCCCATGGGGCCCCGACGAGCGCCAGACCGACGAAGCCCGTGAGGCCGATCAAGATCGTGCCAGCAAGGACGACGAACGTCGCGCCGCGGTCGAAGTCTCCTGGGTTGGCCGCAAGCGTTGCGGCGCCAAGCGTTGCGGCCGCTAACGCCGAAGTACCGATGGAGATGGGAGGACGCACGACAGCACCCTACTGATGTTCGGGCTTACTGCTCGGGTCGCGTATCGACGGAGCCGGGAATCCGTTGGAGGCCGATCAGTGCGTTGTAACGATGGATGCCAGGCTCCAACGTCGAATAGTCAAAGGTGAACGTATCGTCGGGTCTCAGCGTCGTCTCGAAGGCTCCGTCACTGTCGACCAGCAGGTACTCGCGGGGGTCCTCGTTGATCCATTTAATAATCTGAATCTCTGTGAGGTCGATGGAGAGGTTCGCAGGCCGGAACACGCCGTTGTCAATGCGCACAACGGTGACGCCAACTGGTGGTGGCTCGGTCGTCGTTGTCGTCGTTGGCTGCCTATCGGCCGCCACAGTCGCCCCGGACGGGCTCGAGGTGTTGAGGGCTCCAACGGCAATGAGGACAACGAACACTCCCACAATCAGCAGTGCCGATTTCA
This sequence comes from uncultured Acidimicrobiaceae bacterium, assembly GCA_964460075.1. Taxonomy (GTDB): domain Bacteria; phylum Actinomycetota; class Acidimicrobiia; order Spongiisociales; family UBA5794; genus JAMBLL01. The sequence goes on from CAYWPC010000012.1 coordinate 38,659, forward strand.
CGATGTTGCGGCTACCCAAAATGCTCCTCGATCACGGAGTGGGGAGTGTACCGGCTTTTGCCCGATTCAGCGTTTGCGCACGGTTGGTCGGTTTCCAATAGGACTGCTCCGTCCAGTGGCTACCGTTCGACGTTGTCAGGACGGTGAGTGATCCGTGGTCAGGCGTATTTGTCCTGAGCAAAGCCAACGGTCGCGAGAGGAGCGTAAGACGCAACGCCTGAATCGGGTCCTGGTGCCCGACCATCGCAATGCTGTGCGCTCCGGATGCCAGGGCGGTCTCTGCAGCATCTCGCATCCTGGCTGCCACCTGCTCCACGGATTCAGAGACGTCGTCGAGTGCGGTCGCGTCACGTAGATATCCGTCGAACTGGCGAGCGTACCTGTGTTGCACATCATCCCAGCGGAGACCGGTCCATTGGGGATACATTCTGGTCTCGACCAATCGCTGGTCGACGACGACACCGAGGCCGTGGCGCCGCGCGATCGCGGTGGCGGTGTGGAGTGCTCTCGGTAACGGTGACGCGATGACCGCGTCGAGGTCGATCTCGCTGAGTTTCTGGGCGGCTGCGTGTGCCTCGAGGACGCCGCAGGCGGAGAGATCGAAGCCGGGTAGGTCTGCATACACGACATGGTTCGGGTTGTGCACCTCGCCGTGTCGCACGAGAATGAGCGTGGTCATCTGCCAACCCTAGGAGGCTGCGGCAGTGCACCGCATCGACCGCAAATCGACATTTCGTTCGTAGCGGGCACGTAGTGGCACGGTATACTGTTGATGGAACACACCCGTCCACCCACGGGATACGAGATGCCGCTGAACGAGCATGAGCAGAAGATCCTCGACGAGATCGAGCGCCAACTGTACGAAGAGGACCCAAAGCTCGCACAGAAAGTTGCGAGAGCGGTTCACAGCGGTCGCGATCGATGGAAGATGCGTCTCGCTGCTGTCATCTTCGTAGTCGGTGCGGTGGTGATGTTCGCATCGTTTACAAGATCGTGGGTGATTGCGGGTCTCGGTTTCCTCGTCATGGTCGGATCCGCCGGCTGGACGGCGAGTGCAGTCGGGACGCAGAGAGAGGTTCGTCGATCCGCTGGGATGCTCGAGACGTTGATGGAACGATTCGGGAACAGGCGACAACAGGGTGACTGAGACCTCTGTCACGGCGTCGGAGATTACGACATCGAGTCGGGAATTTCGGTCGGATGGATTCAGGATGTCGGCAGTGGACGCCCTGCCCAGTAAAGAAAGAGGCAGACGGTGGCCGTTCTGGCACTAGGATGACCGACCGCCTCGCCTCGATGGTAGGATCGGGCGAGTAGCAAAAGTACACAGCGGGCTGCCTCGCCACGCCCGCTCGGAGAGCGCAAGGGAGACAGGTTTTGGAGGGTTTCACCGCTGCACAGGCGTGCCGGCTAACCGGATGCACACCTCATCAGCTTCGGTACTGGGACAAGGTCGGACTTGTCGAACCATCCATCCAAACGACAGACGGGAGACCTGGGCGTCGACGCATCTACAGCTTCCGTGATCTCGTGGGTCTCCGTGTCGTAAAAAGTATGCTCGACAACGGCCTGTCAATCCAGAGGGTCCGTCGTGCGTGGGACTATCTGCGCAGAACGGGTGACATGGATGAGCATCTAGCCAACGTCAAACTGGTCACCGACGGGCACTCGATCTTTGCCGTTGCGCACGATGAAGCCGAGCTGCTCGATGGATTGCGTCAAGGACAGCTCGCGTTTTTCGTCAAGATCGATGAGATTGCCAAGGATGTTGAGGACGACGTCACCAAGTTCGAGTTGGACCGAGACAGCTTCCGGACCATGCTCCAGGTAGTCGAGGATGACGTGAAATCCGAAGCAACGGAAGCAACAGCCTGATCGAGCTACGTTCGCAGCGCGTCGTTACTTCCTGGCACCGAGGCGTCCTCGGAATCGTTCCCAACGAGCGATCAACCGTGTAGGTCGATATGTGGCAACCACGCGTTCGAGGGACGAATACCTCGTCGTCATGTGTTGCTGGGCTTGAAGGTGCGCCTCGGCTGCGCGTTCGATCACCGCTGTTGATCCCTCAGAGTTGCCGTACAGCGCCTCACCGTACGTGCGCGCGAGCGGTACGAACGCACGATCTATGTCGCTTGCTGCCTCGAGGGGTGTCGCTGCCGGATCCAGCGGATCACCTAGATCTGCGAGTCGTTCGGCGATGTCCTCCCATGCTGCACGGACATCGCCGTGGGCGAGGCGTCTGCGGCGCTTCCACGCTCGCACCGATTTCGTGAGTGGTGCAAGACTCATGAGTACCGCGATCACCATGGCGATAAGACCGAATCCAGGTAGCCAAGACGGAAGGGACAACCACGACGTGACTTGATCGGTCCGACCGCCGCCGGTTCCCCTCGTACGGTCGACGGGTTCGATCGCCTCGAACCTCCCTCGGTCAGGACCGATCTGACCACCGCTGGTATCGACGAGCGCCGGGTCCGGTATCTCGTCGAGGTACGACACTGGAGAAAAATCGAGAAACTCTGTCAGGGTCTCATTGACCGTCTGGGCCGCATAGCCCGCTCGCGGCGTCGGATCGAACATCATCCATCCGAACCTAGGAATCCAGATCTCAACCCAACTGTGTGCGTTCTTATCCCTGATCAACGCCGTGTTGTCGTTGAGTTTTTCTCCCGGCGTGAATCCAAGAACGACCCTGGAAGGAATCCCGAGGCTTCGCGCCATCAGTGCCATGGACGTCGCGTACTGCTCGCAGTACCCGTTTCGCACGTACGGATTGGACTCGTCCATCAGCCAGTCCTCAACCGACGAGGTCGCGTACTCTTGAGGTACACGGTCGTTGTACGTGAAATCACCAGAGAAGCGGAAGTACTGTTCGAGAGCGATTGCCTTCTCGTAATTTGTCTCGAGGTTCGTCGTGAGGTCCTGTGCAAGCGACGCCACGGCTATACCGATGTCGTCGGGGTAGGCCGTCCAGAAGTCTTCGTTTTCGAGTGCGAGAGCCTCACGATCACCTGTGGCCTCTGGGATGTACTGCCCGTCGTCGGCTGCCGCTTGGAAGAGCGGGCTCAACGCCCCGTCTTCGGCTCTTGCAAGTGCGGCGAGCGCTGCGCCGTCGTAGCGCGCCACCTCGGCTCGAACAGTGTATTCCATCCCCTTGTACGTCACATCCCCAGGAAGGAAGAGAGAACCATCGAGTCGCCTAATTCGAATCGTCTTGAGATCGTCTTCGGCTGTCGTGACGAACGATGACGTGGTTGGAGCAGGCATCCAAGGTTGGCTGAGGTTCTCAATTCGTATCGCAGCCGTCACTTGGACGGTATCGCCCCGGTACACCTGGGACTCATCGATCCACGGATCGTCATCCGTTGGAAACGCTCGGACCCTGTCTGTCTGCCATCGTCCGTTGCGATAGACGTCAAGGGTGACCGTTCTGAATCTCAGCTCATCGGGTGCAATGCCGTCGATCTTCGCGACAAAGAGCGGCAGATTGGTTTGGCTGATGAGCGAAGCCTTGATGTCTGTGTATGGGTTGTACGCCACAGATCCCGAGTACCCATCGGAGTATCCCGAGGGTGATCTCCAGGTCACAAAGCCGGAGTTCGGCACGGAATCTCCGACGAGAGCAACCACAGCAATGGCCGCTGCGATCGTTGCAGTGACGAGTGCGGCGACCCCAGGCGACGGACGGCGTTTCGGAGGTGTTGTTGCATTCGTGCGCTGCAGCTTGCCGGAGCCCTTGCCGCGCTCGTCTGCTCGAATCGCGAGCAACGAGAGTGCTACGACGCCGACGAAGAACGCGATGTGCAGTATCGCTTTAGGACGGCGATCGATGATGACGAACTGGAGAGCGATGATCAGCGGCGTGACCACGGCGATGAACGGTCGTTCATTGAACAAACCGGCAACGAAGAGGAACCCGATCGTCCAGAACACGAGTGCAAGCAGCACAACCAGGCCTGGAACCGGTCGCACAGGTTCAACCCCGTAACGTATGATCTCGAAAGCTCGTCCCAGCTCGAACTGCATCGCAGTCCACGTCTCGGAGGTTGGAAAGATGAGCCAAAGTGTCTTGGGTGCCATCAGCAGACCGGCCGTGACGAGGAACCCTGAGACGTTCGCCGTTGCGGTGAGCAGCGGACTCGCTCGAAAGGCGAGAACGGTCCACGTGATGCCCGCACCGAGAATCGTCGCGATCACGATTGCTACCTGCCACGGTGTACCGGTTGCGGACGGGCGCAGAAGGAACGAGAGCTCCCAGAAGGCGAGACTGATCGCGGCGAAACCCGCTAGCCAGCTGAAGCGGTAGACCATCCATGCTCCATTGCGTCTTGCCACGACTCGGCCCATGTCCCGCTCGGTGATGAGCGCACGATGAGCGCGCCGCCGCGAGCGAAGCCGATAACAGAGTCATTGTGCCTGTCTGTGACCGAAAGTACGACCGTTCTGTAGAAATCTTGACTAAGTAGTTGGAATGCGGAGAGGTCGGCATTGTCTGGTGAACCGGTGACCATCACGAGAACTCCACCGGCCATGCCGGGTCGGCGGAGCCGCGCGACAAGGTGGCGCAGATCCAAGGAGCTCCTCGGTCGAACTGTGGCGAGTTCCTCCATTGCAACGGCGTACGCATCGGCGGAGCCGACGAGCGTGCCATTGCCTGTACCGGACCAGATCGTCGGGGTGTAGCCGGATCGAAAGAGGTGGTGCAGTACGGATGCAGATCCTCGAACTGCCTGTTCGAATCCTTCAGCAGTCGCGTGGGGCTCGACTCGGGGATCGAGAAAGATGAAGGCGCGCGACTGCCACGGCATCTCGAGCTGCTTGATCATGAGCTTGTCGCGTCGCGCCGTCGATGGCCAGTGCACCTTCCTGATGTCGTCGCCGTGCTGGTATTCGCGTAGCGTGAAGAAGTCCTCACCCCCGGAATGCCAGAAACTCGCCCGCGATGTGTTGATCGTTTGGTCTTGGCCGCGCCCTGTGGGAACCCCTGTGAGCACCTCAATTCGGGGGTACACGACGAGTCGATCGACGGAACCGAATGTGGATGTGGCCTCGGTGAATCCGAGCGGGTCACCGATCGTCACCCTCGACGGCCCAACTTTGTAGACACCCCTGGGGCGGCACAGGACTTCATAACGACCAGCCATGGCGTCTCCCTCAGCGATCCTGTCTGCAACGAAGGTTGCTGAGCCGAGGCCGTGAACTCTGTCCTCGACAGCGACGCGATACACCCTCCGTCGAGACTCAAGGCACAGGTCAACGAGTGCGCGTTCCCCGTCGTGGAGTTGGTGTGGATTGATCTGCCGTTTGAGAATCAATCGCGGACCTGCGAATCGAACGTACCCAACGCCTCCTGCGACTGCACCGATGAGGAACATACCGAGAGCGAGAAGCAGGTCCTCTCCGAGGCCGATCCAGAGAGCGCTGAGCGCCACTGCCGCGCCGAGAGCTGCCCATCCTCTCGTGGTTGGCATCAGGAAGGCGCCCTGGTTCCCGGAACTGGAACCGTGGATGCGATCTGCGTGATGACGTCGACGGCGCTGATGCCTCGCATCTGAGCCTCGGGTCTGACGATGAGCCTGTGATTGAGGACCGGGTTCAGCACAGCCTTGACATCGTCAGGACTCACGTAGTCCCGACCGTCGGCTGCCGCCATTGCCCGTGCGGCACGCTGGAGGAAGAGCGTGGCCCTCGGCGAGGCCCCCAGCAGAATGTCCGGGTGATCTCTCGTGGCCTCGGCAAGGTCAATGAGATATCCCCTGAGCACGTCCGCCACGTGAACCTTCGTGGCGATCGACGACATGCGAACTACGTCTTCGGCGTGGATGACTGCCTTGAGGTCGTCGAACATCGAGCCCGAACCGTGCGTCTCGAGGATCTCAAGTTCCTTGGCTCGGTCCGGATACCCCATGGTCACTCGCATCAGGAAGCGATCGAGTTGGGCTTCTGGCAGCGGATAGGTCCCTTCGTGCTCGATGGGATTCTGTGTTGCGATGACGATGAATGGGGATTCCAACTTGCGTGTCTGGGCGTCAACGGTGATCTGTTGCTCCTCCATCGCTTCCAGAAGCGATGCCTGAGTCTTCGGGCTTGCGCGGTTGATCTCATCGCCGAGCACGACATTCGCGAACACGGGCCCAGGTCGGAACGTGAAGGTGCTGTGCTCGCGATCCCACACCGAAACTCCCGTCACATCAGATGGAAGAAGGTCCGGTGTGAACTGGATCCGCTGGAAAGTGCAATCGATTGACCGTGCTAGCGACTTAGCGAGAAGGGTCTTCCCGACGCCTGGGACATCCTCAATGAGAATGTGGCCCTCCGCGATCAAACCCACAACGACCAGTTCCACTGTCGATTTCTTGCCCTGGATAACGCGTTCGATGTTGTCCGTTACGGTTCGGAACTGGTCACCGAACCATGCCAGATCGTCCTGCGACAGGGACACGTTGCCTCCTCATGGGTTCTTCTGGGGTTCCATGACGATACTCGCTCGTACCGGTATAGATACGCGGGAGTCGCACGTGCCGCTAGCGTGGCACCTGTGGTGACCTTCGATGCCGTTCTCGCCGTTGTCGTGAGACCGCTGCTCTGGCCGACAGCGGTAGGCGCCATTGTTGCCCTTGCACCTCGTAGGTGGTGGACCCGTAGGCCATTCATCCCGATACCGGACCCCGATGTTGTCGCCTGGCGGGTGACTACTGCGTACGGACACGCCGAAATGGCCCTTGTGACTGCAGACCTCATCTCGTATCTTCGATGGAGGCGAAGAAATCGCCGGTAGGCGTTGGAGGGCAATACGTGAGTCCAGACTCTCTCAAGCAGGATCTCCTCAACATAGAGGGTGTAGAAGGTGCCGAGATCGATGGCCCCGGTGTCACACCTGCCGGCCTGCGCATACGCATAGCGCAGGGCGCAGACCAGAGCGGCGTCGGGAGTGCTATCCGGCGGGTTCTGACAAAACACGGCTTCGGAACCGATACTCGCCTGCCTGGAGAAGACACCGATCCGAGACCGTTCAGTGTTCCTGGTGAAGCGGTAGAAGAACTCGTGGCGTCTGAGGCGACTCGCGAAGTTACCGAAGCAGCCGTCGAGGATGAACTCGACGCCACTTCCACGGTCATGGTCATGGCCGATGTGCCGGACTCTGATGAAGGGTCGGTTGATGATGTCATCGACCTCACCGGTGCGCTTGCAGATGAAAAGGTCGACGTGGTCGATCCTCTCGCGGAGACCGCCGTGCAAGGCGATGTCCCAGCGGTTGAGGCCTCGCCGTTGCCCGGGTCGTGGAGATCGGCTTCGTTGAGGCGAGAAGATACCGCACCCCCACTCAAGGCTATCGAAGAGGCAGCCGGTTCGGTGATCGCCCGAATCGACCGAGTAGCCATTCAGGAGGCACGAGATGGGATTGTCGTCACGGTCTCGTCCACCGACGGTCATTCGGAGTCTCAGCCAGCTTCGGCTACGGAAGGTGGCGTCGAGTCTGCGATCGTCAAGGCAGCGGCCAGACTCGCAAAGCCGGGCGTACCGGATCCGACGATCGTAGAGATCGAAGATCGTCGAGTCGAGGGTGTCGACATCGTCATGATCGTTCTGAGCATTGACGGAGCCGTCGCAGCCGGTGCGGCGATCGTGGGCGCTGGGCGTTCATTCGCTCTCGGGCGAGCTACCTGGGCTGCGTTGTCGCTGTAGCCATTCGTCGCGTTCGAGACGGTCTGTGTAACAGGATCAACCCGTTGGGGCAATGAGCTCGATGACCACATTGGCCGGGTCGAGAAGCTCCACAGGGGCATCATCGAGGACGACCGATTCGGTTGCAGCGTCGGTATCACCCGATAGGCCGTACGCGTCGTTGTACTCATGCACCTTCGCCACCACATCCCGAACGACCATGCGGGCGTGGTCGTCGCCACACTCGCTCAGGATCGCAAGATCGTCAACATCGGTCGCAATGACCGAGACTCCGGCAGCTCTCAGGTCGACGAGCATGATCTCCTGGGTGATGATGTCAGGCGAGAGCGCTTCCAAGCTGCCAACGACGACCGCGTCTGCTCCACCTGAGCGGACGATCCTGAGAAGAGCGCGGAGACCTGGGCGTTCCGATGGTGCGATCGACGCTTGGTGATCCTGACACATGGCGATCAATTCGTGCCCGGTCTCACGCACCCAGCGGCGGATTCTCTCGCTCTGAGCGAATGCACTGTCTGGGTCGGTGCGTCCGGGCGTCTGCCTTACGTAGCCCGCAATAATCATGATGCCTTCCTGATGCCCGAAGTATCGCAGCCATGATGTGAGTGGTCAATCATCGTTGCTGCGGGGTCGCCTGGCGGCACAAGCCTAGCTGGTACCCTGACCGGACTTTGGTACAGACGCTGATATTGAATGCAAGCAACGAGCCGCTCTCTGTGGTATCAGCGCGTCGCGCGATCGTGCTCGTGTATCGCCAGCGGGCCGACCTCATTGCGAGTACCGACCGACGATGGCGTGCCGAGTCTGTCACGTTCGAGGTTCCCTCTGTGGTCCGGCTCCGCCGATATGTGCCTCTGCCGTACAACCGGACGATCGCACTCACTCGACGTGCCGTGTTCCTGCGTGACGGCCATCGATGCCAGTACTGCGGGAGAAGAGCAGAGAACATCGACCATGTCATCCCGAAGGTTCAAGGTGGTGCCCACACGTGGGAGAACGTCGTGGCTTCCTGTCAGCGGTGCAACACTCGCAAGGGTGGAAGGACGCCGTTGCAGGCCGGCCTCGACTTGACCAGCTCCCCGTCGAGACCTGGTCGCTTCGACTGGGTCCATCTGGCTGTAGGGGGAGAGACCGATCGGACGTGGGGACCGTTTCTCTCGGCGTGATGCCGGATCAGGTGAGCCCCTCTATGTCGTGCTAAACGGTGAGCCCTCAGCAGTGCCTAGACCTTACCTAATGACGAGTACCGGCATTGGAGACCTTCGCACCAGCTTGGCTCCAGTCGAGCCGAGCAGGCCTTGAAACGCCCCGTGGCCGTGTGAGCCGATCACGATTACGTGGGCCCCGATCTCCTCCGCGAGGTTCATGATGTCCATCTCAACGTCGTCGCCTTCTCGCACGATCGAGTCGGCTCTCCCTCCGCGAGCACGGATGGCTTCGACGACGGGATGTGCTACCTCGTCGCGCTTGTTTCCTAGGTACTGCTCGATCACGCTGTCGTCACCTGGCCATCCAGCAGGGGCGGATGGCGAAACACTGGGAGAACCGACGTACTCGGCGTCGGAGTCCACGTGAACACCTGGTTGCTCGCCATACTGTTCTCGTAGTTCCTGGAGCAAACGCCTCGGGATTCGAACGATGGTCGCTACGGTTGTGGTGCCTTCGTCGCACGCGAGCGCCGTTGCGAATCTGGCCGTTTCGTCGATGTCCATCGTTCCATCTGTGGCCACCAGCACGTGCATGTAGTCATTCCTCCCGGATTTCTTCAGCCAGGCTAGTGACCATTTCCTCGAGAGACCACTACAGAGCACCGCCGCTGATTCGCGCCCATGGGTCGAATCGGGACACATCAATGGGAGATTGAGTTGACAAGTGGCGCGAAGTGGGCGATAGTGGGGCTTCGTGGGAGATAGTTCAAGATGATGGAGAGCGTGGAGCATGTTCCTTGGTGAGCACAGCCATTCCCTTGACGCGAAGGGTCGGGTCGTGATGCCATCGAAGTTCCGCGCCGCGCTCGCGGACGGCTGCATCATCACAAAGGGACAGGAACGCTGTCTGTACGTTTTCGCACTCGAGCGGTGGGATGCAGAAGCGCAGCGAGTATTGAAACTTCCCCGCACGGATCGTCGTGCCCGCAACTATGCCAGGTCCTTCTTTGCATCAGCGATCGATCAAACGCTGGACAAAGCGGGGAGGTGTCAGATTCCCGAGCCGCTGAGGGTATACGCGGCTCTTGAGAAGGACGTAACGGTGGTCGGTGTCGCGGACCGAGTCGAGATATGGGATACAACAACGTGGGAGTCGGTCGCGCAAGAAGCCGATGAGTACTACGCCGGAATAGAGGAGGCACTGTCGGAGGAAGGGATATGACAGAAAACAGTGGTGACGAAACACAGTGGGCTGGCTCGCGGTCAGTCCCCCGGATGCCAATTGGGAGGCCCCTTACTCCGCCCGCTTCCACTTTGGCGCCAGCGCTCCGGGGGACTGACCATGGATCAGCCCACACCGAACGACAGCTCGTACCACGTTCCCGTGATGGTTTCGGAGGTCCTCACCTGGTTCACACCGGTGTCGGCTGGATGGATCGTCGACGGAACGTTTGGTGGGGGAGGGCACACACGTGCGCTTCTTGACCGGTATCGGGACGTCCGCATCGTCGGCATTGATCGAGACACTGAAGCACTGCGCCAGGCTCCCTCGGACAGTCGCCTCACGCTCGTCGAGGCGAACTACCGTGACCTCGCCTCGATCCTCGGAACGCTCGGAATCCCTCGGAGGGTCGACGGCATCCTCCTCGACCTCGGTGTTTCCTCCCACCAACTGGATCGTGCCGAGCGCGGGTTCTCCTATCACCGCAGCGGCCCACTCGACATGCGCATGGGGGACGACGCAACCACGACCGCTGGCGAGATCGTCAATACGGCGACTGCCGATGAGCTTGCGAAGATTTTCTCGAAGTACGGTGAGGAGCGCTTCGCCAGGCGAATCGCCGAGACGATCACGCGAGAGCGACCCTTCACGGACACGGAGTCGCTTGCATCATGTATCGCCAATGCGGTACCAGCCCCTGCAAGAAGGGGAGGACACCCGGCTCGAAAGACATTTCAAGCTCTTCGCATCGCCGTCAATGACGAACTCGAAGGTATTTCCGACATCATGGCGGATGTCTTCGACTGTCTCGAAGTCGGCGGCCGTGTCGTGGTGATGGCCTACCACTCCCTCGAGGACAGGATCATCAAGCGAGCAATGAATGCTCGTGCTCGCGGGTGTACGTGCCCACCGGAACTTCCGGTGTGCGTGTGTGGCGCAGCTCCTGATATCCGAATCCTGACGCGAAAGGCTGTGAGGGCGTCCGACGATGAGATCGCCCGCAACCCGCGAGCGCGTAGCGCCGTTTTGCGTGTGGCCGAAAGGGTTGAGCGGTGACCGCACAGACGATTCCGTACGCGTCAAGACGAGCGAAACGTGCAACGAGGGCGGCAGAGACCGCCGGTGGTCCCCGGATGGTGCCTCTCGTTCTCTTCACGGTTCTCGTCATCGCCGTGTTCTTCGCGATGATCTACCTTCGGATCGCGCTGGATCGGTCAGCCTTCGAACTTGACACCCTCAACGACCAGATCACGATCGAAGAGTCAAGGCAGCTCGACCTCCGCCTTGAAATCGCTCAACTTCAGAACCCTGAACGGATTGCAACGCAAGCTGAACAGATCGGACTCGTATACCCAGACGAAAGGATCACGTTCGTCGTTGCAGGTCTCAACCCTCGAGCTGATGCCGTCGACGATGAGGCGCCTCTGGCGGCCTTGAGCAGCGAGCGCCCATGACGCGAACCTGTCTCGTTGAACGGTGAGGAGGGAGGGACCGATGACGAACTGGCCGAGCCCTAGCGGCTGGATCTCCCCAACGGACCGCCGACTGGAAGTGGCTCGATGAAGGCACGGGTGTGGAAGCGCGGCGATCTCCGGCTTCTCGTGGTCGGTTTAGCGATCGTTGTTGCCTGGGCTGGCATCGGATATCGACTGTTCAACCTCCAGGGTGCACAGGCGGTGACACTCGCCAGTGTGGGATTCGATCAACGAATCAAGGTACAGTCGATAGCAGCCCCACGCGGGACGATCTACGATCGCGATGGCGTCGAGCTTGCAATGACGATCGATGGTTGGAACGTAATCGTCGATCCCCAGATGCTGGACGACCCTGTAGCCGCAGCCATCGTGCTTGCACCCTTTAGCGACACCGACGAGCAGACACTGCGGTTGCGGCTGAGCCAAGCACGGGATTCCGGGAGCAGATACGCCGAGATCATTATGCGTATTCCAACGCCGGACAAGAACGCGATTGTCGCAGCGGTGGAGGAAGCCGACCTCTCCGGGGTGTTCTATAGAAAGCAGCCGCTGCGCGTATATCCAGCCGGCTCGGTAGCAGCTCAAGTGATCGGTCTCACAGCCAACGACGATGGGTCCGGCATCGAGGGTCTTGAGAGGACGTTCGATTCCGAGCTCCAGGGCGATCCGGGGCAGCTCATCGTCGAACGGGATCCGTACGGTCGAGTCATCCCTCAAGGTGACGCGCGGGTGGAGCCGGCTGTGCCTGGATCCAATATTGTCACAACGATTGACCGAGAGATTCAATTTGCCGCAGAGCAGGCGTTGAGTAAAGCGATAGTGCGTACATCTGCGATCGGAGGGACGATCGTGGTTCTAGCCCCCGAGACCGGTGAGATTCTTGCGATGGCGAACTGGCCGGCTCTCGACCTCAACGATCGGTCCCAGGTGACCCCCAATGCTCTGCGCAACAGGGCCGTCGCAGACGTGTACGAGCCTGGCTCGACTCTCAAAGTGATCACGATCGCCGCAGCGATCAACGAGGGGATCGTCGACGCAGACACGCCCATTGACACGCCTCGGTCCGTTACGGTCGGATCGTTCGAGTACACCGATGAGGGGCGAATGCCGCCTTGGATGCCGGTCGCCGACGTCGTGAAGCGCTCCTCGAACGTTGGAGCCATCGAGATCGAACGACGGCTAGGAAAACAACTCCATTTCCAATACCTGACCGATTTCGGTCTGGGGAGTGTGACCGGTCTCGACGTTGCAGGGGAACGCTACGGAACTCTTGAACCGCCTTCGAGATGGTCCGTGACTTCTGGATCTTCGATCGCCATCGGCTATGCCGTCGGGACCACGGCCCTTCAGATGGCAGCGGTGTATGCAACGGTTGCCAATGACGGGATCTGGACCGAACCGTATCTTGTGAGCGAGATCATCCCTGCGAGCGGAGAGCGGATCATCACCCAGCCGCGCACCCGAAGGGTCTTGTCGGCTGACACGGCTGCAACTATGCGTTGGATACTCGGAAGAGTCGTCGAAGAAGAGGGCACGGGGCGCCGTGGACGCATGACCGACTACACCGCAGGAGGCAAGACGGGCACGAGCCAGAAGTTCGATTCAACTGAGGGCGTCTACACCGATGCGACTATTGCGTCGTTCATCGGTATGGCGCCACTCGGAGATCCCAAGGTCGTGGTTGCTATTGTGCTCGATACGCCTACAGGCGAAGCCGATGATGGCGTGAGCCTCTCCCTCGGCGGAGCGTCCGCCGCACCTGTGTTCGCAGAGGTTGCCCAGACGGCGCTCCATCAACTCGGTGTGGCCCCAGATCGGAATTGACGTGGCTGACCACGGTGTGACCATGGGAGCCATTGCTGGATCGCTCGGCACAGAGGCCTCGGTCCGACATCCAGAGACGTACATCACCTCGGTCACGCATGACTCGCGAAATGTCGAACCAGGATCTCTCTTCGTTGCGGTCACTGGCGACCTCAGCGATGGGCACACCTTTGTTCCTTCAGCGCTCGAAGCTGGTGCGAGCGGTGTGCTGGTTCAGTACCCGGTTGAGGACCATGTTCCCCAGATCGTCGTACCAGATTCGCGGGCCGCAATGGCATGGGCGGCCCGAACCGTCTACGGGAAACCGGATCAGGCGCTCGAGATCGTGGGTATTACGGGAACGAACGGGAAGACAACCGTTGCACACCTATGCGAATCGATTTGGCGTGCAGCCGGTCGAATACCGGGGCTGGTCGGAACGCTGGGAGCGCGAATCGCAGGCACGCCAATTGCGGTCGAACGCACAACCCCTGAAGCCTCCGACCTTCAGGAATTGCTCGCGACGATGCGCGACGCCGGTGTCGAGGTTGTCGCCATGGAGGTGTCGTCGCACGCCATGAAGCTGCACAGGGCGGATGCGATTCGCTTCGCCGTGGTCGCCTTCACGAACTTGTCTCAGGATCACCTCGACTTTCATGGCTCGATGGCATCGTACTTCGAGGCAAAGGCCGCGCTATTCGACTCGAAGCGTGCACGGCGGAGTGTGATCTCGATCGATGACCACTACGGAAGGCGCTTGCTCGACATCAGCGACGTTCCTGGATTGACTGTTGGGTCAGATCCTGCAGCTGACGTGCAGATCGTCGATGTGGATGGGTTCCCTGGCGGCACCCGGTTTGGTCTCGAGTACGGCGGCGAGCGGATGGACTTCTCAATCCCTCTGATCGGTGCGTTCAATGTTTCGAACGCCGCCGTGGCGGCGACCATTGCGATTTCTATGGATACGGCGGTCGACGCGATCACGGAGGGTCTCGCCGATCTGACCATCATCCCTGGACGTATGGAGCTCATCGATCACACAGGACCGTTTCGTGTCGTGGTGGACTACGCACACACGCCGAACGCTATATCAGAGGTACTCCAGGCAGCGCGCGAAGCTGCAACGGGCAGAGTGATCGCCGTAGTCGGAGCAGCGGGTGACAGAGACAAGGACAAGCGGGCGTTGATGGGCGCTGCAGCTGTTCGGTTCGCTGATCTCACCGTTGTAACCTCCGACAACCCGAGGAGTGAGGACCCCGCCACGATCGCCGGTGAGGTGCGGAGGGGAGCTGATGCAGTTCCGGGAGCGAATGCATATACGGTGCTCGACCGGGGGGCCGCCATACGCGACGCACTGTCCTCTGCAAAGGACGGAGACATCGTGCTCATCTTGGGCAAAGGGCATGAGCAAGGCATCGAGGCTCACGGTGTCATCACACCGTTTGACGATCGTCTCGAAGCTAGAGCAGCCCTCGAGGCTCTCGGATTGAGGGCACCGTGACCAGCCACCACATCGATCTGGGCTGGACCCTTGGTCATATCGCTCACGTGCTCGGAGGGGTCGTTCGCGGCGACTCCGACGTTGAGATCACATCGGTGACGATCGATAGCCGATCGGTGCCGTCGGGGTCTCTATTCGTAGCAATCGCCGGCGAGCACTTTGACGGGCATAACTTCGCAGCCGCAGCGATCGCGGCAGGAGCCGGAGCGGTCGTGGTCGAACGAGGCAGGTGTGTCGGCGTGGAGCCGAGGATCGAGGTCGAAGGCACACTCGAGGCACTGAAGGGACTCGCATCGAAACGGAGGAGCGAGCTAGCAATGCCGGTGATTGCTGTCACCGGCTCGACTGGAAAGACTTCGACGAAGGATCTCCTCGAAGCAGGAATCGCCGGTTCTTGGGCATCACCTCGCTCATACAACAACGAGATTGGTGTGCCGCTCACCGTGCTCTCGACACCGTCGAGCGCGGCTGCGCTGATTGTCGAGGTTGGCTCGCGGGGTGCGGGCCACATTCGCTGGTTAGCGCCCGCCGTGCGGCCAGACGTGGCAGTAATCACGAATCTTGGTGTTGTCCATCTTGAGACGTTCGGCTCCGAGTCAGGGTTAGCTGACGCGAAATTCGAGCTCATCGAGGCGTTGGCTCCATCCGGGGTCGCGATCCTTCCCTCCGATGAGCCTCGCCTACGCCGCCAGGCAGATCGACGGACGCTCACGTTCGGCCCACCTCCCGCAGATATCGCTGTCACGCGTTCAGATGTCGACGAGAATGGCTCCGTCACGTTTGGGCTGACGATCGACGACGTGACATACAGCGGCAGACTCGCGATGGCTGGATCCCATCAAGCGCTCAATGCCGCGGCCGCGGTTGGGGTCTGCTGCGCACTCGGCCTCGCGATCGATCCGTTCATCGACAGGATGTCCGCAGCGACAGGCTCGCAATGGCGCATGGACGTTCACCGTGGCCGCTACACGGTTGTCAATGACACATACAACGCGAACCCGCAGTCCGTAGCCTCCGCCCTTGAAACCGTTGCAGCTATGCCGGGCAGGTCCATTGCGGTGCTCGGAGCGATGGCCGAACTCGGTGGCGTATGTGAGGCACAGCACCGAGCGATGGGGCAGCTAGCAGCAACGCTCGGCTTCGAGAGACTCATTCTTGTTGGGCCAGATCACGGATACGCTCTCGGCGCTGCACACCTCGTGGAGCACGCAACCAATACGGATGCAGCATTGGATACCCTCACCGGCATTCTCGGACCAGGGGACGTAGTGTTGGTGAAGGCATCTCGTTCAGCAGGTCTTGAACGTCTCGCTCTGGCTCTCATCAAGGAATCTACACCGTGATCACGCTGCTGATGTCGTCCGCTCTGGCGTTCGTGATCGTGATTTTTGCCACGCCGCTCGCCATCAAGGCTTTGCGCAGGCGGAATATCGGCCAATTCATCCAAGCCGAGGTAGAGGGTCACATGCACAAGCAGGGCGTGCCGACCATGGGTGGCATCGTCATCGTCGCCGGTGCGACGATCGGCTACGTGCTGGCTCGCTACAAGTTCTTCACGCTAGGCGAAGGCTTCGGATTCAGCTACCAGCCAATGGACGACAAGGCGTTGCTCGCATTGTTCGCTCTCGTGGGCATGGCTGTCATCGGGTTCTTCGATGACTTTACGAAGTACGCAAGAAAGCGAAACGAAGGCCTCTCAAAGCGCTGGAAGTTCGGTGGTCAACTTCTCATAGCGGTCGTGTTCGCATGGGGGGCATCCGCCATCGGCGTGAGCCACGAGTTGTCCTTCGCACGGCCATTCGGTATCGATCTGGGACCGGTCCTCTTCTTCTTCCTGGTGCTGTTCATGCTCACTGCTACGGCGAATGGCGTCAACTTCACCGATGGTCTCGACGGTCTCGTCGCGGGGTCGTCTGCTCTCGTATTCGGTGCATACGTGCTCATCGGGTTCTGGCAGTCTCGTAACCCGACTTTCTACCAGGTCGACGGTGCGCTTGATCTTGCCGTATTTGCTGCCGCCATCCTCGGGGCGTCCTTGGCGTTCCTCTGGTGGAACGCCTCACCCGCGAAGATCATCATGGGCGACACCGGTTCGCATGCCATAGGCGGGGCCATGGCGGCGCTTGCTCTCTTGACAAATACGCAACTACTGCTCATCGTCCTCGGAGGACTGTATGTCGTTGAGACGGTATCGGTCATCATGCAGGTGATCTCGTATCGTGTCTTCGGAAAGCGGATCTTCCGAATGGCGCCCATACACCACCACTTCGAACTCAAGGGGTGGCCGGAGACGACGGTCATCGTACGGTTCTGGATCCTCTCTGGGATCGCGGTGGCGATCGGCATCGGCCTGTTCTACGCCGACTGGGTGTCAGGACCCGGATCGATCGTCCCGTGAGGTATTTGATTCTCGGTGCGAGCCTCCGAGGATTGAAGGACGCAGCGAAGCTCGCTGTTCGTGACGGTGCAGAGGTTCTCCTGTTCGATCAGGAACACGCAGTACGCATCGAAGACGTTCCAGGAGATATCACGATGCTGCCACGGACGTGGTCGGCGAGCTACCTCGCCGGTGTCGATCGGATTGTCACGAGCCCGTGGTTTGCAGAGACGAAACCACCGATCGCTGATGCTCTCGAAGCAGGAATCGGTATCGTCACCGAAGCGGGCTTCGGTCTCGAGCATGTGACGGTTGACTATCTGGCAGTCACGGGCACCAACGGAAAGACAACCGTGACTGAGGCTGCTACAGCCATGCTCATCGCCTCCAGAGTCAATGCGGTGGCTTGTGGAAACGTTGGCACGCCTGTGTCATCGCTTGGAGACGATGATACCGACCTACTCGTCGTGGAGTTGTCCTCGTACCAGCTCAGGTTCATTGACCGGCTCACTCCGCTTGCCTCTGCGCTCCTGAATATCAGCCCAGACCACCTCGATTGGCACGGGTCGTTCGACAAGTACAGAGATGCCAAGGCGCGCATATCGGCGTTTACGGTCGGCGACGCAGTCCTTGCCTACAACATCGACGATCCGGTGGTCGTAGAGGTAGTAGAGGGCGCCGAAGGCATCCTTGTGCCATGCTCAGGTGTGCGCCTACCTGATGGTGGCAACGGCGTCGAGCGTGGCGATGTCGTCATCGGTGGCCATCGTTTCGCCACCGCCGTGCAAGATCCGAGCTATCTCTTCGACCTGGTCGTTGCTGGGACCGTTGCAATGGTCTGCGGCGCCAAGGCTGAAGGAGTAGCCCACGTGCTTGCTTCCTTCACCCCTGGGGCGCATCGACGCCAGGTGGTCGGCGTCGCCAATGGAGTTACGTGGATAAACGACTCGAAGGCGACGAACCCGCATGCGGCCGTTGCTGCGGCCGTTGCGTTCGATCGCGTCGTTCTGCTTGCTGGTGGTCAGAACAAAGGCCTTGACCTCTCCTCGCTCGCACACATTCCGACCGTACGAGCCGTAATCGCCTTCGGGGAGGCTGCAGGCGAAATCGCTGACGCCTCCCCTGGCACGGTTGTGACGACATCAACGATGGTGGAGGCAGTTGCGAAAGCCAGAGAAATTGCTGTCGAGGGCGATACCGTGTTGTTGTCGCCTGGGTGCGCGAGCTTCGATGAGTTCTCGTCGTACGCCGAGCGCGGTGAGGTATTTGCACGCCTTGCGCGTCCAACTGAGGAATAGTGGGATGACAGATACCGCAGAGAGAAAGAAGACACGGCCGCACGCGAGAACACGCGAACGTGTTCGGTCTGCGGGCGGTAAACGCTCAGCGCTGCTGCTCGTGGTCGTTTCGATGTTGCTCGTTATCGGCTTGGGGGCGATGCTCTCAGCATCTTCTGTCGTGTCGATTTCGGCGAATGCGGATCAGTTCAGCCTGTTCACGAAGCAGGTGATGTGGGTCGGCTTTGGTCTTGGGGCTTTGGTGATTGCCACATTCGTTCCGTACGGATTCTGGCGGCGTATTGCTCTCCCTGCGTACATCGCCGTCGTTGTGGGGTTGATTCTCACGATCGTCGGTGGCGACGAGCGCGGTGGCGCAACGCGGTGGATCGTTCTCGGTCCGATAACGCTGCAGGTTGCCGAATTCGCGAAATTTGCGTCTCTGTCGCTACTCGCAGCAGTTCTCACGAAGAAACGTGACCTCCTGGACGACATCCGTCACGTTGTGGTGCCTGTCGGTGTGATTCTCGGCACAGTGACGTTCCTGCTGCTGATGCAGCCAGACTTCGGAAACATGTTGCTCATCGTTGTCCCTGCGTTCATTGTGCTTGTATCGTCGACGGTTCCGCTCCGTTTCGTCTTTGGGCTCGGATCGTTTGGCGCACTCTCGTTGGCGGCCTTGGCGATGTCCGCGGACTATCGCAAGGATCGCCTCCTGAGCTTCCTCGACCCGTTCGCGCAGGCGAAGGGGTCCGGTCTACAAGCGGTTCAGTCCATGGTGGCGCTCGGAACCGGCGGACTGTTTGGGGTTGGGCTCGGTCAGAGTCGAGCACGGTGGTCGTGGTTACCGAACGCGCACACAGATTTTATCTTCGCGATCATCGGCGAGGAGACCGGGTTTGCAGGAGCCGTCATTGTCGTCGCTCTGTTCACGCTCCTCGCAGCTGTGGGGGTATCGATCGCGTTCAGGGCGCCTGACATGTTCGGTCGATTGCTTGCGGTTGGGATCGTCGCCTGGCTCAGCATCCAGGCCCTCGTCAACATCGGAGGTGTCGTCGCCGTCCTTCCGATCACCGGCGTGCCGCTCCCGTTCATCTCGAGTGGCGGGAACGCGATGCTCGTCAACCTATTCGCCATTGGGGTTCTGCTCAATATCTCCCAAGCTCGAGGAATGGACGATGAGGCATGACCGTCGGTGTAGCAGCGGCAGGGTCGGGAGGACATGTGTATCCGGCTCTCGCCGTAGCAGAGGCACTCCTCACCCATGGCGTGTCACGCGATGACATTGTGTTCTTTGGTGGCGACCGGATCGAGGCGACCGTTATCCCTGAGGCCGGATACCCGTTCGTTCACGTAGAGATCCATGGAATACGGCGGTCGCTGTCACTCGACAACCTGGTCCTTCCGATGAAGGTGCGAAGGGCGCGCAAGGTGATCGCCGAAGCCATCGAGGCCAGGCACATCGCGTCGATGGTCGTGTTCGGTGGGTATGTGTCCGGACCGGCCGCCCTTGCAGCGAGGCAGCAGGGGATTCCCCTCGTGGTCCATGAGGCGAACGCTGTTCCTGGGGTTGCGAACCGTCTGATCGCTGGACGGGCCGATGCGGTGTTCGCTGCATTCGCCCCTGCTCTCGACAAGCTTCCGATGGCGCAGATCGTTGGGAATCCGTTGCGCAGTGCGTTCAGCAGGTTCGACCGCACTGCACTCCGCGCGGAAGCAAGAACTCGTTACGGTGTCGATCAAGACGCGATGGTGCTCGCGGTGGTCGGCGGGAGCCTCGGTGCGAGCGCGCTCAACGAACTTGCGCGCGAAATGGCGTCGAGCAGAGACCGCACGTTTCACATCATTCACGTCACGGGGCCAATGCACATCGACAAACTCTCGCAGGAAGCGGCGTCTGTTGATCGTTGGGTCGTCTCAGGCTACGAGCATGACATGCCGTTGCTGTACGCTGCCGCAGATCTCGTTCTTGCGCGGGGGGGAGCGCTGACCGTGGCCGAGCTGCATGCAACCCAAACGCCGGCGATCATCGTTCCTCTGCCTGCTGGTAGGAGATATCAGGCCTTGAACGCTGCAGACGCTGAGAGTGCAGGTGGCGTCGTCGTTATCGATCAATCCGACTCAAAGGCGATTCTTGAAACCGTGAACGCGTTGCTATCCGACCGCTACCGTCTCGAAGAAATGTCCGCGTCACTTGCGAACTCGCCACATCGCGGTGCAGCAGAAGCGGTAGCCGACCGAGTACTTGAGGTACAGCGTGCGTAAAGGAAGCTTGATAGCTCATCGCATACACGTCGTCGGCGCAGGAGGGGCTGGGATGTCAGGCCTCGCGAAGTTGCTGAGTCAACTCGGACACGATGTCTCTGGTTCAGATCTCAAACCCGGCCGTATGCTCGACTCCTTGGGCGATGTCGATGTCGATACGTGGATCGGCCACCGACCCGAGGCGATGGGGAGCGTGGAGTTGGTGATCGCGTCATCGGCCGTGCCCGAATCCGATCCTGAGCTTTCTGCAGCTCGGTCGTTGGGAATCGACGTATGGCGCCGCCCGAAATTGCTGAGCGCGCTGACATCGGAACGAACGACGATCGGGTTCGCCGGAACCCATGGCAAGACGACATCCACAGCACTTGGTGTCCAAGCAACACGCAGCATGGGTATGGACCCGACGTTCGTTGTCGGAGGTGAAATGGTCGGTCTCAACACGGGTGCTTCCCTCGGCTCGGACAACCTGTTCCTCCTTGAGGCGGACGAAGCCTTCGGCACTTTCAGGCATCTGTCACTCGACGCGATTCTCGTGACCAATATCGAGTCGGACCACCTCGACCACTACGGGACGGTCGCTGCTCTCGAGGATGCTTTCGCTCAAGTGGTCGGTCGCGTCGATGGGCCGAAGGTTGGGTGCGTTGATGACGCCGGAGTCCGACGGCTCGCACAAGTCACGGAGATCACAACGTACGGATTCTCAGAGGACGCTTCCTGGCGAATCTCGTCGCTTGAGCACCAACGAGGAGGTGTTGCGTTCACCCTGCGCGGGCCGACGAGTGTCACGAAGGTATTGCTGCCAAAACCGGGAGAGCACCTTGCCTCGAACGCTGCAGGAGTTCTCGCCCTCCTCGGAGAGGTCGGATACGACGTTGCGGCCGGTGCAGAATCGTTCCGGGAGTTCGCTGGTGTTCGGCGTCGATACGAGATACGAGCCAAGGTCGGCGGAGTCACCATCGTTGACGATTACGCACACCATCCAACCGAGGTGGCCGCCACGATCGCGGCTGCTTCTGTTGGTTCGGCTGGTCGCGTGATTGCCGTATTCCAGCCGCATCGCTACACACGGACGGCCGACCTCGCCCCAGAATTCGGTGCCCCGCTGGCTCTGGCGGACCTGGTCATCGTGACGGACATTTATGCCGCAGGGGAGCGCCCGATCATTGGCGTGAGCGGTCGCCTTGTAGCGCAAGCAACAGAGGCGGCAGACGGAGATGTGCGGTTCGTCAGGCGGCTCGCTGACATTCCTGGCCTTGTTGCGGCGAACGTAGAATCGGGCGACATCGTGCTGCTACTCGGTGCGGGAGACATCACATCGCTTGCTGGTGCCATTGCAAGGGCGATCGAGACGGAAGGATGATCGAGCATCCTGCTGTCAAATCCGGGGTGTCGCTCGCTCCGTTCACCACGTACAAAGTCGGTGGCGATGCGCGCTTGTTTGCTGAGCCCTCCGATCTCGGAGAGTTACGGGAGATACTTGCCCTCGTGCCAGACGGCATGACCGTTCTCGTACTCGGGCGTGGGAGCAATGTCGTAATCTCCGAAAGAGGGATCGACGGACTTGTCCTCAAGCTCGGCCGGTCATTCCAGGTGGCCGACGTCCGATTGGATGGCATGGTCGTCGCGGGAGCGGGTGTCACGCTTCCAAAGTTGGCTCGCTTCGCCGCGAGCCGTGGCCGCGCAGGCCTCGAATTCTACGTTGGTATCCCAGGATCGGTAGGAGGAGCGATTCGCATGAACGCTGGCGGTCACGGATCCGACACCGCGCACGTCCTCGACCATGCCGTGATTCTCGATACGGCGACGAACGAGACCGTCCGTGCAACTCCGATAGATCTCGGCCTGGCCTATAGGCACTCCAACCTTGGAGACGGCCAGATCGTCGTTCAGGCGACATACAACACGACAACAGGGAACCCAGAGGCTCTCGAAGAGGAGCTGCGATCGGTGACACGGTGGCGAAAGGAACACCAGCCAGGTGGAACGCTCAATGCCGGCAGCATCTTCAAGAACCCCGAAGAAGGCTCTGCTGGTGCGATCATCGATGGGCTCGGTCTCAAGGGACGACGATTCGGTTCCGTTCAGGTTTCTCCGATCCACGCCAACTTTCTCGTCGCCACCGATGCGACGACCGCTGACGATATCTTCGCGTTCGTGCAGCAGATCAGATCAACCGTACGCGACAGGACAGGGATCGACCTCGAACCGGAGATTCGGTTCCTCGGCGAATTCAGCCATGGAGGCGATCGAGTATGACGGCGATGGAGCCGCGCGTCGCTGAACGTAGGCGAAGCGTATCTGAGGAACGTGCACGCAGGCGGCTGCGCTGGATCCTGATCACGATCGCCTTGACCGCAGTCGGTGCCTTTGGGTTTTGGTTGATTCGTAGCCCGTTGTTATCGGTGTCGACCGTTGACATCTCTGGAGCCGAGCGATCAAATCCTGCGTGGGTACTGAGCGAACTCGGCGTCGGTGTTGGCACGCCAACGATCGACGTCAACGGCGGCGCCATCGAGCAAGCGATCGAAGCAGATGCCTGGGTTGCCTCCGCCGACGTCTCGGTAACGTGGCCCGGCAGAATCACGATCACGATCACAGAGCACGATCCGGTCGCCCCGGTTCGTGCCGGATCCGGCTGGATACTCATCTCTCTCGCGTCGACCGTTCTCGAACCAACCGCCGCCCCCACAGGGGATTCCGCAGTCATCGATATCGACCTCGGTCCTGTGGTAGCCGGCGACGTCATCGACGACCCGATGGTTCGAGCATCGATACGTTTCGTGACGGAATTGCGGCCCGATCTTGCTCCAGGCGCAGTGCTTTACACCGAAGGGGAGGGTTTGTACGCGACCGTCGCAGGGCACACCGTCCGCCTTGGTAGACCTGTCGATCTGGCGACGAAGGCAACCGTCCTGGCTGTGCTGATCGACGATGGACTGCTAGATGGCGCGACAATCGATCTGATAGCACCGCTACGGCCGGCAGTGACGAACCCTCAACCTGTAGTTGAGGTTGAGGAGTAAGCGACCCGGATACCTCAACCGCGTGGCTAGGGTTCGCTCGTACCTTCGTGGGGAGGGATGGACAGGATGAAGGAATCGAGCAAACCACCGAGCACATATCTCGCCGTGATCAAGGTGATCGGCGTTGGCGGTGGTGGCGTGAACGCAGTCAACCGGATGATCGACATTGGTGTCGGAGGTGTCGAGTTCATCGCGATCAACACCGATGCTCAAGCCCTCCTCATGTCAGATGCCGATGTGAAACTCGACATCGGCCGAGAGTCAACCCGCGGTCTTGGCGCGGGCGCCAACCCTGAGGTAGGACACGCTGCCGCCGAGGATCACCGAGACGAGATAGAAGATGCACTCTCTGGCGCAGACATGGTGTTCATCACCGCTGGCGAGGGCGGAGGCACGGGGACGGGTGCGGCGCCAATCGTTGCAGAGGTCGCCAAATCACTCGGGGCGCTCACCGTTGGGGTGGTGACGAGGCCGTTCGGTTTCGAAGGTCGCAGGCGAAGCGTTCAGGCAGAGCAAGGCATCCAAGCCCTGAAGGGCGCGGTGGACACCCTGATCATCATCCCGAACCAGCGCCTACTTGAGATCGCCGATCCGAACACACCGGTGACTGATGCCTTCGGTATGGCCGATGAAGTACTTACCGCTGGCGTGATGGGCATCACCGAGCTGATCACGACACCCGGCCTCATCAACGTCGACTTCGCAGATGTCAAAACCGTCATGTCTGACGCGGGATCCGCAGTTATGGGCATCGGAATAGCGACAGGTGACTCCCGCGCACAGCAAGCTGCAGAGAAGGCTATCTCAAGTCCGCTACTTGAGAGCTCTATGGAGGGAGCACGTGGCGTGCTGCTGTCGATCGCAGGGCCTCGCGATATGTCACTGCACGAGGTCAACGCAGCAGCGAGCCTCATAAGCGAACACTCCGATGCCGACGCGAACATCATCTTCGGGGCTGTGATCGACGAGACGCTCGGCGACGAGATGCGGGTCACGGTGATCGCGGCAGGATTCGACCGTGACCGACGTGGAACGTTTCCACCGCACGCGACCGGCTCCAACTCGGGCCAGCGGCCTCGGCCGTCCATCCTGAGTGACGACGACGAGACGGAGAGCCATCGAGGGACCGATGAAATGGACATCCCGGGTTTTGTGAGGGGATGAAGCTTCCTCGCGATGTGCGTGGAGTCGCCTTCGGGACCAGGAAAGATGGTGACGGACGCGCCGATCGCGACCTACGCGTTGCGATATCCCGAGAAGTCGGCATTCAGCCCCAGTGGGCAACACTGACCCAGGTCCATGGCGCGAGAGCCGTATTCGTCACAGAGCCTGGACACCACGGCGAAGCGGACGCGCTCGTCAGCGACGTACCTGGCCTCCCCATGGTGATAGCAACAGCAGACTGCGTTCCAGTTGTGCTCCTAGGACAGCGAACAAGGGCCGTCATACACGCAGGGTGGAGAGGAGTCGGCTCTGGGGTCGTTGCTGCGGCAATCTCGATGATGGTGAGGAGTGGTGACGAGATCGAGCGCGCCATCGTCGGACCGCACATAGGGCCGTGCTGTTACGAAGTCGGAGTGGACGTCGTCGAGGCGATTGGCGGTCACGTACGCACGACGAGAACAGGAGCGATGAGCGTCGACCTTCAAGCCGCGGTCGCTCACCAGCTTGGAGATGTTCCCCTGACCGGATCCTCTACCTGCACATACGACAACGACGACCTGGCCTCCTATCGTGAGGACGGCACATCAGATAGGCAGATGACGATCGTATGGGTACCGAAGAACTGACCCGCGTCCGTGAGCGGATCGCGGCAGCCGCTGCTCGCATAGGGAAGAGCGGCGAAGAGATCGAGCTTGTCGTGGTCTCCAAGATGCGCTCGGACGACGATGTCCTAGATGTCTATGCAGCAGGTGAGCGTTCCTTTGGAGAGAACCGGCAGCAAGGTCTCCGCGCTCGCATCGAGTCGTCTCTCCCCGAAGATATAGCATGGCACTTCGTCGGTCCGCTGCAATCACGTAAGGTTCGCTACGTCGCGGACAACGTCTCGCTGCTGCACTCCCTCGACCGTATCTCGCTCGCCCAGCGTTGGTTTGCGGCCCGTGGGGGACCTGTTCTCATACAGTTCAATCTCGCAGGCGAACCGCAGAAGTCTGGATTCGATCCCGACGCCGCAGAGGAAGTACTCGATGCTGTCCTTGCAACGGGTGTTGACGTGCGAGGTGTCATGGCAATTCCGCCTATCGCCGAACGACCGATGGAGTCGGCACCGTGGTTTGCGATGTTACGTTCGATTTTCGACATGTACAGCGAACGCCGAGACGGCATCTCGGTGTGCTCGATGGGGATGACGAGCGACTACGAAGTAGCCATCAGGGAAGGTGCCACCACCATCCGCGTGGGAAGGGCTATCTTTGAGGGTACGAACAACCGCCAAGACTGACGACAGGTGGGAACGACGCAATGGCATCAATGTGGAACAAGACGCTGTTCTACCTCGGGCTTGTGGACGAGGAAGAACAAGGAATCGACGTATCGGGTTCCGTGCCCGACGTCCGCCCGGTCGCGACCACCGGCCAGCCATTACCTCCCGCCCCTGATACGTACGAACCGCTCACTTCGTCGGTGCGTCCACCGGGATCCTCCGTTCCTGGAAGGCGGGTCGAGCCTCCCGCGTCGACAGCGAGGCGGATGTCCGAGGACAGGCTGCATGCGGAAGCCGGCGTGTACATTCATCCGAGTGCCGGATCGATGTCGACCGCTGAAATGCCGATGAAGCGCACAGGATCAGAATCGCAGATAATTGTCGCACGAAACTTTTCGGATGCCCAGACGCTGGCCGACTCGATTCGATCCGGTAGGACGGTTGTGTTGGACCTGCGAAGCACCGAGCCTGAGATGGTTCGCAGAATCGTCGATTTCGCATCAGGGCTGACGTACGCCCTCGACGGAAAAATGTCGAAGACTGCCCAGGGCGTCATCCTCGTCACGCCGTCAGGTGCCTCTCTCGGCGTTGGTGAGCAGGAGCGTCTCGCGCGACTCGGCCTCTTCGCCACGTCGACCTGACGTGAGTGCTGTCAGATCACTCATCCAACTCCTGTCGCTGGGGTTGATCGTCTGGATCGTGCTGTCGTACGTCGTCGTGTTCGGCCGTGTTCCCTACGACCACCCAATCCGCAAGGCGTATGAGTTCCTGAGTCGCATTATCGAACCGATGCTTCGGCCAATCCGGTCTGTGATCCCTCCGGTGCGTGTCGGAGGTGCTGCACTCGACCTCGCGCCTCTCATCCTGATCCTCGGCTTAGGCATCCTCTCCGGGCTTCTGTAACGCGTCTAGGTGTACTTCGATGCGCACCTGGGCCTCAGCTACGACAAGAGCATCAACGTCGAGGTTGGTCGCTTGTGCGATGTCCGTCGCAAGCACTTCCGACATCATGAGCTTGCAGTGTCTCGTGAACGCCTCAGCGATAGCGCCATCGTCGCTGCTCCATCGCACAACGATGCGATCCGTCACGTCGAGATCGAGTTGCCTGCGAGTCATCTGTATCCGGTTTATCAGTTCGCGCGCGATTCCTTCCATCTGGAGATCGTCATCGATGGTCGTGTCGAGCGCGACCGAGACGGCTCCTTCGGAAGCGACGACCGTTCCCTCGCGTGGAGATCGCGAAACGACGACATCCTCGAGGGTGATGGCGAGACCGTCGAGATCACAGGATTTCCCATCGAGCAACGCCGCAATCGTGTCGTGGTCGAGTTGCGCGATAGTGGCGGCTACTGACTTCGTGTCCTTCCCGAGGCGGGGGCCCAGGACCTTGAAGTTCGCCTTTGCCGACAGATCAACGAGTCCTGCCTCGTCATGGTGAACCTCGACTGATCGAACGTTCAGTTCGTCGGCAATCAGCGTCGCGTGGCTCGCTACCGAGCGTTGCACGGCCGCGGATCTCGTCACGATCGTGACCGTGTTGAGGGGCTGGCGAACTCGTACGTCGTGGCGCTTGCGGAGCCCCCTGCCGAGGTTGACGACCGTTCGCACGGATGTCATCGCTGTTTCGAGTTCCTCATCGATTGCAGCGACGTCTGCGGACGGGTAGTCGGTGTGGTGAACGCTTGCAGGCGACTCAGGGTCGACTGTTCTCACGAGGCCCTGGTACATCTCCTCCGTGACGAACGGCAGTATCGGTGCTGCGACCTTGGCAAAGGTCGTCAGCACTTCGTACAACGTCGCGAACGCATCCATCTTGTCCGTGTTGTCGTCTGGTCCCCTGTGTGCCCAGAATCGTCGCCTGGACCTTCTGATATACCAGTTGGTGAGATCACCGACGAATTCGATGATCGGCGGAACTACCGAGTACAGGCGGTATGCCTCCATGTGGGTATTCACGTCGGCGATCAACGTCTGGAGCACCGAGATGATCCACCGGTCGATCTCGGGCCGCTCGGCGAGTGGTCGGGCTGTCACGAGGTCGTTCGCGGTCAGCCCGTCCGCCTCCGCGTAGGTGGTGAAGAACGAATAGGCGTTCCACAGCGGGAGGAGAACCGTTCGCACCACATCACGCACACCCGACTCCGTGAAGCGCAACGGTTCGCCTCGCACGATCGGAGAGTTGATCAGGTAGGCCCTGAGGGCGTCGGCTCCGAAGGCGTCGATGACGTGGGAAGGATCGGGGTAGTTCTTGAGGGACTTCGACATTTTTCGACCGTCTTGCGCCAAAACCATGCCCGTGACGATGCAGTTCTGAAACGGGGCCTCATCCATGATGGCCGTTGAGAGCACGAGCAGCGTATAGAACCACCCCCGAGTCTGATCGAGGCCTTCTGCGATGAAGTCCGCAGGGAACCGTCTCTCGAATCGCTCCTTGTTCTCGAACGGGTAGTGGATCTGGGCGAAGGGCATCGATCCGCTCTCGAACCAGCAGTCGAGAACCTCCGGTACGCGCCGCATCGTGCCATTGCAGTGTCCGCACGGGAAGGTGACCCCATCCACGATATGTTTGTGGAGGTCATCGAGCATCACCCCCGAGAGATCGAAGAGCTCCTCACGGGAGGAAACAGCGACCTGATCGGCACACTCGCCACACTCCCAGACGGGGATACAGGAACCCCAATACCGGTTACGAGATATCGCCCAATCACGAGCACCTTCGAGCCAATTACCGAAACGCTTCTCACCAATGGCTGCCGGGACCCAAAGGATGTCCTCATTTATCTCGACCATTCGGTCCCTGAACCGTTCAACAGCAACGAACCATGTGGGGACGGCCTTGTAAATGAGCGGTGTCCCCGTTCTCCAACAGAACGGATAGGAGTGGCGTATGGTCGCTCGGTCGACGAGCGCCCCGCTCGCAGCGAGCATGTCAATCAGCGTCTGGTCAGCATCCTTCACGTTGCGTCCCGCAACGTCTGGTACCTCGCTTGTGAAGCGCCCTTCCGCATCGACAGGATCGACGATCGCAGCGATCCCGGCAGAAGCCATGGCTCGGAAGTCGGCCTCACCATAGGCAGGTGCCATGTGAACAAGGCCGGTGCCCTCATCAGTCGTTACGTCTGGCGACTCGACGACGGTGAATGCGCCCTGGTTGCGTTGCTCGCTGAAGTACCCGAACGGTGGGACGTAGGAGGTCCCGATCATCTCGGAGCCGCGAGCTGATCCCACAACCGACACGTCCTCGCCAAAGGTGGAGTACACGCGGTCAGCAGCAACCCAGTAATGCCGTTCATCCCCAGGCACCGAGACCTTGACGTACTCGATGTCGAGCCCGACCGCCACTGCGAGGTTCGAAGGCACCGTCCATGGAGTCGTAGTCCAGAACACGAGCCGATCGCCTGCATCGACCGGGCCGTGGCTTTCGATGACCTCGACACTGACCGTTATCGCTGGGTCATCAACCTCCCGATAGTCGAGGTTCGCCTCGAAGTTCGAGAGCGGTGTCGTTGCTCCGTACGAGTACGGCAACACCTTGAAGTCTCGGTAGATGAGACCGCGGTCCCACAACTGCCCGAACACCCACCAAACCGACTCCATGAAGTCGGTGTCCATGGTTTTGTAGTCGTTGTCGAAGTCGACCCATCGCCCGATTCGTCTCGTGATGTCGTACCAGTCTTCGGTCGTGTTGTTGACCATTGCTCTGCACGCCTCGTTGAAGACGTCGACACCGAGTGCGTCGATCTCGCGGGGACCAGACACGCCGAGTTGCTTCTCGACCTCCATTTCTACGGGGAGGCCGTGCGTGTCCCAACCGAACCGTCGCTCGACGCGATGCCCTCTCATCGTCCAATAGCGCGGGACGATGTCCTTGATGACGCCTTGCAGGATGTGGCCATAGTGGGGAGACCCCGTAGCAAACGGGGGTCCGTCGTAGAACGCGTACTCAGAATCCTGGTCCCGCAGAGCTATCGACGAAGCAAAGGCGTCGATCGAGTCCCAGAAATCTAGAATCCGCGCGTCGAGAGCCGGAAAGTCGACGTATGCGCCGACCTTTGGGAATATACCTTGTGTTGCCACGATCCGTTCCTTGCCTCGTCACCTCTCGGTGCCGGGACGGGGGACCCGCGGTACCACCCGGCTTGCCGGCGTTTGCCGACCGCTTCGTTCGTCCGTGTCGTGGATCGACGGCGGGGTCTACTTCCGTTCGGTTTCTTCCCGCAACTCGGGGGTGATGTCTCGTCCGCTCCAGGCACAGGGCTCTCACCAACCCCTGTTCGCTGTGTCCAATCGACCGGACGAGCGCGTCCCCTTCAACGCGTAGCGGGAGGTTAGTCACCCACAACGCGGAGCGATACCGCTACCGTCCCTCCATGTCTGACGATCCCATTCGCCGCACCGATCGCTCGGTTCTTGTTGACGTTCTCGTCGTGCCAAACGCGTCGAGAACGGACATCGTTGGTGTGCACGGTGACCGGATCAAGGTCCGGGTCTCGCAAGCCCCGGAAAAGGGCAGGGCCAATCGTGCCGTTGAGAAGCTGCTCGCGCGGGCGACCGGTGCCGGCAGGGCAGAGGTCGTTTCAGGCGACACGTCACGGAGCAAGACTGTCGAACTTTGGGGTGTTGAGGAATCGACCGTTCGAACGGAACTCATCGGTCGACGGTGAACAGTTCTCGTCAGATGCTACATTCTACGTTCCAGGAGGCAGCATGACGAGGCAGCTAGCCGCATCAACGGTCAAAAAGCTGGGGCGTAGGCTCCAGGAAGAGCGTGAGCGACTTGAAACGATCATCAGCGACCATGAGCGCGATCGTGAGCAGGCAATGCTTGCCGAGGGATCGGCCGATCGTAGCCCCGACCCCGACAACGTCGACGGTGGAGCGATTGCCGTGGATCTCGAAACCGATCGATCAATGGTACAGAACGCTCGAGATCTCCTCGAGGCAGTTCTGCACGCACAGGACCGCATGGAGAAGGGTCTCTACGGCATATGCGAAGTGACAGGCGAACCGATCCCGTTGGCGAGGTTGGAAGCGATCCCGTACGCGACGACGACGGTAAACGCCGCACGACGGGGCTGAGTAACAGACAGCTCGCCGTTCTGATCGGCGTGCTTTTCGCCGCTCTCGACCAACTCACGAAGGCGTGGGCGATCAACAATCTATCAGACGGTCCGATCGTCATCATCGAGGACATGTTCCGTCTTCGCTTGACGTTCAACACTGGTGCGAGCTTCTCGCTCTTCTCCAACGTGGGTCCGATCATTGCGGTCGTTGTCATCGGCGTTATAGGGCTGATCGTGTACATCCTTGGCGACGCATCGCGCCGCATCGAAGCTGTAGCCCTTGGGTTGGTGCTCGGTGGGTCGATCGGTAACCTGCTCGATCGCTTGTTGCGCGGAGCGAGCTGGTTCGATGGTGCAGTGGTCGACTTCATCAATGTCGACTTCTTCGCTACCTTCAATGTTGCAGATATAGGGGTCGACGTGGGGGTTGCGCTCCTCTTGATCGCAGTGTTCTTCCACAAATCATGACCGAGCGTCGTCTCGTTGTGCCCCCGGAACTCGACGGTGTACGAGCCGATCGTGTGATCGCGACCGAACTGGGACTCTCTCGAGCCCGCGTACGCGACATCATTGACGACGGAGGCGCCACCTGCAACGGCGTTCCCGTCAAACAACGAGAGCCGCTTGCAGCCGGGTCTCCAATCGACGTTGAGCTGCCGGACGTGAGCGCGGAGTTAGCTCCCGATGCGAGCGTGCCCTTCCGCGTCGCCCATGAGGACGAACATCTGATCATTGTTGACAAGCCGATCGGTGTCGTTGTGCATCCAGGATCGGGCAGCGCGACAGGAACGCTTGCGAATGGCCTCCTCGCGCGCTATCCCGAGATCAAGGGCGTTGGTCAGCAGGACCGATGGGGTCTCGTGCACCGGCTCGACCGTGACACGTCAGGGCTCCTCGTCGTCGCGCGAACAGAGTCGGCGTACACACTGCTCGTCGAGATGATGCGCGTGCACGCGGTGTCACGACGGTATCTCACCGTGGTCGCACGCCGATTCACGAATACGACAGGGACCATCGACGCGCCGATTCAACGGGACAAGGCGAATCCGACTCGTATGTGTATCGGTCGGTCGGGCCGGCCGGCCGTGACGCACTACCGGCGACTCGCACAATGGTCGGATCGGGAGGCATCGATGCTGTCCGTGATGTTGGAGACGGGTCGCACGCATCAGATCAGAGTCCACATGCAGGCGATCGATGCCCCGATCGTCGGCGATGTGGCATACGGGCGCAAGGGTGTCATTGGAGACCCTGGCAGACCATGGCTTCATGCTCGTCAGCTGCAGTTCACCCACCCAGTGAGTGGGGAGTCCCTCGACGTGCTTTCGCCACTGCCTGGTGATCTTCGCGATAGTCTGGATGCATTGGGGTCTCCGGACGTCGGGGCCCTGCTGGATATCGAGGGGACACCCCTGTGAGTGTGTATTACGAACGCCTCTCCAATCTCGATGCTTCGTTCCTGGCGCTCGAGTCCAGGGCGACACACATGCACGTCGGTGCGGTTGCCGTGTTCGGCCCTGGGGACTGCTCAGGTGACGAAGGGGTCGACATCGACACGATCCGAGCGATCATCGCATCCCGTCTCGACCAGATCCCGAGGTACCGACAGCGGATTGCAACTGTTCCGCTAGAGGGCCATCCCGTCTGGGTCGACGACGAGCACTTTCACTTGGGCTATCACGTCCGCCACGTGGCGCTTCCTCACCCGGGGACGCCAGATCAGCTCAAGTCACTTGCCGGACTGCTGATGTCCCAGCAGCTCGACCGATCCCGCCCGCTGTGGGAGTTGAACGTCGTGGAGGGCCTTGAGGGTGGAGGCTTCGCCATCATCACAAAAATTCACCATTGCATGATCGACGGTCTGTCTGGGATCGACCTCATGGCGGTGATTCTCGACTTCACGCCAAACGTGGAGGTTGCCGATCCCAAGCCGTGGTCCCCCCGGCCAGCTCCCAACGGCAACGAGCTTGCTGTTCGCGAGATATCAAGAACGGTCTCATCGCTCGCCGCGAGCTTTGGGGATCTCTCACAGCTAGCAACCGGCATAGGCGACATGTCTGCTAGCTGGTCACGCAAGATCAGGGCAGCCTCGGCGTCATTGTCCTCTGGGTGGCTGACCCCGACGGGGCGTACGCCGCTGAACGGGGAGATCGGTCCTGCCCGGCTGTTCGACTGGCTCGAACTTCCGCTGGAAGGCGTGAAGAAAATCAAAGACACGCACGGGGTCACGGTCAACGACGCGATGCTCGCGATTGTGGCAGGGGCAGTGAGGTCGTACCTCCTCGGAGAGGGGCAGATGACCGAAGCCGACGTGGAAGCAACAGAGTTCAGGATCATGGCGCCCGTATCGGTGCGAACCGAGGACGACGCTGGCACACTTGGTAACCGAGTCGCAATGTGGCTCATGGCCCTCCCCGTCGGCGAGGCTGATCCAGCCAAACGCATACAGATGGTCAAGAAGGAGACGAAGAATCTCAAGGACACGGACCAGGCGCTCGGAGCCTCGACACTCGTCTCGCTCTCGACGGGAGCACCAGCCACCGTTGTGTCGCTAGCTGCTCGTCTTGGGTCGAGAGCTCGCCCTTTCAACATGACCGTCACAAACGTGCCAGGGCCCCAGTTCCCGCTCTACATGGCCGGCTGTCAGATGCTTGCCACCTATCCCTTGGTGCCCCTGTGGCAGAGTCACGGCGCTGGGATTGCAATGTTCTCTCTCAACGGTTCGATCGATATCGGCATCAACATCGCGAGAGATGTGATCGACGATCCTCCAGCGCTCGCGCGACACCTCCTTGCGTCGTTCGAGGAACTGAGCGATGCAACCGTGGCCAAGTCACAGAAGAGTCGCAAAAAGTCGGCAAAGAAGGCTCCGCCCATCGGGACGAGGTAGTTCCGACCGCTGTCGGGTGATCGATCACCCGAAGAACGTCGCCGCAGTCCTGTACAGATCCTCCGGCACACCTCTGATGGTGGCCGTTGCTTCTTCGATCGGGCACGCCACGAGATCGTTGCCTCGTAACGCAACCATGACCCCGGACGCGCCGGACGCGGCGAGGTCAGTTGCCTTGACACCAAGGCGCGTGGCGAGCACCCGATCTGACGCCACCGGTGTTCCACCGCGCTGTATGTGCCCCAGTACCGTGACACGGGTTTCGAAGCTGGTCTGATCCTCGATCGCGCTCGCCACCTGATAGGCAACACCGCCAAGGCGATCGAAGCCGAATGCGTCTTTCTTGTTCTCCGATGTTTGATATCCAGGAGGGGGCTCGATACCTTCGGCCACTACGACGATCGAGTATCGATGACCGTGACGGTGCCTGGATCGGATCGTCTCGACAACCTCGGCAATGTCGTACTCCACCTCTGGGATCAATATGTAATCGGCTCCACCTGCCATACCGGCGTGAGTCGCAATCCAGCCTCTGGTGCGCCCCATGACTTCGACGACGACGACGCGGTTGTGCGCCTCTGCGGTGGTAGCCAGTCGGTCGATAGCGTCAGTGGCGATTTGCACGGCAGTCTGGAATCCGAAGGTGACATCTGTGCCGGCAATGTCGTTGTCTATCGTTTTTGGCACGCCGACAATCGCGAGGCCCTCCTCTTCGAGGGCCATCGCCGAACGCAACGTCCCATCTCCACCAATGACGACGAGCTTGTCGATGCCGTTGCGCGTGAGCGTCGGCATGCAGGTAGCGAGACCGTCGCCATGAACGTAGGGGTCCATACGAGACGTTCCGAGAATCGTCCCGCCTCGGCCAAGAATGCCGCGGACCGACTCACGATCGAGGGACATGGTGTGGTCGTGCATCAGGCCCTGCCAGCCATCTCGTATCCCGATGACGTCGATGTCAGAGGCAACGGCGCGGCTCACCACGCCACGGATAACTGCGTTGAGGCCGGGGCAGTCGCCGCCGGCGGTCAGCACTCCGATAACACCCACGTAGCAGCCTCCTTGACCGAGGCAATACTACGCCAGCGCTGTGTTCGAACCGCGGCACGAGATGTAGCCACCGGTCGACGACAGGTGATTGGGTATCGGAGATGAGTTTTCGATGCGACTGAGCCGGTAGATAACCGACGACTGACATTTCTCGGGTGCGCTCGGCGCGGCTTCGTGCTTACATGCGTGTGATTCGCGACGCGGGGTACCGGTGGCCGACAGCTTTGCTCATCTCCATGTCCACACCGAGTTCTCAATGCTCGACGGGGCGGCAAGAGTCAAGGATCTCGTCGACGCGGTCGCAGCAGACGGGCAACCCGCTGTAGCCATCACCGACCACGGCGTGCTGTACGGCGTCGTCGACTTCATGAAGGCAGCCAGAGCCGCCAACATCAAGCCCATCATCGGTATCGAAGCCTATGTGACACCCGGCTCACGATTCGAGCGGCTGCCACGCAGGGACGATGTGCGATATCACATGTCGATCATCGCCGAGAACGAAACCGGATACCGCAACCTCATTCAGTTGGCGTCTCTTGCATACACAGAGGGCTTCTACTACAAGCCGAGGATGGACGTCGAGTTGCTCTCCCGATTTTCCGGTGGGCTGATCGCGACAACTGGCTGTCTCGGTGGCCATGTGCCGCAGCTGCTCGGCGTCGACGACACCGCCGACGAGGACCAGCGCGGCCAGGAGCGTGACTTCGACGCTGCCCTCGCCGCGGCCGGCATGTATCAGGACATCTTTGGGCGTGACAACTTCTTCATCGAGCTTCAGGACCACGGAATCCCTGCTCAACGCAGGATCATGGATGACCTCCTGGCGATTGGTCGCACGATTGATGCGCCACTATTGGCGGCAAACGACTCGCATTACACACACGCCCATGAAGCAGATGCCCACGACGCTCTGCTGTGTATCCAGACTGGATCGGTCAAGTCGGACGAGAACCGCTTCAAGTTCCATTCCCAGGAGTTCTACGTCAAGTCCGCGGCACAGATGCGGGCCCTGTTCCCGCAGGACCGATATCGGGATGCATGCAACAACACGCTGTGGGTCGCCGAGCGTGTGGATCTCGACATCGAGTTCGGCAAGATCCTCCTTCCACAGTTCCCCGTCCCCGATGGTTATGACGAGGACTCATACCTCAGACATCTCGTCATGGAGGGAGCATCCAAGCGATACGGACCGCTCGACGAGGTGACGAGCAATCGGATCGAGCATGAACTCGGTGTCATAACCGCAATGGGCTTCTCCGCGTACTTTCTCATCGTGTGGGATCTCATCGATCACGCGAGGAAGCAAAAAATCAGGACGGGTCCAGGTCGAGGCAGCGCTGCTGGGTCGATCGTTGCGTACTGCCTGAAGATCACCGATCTCGATCCGATTCAGTATGGACTCATATTCGAACGCTTCCTGAACCCTGGGAGAGCGGAGATGCCCGATATCGATATGGACTTCGATGAGCGATATCGCGGTGAGATGATCAAGTATTCGGCCGACAAGTACGGCTCGGACCATGTGGCGCAGATCATCACCTTCTCGACGATCAAAGGCAAACAGGCGATCCGAGACGCAGCCAGGGTGCTCGACTACCCATACTCGACAGGTGATCAACTAGCGAAGGCGATGCCGCCTGCGATCCTGGGAAAAGATGCGACGATCAGTCAGTGCCTCAACTCGCCTGGACCGGAGGCCTCTGCCAACGACCGTGATCACTATGCCGCCGCATCTGGTCTGCGAGATCTCCTCGACACGGTCGGTGGCGCGCACGAGATTATCGAGACTGCGAGAGGGCTCGAGGGGCTGAGGAGGCAAGATTCGATCCACGCAGCTGCAGTGGTGATCTCGCCCGAGCCGCTCACGAACATCGTTCCCATTCAGCAAAAGGGTGAGGGCGCTGAGATCGTGACCCAATACGAAATGCATGGTGTAGAGGCGCTCGGTCTCCTCAAGATGGACTTCCTCGGCCTCCGAAACCTCGCGACGATCGAACGCGCCTTGGAGCTCATCGAACGAAATACGAGCGTTCGACCCGATATCGATAACGTTCCGCTGGACGACGAAGCTGTGTACGAGATGCTTCGAAGAGGTGACTCGATCGGTGTGTTCCAGTTCGAGGGTGGGCCAATGCGTGCGCTCATGCGCAAGCTCGGTCCTGATCGCTTCGAGCACCTGATCGCTCTCAACGCGCTGTACCGGCCAGGAGCGCTTGGTGCGGGGATGCATCTCGAATACGCGGACAGGAAGAACGGGAAGTCTGCTGTCACCTACCCCCACGACGATCTCGCCCCTGTGCTCGGTGACACATACGGCATCATGGTGTACCAGGAGCAAGTCATGCAGACGGCTCAGACCATTGCCGGTTTTTCGATGGCAGACGCTGATGGTCTCCGCAAGGCAATGGGAAAAAAGATCCCGAGCCTCATGAGGGAGCAGGAGGCGAAGTTCGTCGAGGGCTGTGTCGAGCAAGGCTACGATGCACAGCTCGGCAAGGACCTGTTCGGGTTCATCGAGCACTTCGCCGGATATGGCTTCAACAAGAGTCACTCTGCTGCGTATGCCCTCGTTGCGTACCAAACCGCCTGGCTCAAGGCACATTTTCCCGCTGAGTACATGGCTGCGCTGCTGACGGCTGTTAAGAAGGACAAGGACAAGACCGCTTCGTATCTGCACGAATGTCGCATGATGGGCATCGACGTCATCGTGCCTGGTGTGAACGTGTCGGAGCGTGACTATCTCGCCCACAGCGGGCGGATCGTGTTCGGGCTCTCCGCTGTCCGCAATGTCGGCGAAGGAGTGGTTGATCTGATCGTCGCTGAGCGTGAAGCGTCAGGCGACTTCAAAGACTTTTTCGATTTCATCGACAGGGTCGACATCCAGGTGCTCAACAAGCGAACGATTGAATCGATGATCAAGGCCGGAGCCTTTGACAGCCTGGGACATGCTCGTCGGGGTCTTGTGGAGGTCGCGTATGTCGTTGTTGACGCGACGCTTGAGCGCAGACGGGCCGAAGAGGCCGGTCAATACAGCCTGTTCGGTGGCGGTGACACCGAGGTGTCGGACATTTCGCGCGTGATTCCCGACCATGAATGGGACAAGCGTGTACGGCTCGCGTTCGAGAAGGAGATGCTCGGCTTGTACATCTCTGATCATCCCCTGCTCGGCATCGAGACGGTGCTCGCGTCGATGACGGACACAGAGATTCCCGCTTTGTGGGAGAAAGAAGATCGTTCACAGGCGACGATCGGAGGCGTTATCGGTTCTCTGAATCGCAGGTACACCCGCAAGGGTGAGCCGATGGTGTACTTCAGCGTTGAGGGGCTAGAAGGCAGTGTCGAGGCCGTAGCGTTCCCGAGGACCGTTGCCGAACACGGGCCGATGATTCGTGAGGATGCTGTTGTCGTCTTGCGTGGTCGTGTTGACCATCGTGGCGACGACGTCAAGTTCATCGTGCAGTCGATACGGGAGCCGGATCTCAACGTGGATCGATCGGTTCGTGTGCGCGTGCCCGCGTCCATGCTCTCACCGAAAGTCGTTGAGCAACTCAAAGCTGTACTTGGGAACCATCCGGGTACGGCTCCGGTATTTCTCCACATGTCGGGCGGAACGGGGGAGAAGGTTCTTCGCCTCGGAGCGGATCACCGAGTCGATCCGCGTTCTGCTCTTTTCGCTGAACTACAGGAGCTCTTCGGACCGTCTGCAGTCTTCTAGCGGCCTGT
>CAYWPC010000013.1:0-69965 GCA_964460075.1 uncultured Acidimicrobiaceae bacterium
GACAAGTACGAGAACGGATACGAAGACGATGACGACTGAAGCGTCGGCAGAGCCACGGATCGCAGCGGGTAGACGGCACACCGTGTCTCGCCCGCTGCATCCAGCCGCTGGCTCCCGCACTACGGCCCTGGCACTCAGCATCACAGCAACGGCAGGGATGATGATCGCCATGGTGTCCGCCAATGCGACAGCCACAGCCGTTACCACCGTCGCCTCGGAGGCTCTGCCTCCGGCCCCCGAGGCGACCGTGGTGACCATCGCCAGACCGAACATCCTCCTCCCCGTCCCCTCGCTCACCAACCAGGCGGCGCCCACTCCGAAGGCACCCGTTGCGGTCGCAACGCCGCAACCGATCAAGGTGGAGCCCCAACGCAGGGTTGTGGCGGTGAAGAGCAATGGAAGCCGCTGACGCGACACCATCGATCCTGAGCTTCCGAGCAATGGGGAGCAACACAGACCTGGTCGTCAATGGTCCGAGCCACCTCCTCGGCCTCGGGCAAGAGAGAGTCGAGCAACTCGAGCGGGCGTGGAGCCGCTTCCTGCACGACAGCGACATCACGGCCCTGAACAACTCGCCCGAATGGGTGGATGTTTCGGCGGACACGTTGACGCTGATCGACCATGCATTGAACGCATGGAGGATCACCGGTGGCGCATTCGATCCGACAGTTCTGCCATCGCTCGTTGCTAACGGCTACGCCGAAAGCAGATGTGCATCACCGGGCCGAACCGTCCTGCCCTACCCGGCCCGAAGCGGGCCAGCCCCTGGACCCGAGGGCATAGAAATCAACCGGTCGACGTCGCGTGCGCGGCTCCCGATGGGTGTCGGCTTCGATCCTGGCGGCATCGGAAAGGGGCTCGCAGCCGACATCGTGGCCTGTGCATTGATCAGAGCGGGCGCAACTGCGGCAATCCTGTCGATCGGAGGCGACGTCCGCGTCGCAGGTGACGCACCAGCAGGTTGGATAGTTGCTGTCGAGGATCCCTTCTCCCCAGAAGAGACGATCGGCGAACTGAGCCTTGTCAACGGCGCAGTTTGCACCTCATCGGTCAGGGCGAAGACCTGGATCCATGACGACACACCCATGCATCATCTCATCGATCCACGAACGGGAAACCCGATGACCTCATCGATAGTCTCCGCGACGGTCGTAGCAGGAGAGGCCTGGCTAGCCGAAGCCCTGTGCAAGGCAGCTCTCACGGCTGAACCAGTTGACGCTCTCACATTCCTGGAGTCAACGGGAGCCGACGGAATGCTCGTCGACACCAACCGCGTCATCTGGCGTACACCAGGCATCGAAAGGTTCGCAGCATGATCG
Organism: uncultured Acidimicrobiaceae bacterium; assembly: GCA_964460075.1. Classification (GTDB taxonomy): domain Bacteria; phylum Actinomycetota; class Acidimicrobiia; order Spongiisociales; family UBA5794; genus JAMBLL01. The sequence goes on from CAYWPC010000013.1 coordinate 1,320, forward strand.
CCGCAAGCGCCTGGTGGTTCCTCGCCCGATCTTCGGGGCTCGTGGCCGGAGTCCTGCTCGTGATGGCATTCATATGGGGCATTCTTCTGTCGACGCAACTCGTGAAGCCCGTCAAACGTGCCGCGTGGTTGCTCGATCTCCACCGTTGGCTCGGTGGACTCACTGTCGGCTTCGTGATCCTGCACGTTGTTGGACTCGTTGGCGACTCGTATCTCACATTCGACCTAGCCAGCATTTTCGTCCCGTTTGCATCAAAGTGGCAACCAGGCGCCGTCACCTGGGGTGTCGTAGGGATGTACCTGCTTGCTGCAGTTCAGCTCACCTCATGGCCACGCGTTCGCTCGCACCTTTCGCGTCGGATTTGGCGAGCAATCCACCTGTTGAGCTTCCCTCTGCTGTGGGTCGTCGCCATGCACTCTGGTGCCGCCGGAACCGACGTGGGAAATCGGCTGTACGTCACCTCCGTGCTGCTTCTTGTCGGCATGTCGGTCTTCGTCGTGCTGTATCGCCTGCTCGCCGGCACTGGAAGGAAGCGCAAGTCTGCCAGGAAGTCGACGATCGCTGCCAAGCCGCGGTCCGAACGTGCCAGCGTCGGCCGATGACTGGGCAGATCGAGAGCAGCCGTCAGGAATCTTGCTGATCGTCATCCGACGGCTCTGCAAGCAGCGCAGCCGCCGTTGACGATCGAGCAGGCAAGCTGATGAACCTCCGCTGAATTGGCCGTGCCATGAACATGACCCTCGCCAAGCCGTATAGAGCAACCGGCAGGAAGAATCCGGCCAATCCCCAGAGATATCCAGTGGGGCCGAACGCCGCCATGAGCCAGGAAACGGTCAGCGGACCAACGACGGAGCCAATGCCATACACGAACACGATCCCTGCGGCTGCCGCGACGAGTTGTTGTTCTGGAATCACGTCGTTGATCTGTGAGACCGCCAGCGAGTACATCGGGAAGGCAAGACCTCCATATATGCCCATGAACACGAACAACCAGGGGCTGCCCTGGTCAGTCGCCACAGCGGCAGCGGCGGCTGCAACTGCACCTGCAGCAACGAGAACCGTGACACGTCTTCGAGGAAACGCATCCGATAGGTAACCGATGGGGTATTGAGTGACGACTGCCCCTACGAGGGAGGTCGCCATGAAGACACCGACGAGGGACGGCCGCATGCCGACGTTCGTCGCGTACAGAGCACCAAGCGCGAGGATGGAGCTACCCGCGGCTCCGGCGAAGGCAACCGCGACAACACCAAACGGTGCTGCGCGAAACAGCGCTCGCACCGAAAATTCCACAGGGACCGCTCGGCTAGGGGTCGGGATTCTTATGAGGGCAATGGGGACAACTGCTAACGAGATCAGTATCCCCGCCAGGATGAACAGCGTCGACTCGGACGGGTCCGCGAGTCCGAGCAGGGTCTGGCCGAAAGCTAGACCAAGGGTCACGACCAGCATGTACACAGACAAGAGACGTCCCCGCGTCTCGTTTGATGAACGATCGTTCAGCCAACTCTCCACGGTCACGTACAACCCGGACATGCACAACCCTGCAACGAAACGCAACGCACCCCACGTCCATGGGCTCGCTATCAGCGAATACGACAGTGCTGTTGCTGATGCAAGAGCCGCAAGACCCGAGAACACGCGTATGTGCCCAACAGCAACGAGCCAGCGTGGAACCGTCAACGATCCGAGGAGGAAGCCAACGTAATACATGGCCATCACGACACCGATGACAACAGTCGGGAAGCCCTCGGCGTCGGCCTGTATCCCGAGGAGCGATCCGAGCAGTCCGTTGCCGACCATCAACAGCCCCAGGCCGGCGAAGAGTGGTAGAACCGATGCTACGACACCGCGTTGTTTCACCGTTCGGTACTCCATCGCGCCAACCGATCTCGGATACGAGCACGGATGCTACTCACCGTTTCGCTCCAGTTGGCATCAGCGACCGCGACGACGAGATGCGCAACACTGTCACCTAGGCGACAGATTGTCGACCTCGGAGGGGGGCATGTCGTTGTGTCACTGTCCCGGTTGACGATCGGGACGATCAACCGACATATGGGAGGGTTCCGTGAAGGGCCGAAGAACGCTATTTATCGCGCTGGCAGTCGCGCTCATGATGGTATCAAGCGCAGTCATCGCCGTTGCACATTCATCATCGAAGCGAGTCGTGATCGGCGGTCCGAACAGAGTCACGATGGTGGCGCACCACGACGGTGATGTGCGCTGGATCCTTCCAGGGCTCAGAGAGCTCGATCAATCGATCTTCGGGACACCGGACACCCCGCTTCGCGCGGAGCTCGTTCCGCTGAATGAGCGAGCAGTGAAGGACGGCAAGTACGTCAAAGCCGCGCCGGACGGCACGCCAATGCCAACGCCGTTCTCGAACAACTGGGCCCAGGTCACCGGAGCGGCCAGGGTGAAGGTCAGAGACGTCACGTCGGTTTCTGGATCGACAACACGCGACACAATCGACGCCACGTTCGAGTTCACCAGTCCCGCTGGGGATGACTACAAGGTCGTAGTGAAGAAGGCATTGCCGGAGATTCCCGGTCACGAGAATTTCGGTGGCGTTGGCATCAACGTCCTCCAGCACGGAGCGACAGGGATCGGCACACCGCTGATGCCGCAGCTCATGGCCTACATCGCGTTCTGGGGTGCTGCAGATCTCTACGTGAACGGTGAGCTCGCTCCACAGAAGCGCTTCGTGCACTTCATGCTGTCCGAGCGTGTCCGCGATGACGACTACAACCTGGTGCTCAACGATGGAGTGAACCCGGAAGGCACACTGCAAGCACACCTCATCATGCCACCTGTCGCGTTGGGTGCTGACGGACCGGTAGACAGCCCCGTTCCAACGCAGTTCGCACTGCCGAACGGTGCCGTCCAGCCATTCATCCACATCATGTACGACACGGTCGAAACCAATAGTTGAAGCTGACGAAGAGGGACCGGCCGAACGTATTCGTTCGGCCGGTCCCTCGCGTAGCCGTGTGAAGCGACCGATGTCTTGGAGCCGTCACGCATGCATCATGCCGTTGGGCGTCAGGATGCGCCGTTGCCGGCGACGATCCCAGCCATCAACAATCCGACATCCTCGCGTGACGCGGTATTGGGGTCGACGATTCCCATGATCTTTCCCTCGTACATGACGGCAATCCGATCAGAGAGCCCGAACACCTCATCGAGATCCTCAGATATCATCAGTATCGCTGTGCACGGGTCGCGATTGTCGACCGACGCGTCTTCTGTGAACGCTGCATCCGAGAGTGCGTTCCTCTTGTCGATCAAGCGACGATGGATGTACTCGGCGGCACCTATGTCAACGCCGCGTGTCGGCTGAGAAGCGACAAGGACTGTCGGTGAGGCTGACAGCTCACGGGCCATGATCAGCTTCTGGATATTTCCTCCAGACAGGCTCCGGCATGGCGTCTCAAGGGACGGAGTGCGCACATCGAACGCCTCTACGAGCTCATTGGAATAGCCCTTGATCGTACCGAAATCGAACATGCCGTACTTCAAGTAGCCAGAGCTCGCGTAGTCGATCATCATGAGGTTTTCCCAAACCGTGAAGTCAACGATCGCCCCCTCCTGCATTCGCTCCTCTGGGACATACGCAAGACCGGCCTGACGAACCTTCTTCGGTCGAGCCCCTGTCACCTCAGTGCCCGCAACCTTGATAGAACCGCTTTCAGCGGTACGGAGGCCCGCAATGGTTTCGGCCAATTCCCGCTGCCCGTTCCCCGAAACTCCCGCAATACCGACGATCTCACCTTTCCGAACATCCAGGTCCAAGTGATCAACCGATATGACGCCCCTGTCCCCCATGACCGTTAAGTCGCGAATCTCGAGGGCCACATCTCCTGGCTGCGCCGGCAGCTTGTCTGGAATGAGCTTGACTTGACGCCCAACCATCATGTTCGCAAGGCTCTCCCGTGTGGCGCCGGCAACGGGCACTTCACCGGTCACGGCACCGTTGCGCAACACGGTGATACGCGTTGAAAGAGCGAGCACCTCGTGAAGCTTGTGAGAGATGAAAATCAGGCCTCGCCCGTCATCGGTGAGCTTGCGCAATGTCGTGAACAACTGATCGACTTCCTGTGGTGTCAGCACAGCCGTCGGCTCATCGAGGATGAGCAGTCTCGCTTCGCGGTACAGAGACTTGATGATCTCGACCCTTTGGCGCTCGCCGACCGATAGATGCCACAGCATGGCGGACGGGTCGAGCTCAAGTCCGTACCGGTCCGACAGCTCAAGAATTCGCTTCGACACGACCTTGAGATCTGTCAGGAATCCACGACTCGATGACAAACCAAGCGCCACGTTCTCTGCCACAGTCAAGGTTGGGACCAGCATGAAGTGCTGGTGAATCATCCCTATCCCGTGCTCGATCGCTGCCGTCGGGCTTGCAATTTCTACCAGCTCTCCGTCGAGCCATATCTCGCCCTCGTCCGCCTGGTAAAGACCATAGAGGATCTTCATCAAGGTGCTCTTGCCAGCCCCATTCTCACCAAGCAGCGTGTGCACCTCGCCTGGTACTACGTCGAAGTCGACGCGGTCGTTCGCGAGCACACCAGGGAATCGCTTCGTGATTCCACGCATCTTGAGCATCGCGTCGGCCTTCACATGTCTCTCCTGAATCGTGATAGGGGGATCAGACGATCCCCCTATCACATCGCTGCTATCCCTCTGCCTTGAACTTCGCGACAGCATCGTCGCCAAGTTTTCTCACATCGCTCGGAAGGTTGTACGCGTCGTTGTACTCGATCACCAAGCCGTCATTGGCAAAATTGATCTGATAGATCTCGCCGCCGAGCTTGCCGCTCTTCACGTTATCGACGATCTCCTTGAGGATGACCTCCCAGTGATACACCTGGGATGCGACCACGATCTCTGGAGCGAGACTTGTTTGGTTGGACTGGGTGCCGAACCAAAGTACGCCCTTCGTCTTGGCAACACCGACAGCGCCGACCACCATCTGGGCGGTACCAGACAGCACGTCCGCACCATTGCCGATCAGCGACTGACCGGCCTCAGAGGCGAGCGCTACATCACTGAACGAGTCGATGTAGTTGATGTTCACCGTGGCTGAGGGATTCTGCTGAAGGACGCCGGCTTCGAATCCGTCGACGTACAGCTTTGCGTCGCCTACCTCGATGGGGCCAACGATTCCGATGTTGTTGCTCGCTGAGAGCGCTGCGGCCATGATCCCCATGACAACGCCGCCCTGATCCGATGCAGCCTCATACGCGTACACGTTCGGCAAGCCGAATGTGTCTGCAGCCGTACCCCACGCAAACGAGACGTCTGGGAAGTCTGGTGCAATCTCCTGGAGCGATCCGCCGTACTGGGAACCGTGGGCGATCACTAGGTCGTAGCCCTTCGACGCATAGTCACGAATGGCTGCAGCGGCGTCATCAACGATGAACGTGCCGTCGGTTATTGCTACTTCCACCCCGTCAAGGGAATTGACCGCATCGACGATCGACTGCGTGAATGCAAGGTCGTTCGAGGCCGATGGTGCGACGATCGCTATCCTGAAATCGCCACTGTCAGATTCGCTGCTGCTGCACGCTGTCGCCACCAGTGCAAGGACCGCGAACAGCGCAATGGCTGTGATGCTTCGCTTCTTCAATGTTCCTCCTCCTCGTGTCTCGGACCTCTCGGCCCCTATTTTCCTCTCGTGAACGGCTTGGTCAATGCCGCAGGCGCACTGAAGCGCCTCGCAACGAAGACCAGAGCCAAGATCGTGATGACTGCCGGAGCCATGGCCGCGAGGTTTGACAAATCTCGCGGGATGATCTCGAGCGTCTTGAGCTCCAGAACCAGTGCGTTCACCAGGCCGAATAGCAATGATCCTGCCATGATGCCGATCGGTCGCCATGCTCCAAAGTAGACGAGTGCGATCGCGATGAAACCTGCACCGTTCGTCAGGTTCTGCTGGAAGATGCCGAGCGTGATCGCGAGAACGGCTCCGGCGATTCCTGCAAGCGTCCCACCGATGATCTGGGTTGCATAGCGAACCCTCAAGACGCTGACCCCGAGCGTGTCGGCCGCTTCGGGGTATTCGCCCACTGCACGGACGTTCATGCCGAACGTCGTACGCGTGATGACGAACCGGCTGACGGGAATTGCCAAGAAGGCGAGGTAGATAACTGCGCTGTGTTGGAAGAACATGTCTCCGATGTACGGGATATCTGCGAGAAGAGGGATACGCACGGGCGGGAAGGTGTTGATCGGAATCGGTGTACCGACGAGCTTCTGGAACAGCAGGTCACTCAGTCCAAGTCCGAAGAGATAGATGCCAATGCCGCTGATGCCCTGCTCAGCCTTGAGGGATACGGCAATAACCGCAGACGCCAGGCCCAGAAGAAGCCCGACGAACGCACCGGCGAGGAGTCCGAACCATACGTTACCCGTCTTGAGAACGGCGTAGTAGCCGGTGAAGGCGCCGAGCAGCATGATGCCGTCCACGCCGAGGTTGAGCACACCGCTTCGCTGTCCGAATGTCTCCCCAAGGGCGGCAAGCAGCAGCGGGACGGCGAGCCGGACAGCCGACGCGACGACAGCGACCAGCACAGCAGTCGTGAACACATCACTCACGTTCGCCCTCCCGGATCGATCGCGTCCGCTGCACCAGAATCTTCGTTGTGGCCCGAGATCGCCATACCGCCTTGGTCACCACCACCCGCGCCGCCTTCGTCGAGCAGCAGAAGGTCTCTACCATCGGACTCGAGCAGCTTCAAGCGATATCGATCAGCGGCCACCACGAATACGACAACAAGGCCGTTGAGTGCAACGATCAGCGCCGAGGGAACCTGAACCGCCCTCTGCAGGGCCTGCCCACCGACGAGCAGACCACCGAACAGGAATGAGGCTGGAATCGTCCACACCGGGTGTAGGCCACCAAAGAGCGCGGCCACAATGCCGTTGAAGCCGGCTCCTCCGGTGAATCCCATCGTGGATCCGTCGGTCACCATGCGGTGGCTCTCGCTGCCGAACACCAGTACCGCTCCCGCCAGGCCGGCCAAGGCGCCAGAGAGTGTGAGCGCGAGCGTGATAGTTCGACGCACAGGTATTCCGGCATACCGGGCCGCCTGTTCACTGAGTCCAACGGCTCGAAGTCGATAGCCGAGCGGTGTGCGCCACAGGAGGTAGTAGGCGGCCACGGCGGTGACGATGGCAAGGACTGGTCCAATGTGCAATCGGTCACTCCCAAACAGAAAGGGTAGGTCCGCTGACTCAGCGAGGCGCTGCGTTTGCGGTATCCGCGTGCCACGTTCGATCTCAGCGGGGTCGATGAGCGGACCCCGCAACAGATAGCTCATCAGCTGCACAGCGACGATGTTGAGCATGATCGTGCTGAGAATCTCGTTTACCCGGTAGTACGCCTTCAGCGCTCCTGGGATCCATCCCCACAGTGCTCCACCGGCGATCCCAGCAAGGAGCACGACGGGGATCATGATGATCGAAGGCATCTCCGGCAGATAGAGTGCTGCGATCGTCGCGAAGAGACCGCCGAGCACCATCTGGCCCTCAGCACCGATGTTGATCACGTTCGCCCGGAAGGCGATCACGATACCGACCCCGACGAACAGCAACGGGGTCGACTTCAGGACCGTGGCAATCAGAGCGTCGCCAGACCCGAATGCACCGATGAACATCTCGGCGAAACCCTCAATCGGGTTCGCGCCGAGAAGGGCGAGCATGACCGCTCCGATCGCCAGAGCGACGAGAACGGACAGGACCGGGATGCCATATGCGAGGACGCGACGTTGCGCATGACTGAGGTTGATGGTCATCTCACATTGTCCCTACCCACACCTTGATCTACCAGGGAGACCGCGTTGGTAGAGACTCATCGGAATTTGACAAAATGTCAAATTGAACACCTTTTGGACCGGAGCATCGACGTTGCAATCCTGACTGCGCCGAAGAGATTCTCGAGCATCAACCTGTATTGCGCAGGCCGGCTGCGATGCCGTTTACGGTCAGAAGCAGCGCTCTGCGCAACACGGGATCATCGCCACCCGCACTCCGAGATCGCTCGAGTAAGTTCACTTGTAGGTGGTGCAGCGGTCGCAAGTATGCGTCTCTGACTCGGAGGGTGCGTTGCAGGACCGGGTTGGCATCGAGCAGAGCCCGCTCCCCCGTGATGGCCAGCACTTCATCGATCGTTCGATGGTATTCCTCTTCAATCGTGCTGAACGAGTGACGATATTGCGAGGACACAAGCGCTTGAGCGTACCGATTGGCTATCACCAGATCCGTCTTGGCAAGAGTCATCTCGACGTTCGAGATAAAGGTCCGAAAGAATGACCAGTCGTCATACATTCGACTGATCGCACCACCATGCCCCTGCTCGCGAGCAGCGGCAAGCCCCGATCCGACGCCAAACCATCCTGGGATAATCTGGCGAGACTGAGTCCATCCGAAGACCCAGGGAATCGCCCTCAGGCTTTTCAGCGACCCGGAACCGTCTGGGCGCCGCGATGGCCGCGACCCGATATTGAGTGCTCCCAACTCGTCGACGGGTGTGGATCTGAGAAAGTACTCGACAAGGTTCGGATCTGCTATCAGGCCGCGATAGGCTGCGTAGGAAGCGTCGCTCACGATGTCCATGGTCTCGTGCCAGGTGCGAAGCTGATCTCGGGGTTGGCGGGGTGAGCGGTGAAGCAGCGACGCCTCGATCACCGCGGACAAGGTGAGTTCTAGATTTCGAGCAGCGAGATCTGCAAGACCGTATTTGTCAGCGATCACCTCACCTTGCTCTGTGATCTTGATTGGGCCATCAACGGTTCCGAACGGCTGGGCGAGAATCGCCTCATGGGTAGGCCCACCACCTCGGCCGATCGTACCGCCGCGCCCGTGGAACAAACGCAGGAGGACACCGTGCGACTTCGCTGTGTCACGTAGTCGTTGCTGTGCCTTGTAAATCTCCCATTGAGATGTCGTGATTCCACCGGCCTTGTTCGAGTCCGAGTATCCGAGCATCACCTCCTGGACATCACCGCGTATGCGAACGATCTCCCGATACGGCTCGACGCAGAGGAGTCGATCGAGTAACTCATCGGCGTTCCGTAGCTCTTGTGTTGTCTCGAGAAGGGGAACAAACCCGAGTTCAGCAACTTCTCCCGGCACGTCGATCAGACCCACCTCACGAGCCAACACGGCCGCAGCCAGGACGTCGTCGACATTCCGAGTCATCGAGATGATGTAGCTCTCGATGAGGTCGCTCCCGTACCGATCCTTGACGCGTCGGATGGTTCGGAACACGTTGAGCGTCGCTTCCGTCTCTTCGCTCACGGCAGCGGCGGTCGTGGTCAGCGGCCGGCGACCCTTCAGCTCTTCTGCGAGCATCTCTGTGCGGTGAGCAGCATCCAGTTCGTCGTACGCGACATCAAGACGACCGAACAGCTCACCGATCGCCGTATGGTGCCTCGTCGCGAGTTGGCGGATATCCATCGTTGCAAGTTGGAAGCCGAAGGTGGCAGCCGTTCTCGCCGTCCTGGCAACCATCCCACCCGCAACGAGCCCACCGCGATTCTCCAGAAGCGACCGATGGATCAAGGCGAGATCTTCGAGCACATCACCGATCGCCGCATATCCGTGATGCGCCGATTGCAGAGACCCCGAAGCCACTCGCTCCCTGGTATCGATGAGTCGTTGATGGATATAGGCGAGCTTCAATCGGTACGGCTCCTCGGCGTTGAGGACACCAAAGCGCTCGAAGACGTTCGGCATCTGTCGTTTGTCGTCCTCGAGACTCGCGCCGAGCTCGTTGCTCACTCGTCGAATCCTCGAAGATGTCGACAGATCGGCTGCCAATGCCTCGATTGCACGTATGAGGTTTCGCATGGCGTGGTCGTGCTGGGCGGCCAGTACTTCGTCTGTGACACGTGCGGTCACGAATGGGTTCCCATCGCGATCACCACCAACCCAGGTACCGAACCGGATCGGGGTGTCGTCGATAGCGATCTCGATGCCGAGACGAGCCATCTGGGTGGCGTAGTTGTCCAGAACCTCAGGCACAGATCGTCGGAAGAGCTCGTCGAGATAGTAGATCACCGAAGCTGCTTCGTCCCTGGGATCGGGCCGATCTCTTCGAAGCTCATCCGTCTGCCAGATGAGGTCAATCAGCTCTGCGAGACGTCGGTCGATCCGACGTTTGTCTGCGGCAGTTGCTCGCGTGTCAAGGCGCTCGTCGAGCAGACCTGACACGGCGTTGAGCTTGGTAAGTATGGATCGCCGTGACGCCTCGGTGGGATGAGCAGTGAACACAGGCCGAAGCTCAAGGCGCCCCAGCACATGCTCGATCTCACGCTTATCGAGATCGGAGGCCTCGATCTGGTCGACGGTGCTCTCCAGCCAGCCACGTTGCCGCCCAGTGCGTGCAGCCAACTCGTCGAGGCGATGTGTCTGCTCGGCGACATTCGCGAGATAGAAATAGGCCGTGAAGGCTCGCACGAGTGTGCTAAGGATTGGCAGCTCGATACCGTCGAGCAGCTCAGCGAGGGCACCGTCGTCCTCGGCCGGACCACCATCGCCTAACGTTCTCGTAGTCGCCCGAACAGCCTCCACGAGGTCGAGCAGCTCAGGACCTTCCTGGCGCACGAGTGAGTCACCGAGCTGGTTACCCAATCGCCGAATGTCCGCGCGCAGCGCTGCATCTCTCGCTTCTAGTTCCACAACCGAGAGCGTACTCACCACCTCGACGACGAGAGTCACCGCGAAATTCGCACACCTACCGTCGACACTCGTTCGAGGATTCCTGCGGGGCCGCTATTTTGGTCCCATGAGCACTCTCTTGGTCAAGCATGCACGCGTAATCGCAACGATGGATGCCGAAGAAAACGAGATCATCAACGGTGCCTTGTTCATCGTTGACGGGTTCATTGAACAGGTAGGCCCGACGGTCGATCTTCCCGAAACCGCCGACGAGGTCCTCGATCTGGAAGACCATGTCGTTCTCCCAGGCTTCGTCAACACGCATCATCACTTCTATCAGACGCTAACGAGAGCTGTGCCTGGTGCACAGGACGTGGGCCTGTTCGGATGGCTCACGACGCTCTATCCGAGCTGGGCCCGTATGACCTCCGAACACATAGGCGCCTCGACCAAAGTGGCACTCGCGGAGCTTGCTCTTAGCGGATGCACCACGGCGTCGGACCATCTCTATCTCTTCCCCAACGGTTCGCGCCTCGATGACGAGATCGAGGCCGCACACGATGTCGGCCTCCGCCTCCACGCATCTCGTGGCTCGATGAGCCTCGGAGAGAGCAGTGGCGGCCTGCCTCCCGATTCCATCGTCGAGAGTGACGACACAATCCTTACCGACACGCACCGACTCATCGACACCTACCACGATCCCGATCCTGGGTCCATGATCCGGATCGTAATTGCCCCGTGCTCCCCATTCTCGGTATCACCAGACCTGATGAGAGCGTCGGCTGCACTTGCCCGCGCCACAGGAACCAGGCTCCATACGCACCTCGCTGAAACTCTGGACGAGGAGTCGTTCTGCCTCGAGACGTACGGACGGCGGCCTGTGGAACTTGCCGAGGATCTCGATTGGATGGGCAGTGATGTGTGGTTCGCCCACGGTGTGTTCATCAACGCTGCCGAGAGGGCTCGAATGGCGTCAACTGGCACTGGTGTAGCTCACTGCCCGTCGTCGAACATGCGGCTCGCCTCAGGGATTGCGCCTGTGATGAGTTTCCTCGCCGCTGGCGTTCCCGTGGGACTCGGCGTCGACGGCTCGGCAAGTAACGACGGAAGCAATCTCCTCGGCGAGGCACGCCTCTCTATGTTGTTGAGCCGTCTCGACGCCGCACCGAGCCAATCTGGCGGCGAACTGATGACGGCGCGAGGCGCCCTCGCAATAGCGACGAAGGGCGGCGCATCGGTGCTTGGTCGCAACGACATCGGATCGCTGGAACCCGGCATGGCGGCCGACTTTATCGCGATCGACCTCAACAGGCTCGAATTCGCTGGGGCACACCACGACCCGGTCGCCGCTGTGATTCTTGCCGCTCCCACGGGTGTTGACTACAACTACGTCCATGGCCGACCAATCGTGGTCGAGGGCGCGCTCGTGACCATCGAGCTTGAGCCGCTGATAGAGCATCACAACGCGCTCGCATCATCGCTCTTCATCGGTTAGCCACGTCCCTGTGCAGTCCCGGCCTGCACCGAATGGAGCTCAGCTCATGCAGCAGATATCCGCTCAGGTTCCACACCTACTACAGCCCGATAGTTGACTGGATCGGTCGCTCCTTCGGTAACGATGATCAACGCAACATCCTCTGGACCGAGGTTGAGCTCGTCGCGAAGATCTGGCCGTCGGTCGACGAGCGCGAGCAGGGAGGCGAACGCTGCGGCGCCGGTCTCACCTGCCACGATGCCCTCGGAGGCAAGAAGCCGCATCGCTTCTTCAGCCCATTCGTCATCGAACGAGAGCGTCGCGCTCAATCCCGCTTCGATCGTGGGGAACGCTATGGGAGATGCCGTGCCACAACTCAGACCTGCCATGATCGTCGTGTGCGGGCCGGGGATGGTGACAACCTCGCCCGCCGAGAGTGCAGCCATGACACAGGCCGCGTTCGTCGGCTCAGCTCCGATGATCACGGGGCGGGGCTGACGGCTCGCGTAGTGTGAGATGATGGCCGCACCGAGAGCCCCAACACCCATGGGAGCAACGATCACAGTCGGCTCGGGAAGACCTTCCTCTGCCGTCTGCTCCTCGACCTCGGACAGCATCGTCGAGTAGCCCTCGATCACCCACTGTGGCACCACTTCGTATCCTGGCCATGAAGTGTCAGACACGACCAGCGTTGAACCGTCCGCGGCATCTGCTGCGGCTGCAACGGCGTCGTCGTACGTGCCGTCGACCTCTGTGACGGTGGCTCCTTCGGACTCGATGGCCTTGATGCGAGCGTCCACAGTCCCAGCCGGTACCCAGATCCGCGCTGAGAGGCCCACCATGCGCGCGAATCTTGCCACCGCACGACCATGATTTCCGTCGGTTGCCGTTGCCAGTGTGAGAGGCAGGTGCGGCTCGATGAGGGTGGCCAGTGCCTCGATCGTGGACCAACCATCCGGGTCGATCCCCGTGTGCTCGATAATGGACCGATACGACGCCCAGGAGGCGCCAAGCATCTTGAATGCCGGAAGCCCGAGCCGCTCCGACTCGTCGTTGACCAGCACTGCAGCGATGCCAAGCCTGCGTGCTAAAGCCTCGACACTGGTGATCGGCGTTGGCATGTAGCCTGGGAGTCGCTGGTGGAAGTGAAGCGCGTTCTGAGATACGAACGATTTGGGTGGAAGCTCCGAAATCTGGTTCAACAGAACCTTGGGATCAGATGTCGGTGTCATGTATGTCTACTCCTTGGTCTCCCCCACTGATGGATGTGCATAATTCGAAATCGCCGTCTCGCCTGTGGTCAGCAAGAACGGCTAGGTCCGGATCCCCGATTCCGGGCCGGAACGGCGGTGGGGTACCCGTGCAGGTCGACCTCGACCGCGTTCGGTGGCAGATAGTTGGACGTCGATCAATCTCTACCACCGAACGTTGGCGCGGCGATTCTCGTCCCGCTAGCCCCAGCAAACGGAATCTCGGGCATCGACGCGTCGAGGCCCTTCCAGAGGGCGAACATCGTCGCTGCAGGAAGGAGCGAAGCGTCGTCTCCGTCCGGAGCAGAATCTTGTGAGGTCGCCTGCAGCAACCCAAGAGATCGGTCGAACAACGCCACGATCGAAGGAGAGGAGTATTCCATGGAGCCGTTGATCAGGAGCTTGTGGGTCTCGCCCTCGAATCGCCCTTTCACCATCACGTCGTCACCATCACGTTGCATGATGAAGGCGTTCGATGACTCGGCTTCGAACTCATCCTCATGTAGGTACAGGCGCGGCTTGTCCAGATACGGCTTCCCCGATGTAGGGCATGCGGTAACGCAGTTCCCACATTCATTGCAAAAGTCGGTGAGTACCGCGATCTGATACGGCTGGTCGACACTAAAAGTCTGGCTCCCTTGCTCCACGAGTGCACCGTTGCGTATCGCGTACGACGGAAGGTCAGCGGTGAACGCCTCGGTCTTGTACGTCATGAGCGCCAGGTTGGGGCAGACGCCAACGCAGAGACTGCAGATCGTGTCGCAGTCGAGACAGCGGCTTGCCTCCTTCTGCGCTTCTTGGGCCGAGTACACGAGCATCGTCTCGTTGAAGTTGTTGCGAACGCTCAACGGCGTGAACTTGGCAGGGACCCTGTATTCGCGCCTGGCTCTGCGCATCACAAGATCGGCAAGATCGTCGGTCGTCGGCATTTCAATAGCTTCGCCGATATAGCTACCCGTGGTCGCCTCGATGATGGCAGCCGCTGCCGCCTTCCCGTCTGCTGCTGCCTTGACGATCGATGACGGTCCGTCAGCGGCGACGTCACCACCGGCGTAGAGGCCAGGGATCGTCGATTCGAACGTGATCGGGTCGACCTCGATGTATCCCCGCGAGGTGAGCGACGGTGGATCGTCGCCGAAGAAGTCAAGAAGCGAGTGTTGGCTGATCGCAAGAATCAGCGTGTCGAGCGGTATCTCGTATTCAGAATCAGGTACATCGTGGGGAACCTTTCTCCCTGAGGAATCCCTGTCACCGCGATACTCGGTCCGAGTCGCGATGAGACCCGTTAGCTTCCCGTCTTCGACGTGAAGGCCCGAAGGATTGGTGAGTTCCACGACCGTGACACCCTCCTGTTGGCACGCGTGAACCTCTTCGAGATCGGCTGGCATCTGATCGATTGTTCTCCGGTAGATGATCGATACATCGGTAGCTCCAACCCGCCACGCAGAGCGTGCACAGTCCATGGCGGTGTCACCAGCGCCTATGACACCGACCTTGGGTCCGACCGACATCGGGTCGCCCTCGCGAACGCTGCGAAGGAACCGCAGTGCGTCAATCACACCGTCAGCGTCTTCCCCTTCAATGCCGAGATACTTGGGGAGCTGTGCTCCCACGGCAATGAACACCGAGTCGAACCCATCGCGTCTGAGATCTTCCAGGGAGAAGTCCTCTCCCGCCTTTTGGCCGTACTGGATTGCAACACCGAGCTCTTCGAGGATTGCCATGTCTTTGTCGATTTCGCTCTGCGGGAGACGGTACGCCGGTATCGCACCGCCCACCATGCCGCCAGGGTATGGATGAGCTTCAAAGATCGTGACGGACATGCCAGCAATACCGAGCGCCTGGGCTGCGGCGATGCCGGCGGGGCCTGCACCGACTATCGCCACCTTCGTGCCGGTCGGTGCGGAACGCTGCGGTGTCCTGGGCCACGTCTCGTGTGACATGATGAACCGTTTCATGTCACGTATCGCGAGTGGTTGGTCGAGGTGGGTGCGAATGCAGGTGGTCTCACATAGATGATCACAGACCCGTCCAAGGATCGACGGTACCGGGTTGTCGGCACGCGTTATGGTGATTGCATCGTCGAATCGACCCTCGCTGACGGCACGCATGTACGCGGGGACGTCCTGGGATATCGGGCATTCGTCAACGCACGGTGCCTCGATGCAGTCGAACAAGCCAAGCTTTCGGCTTGTCTTGGATCTGTCGGTGCGAAATGACTCGTTGCGGTAGCGCCAGTCGTCTCGAACTATCTCGGCATAGCCGCGCAGGTTGACCTGCGCAAGGGATCGCATCGCGATTCTTGTGATCTCCGCTGCATACTTTTCGCCCCAACCCCTATCGATGGCCCAGTCGCGAATCACGGTCGCGATGGGAGCCTTCCATGCACGCCCCAGGTGCGAGGAGAGATGGGAAGCATCGTCGTGGCTGAGCGCCGATTCAGTAGCGTCTGCGGTTGCCAGCAGCAGGAACTCAACAAATTCGGAGAGATGACCTTCGCTGAGGGCTGTGCGCGCCGCGAAGTCGGCGACGCTTGATGCTTCCGCTGCGTCGAGTTCCAAGTCGAGTAGCTCAAGATACTGCGGCATTCGCAGATATCCGCCGGTCTTGAGCAGGTCGGAACATACGGTGATCGTCGTCATTCCGCCGCGGATGAGATCAGAGACATTGAACGCGTCAGCGCCGCCAGCGAATGACAGCAGCATGTCACCGTGAAACTCCTCGGACAGGAGAAGCGCCAGGTTCGACGTCACGGCGTGCAGGGCCCTCCCTGAGAGGTACATCATGTCATCGTCCGGGAATGTCTGCCTGTGATTCTCTACTTCGAGCGTATTGGAGAGCTTCAGGCCGAAGGTGAGCCCTTTGAGGTTCGCGATGCGCTTGAGGTTGTGGAACATCGGAATGGCGTCGACATACTTCAAGTCGTGACCGAACGCTTCGTCTGGGATGACCACGTCGGTGAAGCCGAGATCCTTGTTGATGATCTTTCGGACACGGTCGGCGCCGAGCAACGTGGGGTTGCACTTGACGGAGGTGTGCAGTCCGCGGTCTTGCAGGAGGTAGGTGGAGATCTGCTCGATCTCCTCAGGTGGGCAGCCATGCATCGTGGATAGCGTCATCGTGTTCGAGAGCTGGGAGGGGATATCGATCTGTCTGATCTCTGGATAGCGCTGCGCAACGATGTCGATGTACGCACCCATGTACGCGGACGCGTCGTCCATGACGTCGAGGTACCACTGCACGTTGGGTTGCAGGATTCCCTTGAGGTCATATCCAACGCTCATGTTGAAAATCAGCCCGGGTGTGTCGCTTGGAAATCCGAGCTTGTGATGCAACGCATGGATCAGCACCCACGCTCGCAGGTACTCGTCAAACGATTCGTGAACCTTCAACTCCTGCGACCACTCGACGTTGTAGCCCTCGTCCTCTACATCGATGCATGGCTTGTTGACATCGAGCTCGTCAAGTGTTTGGACGGTCTTGAGCTCTATGAAGCGGGCACCAACAAGCCACGAAACGATGATGTTTTGTGCCATCTGCGTGTGTGGACCTGCCGCAACACCGAATGGAGTCTCAAGAGTTCGCCCGTATATCTCGACACGAAAGCGGTCACGCTCACTCGGTGTGAAGAACGCCCTACGTGGAATACCGAAGATCGAGTCCTTCTCCTCGAGTTCAGTGAAGAGCCAATCAGTGAGTTGCTCCATCGTGACAGGCTGGAATCGGTCTGACATGCGCGGTCTCCTCTCACCTACAGGCGGGCGTGCAGGCGGGCGGCCTGCTCTCGCGCTTTGGCTCGTATCTCGTCGGCGTCGACCCTGGTCGGTCGACCCTCGACGTACACGACCTCGCCTCCGACCTTCACCTCGAGCGGGTGGATCCCAGCGGTGAACGCTACATGCCAGGGATCCATTGGGTCGTATGACCACGTGACCTCGTCGTTTCGGGCTTCTGGAACGAGATTCCATCCGTTCTCAAGCCACGACCATGCTGGATCGGGCCCAACAGTCACGTCGACGGAGCGCTGCATGACATATGCGAGGCGGAACGATTCGATCATGTTGGCCCCGATGCCGTCGGTTCCCAGCGCCACCATGTTGGAGAACCGGGCAGGGTCCGCGTATCCGACGCCGTTGTTCAGGTTCGAGCGCGGGTTGTGCAGAATCGTTCCCTTGAGATCGTGATCCGTTTGGAGATGCACACAATGGCTGAGGAGCCAACGATCGTTTGTCATCCCCTCCAGCCGCTTCGGCGCCTCGGCATCCCCAGGGCCCTCCGCGACATGGATGTGGACGCCGACTCCGAACTCTTCTGCGAGTGCAGCTGCCCCTTCAAGAGAAGCGTCACTGCAGGTGAAGGTGGCGTGCACACCGACAAGGCACTTGCCCCCTTCTTCGAGGAACCGGCGATTCTCTTCGAGGCCCCGCAATGCACCGTCGGCTCCGTGGCGGTCGGTGACTCCGTACCCTGTTATCACCCGAACTCCGACCTCATCGCATGCGCGCGCGATCACCGAAAGCGAACCTTCGATCGCGTTCGGCGTCTCGTTGTGGTCGATAATCGCGGTCGTACCGGCCTCAAGTGCTTCGAGGGCCCCCAGCTTTGCGGACCACTCGAGCATCTCCAGGTCGAGTGCGGTGTCGAGACGCCACCACACCTGTTCCAAGATCTCTTGGAAATTCGTGGCAACCAACGGTGGTGCCGGCATCCCTCGCGCTAACTCCGAGTACAAGTGGTGGTGGGAACATACAAGTCCTGGCGTTGTGGCAACCATTCAGACACCTATCTCGATCGGCTGATACACGTCCATTGGCAGGCGGGTCCTCCATCGTCCATCCACAGCGTGGTACGCGCCGGCAACGGCGCCAGCGGTTGGAACCAGGCCGATCTCTCCAACGCCCTTGACACCGAAAGGTGACCTCGGTTGTGGTACCTCGACGAGGATCACCTCCACGTCCGGCATGTCCTTCGGACGGATGATATTGAGTTGCCTCAGCGTGGACTTCGTCGGCATGGCGTCGTCGTCAGTCGGGAACTCCTCGCTGAGGGCGTACCCGAGCCCCATGTGGACCGCGCCTTCGATCTGGCCCACTACCAGGAGTGGGTTGATGGCCCGCCCGACGTCGTGAGCTGCCACCACCTTCTCGATCTTCCCTGTGTCTGGGTCGGCAATCACAACTTGGCAGGCATATCCGAATGCCGAGTGGATGGTCGGATTCTCGAGACCCTCCTCGAGGCTGTTCGTCCAGTCCACCGTGTAGCTGCCGTGATAGTCGACACCGACAGCACAGGCTTCTGCAAGTGCCTTCTTGCATGCATCCTCGACCGATCCCGCAGCCATGAGCGTGCCCCGTGATCCTGTTGTCTGACCAGCGGAGAGGTCTCTGCTCGTGTCGACGAGCACTCTGATCCTGTCGGGATCAATGTCGAGGACGTCCGCGGCAACGGTGACAGCTACCGTGTGGACACCCTGGCCCATCTCGGTCCAAGCGTGGCGCACGTCGACGGTTCCATCTTCGTTGAACCGTACGACCGCCTTGGCCACCTCCATAAACCCGTTTCCAAGACCGGAGTTCTTGATCGCTGCACCGATCCCCACAGCCTTGCCATGCTCGATCGCGGCCTCGTAGTGAGGGCGAACCGCTTCAAGGCACTTCAGGATCCCTGCCACGCCGGCATCCATCACCTGGCCTGGTCCCCATACGGAGCCTGGGCGAGCGACGTTCCTCTCTCTGATCTCCCAGCCTGATAGATCGACCATCTCTGCGAGGCGGTCGATCGCCCCTTCGGTAGCGAACTGGGCCTGGTTGGCTCCAAATCCCCTGAAGGCTCCGCACACGGGATTGTTCGTCCTCACTGCAAC
The DNA here is from genome assembly GCA_964460075.1 of uncultured Acidimicrobiaceae bacterium. GTDB lineage: Bacteria > Actinomycetota > Acidimicrobiia > Spongiisociales > UBA5794 > JAMBLL01. The sequence continues at coordinate 20,575 of CAYWPC010000013.1, forward strand.
TGCCACAACATCGACGTTCGCAACGCTGTATGGCCCACACGCGTGGCCTGCTGCGCGCTCGAGCACCTTCATGCCAACCGATGCGTACGGGCCGGAGTCACCAACCATCCTCGCCTTGACTGCGGTTACCGTTCCTTCCGAGTCACATCCCATCCAGATTTCGGTCCGAATCGGGTGACGCTTCGCGTGCATGAGGAACGACTGTTGCCTCGTGAGTGTGCACTTGACGGGTCTCCCCGTTAGGTAGGCAGCGAGTGCAGTGTGCCCCTGATTTGAGAGGTCCTCTTTGCCTCCAAAGGCACCACCATTGGATACGAGCTCAACGGTGACCTTCGACGGTTCGACATCAAGGATCGCAGCGATCTGATCCCGATCGTCCCACACACCCTGCCCACCCGAATAGACGTGGAGCGACCCATCTTCGCGTGGCACCGCCACCGTCGACTCGGGTTCGAGAAAAGCATGCTCGACACGCTGGGTGACGAAGACTTCGTGAACGACGTGGGCGGCGTCACCGAGTGCGCGATCAACGTCGCCTCTGGCGTATTGCGAGGTCGACAACACGTTGCCTTCGAGACCCCACACCGCATCTTCATCCGACTCCAAAGCCGCATCAACGTCGGAGAACGGCTCGTGGACGTCGTAGGTCACTTCAATGAGATCAACAGCAGCACGGGCCGCTAGCACATCAGTTGCCACCACAATCGCCAACACGTCACCCCTGTAGGACGTTCTACCACCCTCGGGGATCATCACGGGCCAGTCTTTCTGGATGATCCCGACTCGAAGATCGCCAGGTATGTCCGATGCTGTGAAAGCTGCCACGACCCCATCTGCCTTGAGTGCAACGGATGTGTCGATGTGCGCAATGTCGGCTCGGGCGTGGTCGGTGAAGCGAAGAGCCGCATGGAGCATGCCATCGACAACGATGTCGTCGACGAAACCGCGATCGCCGAGCGACAACTCCTTAGCCTCGTACTTGGCGCCATCTACCCCGATTGTTGCGGCACGTCCACGCACAGGGATCTGCTCACCCGACGCGAGAAGCTCGACCGCTTCGATGATCTTCGTGTAGCCGGTGCACCGACACAGGTGCGCACCCAGACGTCCTTCGATCGTCTGACGGTCGAGGTCGGAGCCCTTCTGGTCGATCAGCGCCTTCGAGCGAACAATGATGCCTGGCGTGCAGAAGCCACATTGGAGCGCACCCGTTGCGGCGAACGCGTCGGCGAACCGGTCGCGCTCGGCAGGGTCGAAGCCCTCAAGCGTGGTAACCACGGTGCCCTGTGCCTTTTCGAGAGAAACGAGGCAACTCGCCATTGCTTTGCCGTTGATCAGCACCGTGCACGCACCGCACTGGCCAGAAGGCGAGCACCCGTCCTTTGGCGATGTCACACCAAGGCCGTCGCGCAGGGCGGAGAGCAGATGTGGATGATGGGCATCAACCTCAACGACGTCACCATTGAGCTCGAACGAAGTCGTCATCCGTGACCCTTGTGCGGTTGGCTGATGATCCCGAAGTGCTGGGACTGGTGATATCTGTCGAAGTCGAAGAGTGTCTCCTTGTAGAACGAGCAGTAGTCGAGGTCGATCGTCGCAATCGCGACCTCGTCGCCCGTTGTGATGCACTGCGCCTTTATCTGCCCTGACGGGGCGATGATTACGGACTGCGCAAGCGAGTCGACACCCTCCTCGATGCCGCCTTTGGCCACGCCTACGACATACGTGCCGTTCTGATATGCCCCAGACTGCATAACGAGATGATTGTGGAATCCGGCCAGGGCGTTCTGTTGGGGATCGGGATCGTAGTGAAGCGGCGTGTTGTAGCCGATCAAGATCAACTCCACGCCCTTGAGCCCCATCACCCGATACGTCTCAGACCATCTGCGGTCGTTGCAGATGGCCATGCCGACCGTTCCCCCGAATGCGCTCCAAACGTCGAAGCCGCCTAAGCCTGGCTCGAAGTAGTATGGCTCGAGGTGTTGGAACGGCCTGTTCGGCTCGTTGTGCGCATGGCCCGGTACGTGCACCTTGCGGTACCTGCCTACCACCGCGCCATCGCGCTCGACGAGAATCTGCGTGTTGTACCTGTGTTTTGTTCCGTCGTCGTCGATGAATATCTCGGCGTAGCCAAGGCAGAATCCGACACCGCGGCGCTTGGCATGATGGAACAACAGCTGGGTTTCTGGGCCTGGCATCTCGGTTTCGAACCACCGGTCGATCTCCGCCTCTTCTTCGATGAACCATCGAGGAAAGAACGTCGTGAGTGTCAACTCTGGAAAAACGACGAGTTCGCAACCGCGATCTGCCCCCTCGTCAAGGAGCGCTATCAGGCGTGCGACTACTTCGCGGCGAGATTCAGCGCGTGCGATCGGTCCCATCTGCGCTGCGCCAACGGTGATCGTTCTCGCCAAGGCTGCTCTCCTGGAGTCTCTGTGGATGGTTCTCTCCGCGGTCTGCGGCATCCGTTCCATGTCGGATTGTCGTCCTCAACTTAACATTTTGTCAAATTCACTTTGACAAAATGTTAAGCGCTCCCTGTGATGCTCCGATCGATCGCTGACACCATCATGGAAACACCATAAACGGCGTCACCCGATCGCGTGTTCGCTGATCGGATACACACGTCGTGACCCCTCGCGACAGCGTCGAACTGCTGACGACCGCCAGACTGCCGACCATGCCTGGGGAGACGAGCGCGTCGAGGCGACCATCGAGACATGCGACACCGACGGCAAGACTCACTCAGTGGCCGCTTCGTGGCAGCAGAGCGAAACAGTGCTGAACAACGCATCCTCGCGCACAAAGGTGCGGCGTTGCTCAGCACTGCATCGGTTCAGGGAACGATCAGCGTCCCGGTACTTCCCGCGACTGCTGCTTTGATGTTCTCCGGGTTCGTGATCAAGGCTTTCTTGCCACCACCTTCGAGGAATTGCACGACCGCCCGCATCTTGGGAGCCATCGACCCTTCGGCGAAGTGAGTGCCCTCAGCAAGGTACGCCTTGACCTCGGCGAGGGTGAGTTGATCCACCCATTCCTGCTCCGGTGTGCCGAAGCGCAGAGCGACCTTCTCAACAGCGGTCGAGATGAGCAGCATGTCAGCACCGATCTCATTCGCGAGCAGCGCAGATGCGAGATCCTTGTCGATCACAGCCGCCACCCCTCGGAGGTCACCCTTGTCGTCGGCTACCACAGGAATGCCGCCACCGCCAACGGTGATGACGATCACCCCTGCATCGAGCAATTGGCGCACTACATCGATCTCGACGATGCGCATCGGCTGCGGCGAAGCGACAACTCGACGCCAACCGCGACCGGCATCCTCGCGGATACTCCATCCCTCTTGGTCACGGCGCCGAGTGGCTTCGGCTTCCTTGAGGAACGTACCGATCGGCTTGGACGGATTCGCCATGGCCGGATCGCTCGCGCTCACCTCGACCTGGGTCACGATGGTCGCTACCGATCGCTCAATCCCCATCGCGCGGAGGTCGTTGATCAGGTTCTGCTGAAGTGCATACCCGATGGCTCCCTGAGTGTCGGCTCCGCATACGTCGAGCGGTACCTCGTGAAGTTCATCACGCGACAGTTCCGACCGACGCAGGATGAACCCGACCTGAGGCCCGTTGCCATGCGAGATCGCAACACTCCACCCATCCTTGACCAACTCGGCGATGTGGTGGTCGGTCTCGCCGGCAGCGATGTACTGGTCCTCGACGCTCTGGTGGGCCTTATCTGTGATCAGCGAGTTTCCGCCAATCGCTACGACGACACGGGGCATGGCTACTCCGTCGCTCCGAGAACGAGCGCCAGGAGGGCCATCCGCATCACGACGCCGTTGTAGGCCTCCTGCCAGTATCGAGCGTGCTTGAGTTGATCGACTTCTGGCAGCAACTCATCCATACGTGGAAGCGAGTGCAGCACGATGGAGTCACCTTTGGCCCGGCGCATGACGTCCTTGGTGATCTTGTAGTTGGCAGGGGTCAGGCCGTACTCATCCGCCTTGTCCTGGTGAGACTGCGTGTAGTCGGGCTGGACGACCGGCTCCATGTAGATGACGTCGGCTTCAGCGATCACCTCGTCGATATGGTCGACGACGCGGTACGACGTGCCCATGGCATCGAGCTCGGCGAGGAAGTCCTCGGTCGGTGACATGTCTTCTGGGCCAAGGATGACCATCTCAGCGTCGAACTGGGAGAGGGCGTATCCAATGGAGTGCATGGTGCGCATGCGGTGGTCGCCGATACAGACAAAGGACAATCCATCGAGCGTGCCCTTCTCCTTGTACACCGTGTAGAGATCCGTCAGCACCTGTGTCGGGTGCTCTCCCCAGCCGTCACCGGCATTGATGACAGGGATCGAAGCCCAGCGTGCAGCCTCGTGCGGAGCACCCTGCTGGAAGTGGCGCATCACCAGCACGTCTCCGTAATACTCGAGCATGTGCACGGTGTCCTTGATCGACTCCTGATAGAAGTCACCAGCGCGGGTCATCTTGGCATCCGAGAAGCCCGTCACATGACCACCGAGCCGATGCATGGCGGCCTCGTGAGCGAGACGGGTACGCGTCGAGGGCTGATAGAACGCTGTCACCAGGGTCTTGTGCGCGAGGAGATCGGTGTTCCTACGCTCTCTGGCAATGGGCTCGAGCCGGTCGGCGATCTCGAATACATGAAAGAACTCATTCCGTTCGAATTCCTTGAGCGACAGAATGTCGCGTCCTGCAAAGCTGCGCATGTGCTCTCCTCAGCTCTTGGGACGCCTCTTGCGACGTCCGAATGTGACACCGCCCGCTCGTACCTGGACAGTGCAGAGCGTGTTCGGTATAATTGGTATGTTCAGCATACAACATGATGACTGGACCGCCTAGTCGAGGATCCCAAGCCGTGATTTCGAGAAACCCCTCCCTCACCGATCAGGTGAAGGCTCACATCAAGGAAACGATCGTCAAAGGTGGTTTCGATGATGGTCGCATCCCTTCAGAGAATGAGTTGGCCGCCTCACTCGGTGTGAGCAGGACAACGGTGCGTGAGGCGCTCGCACGCCTCGAACACGAAGGCACGGTGTATCGAAGGCAGGGCTCAGGAACGTTCGTCAATGAATCTGGCCTCCAAATCAAGTCACGCCTCGAGGAGATCTGGTCCTATGAGGCTGTGCTCCGCGACCACGGGTACACACCGTCGGTCCGCGTTCTGAGCGTCACAACGGGTACTGCCGAGAAATCTGTCGCTGAGGATCTCGCTATCGATGCTGACGAGACGATCCTGACGATCACCAAACTGTTCCTCGAGGACGACAAACCCGTGGTACTGACCATCAACCGGATTCCGACTCGATACGTTCTCGACGAGGTGACCATCGAAGACAATGAGCCGCTCTACGAATTCATCGAGGCGCACTGCGGTCGCAGCTTTGCCTACTTTCTCTCTGAGATCGTGCCGGTGCGTCTCAGCAAGCAACAGGCCGACCAGCTCGAGGTTGCGAAGGGAACACCGGCGATTTGCTTTGAAGAGACAGGATTCGATCAGGACAACGCACCGGTGGTGCGCGCCACATCGTACTTCCGCGACGACTTGCTCCGGTTCCGCCTCATTCGGCGGAAATCCGGCGTCTGACCAGCTACAAAGGAGCAGCACAATGCAAACACATCTCCATGGACGCGACATGATCACGACCCAGGAATGGACGAAGGACGAACTCGACACGATCATCGACATCGCACTCGACCTAAAGCGACGGCGAGCGCTCGGCGAGCTACATGCACTGCTTGAGGACAAGGTTCTCGCCATGCTCTTCTTCTTCTCGAGCACCCGCACCCGTGCGAGCTTCGAAGCCGGGATGGCCCAACTCGGCGGTCATGCCATGTTCCTTGACAGCACGAGCACCCAAATCGGGCACGGTGACACGTGGAAAGAGATCGGAGACATCCTCGGTCGCTACAACGACGGCATCGCGATCCGAAATGTCAACTGGGGCATCGGCAACGAGTACATCCGCGCGGTTGCCGAAGCCAGTCGCACCCCTGTGCTCAACATGCAGTGCGACTGGTACCACCCGTTCCAAGCACTTGCTGACCTGTTGACCGTCATCGAGCAGAAGGGGGATCCAAGGAAGCTCACGGTCAACGTCAGCTACGCATATGCAGCAAGCTATCAGAAGCCGCTCAGTGTTCCCCACAGCGAGATCCTGCTCATGACCCGCTACGGAGCGAACGTCCGCCTGACCAGGCCTCCGGAGTTCAAGCTCATGCCAGAAATCGTGGCAACGGCTGAGGAAAACGCGAAAGCATCGCACGGCAGCTTCGAGATCGTCGAGGACTTCGACGAAGGAATGCGTGGCGCGGACGTCGTCTACGCGAAGAGCTGGGGCTGCATGCTCACGACCCCAGACGACGGCGAGTCGGCAGAGATCTCCAAGAAGTACACCGACTGGATCACAGACGAGCGGCGTATGGCACTCGCTGATGAGGACGCCATCTACATGCACCCGCTGCCAGCCGACCGAAACATCGAGGTGACAGACGGGGTCATCGATGGCCCGAACAGCGTCGTATTCGATCAGGCGGAGAACCGGCTCCACGTCCAGAAGGCCGTGATGGCGCTCACCATGTAGCACTCCTGCTGATACCGATCCAAGCGTGATCGGTGTGACGCCGGTGAACCCACGATCAAGCCGTTGATGTGGCCCGTCCATGGTGAGGCGAACAAACGCCTCACCATGGACGCGGCATCAAACGCCCCATCGCTACCCACGTAAACGCACGCCGCACTGCACAAATGCCCCCGAATCCCGCCTCAAGCGGAGGGCGCGTCGTGCCGAATCGATCCCTATGGCGTCGCTATCTGTCAAGGATCTCCTTCGATTCGTTCATCTCGCGGGTACGGAGCGATCAACCACCAAGGTCTTCGCGGAGCTGAGCCACTTCATCGGTGAGACCTTGCAAGCACATCGAGTCTCCGTCTATATCGTCGAAAAGGGACGCTTCACTCCCTTCGTCTCGGAGTACTCCTCGGGTACCACCAACCAGTCACAGTTAGCAGAATGGCTGCACTCAACCACCTTCGACGAGTCGGTTGCCGCAGCACGGCTACGTGCCGGTGAGGAAGTGGTTCTCGCCAGCAACCCAACCGATGTGCTCCCCCGTCAATCCGTAGAGACACATGGAACCAAGTCGCTCTTGGTCGCAGGGCTATGTGTCGAATCCGAGCTACTCGGTGCGATCCTCATCGAGGGGGCGTACGAGGATCTTAAGAGTCGACAGACGGAGATTCGCGAACTTGCGGGAATCGTGGCCCTTGCCATCGAAAACGCCGTCGCTTTCGAGCGAGAGCGAAAACGTACAGAAGAGAACGAAGCCCTCCTCGAAGTCGCAGCCGTTCTCACAGAATCGACAGACGTCGGGACGGTACTTGCCGCTGTTGCGCGCAACTCAGCTTCTGTGACAGGGTTCGAGCGGTGCTCGATCTTTCTCGTGGAGGATGACGGAAACCTCAACCCGGTAATGAGCCAGTTCGCAGACGGACACGCGGACATCGAACTATGGAACCGATTTCGGTCGATTCGAGCAGATCTTCCCGCCGCCCGCAAGGTTATCGACTCCGGCATGCCTGCGGTGTACTCCACACCAGAGACAATCCCCGAGCTCATACCTCCCGAGTGGCTCACACTGTTCAGCATCGACTCTCTTCTCTTCGTCCCCTTGACCGTGTGGGGCAAGAGCCTCGGTGTCTTACTGCTCGACCATCGAGAGCACCGTCCAATCGCCCCTCAACAAATCCGGATCGCCCAGGCCGTCGCAGCGCAGGGAGCCGCAGCCATAGGGATCAGTCGGCTACTCCAACGTGAGGGCGACAGCAGGAGGGAAGCCGAAGCCGCCATGGAGGCGCTTCGAGTCCGCGAATCCCAGCAGGCGGCAACGGCGGCATTGAGCCAGTCGGCAGTAACGGCAACCGACGTCGCCGCCCTGATGGACGAAGCCGTCCAGGTCCTTGCCACTACTCTGGATGTCGAGTTCGCAAAAGTTCTCGAGTTCCAGCCCGAAGAGCAGCACTTCCTCCTCAAGGCTGGAGTCGGATGGGATAAAGAGCTCGTTGGCACGGCCACCATCGAGGCAGGGCCCTGGTCACAGGCTGGGTACACGATGTCAGAAACACGGCCGGTCGTCGTCGAGCACCTCGCTACGGAGCAGCGATTCTCTGGGCCGTCGATCCTCACCGAACATGGCGTTGTGAGCGGCATGAGCGTTGTCATCGATGGGAGAGACCGACCATATGGAGTGCTCGGTGTGCACACGAGAAAGACGCGGATGTTCACGGCAGAGGACATCAGTTTTCTTCAGTCTGTTGCCAATCTCTTGGCTGGTGCAATCGAGCGACGCGCCGGCGAGCGAGCCATCATCGAAGGTGAGCGACGCCTCCAGGGAATTCTCGACAGTGTGAGCGATGCCATCATTTCGACAGATGATCAAAAGATCATCCTGTTCAACGGACAGGCAAGCCACATGTTCGGCTACACCGCAGAGGAGGTGCTGGGGAAGCCAATCCAGATGCTTATTCCCGATCGATTCGCTTGGCGCGACCACGACAAGATCGAGGCATTCACTTCTGGAGACGACACACAACGTGTCACCGGTGATAGAGGAGAGCTCCTCGGACGTCGAAAGAACGGCGAAGAGTTCCCGGTTGAGATCACGATATCCAAGGTCGAGGTGAATGGGCAGCGAGTGCTCACATCGGTTGTCCACGACATCACGCAACGTGTCGAGGCGCAGCGAAGGATTCGACAGAGTGAGCAACGGTTCCGCAATCTGTTCGAGCGATCGCCGATCGCGATGTGGGAGGAGGACTTCTCGGCGGTCGGGGCATGGCTTGAAGGACTGAGACACGAAGGTGTCGAAGATCTAAGGTCCTACATCGCTGCCAACCCTGACACACTCGACGAAGCGATTGACCTCATCCGAGTTCTGAACGTCAACCCTGCGGGTGTCAGGCTCATCGGCGCCGACAGCGTGGAACAACTTCTCGGGGCCTTTCCCGAGGGTGCTCGCACCAAGCCTGTCCGCGAGTCGTTCCTCGAGCAGTTCGCCGCCATTTGGGAAGGTACAGAGGGTACCCAATTCGAGATCGTGGGAAATACCTTCGGTGGAGTCCGCATCGACTGCGTCCTCCACTTCGCTGCTATGCGAACCGACGACGGTCTCGACCTCTCCCACGTCATCATTGCCTTGGCCGACATCACCGAGCGCAAGGCGGCCGAGGAACAGTTGAGACGCCTTGGGCAGTCGAAGGATGAGCTGATCGCATCGGTCTCTCACGAGATCAGGACGCCACTCACCGCAGTGCTCGGCTTCGCTCAGCTCTTGCGCGACGAGCGCGCGAACCTTTCTGAATCCGAGCATGCAGAGATGATCGAGGCTCTGCTCACCCAGAGCACAGACATAGCAAACATCGTCGAAGACCTCCTCGTTGCGGCCAAGGCAGACATCGGGAAACTCCACGTCGTCGACGTCCCTGTCGATCTGCGTGCTCAGGCCGCCCAGGTTCTCGAAACGTGGGACCACGAAGTTGTTGCGCGTGTGGACCTGAGTGGGCCACCAGCGCGGTGCATGGCCGACCCGGCGAGAGTTCGTCAGATCGTTCGGAACCTCATAACGAACGCTCTCAGATACGGTGGACCGAACATGCGCATAGTCGTCGAACGTCGCGACTTCACTGGATACGTCGTTGTCGCCGATGACGGCCCAGGCGTGCCTCCGAAGGATGCAGAGCGAATCTTCGACAAGTTCCAGCGCGGCGACCAGCTTCCTGGACTAACAGGAGCTCTCGGCCTCGGCCTCGGCCTCTCGCGTCATCTCGCACACCTCATGGGCGGCGACGTCACGTACCGGAGGGAAGCAGATGAGAGCCTCTTCGAGCTCTCCCTCCCCCTTGAGTGAGATTCCCCTGGACCGGTTTTGACATTTTGTCAAAATGCTAGGTAGGGTCAACTTGACCAGGAATGAGAGGAACTCACATGTCCGCAACGGTACGTGCCGCTCTCGTCCAGGCGGCGTGGACGGGCGACTACGACTCAATGCTCGCCGCCAACATCCGCCTCGCGGAGCAGGCATCAAACGAGGGCGCAAAGGTGCTCTGTTTCCAAGAGATATTCACAGGACCGTACTTCTGCACGGTGCAGGACACAGCGTTTTATGACCTCGCGGAGCCGATACCGCACGGCCCGACCGTCACCGCGATGACGAGGGTCGCACAAGACACAGGAATGGTGCTGGTTGTGCCAATCTACGAACGCGTCGACGAGGGTACGTTCTATAACACAGCCGCTGTCATCGATTCGGACGGATCCCTCCTCGGCATCTACCGCAAGACACACATTCCGCAGGTGGAAGGGTTCTGGGAGAAGTTCTACTTCCGGCCTGGCAACCTCGGGTACCCGGTTTTCGATACTGCGGTCGGCCGAATCGGCGTGTACATCTGCTACGACAGACACTTTCCAGAGGGATGGCGCGAATTGGGCCTCAAAGGCGCGAAGATCGTGTTCAATCCTTCGGCTACGACACGAGGTCACTCGAAGTACCTGTGGCAACTCGAACAGCCCGCAGCCGCGGTTGCGAACCAGTACTTCGTGGGGGCCATCAACAGGGTCGGATCCGAAGACCTCGAGGACACCGACTACTACGGCACATCGTATTTTGTCGATCCTCGCGGTCAGACCGTCGGCAACGCGGCATCCGACACTCTCGACGAGGTCATCATACGTGATCTCGACATGTCCGAGATCGAGGCAGCGCGCAGACACTGGGCGTTCTATCGTGACCGCAGACCCGAAATATACGAAGGGATCGCCGTCTCATGAGCCAGTGCACCGTCGAGTTCGTCATTGAACCATTCGTCGAAGGCGCACCTGGTCCACATGTTCTCTCCGGTATCGAGGCGATGGCTGCGAGGGGTTTGGACGTATCGATGGGTCCGTTCGGCTCCACCGTGAGCGGTGACGTCGCTCAACTCTCAGATGCCATAGGCGCCATGGTTGTGTCCGCTGCGCACGACGGTGCCCAGCGGGTACTCGTCGAAGTGGTGATGACGCGAGCATGAACAAGGACTCACACCCGCTTGCAATGGCGATCGAGCCGCTGCTCGACGCCATAGGAGCGACCGCCATCGCCAAGGACGACATCGAACACGGCGACATCACGCTCGAATGGGAAGGTGAGCCGGTGCTTGGCGTTCGCCTCGTCGATATCGTCTCACTTGATCGCCTCGTGGCGACCGTTGAGGAACAGCTTGGATCGCCGCTCGCTGAACTCGACAGGGCGAATAAGCAACGCGCCGTCAGCATGCTCGACGAACGCGGTGCATTCCGGCTTCGTAAATCAATCGAGGATGTCGGAGAGGCGATGGGCGTGAGTCGGATCACGATCTACAACTATCTGAACGCAATGAAGAACGGTGGTTGATGTGGGCGAGGAATCGCTCGGATACACATGCCAACTCCCCTCGTGGGTGAACGACACGGTCGACTTCGATGCGCCCTATCCAACGCCTTCGGACAAGATGGAACTCGTCAACAGCCTGGCACGACGCAACGTGGAGGAGAGAACTGGCGGCCCCTTCGGTGCTGCCGTATTCGACATGACGACCAATCGCCTGATAGGCCCTGGAGTCAACCTCGTGGTACCTGCGTCGAATCCGACGGCACACGCCGAGATCGTCGCGCTCTCAGTGGCAGGCAACAGGCTCGGGAGATACGACCTCGGCGATCACGGCAGAGAGCCAGCCCTGCTGGCCACAAGCGTGGAGCCGTGTGCGATGTGCCTCGGCTCAATCCCGTGGAGTGGCGTATCACAGATGATCGTCGGCGCGAGAGACGAAGATGCCAGAACTGTCGGATTCGATGAGGGAGACAAGCCACCCCACTGGGTCCAGTCGCTCCAATCACGTGGAATCGGCGTCATCCAAGATGTGCTGCGCACCGAAGCTGCCGCAATACTGGTGATGTATCAGCAGTCTGGTATGCAGATCTACAACGCAGCTCAGAGTGAGCCCAGGAGCGATACGTGATGCACGAAGTCCAAGATCGCGCGTGGTCAGTCGAGCGATACGAGCGACCCGCAACGGTCGGTCAGGTTCTCGACCTGCTTGAGCAGCATGGTGCACGCGCCCGCATCGTGGCAGGCGCCACAGACCTACTCCTCGAACTTCAGCGGCGTGTGCGAGAGCTCGACATCCTGATCGATCTCACCGCTATCCCTGGTCTCGACGGCGTCACGGAGTCTGAAGGGCGCGTGACACTCGGGCCGCTGACGACCCACGCCCAAGTCGCCTCCTCCGCGGTGATCCGACAGCGCGGATTGCCACTTGGCCAGGCATCGCTTGAGGTCGGCTCGGCGCAGTTACGTAACCGGGCAACTATCGCGGGGAACCTGATCACAGCGAGTCCGGCAAACGACACCATCTCCGCCCTGCTCGCACTCGATGCCACGGTTGAGCTCATGTCGAGAACTGGCAGACGATCCGTTGCGCTCCGAGACTTCTACACAGGTGTTCGACGGACCGTGATGCAACCAAACGAGATGATGACCCAGATCGCGTTCCCCGCTATGTCAGCCGAGCAATCCGGAATATTCGCGAAGGTCGGCCTGCGCTCAGCCCAGGCGATTTCCGTGGTACATGCCGCGATCGTCATCTCTCGGTCCCACGGCACAGTGTCGGCCGCGCGCATCGCGCTTGGGAGCGTCGCGCCGACCGTCGTGCTCACCAAGGCAGCAGACCTCCTCATCGGGGATGACCTAACGGACGACTCGATCGAGCGATGCGCTGAGGCCGCGGCGGTCGGTGTCAACCCCATCACCGACGCAAGGGCTACGGCACAGTATCGATCCGACATGGTGCGTCTCGTCGTGACGAGAATGCTGCGAGCCCTGTCCACCGATACGCAAGCCTCGACGTGGCCGACCCACGTGATCACCCTCTCAGATGGGCGCCCGTCACGGGTCGCTGCCCCACGTTCGATCACACAGAGCGACGACATTCACATCATCGTCAACGGCACCACGTTCTCGGAGAGCAACAGCACACATGCAACGCTCCTCGACTGGATTCGCTCCAACACCCGCAGCGCAGACGGCTCCCTCCTCACCGGTACGAAAGAGGGCTGCGCCGAAGGGGAGTGCGGTGCGTGCACGGTTCATATGGACGGTCAAGCAGTCCTGGCATGTCTCATCCCTGCCGCTGCAGCCGATGGCTGCACAGTCACCACCATCGAGGGCTTGACTTCGGACACAGACCTTGCGCTTCAGGATTCGTTCGTCGTCTCAGGGGCGGTCCAATGTGGCTTCTGCACACCAGGATTCGTGATGAGTGCATCGTCACTCGTCACCGAGTTCGACGTACTCTCGCCATCCGATGTTCGCGACGGGCTCAGCGGGAACATCTGTCGGTGTACCGGTTATGAGGCAATCGTCGATGCGCTCGTGACAACCACCACAGGATCACAGCAATGAGCATCGGGACGGCCGCGATCAGGCGAGATGCCCACGACAAGGTGACGGGCACAGCCATCTATCCAGGCGACATCGAGGCCACGAACACGTTGCATGCAAAGGTCGTGTTCTCAAACGAGCCTCATGCACGGATGCTCTCGATGGACACCTCGCCCGCGTGCGCCATTGAAGGCGTCGTCGACGTAATCACCGCTGCGGACATACCTGTCAACGAGTACGGCCTCACGATGTTCGATCAGCCGGTTCTCATCGGCATCGATGGCACTGACCGTTCGGGCGTACCCTCAGACGTGTCGCGCTGGGAAGCAGACCACGTCGCCGTTGTGGTAGCAGAAACCGAGGACGCAGCCCTCGCCGGAGCGCATGCGCTCGAGATTGCTTGGGAGAGGCTGCCCATCGCACCCGACATATCGGCTGCAGACAGAGGCGAAGTCCTGGTTCACCCCGAGAACGGATACACGACGAATACGTATCATCGATACAAGATCAGGAAGGGCGACATCGAAGCCGGATGGTCGATGGCCGATGTTGTCGTTGAGGGTACGTACTCGCTCCCCCATCAAGAGCATGCCTACCTGCAACCGGAGGCTGCCGTGTCATATATCGACACCGACGGTCGGGTCACCGTTGAGGTCGCTGGCCAGTGGGCTCATGAGGATCGGGAACAGATCGCCCACGCACTCGATCTCCCACTCGATCAAGTGCGCGTGATATATCCAGCAATAGGTGGAGCCTTCGGAGGCAGGGAGGACATGAGCCTTCAGATCGTGATGGCTGCCGCTACTTGGAAACTCCACAATCGAGGGATCCATCGCCCCGTGCGCAGCGTGTGGAACCGTGAAGAGAGCATCGTCGGGCATCACAAGCGGCACCGCTGCGAAGTGACGGCTCGGTGGGGTGCAACCAAGAGCGGGAAAGTCGTCGCGGTCGAAGCCGACGCCGTTCTCGACGCTGGCGCATACAACTACACATCCAACAAGGTGTTGTCGAACCTGCATCTCACGCTGACCGGACCGTACAACATTCCGAACGCCCGGATTGACTCTCGCGCCGTCTACACCCACTCGGTGCCAGGCGGTGCGTTTCGCGGTTTCGGGGGTCCGCAGGGGTCCTTCGTTGCTGAGACCCAAATGAACAAAGTTGCCGAGGCTTTGGGGATGGATCCCGTGGTGGTTCGTCTGGCGAATGTGCTTCGCGAAGGGGATGACTTCGTCACACAGCGCCCGATGCCAGACGGTGTGTCCATTGCAACCGTGATCGAGCATTGCGCCGATGCAGCGAAGTGGGATGGTGAGATCTGCGACCCGCCAAGTGTCAGCGCCGTACGATCGCTTGGGCCGAATGCGGCTTCGACCCGCACTGGGCGTGGCGTCGCCTGCGCGCTTAAGAACGTTGGATTCTCAATGGGATTCCCCGAGCGGTGCGAGGCGACGGTGACGCTCATCGGTGATGGAGAGGTCGAGTCTGCCCATGTCGCCCACGCTGGCGCCGATGTCGGGCAGGGGTCTCACACGGCGATCCTCCAGATGGCGGCTGAGGCCGTTGGGCTACCACTCGACAAGGTCACAGGCACGTTCTCGGACACGGCCACGTCTGGCGATTCGGGATCCGCTTCAGCGTCACGTCTCACGTTCATGGCAGGCAACTCAATCCAGGGCGCGACCTACGAGGCACTCTCAGCGTGGAAGCGTGGCGACCGTCCTGCGACGGGACACTTCCGCTACGTCCCCCCCTCGACCGAGGTCATCGACCCTGACACGGGCGAGGGGTTCCCGATCTTTGCGTATGGGTACGTTGCGGAGATGGTCGACGTCGCCGTCGACGTCGAAACCGGTCACCTTCGGGTGGGCACCGTGTGGTGTGCAGTAGACGTTGGTCGTGCCATCAACCCCGCGTTGATACGTGGCCAGGTCGAGGGAGCGATCGTCCAGGCTCACGGCTATGTATTGTCCGAGCGTCTATCGGTCGTCGATGGAAGGATCACCAACCCGACATTTTCGGGATACCTCGTCCCTGGCACCAAAGACGTACCCGATCGTATCGAGACCATCATCGTGGAGGTTCGGGATCCCTCCGGTCCCTGGGGAGCGCGAGGTATGGCTGAGATGCCGTTCATCCCATACGCGCCAGCAGTTGTGGCTGCTCTTCACGACGCGACCGGTGTCTGGTTCCACGAGTTTCCTCTCACACCGGACCGCGTGCTCCTCGGACTCCGCCACGCCTCCATGAATGTGGAGTAGGCCGGCTGGCAATACATCGTTGGCGTATCCACGAGGGCCTGTACCATCCGAAAGCAGGGTCCTTTTACGCCACGTCGCGACGGCCGGATCGAAATGAAACTCGGTTCCGATCCCGTATCGATAGGCATGACCCTCCTCCCAACAGGAACACATGAGCGGGGCCGCATGACGACCGACCAGGCAATCACCGATCCTCAAGGACGAGGGCGCGACGACACCTCGGCACTTCGCCTCGACAGTGCCCGCACTCGTTGGCTGCTTGCAGTTGCCATTGCCGGCTCACTCGCCATCGATCAGATCACGAAAGAGCTCGCAATACACGCGCTCAGATCCGGTCCTGTCACCGTTGGAGGTCTACGGTTTCGCCTCGTTGCCAATCGAGGCGTGCTGTTGGGTTTCCCAGCGCCAACCGTCATCATTGTGGTCGCGACGATCGGCATTGTCGTGGTCGCTCTCCGCTCAACTCGTCGATCCGGCCTCGCCACCGCGCTCGCATTCGGCCTGCTCGCGGGAGGAGCGCTGGGCAACCTCGTTGACCGATTCTGGCAGAGACACCTCTTCCCACCCGACGCGGTGGTCGACTGGATATCCATGGGTCGTATCACGTTCAACCTCGCGGATGTGTTCTTGATCACAGGCGCGGCGATGCTGGTATTCCTCCCAGCGCCGAGCGATCCAGAGGGAGACACCGTGGAAGGTTCGTGACGTGCGTCAGTGGTTGCCGCAGCCCCCACCATCACCGTGAGCACTGGTCTTTGGGGCGACAATGGAGAACCCGGAGCCGGAGCCACCTGAGCGGAAATCGATCTTCGCCCCTTCGAGCGATTCAACCAGTTGTGCATCCACGAGAACGCGCAACCGACCGAACGTGAACACAACGTCGTCTGGCTGTTCGTCTTCGTCCACCTCGAGACTCCAACCATGTACGCAACCGTGGGGGCCGCGTACGGCCGACACCCGTACCCCGGGACCTGCCCCGTCGTCCAAGCCAATAATGTCCTCGAGCTTCTCTTGGGCGTCTTGAGTCACCAGAATCATGGGGTCCTTCTCAGTCGATACGTCACTACCACTCCGAACGCTACATCGGTCACCCAGCTGAACACTCAGCTAGGCCCGGCTTCGGCCGTCTCACCCCGCCAATCGGAACTGGTGTCGCGATGGCTGCATGCATCGGGTCGAGAGCAGGCTTCTCCATGGGTACACCACACACATTCACACGTCGGTGAATGACACGCACGATCTTGACGCTTCAGCCTGGTGCGTCTGAACCGTGGCAAGACGGCCCTCGCCAAACCGGACTTGAGCGTGTTTGGCGCCCAGTGACGGCGCAGCCGAGAACGTAGATCCGAAGAGCCTGCGCCCTGCTTGAGCAACCATGGGACCGCGGCTGCGGGGAGGCTTTCGTACAGCAACCGGTTGAACAAGGCGACCTCACGGCGCCGATCGAACTGGCCGGATGCAGCTTCCTTGTAGTCGAAACCTTCGAGAAGCGATCGGGCTGCAAGAGCACCCGACTCCATGGCGTACCACATGCCGAAACCCCACTCGGGATCTTGCAACCCTGCTGCCTCTCCAACGAAGAGACGACCGGCCTCGTCGCTATACCCGGTCAAGCCGAAGACGGAACCGTATCCAGAGAACGGTCGGGCATTGCTGAGGTCAAGTCCAGGTACGAGCGCAGTGAACGTCTCGACCGTTCGCTTACGGGCCTCCGTCGATATCTGCTGATTGCGGAACAGACACGTCGCAAGCGTCGCCCTTCCATTCCATATCAACAAGTAGGCATAGCCCGCTGGAGCGAGGTCCTCTGAGATGACGCAGTGTGCCTGGTCCTCAAGCGTGGTCGAGAACACGTATCCCGTGGCGATGCCGTCGGCGAACCGAGGCCCGATGGCCACGATATCGCCACGCCGTGCCCTCTCGGCTGGCTGTCCGAGCAACACCTCGGCACCTGCGTCACGGGCTTGGTCGAGTAGTGCCATGTCGAGCGATCTGTCGCCCGGTCCTCGCTTGACCAGGTAGAACAGCGGCTCGTCGGACCGATTCACGACAGGTTCTAGTTTTCGACCGTAGAAGGTGACCTCGTGGAACGCCTGGTACGCAAAGGTCGGCTCTACGGCCAGATCGGCCAATCGATCAAGGGCGTCGGTTGTGGACGACCAATTCTCTAGTCCTTGATAGTCGCCTGCGAAGCGGTGTCCGACCGTTGCCGCTTTCTCATAGACTCGAACCCGACGCCCCTCACGAGCGAGCGTGGCCGCTGCGACAAGCCCTGCGGGACCCGCACCGATCACTGAATGATCAAAGGACATTGCGTCGTATCTCCTCAGCCGGGGACGGTCCGAACACAGCCAATGATAGCGAACCCCAACGGAGCGTCTCCACGGCCGTCACTATCCGCCGTACCGCACGTTGCTCGTCTCAACCAGAGCGACGGGCGATCATGCGATCTAGCTGCTCCTGATACTGCTCCTGAAGCAGAATCATGCTGGGATCGGTCCACATCGGGTTGTGGTGTGTCATGTTCTCCATGTTCACCGATACCTCGGCACGCATCAGGTTCAACATCTGCTGATCGGATTCGAGCATGGTCGCTTGACCGCGATCACTGACTCCCTGACCAACAGATGACACACTCTGATCGTGTCCTGTTGGAATGCTCACGACCGCTGCGACGAAGATGATCAGGGCGACGATCGACAGAGCGGCGAGCAGAATAGTTCGTGCCTTCATCGTCCCTCCTCAGTCCGAGCCAGCGGACAGAGCCATTGTACGTCTGTCCGCCCTTGATTTCACTGCAAAGTCGAGATTTGCTGCATCACCCTTGGGGATCTGTCAGCCGAAGACACGGACATCGTGGCAGTGTGCTGCCTGGTACCTTCCCCACCCGGGTGCGGTAGCTCGATCGAGCTTCGAGGTGGTGTCGACTGATGTTGACATCACCTGCGACCTGCTGCTCACGTTTCCCATCCGAGCCGGCTTGGCGTGATGGCGGGGAGGACGTCCCGCGCTGTCACGCCAAGCCTTCTCTCAGCCACTCACGTGAGGTGAGCACCTGGCCCGGAGAATGCCACCATCAAGGTGAACACCGTCAGGGCACCGAAGAGCAGCAACGCAGCTCCGATGACCCACTTGCGACGGGTTGGCCTGCGGTGTGGTGATCGGTCGAGGAACGGCAGCGATGCAAGGAACAGCATGACCACGGCCGGAGCCCAGAACAAGCCGTCGATACCGATCCAGTTCTCCAACTGGAACACCCAGTAGAACGTCCACAGCGGCTTCGTGACCTCAACACCATCCACAGGACTTGCCCCAATCGGAGTTGACGTCAACGCCGCGAGCGCGACGAGGATGCCTAACAGGATGAAGCTCCAGCCGATCAAGTGACGCACATGCTCGGTGAACGGCACCGTCGTGTCGTCATCAACCTCTCCGACGGCTACCTGCGAGCTCGGCGACACGCCATGACGCCTCACCAGAGCAAAGTGGCCGATCAGGAGGAGGAACACAACCGTTGGAAGGAAGCTGACATGGGCAAGGTAGAGCCGACTCACGAGGGCAGTGCCCGCACCAAATTCAGGGGTGAACCAGGTTCCGAACCCTCCGGCCAAGCCGGCAAGTTCTGAGTTGTGAGCGACAGCTTCGAACGCCTCTTGGTCCCACCGCAGCGTTGACCCGGTGAAGATGAGCAGGAACACCATGCCAAGCAACGCAAGGCCGATCAGCCAGTTCGCCTCTCTCGGCTTCTTGTACGATCCTGTGATCAAGATCCTCGCCAAGTGGGCGAGAGCGAGCACGAACATCGCCTGTGCAGCCCAAATGTGCACGCCACGCAGCAAGTTGCCGAACGGCACCTGTGTTTGGATGTGCAGCACGCTCTCGCGAGCATCTTGGGGAGTTGGCGTGTAGAACTGTGCAAGCAGGATGCCTGTCAGGATGAGGATGACCAATGAGGCCAGCGTCAAACCGCCGAGCGTCCATGCAATCGTGTTCGAGTGCCGCGGTACCGGGTACCGCAGTGATGAGAAGCCGAGCCTCTCGTCGAGCGCTGCCCTCCACCGAGCTGCTCGGCTCAGGTCTTCGGGCGATTCGTCCTTTGGCTGTGCCGTTTGTAGATCCGTCATGATCCACCTCGGCTCTTCGAATAGACGAAGGCAAAGCCGCCGCCAGCAACGAGCAATGCCGCAGCTAGGGCTACGAAGTCGGTCCCCGACGGTGCACTGAACCCGCCCTCGACACGCTCTGTCAGCCCGTGGGCGGACACGTCACCTTCACCTGTCGCCTCATCGGCATGGTCACCGTCTGGTTCATCGGACGAAGACCCGCCCGGCTCCTCCTCGTTGGCATGCGGATCACTCCCCAGGGCAGCCACAAGAGTGTCTTCCGCCTCATGGAGATCATCGATTTCGAGCGCCGCTGCCGCTGCCTCGAGCGACACAATGTCCAGCTCGCCGGTCGGCTCCTCGGCTTCAGATTCAAGGGCCGCCTCAACACGTTCCAGAGCCTCATCGGCTTTGTCTGGCGTGTTGACCACGATGGCAAGTGCCTGTTCTACGAGATTGACCGGGTCAATCTCCTCGCCTTCTTCTCCACCGTGCGCGAGCGCGGGCGATATCGCCCATGTTGCCGCACCGATCATGGCCACTGCAACGGCGAGCATCGCAATGGCGGTCAGTCGTCTACCGCTTCCCATTGTTCTTGGTCTCCTGCTTGTCTGCGACACTGCTGTCGCGTGTGATGCGAGCGGTCGCCGAATACCCCTTGTCGAGATTTCCGACCTGCCGGCGTCCGGCCTTCGTACCCGCTCTTTCATTTCGCTTTCCGCGATGCGCACATAGGCTGTTTCGTTATTACCCTGCGCATCGGGGAAATCATTAGCTAACAACTTGACTTTATATCTTCCAGTTGACTGGAAGGTCAAGGATCTTTTCGAAACAACATCAGAGTGGTCCAGCCGCACCGACCTTCTGATACATCCGAGACCAACTCGCAGTCACGAACGTTTGGGCGCCTGTTCGTTTCGCAAGCAGTGCCATGGCCGCGCTCCCTCGATGTCGACACCCAAGCGCTACGGACGCTGGTCGATCACACATCTTGACATTCCCGCCGACTGGAAGGTGTACGGTAACCGTCAATCACACACAGGAGCATCCCCATGACCACCGAACCACAGATCGCTGGGCATAAGATCGGTCCCCGCGGTCGGGCCCCGAGACGCTTTACAACCGGGCGAATCTGCGCAGAGCCAACCTGCTACACCAAGCTGAGCACATACAACCGCAAGGACACGTGTTTCCAACACAGCCCGATCCGCTACCCTCGCACGCGCGGCCATACGGCGGTACAGAGCAGTCCAGCCTCGCCCGAATGAACGCAGTGAGGTAGGGATGATGAGCCGGGACGAGACGAAACCTGCTCGACTATTCGTCGAGACCGTTCGTCAGCTTGCGGGGCAGCCCGCCGATACGACCG
Organism: uncultured Acidimicrobiaceae bacterium; assembly: GCA_964460075.1. GTDB lineage: Bacteria > Actinomycetota > Acidimicrobiia > Spongiisociales > UBA5794 > JAMBLL01. Next base: position 41,782 of record CAYWPC010000013.1, read on the forward strand.
GCTCGTATGTCTTCCTTCACGGTCTGGGTGGCACGCACCGGTACTGGACCGCGGCCGAAGGTGAGCGACTCCTCCCTCGAGAATCCACGGTGGTCGACCTCCTCGGCTTCGGCAAGTCACCCAGACCGTTCATGCGCTATACGCCAGAGACCCACCTGTCGGCACTCGAGCCAGCACTGGCACCACATGCACCCTTCGTCCTCGTCGGCCACTCGCTCGGGGCCGCATTGGCGCTCGCCTACACAGCACGGCACCCCGACGACGTCGAAGCACTGGTACTCATCGGACTACCTGCCTATAGAGGTCGCAGAAAGGCCATCCGCTGGCTGCGACAAACGTTCAAGGGTTGGTTCTTCACCAACATGGTGGTCACGGCGATTGTCTGCGTGTTTACCCGGCGCCTGCTCGGACCGATTCTTCCCTTCGTCGTACGCGACGTGCCACGTGAGGTCGCGAGAGACCTCGTCGAACACAACCTCATGTCGTCGACCACATCCCTTTGGAACGTGCTGTACCGCCGAGACGTGCGACCGGACGCAGACGCTCTCCCTGAGCACCTGCGGGTGATACTCATTCACGGATCCAACGACACAACCGCCCCTATCGATGAGGTGAGGCAACTCGTCGCCGGGCGACCCGGCTGGCAACTCGTAGAGTTAGACGGGGTCGACCACCACCCCTGGCTACGCCACCCCGAGACGTGCGCCCAACTGATTGTGGGAGCGGCTGTCCGAACCGACTAGCTTCCTGTCGGCCAATCGGTGCAGCATGGCTTCCAATCGCGGCGTTACCCGTCTGGGGAACCCACGCTCGTACCACGATTCTTCGGGGCGGCGCCAGATATCTTGTCTACGATCTGCGCGATCCGTAATCGCCAAAGGGATCATCGCGTTCGCTTACTGCTCCCCGCCATCCGATTTCGCGGGCCCGCTCAACGAAGTCGGCCCCTTCCTGGGTGTGACGAGCAACGCCGTCAAAGAGGAAGCCAAGCAGCCGGCTCGTGTCCGGTCGATACTGGTGGCTCGCCACGTCGTTGCAGAGCCACTTCATCATCTGGAGTTGGTTCAAAGGCAGCAACGCCATTCGTTGCGCGAGCTCCGACGTGTGCTCAAGAAGCTGGTCGTCGGATACACACTCAAGTACCAGCCCGATCCTGGCCGCCTCCATGCCATCGATCTCGTCGCCGGTGAACAGATAGCGCTTCGCTCGCTCGAGGCCGAGACGTGCAACCCACAGCCACGGAGCCTCAGGGACACCCCACACACGTGCCGGCGGGTACCCAAAACGAGCAGATTCAGCTGCCACGATGAGGTCGGCGTTAAGAATCATGTCGGTGCCACCAGCCACACACCAACCGTGCACAGCAGCGATCGTTGGCTTCGAGATCTCATGAAGCTTCGCGAACGTGTTGCCGTACTGGGATATGTGGCGCACGTCTGCCACCGAGTCCCAAATCCGGTCACTGCCTTCGGCCTCACCGACCTGAGCCATCGTCGACCAGTCGAGCCCGAAACCTGCACAGAACGCTTTCCCTTCAGCCCGCATCAGCACGATCTTGACCACATTGGATCCGTCCGCGTCGTCGAGGGCTGCGCCAAGCTCGTCGCGGAACTCGGGTGTGATGGTGTTGAACTCGTCTGGCCTGCACAACACAACGTGCCGAACGGGGCCGTCGTCCTCGATCCGAATGGCTGTCATTTACGTTCTCCTCCTGCTTGATACCTGCAAATAGTCGGGTCTGTCTTCTTAGGGGAGTCCTTTTCTACGGTCAGCCGCCGGAACGCACAGATTCTCAGGCGGCGATCCGACAACCGATCGCACGGCAAGATCCACCACCAAGTCGAGTCGACCCGCCGTTTCGGTGGCAACGTCATCGAATGCGAGGTGATGTTGATGCACGATCACGTAAGCCCCAACACTGGGAGTTCCACGGTGAGCGACGCGACATTGGGCATCGTCTCACCAGCCGAACCTACGCCTTGCCTTGCACGGTACTTCCGCCTGGCTCAGTCTCGGTCAACTCGATCACAACCCCACTCGGCCTGGAGCCAAGGAAACATGCAAGCCGCTTCCGGCCCCCAGCGAAAACGTGCGCGTCATCTTCACCGAGGACGTCAAGAGCGCTGTCGATGTCATCAACGGCGAAGCACACATGGTGCATGCCCTCGCCGTGGGCGACGAGGTGGTCGAGAACCGGCCCAGGCTCGACCGGTTGAACAAGCTGAAGCAACGTCACCGGCTCATCACGGGTCGTGACCGAAGGTCGCAGGTAGCTGACCTGCACACCAACAGCGTCGACGTATTCGTCCCCGATCGACACCCAACCGAGCTTCTCCTCGTACCACTGTCTTGCCACACCGAGATCTGCAACGACGATCGCAACATGGTCGATTCTGCTAAACAAGTCTCGTGGCTCCGGTAGGTGATCCGTGGCCCGATTCTGGCCGAGATCGTATCAGGACTCAAATGCTCGGCCCGTCAGCAGCCAACCCACGAGAATCCCACGCATGGTCGTCCGACCACCAACGGGCAATCAGTCGGGTGTATGGCTCAGCCAATCGACTGGAAACGCTTCGCGAATCCCTTCGCGTCGTCTGCCCTTGGCACATCAAGCTTGAGTGCTGGACCTGTGGCCAAGCCGATCGTCAACCGGTCGGCGTTCCCGTACTTGCGGGCTCTCATCCCTGTGATGTCCTCCAAGGGAATGCTGCCCAATACGCCTTTGACATTGAAGAACAGCGTGGAGCGCTCCCAAATAATGACTCGCCTGTCTGTGAGTCCCAGCGACATACGCGCCGTGAGCTCGATCTGTGAAGCTCGGCGCTCTTGAGGATCACCGAACGTGTACGTGGCGAACCCCCCGGTAACGCCTCCTACAGCTCCAGATATCGCCCCCGACATGGCTGCACCCGCAACCCAATCCGCGTCAGCCCGTATGCCCGTGAGCCAGGTCTCACCCTCGAGAAGCAGTGCGGCGGCCTTGTCGCGAAGCTTGGAGTCGGTTCGTGAGCGAGCCATGGCACCGAGTGTGCCAGTTGCTCGGGCTGGCAGCAACCGTGTTCGTCTGGACACCTCATTGCCGCAGCTCATCTCCGTTTCAGTCGTCCGATGGACAACGAGCCGACGTTTTGCTCGCGGACGATTCGGGAATCCCTATTTTGGAGCCATGCAGCGCATACTCGTTCTCCTTGGAATCGGGCTCAGCGTCGCTCTGGCAGCGTGTTCGGGTCAGCGTGTCAACTCATCCGATCCGTCTTCGGCGTCAACCACAGACGTCGGGGTCGGAGCATCCCAACCGACTGTCGAGGCCCCAGACGATCTCATGCCGGGAATGCTCGACGTTCGCACAGTCGTGATGTCGGACGGCACCGAGATCACCTACGGTCTGATCCTTCCGGACGGATTCGATCCTGCTGAGGAGTATCCCGTCGTTCTGGCGCTGCCTCCTGGAAGTCAAACCGTCGACCTCACGATCTCCCTCGCCGCTTCCACCTATGAACCAGAAGCGCTCGACCGAGGCTGGGTAGTCATCACACCGGCTGCTCCCAACGGCACACTCTTTTTCCAGGGCTCGGAGCGCTACATCCCCGAGTTCCTTGACACACAAGCCTGGATCCGTCCCGAGGGTGGCCGATACCACCTCACCGGTGTGTCGAACGGAGGTCGCAGCGTGTTTCGGATAGCCGGCCTCAACCCGGACCGCTTCGCATCCATCCTTGTGTACCCCGGCTATCCGAGCTCGCCAGCCGACCAGGCAGCGCTACCGGACCTGGTGGACCTCCCGTTCGCCATGTTCGTCGGAGGTGAGGATGCCGCCTGGATCGATCCGATGATCAAGGCTAGAGATAGGTTGGAGTCGCTCGGAGCATCGGTGTCGTTCGAGATTCGCGACGGTGAGGCTCACATCATGGCGTCGCTGTCGGACGGGGCAGACATCTTCGACTTTCTCGACTCCGTACGAGAGTAAACAGCCCAGAGGAGTCAGCAAGTATCTCCCCGCACCAGGTAACGTTCATCAAGCCGCATCGGGTGGAGGCCAACGCACAGTCGTTTCCCCGGTAGCACACGGCTCAGATTCTCACCGGTTGGACTGCCTCTTTCGACCGACTCTTTGATCATTCAGACGGCACGGGTCGCGCGATCAGGAGCGAGATGGGCAACCTTCGCAACCGCCCCAACCGGGCTAGGAATCATCATGTCAACCACATTCACACAACTCGGGCTGCCAGCCGCGCTCGTCGATACCCTCACGAGACGCGATATCGCGGATCCCTTCCCCATCCAGGCAGCCACCATCCCAGATGCCCTCGCTGGCAGAGATGTGTCCGGCCGCGCACCGACCGGGTCAGGCAAGACCCTCGCGTTCGGGCTCCCCATTCTCACCAACGTTGAATCAGCGAGTCCTAACCAGCCCAGGGCCCTGATCCTGGTTCCGACACGTGAGCTCGCTGAACAGATCAGGCGAGACCTCGCTCCGTATGGCAAAGCTGTGCGACGCCAAGTATTCGCCATATACGGTGGCGTTCGGTACGCGGCTCAGAAGGACTGGATGCGCAAGGGTGTCGACGTACTCGTCGCCACTCCTGGTCGTCTCGAAGACTTGATCGAGCAGGGCGCCGTCAATCTAAGCCAGGTCAACATCGTGGCAATCGACGAAGCCGACAGGATGGCCGATATGGGATTTCTCCCAGCCGTGCGTCGGATTCTCAATCAGACCACACAAGACCGCCAAACTCTTCTGTTCTCGGCAACCCTCGACGGCGACGTAGCCGTTCTCATCCGCAGCTACCAGCAAGATCCGGTTCGTCACGAAGCGGGGACCGTGGAAGCCGAGACAATCGACGCGCAGCACCATTTCTGGCTTGTCCAGAACCAAGACAAGGTCCAGCACACGGCAGATGTCGTTGGCGTTGCCGACCGATCCATCGTGTTTACGCGTACGCGCCACGGGGCCGATCGGCTCGCAAGGCAGCTGTCCAAGCTCGGTGTCGGGGCTGTGGCGATGCACGGTGGCCGAAGCCAGAACCAACGCAACCGCGCACTGCGGGCCTTCTCCTCAGGAGATGCCCAAGCACTGATCGCCACGGACGTCGCAGCGCGGGGCATTCACATCGATGCTGTAGCTTCCGTCATCCACTTCGACCCTCCGGCTGACCACAAGGACTATGTCCACCGTTCGGGGCGAACGGCCAGAGCCGGTGCAACGGGAACCGTCGTCAGCTTCGTCACGGGAGAACAAAGACGGGCTGTCAGGCGCATGCAGGACAAGCTCGACCTGCACGAGCCCATTGGTGAACCGCAGCTCGACGCACTTGCTGACGACAGCCATCGATTCACAAGAGCGCCTTCGAATCACGCACACAACCAAGCGTCTGCATCCCGCAATGGGTCTCTGAGAAGGCAAGAGGCGAAGGCATCCAGTAGTCGCCCGGCACCGCGACCCGTCAGAAAACTTCAGCCTACCAAGCAGGGTGACCAGAGCATCCACGTGTCGAATCTGCCGTGGAGCGCAACGGATGATGACATTCGCGCGCTCTTCAGTCGCTACGGCAAGGTCCAGCAGGCCACCATCATGATCGACCGCAGAGGCCGGTCCAAGGGTTATGGCCTGATCGACATGCCGAGTCCCGCAGCGAAGAAGGCTGTGTCGGCACTCAACGGATCCACGATGGGCGGTAGAGACCTCAAGATCCGGTTCTCTGATCGCAGAGCGAATCGCCGCTAATCGAAGACTGCCTGGCAGCTCCGGGGATACACAACGAGAGAAGGGGACCCAGATGGGTCCCCTTCTCTCGTTGTCGAGTGTTGTGTGTGCTTATTTCGGAGGGAGCGCTACCAGCGCCCGCCGCCACCACCAGTGCGCTTCGGCTTGTCCTGGGCCTCGTTCACGCGCAATGCGCGACCGCCCATGTCCTTGCCGTTCAGCTCCGAGATCGCCTTCTGTGCGCCGTCGTCATCGAGCTCAACGAATCCGAATCCGCGTGAGCGGCCGGTCTCGCGGTCGGTGATGAGTGCAACGGACTGTACGTCGCCCATTGCTTCGAACATCTGACGGAGTTCTTCTTCGGTGGTGCTCCAGGGGAGGTTCCCCACATAAAGCTTCTTCATTTCTAGGCTCCAATCGCCGTGAATCGCCGCGCTGATGCGCTGGCTTTGCGCTTCGAACTGACAACAGCGCCGACGTGATCGGCTGGGCAAAGACCCAGCTCAGCGATCGGGATGAAAGAAGTTCCTCAGCGATGTGAAATATAGCCACAGTTCGCCTTGACTGCACATATTCAACCTCGCGCAGCCTGTTCTTGCGTAACTGAGTCCCGCACAGCGGGACTCAGTTACGCAAGAACAGTGGCGGGGGTTGGAGGTGATGTCCGAGTGAGGCACAATGATCTGCGGCCCACTTCGATGTGAGAATTCGCTCGGCAGCGAGCAGCAGCGAGGCACCAATGAAGAAGCTTGCGATCACATCAGAAGGCCAGTGAGCACCGAGACGCACACGGCTCCAAGCAACCCCAACCACGATGACCACGAATACAGCGAATCCGATCCGTAGTAATGCGCGACGACTTGTCAGAACCCAGAGAAGAAACGGAACGAGCCCGTAGATGACAACGGTATGAATGACGTGGCCACTGGGAAAGGAACCGAGCGCCGTACCAACGGCGGGGCTCGGTGGCCGGACCCTGTCGACCACGATCTTGAGCACGATGTCAGTCGTCACCGCTGCCGCAATCAGTGAAGCAAGAGTGATCGCAGAAGCCCTGCACCAGCGCCACAGGACGACAACGCCAACGACGCCGATACCAACAGCGAGATTCGGCGAGCCCATGCGGGTCACGAACTTGGCGAATCCGAACTCTCCGCCACTGCCACGAATCCACTCCGAGGCCGGTCGATCGAATCGTAAGAGCCACTCCGGGTTGCTCGCTGCCGTGACACCGACAAGTACCGTGACAACGAGCGTCACAACCAGGAACACTCTGCTCCGCAGCGGTACGCGGAAGATCCACGGTGTGTCACCTGGCAACCCGCCATGTATCCGATCGAAGGTCATTTCCCTAAGAGATGACGTCTCCCCACCACACCGTCCCTGCCTGCGTCATCAGAAAGGCTCGCTCGTCAATGCAGAGGGCCGAGAGAGAGGTGTCCGCGTCAGAATTGGCCGAACCGACGGCGGTACGTCGAGGCGATCGCGCCTACGACGCAGCGGCCACGTCGCTGCGGCACCGATGGCAGCCACGCCGAGACCAGACGCGACGAGGCCGATCTTGACGATCGGTGGTTCGCCACCGAAGGCAAATCTCGCAGCGAAGCCCCCTCCAATGGCCGCGATGATGATCGGGAGCCACTCGGGGGCGAGACGAAGTGCCTGAACACCGAGGACTGCAAATCCGATCACGATGAGCAGACTCACTGCCCAGATCCATCCGATATCCGAAATGTAACCCGTCGGGTTCAAGAAGTTCCACGTCGCACCGGGGACCGTCGAAACGACCAACGTGAGAGAGACCGCACTCACGGCACCGTAGACCGGTCGAGGCCTGAGACCGGAATCGGTTCGTCGTGAAGCCCCCGCTCCATCTCACACCTCATCGGCGACGGCCGCCCCTGTGATCATGACCCGCCGATCAGTTCCCGCGTCACCTCTCACCCTTCGGAAGGCATCACCGGCAAGGAGACCGAGCGAGATGAGGAAGCCACTCGCCATCGCTCCTGGGATGAAGACGAATAAACCTCCGGGGTCGACGTCATCACCCAGAGAGGTGTGCCTTGGTACTCGGCCGATCATCATGCCACCTCCAATGCTCGATTGTCCGCGACGTCGTCCTCAGCGTCCAGTATTGCAACGGTGCCGCTGCCGCCGTCGACACGGAGACGGACTCGTTCCCTTGATCCGATGCGGTCGAGGAGACCGGGAAGGTTGAGCACCGCTGGGAGCCCAAGTTCTCGGGCGATGATTGCAGCGTGCGACAGCGGAACTCCCTCTTCGACGACGATCGCGCCCGCCGTGAGGAACAGAGGCGTCCATGCGGGATCTGTGGTTCTCGCTACGAGGATGTCGCCTGGTTCGATTGGCTCGGTGGCCTTGGTGATGATGCGTGCCGTTCCTTCGTACACACCTGAACTCGCTCCCCAGCCGACGAAGGTGTCCCCGGATGGAGCCACAACTTCCCCGATACGTCTGCTCGGGTCACCTACGAACACTTGCGGTAGCGACTCGTTCTCAGACAAATGCTGCAGAACGCTGCGCCGCCGCCCGATCTCCCAACAGCTGGGCCCACGACCGTTCATTGCTGGCTCGAGCTCTGTCGTGGAGAGAAGGTCGACGTCGAGCGGTGTCTCGAGTAAGCCGGTGGCGCAGAGACGATGCCCAATCGCAAGGTGCACCCTCCTCACCTCTCCACCGAGCGCGAGAACGGCGGACTTCGTCTTTTCACGCAGGAAGAGGAACTCGACGGCGTCAGAGACAAGACGGCGAAGCATTCGGCGCCGAACATCGACGATCTGCCCCGTTACAACACGCTGAAAGCGCCACTTCCATGATGTGGCAAAACCGGATCCAATCTCAGTGAGCAGCGCATCGCGCGCACCAGGATCGGCCATGATCATTCGTCCGGATCGGTGAACCTGAACCGCTTGGCTGATGAGCTGCCATGCAAGATCACGAGATTCTGCCCAGGTCTCTCCCGCGAATACCGAGGCAGAACCGGAGTGGCCGAGTTCCTGCTCGAACGCGGCGAGGAGCTCCGCTCCAGACTCGATCTGTTCGAGGGCTGTGGGCATCGTCCTATCTCGTGCCCGTAGGCTGCCGAGCGCGCTGACGAGCTCTTCGTCAGCGAGGGCTAACTCTGCGAGGTCACATGTGTGCAGAGCGACCTGGGCCCCACAGGGGCTGAGTCCTCCGGCGGTGAGTTACTGGGCAAGTCCTGCTGCCTTCGAACCGACGTGTGGTTCAAGGAACAGCTCCACGCCTCGATACGCAGCCGCTGCAGATGCGGCAACCGCTATCTCGGCGGCCATGAGGCGCCCTGCGAGATCGAGCGTTCGGTTCCTGTACGCCAGGAGCTCCTCGTCGGTGGCGATGTCGCAGTCCGGCGGGCCGAGGAGCAATCGCTCCGTAGCGCCGATCGTGACGTGGGCTTCGAAGCGGAACCCTCGTCGTGCGTTGATCTCGCGGAAGCCCGTCACCATCGATCGCAGGCCTTTGAACGGTCCTCGAACGTCGGAGTCGGCAGGTGGGTCAACCGGTTCGCTGATCACCCTTCCGAAGTATTGACGCTCGATCTCTTCGCCAGATCCGCCGGGCACCTCTGCGGCTGCCGCCTTCATGAGGTCGAGGCTGAGCACCGCACGGCCACGAATTCGAGCGAGAAACGGTCGTTGGTCCGCCGCTGGTGGCAGTGCATTCATGTGGTCGAACAGTTGACGAAAGCCGTTCTCAAGCAGCGGTGCGGCCGTTGTCCACTGAAGTGGAGGCAGGACACCAGGGAGCGACTCTGCAATTCCCGCCGTCGTGAAGGAATCGTCCGGACCAATTCGAGTATCGAATCCATCGTCGTTCGTCTCGGGCGCGATAGTCGGGCGCGATAGTCGTGATGGGCCTTGACTGGACGATGTACAACCGGTCACCATCATGAGCCCATTCAACGTCCTGGGGGTCACCGAATCGTCGTTCTAGGTCGAGAGCAGCTTCTACGGCTTCGTCGAGGACGGGATCGACCGATGGGCGGTCGGTGGCGAGGCGTGGCAGTACATATGCGTCCGGCGTCACCTCGCCTGAGACGAGCTGCTCTCCGAGACCCTCGACAGCTTCAATGCGAAGGTCGCTCGCCGACCCTGCGGGATCGACCGTGAACACAACCCCTGCACGTTCTGCATCGACGAGCTTCATGATGACGACCGACATCGCCAGGTCATCCTCCGCCACACCGGCGTGGGCACGATAGGCACGCGGAGCCGGCAGCCACAGCGACGCCCACACAAGCCTCACGGCACGCAGCAGCGCATCGTCGTCACCAATTTCGAGGTACGAGCGGTACTGGCCTGCGAACGACGCGTCAGCCATGTCTTCGGCGGTGGCAGAGGATCGCACGGCGAGGAGTGCACCATGTCCGACGGCTGCTGCGAGCCTTCGGACTTCCGTGGATAAGGCATCGTGGCCTCGAGGAACGCAGCGTCGACACGCTCTGCTGCTCGATCGAGATCAGCCCGATCGGGAAGCCCTTGTATCGACAGATCATCGATGAAACGCTTGAGACCAGAGTCACGAACGAACCAGCGGTAGCCGTCTGTCGTGATCGAACCTGTGGGAGGCACGGTCACACCCATTGCGATGAGTTGGTTGAGTGCGAAGCCCTTTCCACCAACGGCGCGTGGATCGACCGCCGCGCCATCGAGGGAGACGGTCGCGTTATTCACTCACGGACCTGCTTGACATCGGATGGGGCTCCGCAGCGGTTGGCAAATGTCGATATCGCCCGGTCGGTCACGGTCGCCAGCGGCTCACCTGACACTGATGCCCGCTCGCGGAGCCACACGACGAGATCCCGCCGGATTGGGATTGCTGGTCTGCGAGATTCGACACGAAGGAGCAGAGCAATGCTGACCACGAGGCTCATGGCGAACAACACAAACAGATCCCATTCGCCGCCGATTCCTGTGTCAATGGATCCGACCCCTGAGACCACGATGTTCGCTATAACGAGCATTCTTGCTGTTGCCGTGGGACTCATGGGAAGCCTCCTCGTCTCTGTCCAATCTCGCTTGGGTCAACCTGATGCTGAACGGCGATAATCCGCCATTCTCCGTCGCACGTCGCGACTGGGTCCTGCCATCCGCCCGCAGCGACGATCACTCGCGGCAAAGAACACCGTTCGAATGCTTGACATCAATGCGTTCGGTAACCATCGAGGGTCTGGTCAGGGGGCATCTGTGTCGCTGCGGACGGCGAGGCCTCGCACGACGATGCGTGCCACAGATCGCGCAACCGTGCCAGCGTCGAGATCCGGCCTGTGGCGCAACAGCCATCTACGGAGCGGGTAGAAGGCAGTGAGGAACATCAACAGGTGTGCGACGAGTTCCGGATCGTCCTCAGCAAGGTGGCCGGAAGCGATCCCGCTCTCCACCATTGAGGCGAGCCGGCCAGCCTGCTCCCGCTCAGATGACGCAAGCCGCTCTCGACCCTCTGGGTCGAGCACGCCAGCCTCTCGGTACATGAATTGCACGTCTGGTGCATGGTCCGCGGTTGCCGCAATGAGCGCGGCAAGCGTCGCTTCTATGTCCTCTCCGCGAGCCGACGCTGGGACTGCGCCCTCGAGTCCCGTGAGAAGGTGCCGGTAGACGAGCCATAGGACGTCTCCCTTCGACTCGATGTATTCGTACAAGCCTCCCATGGAGAGGTTTGAGGCCGCTGCAATCTCTCGTACCGAAGTGGCGTGGAAACCCTTCTCGATGAAAAGATTCAAGGCTCCGCGTGCGATCTCGTCCTCTCTGCGTTCCCTGAGGCTCTGCCGTGGCACCGGCGTCACCCGGCGAAGCCGTCGAGGCGCGAGAGCACGTTGAGCATGACTTCGTCCGCTCCGCCACCGATTCCTCCGAGACGCGAGTCGCGAAGATACCGAGAGGTCCAGGTCTCCTCCATGTAGCCGATGCCACCGTGGAGCTGAAGGCACCAGTCGGCCACTTGCCTTGTCAGCCTGCCGGATTTGTACTTGGCGATCGTGGCGAATCGTGTGGTGTCCTCGCCTCGAACGAACGCTGCGGCACATGCGTAGTTGTAGTGCTTGAGCAGATCGACCTCTGCTGCGAGTTCAGCAAGTCTGTAGGTCAGATACTGATTCCTGTTGAGGGGTTTCCCGAACACGTTGCGCTGCTTGGTGTATTCCGAGGTGAGGGCGAGGGCGCGCTCCATCGATCCGATCGACGAGTACGCAGCCCACATTCGTTCCTCTACGAACTGAGCCATTTGTTGCTGAAATCCCATCCCCTCGACACCGATGATGTGGTCGATAGGCACCCTTGCATCTGTGAAGGTGACCAGCCCTGTGTCTGAGGCGCGCATGCCGAGTTTGTCTAGCTTGCGAGAGACCTCGACTCCTGGTGTCGCCATTGGAACGATGATCTGACTCATGCCCTGGTAGTCGGTGTCATCGGAAGTGCGCACGAGAAGGCAGAGCCAGTCTGCCTGGAGGGAGTTGGTGATGAACATCTTGGAGCCGTTGATCACCCATTCGTCGCCGTAGCGCTTCGCCGTGGTTCGTATGGCTGCAACGTCCGATCCTGCATCCGGTTCTGTGACCGCAATTGCAGCCACCATCTCACCGTTGAGCGCGGGTGCCAGATATCGATGCTTGAGGTCAGAGGTTCCGAAGCGATGCAGCGAAGGCGTCGCCATTGAGACCTGTACACCGAGGGCCATCCCGATACTGCCGTGGGCCGCCCTACCGAACTCCTCAGACAGGATCACAGAGAAGAGGTGGTCCGCACCCTGCCCTCCGTACTCCTCATCGTATTCAAGACCGAGGAACCCGAGTTCGCCCATTGAGGAGAACAGGTCGTGAAGGGGCATCATCCCGTCTGCTTCCCACCCGTCGACGTTGGGGTTTATCTCCTGATCGACGAACTCTCTAACGACCCGACGAAAGTGGTTGTGCTCATCACTGAACGGCATGTTGTCTCCTCGATGTCTTCTCTATTGCACCGGCGGATCGCCAGGCATGTCATGTGGATCGATGGCTTCTGGGGTGATCAGTGTCTCAGGTACGTCGACCCGTTTCGCTCGGAGATACTCTCCTAGTCCCTTCGCTTGCGCGTCGAAGCGAAGGGAGGAGCTCACACCCTGATCGAGGATGCCGTGAATGACGAAGTTGAGAGCTCGTAGATGAGGCAGTTCATACCTCTCGATCTCGTATTGTTCGAGATCAGCCAGCAGCTCGATGAGACGTTCGACCGTGAGAAACTCAGCAAGCCATGGATACGCATCGTCGGATCGGGTGAAGACACCGAGGTTGGCGCTTCCACCCTTGTCTCCAGATCTCGCGCCGACGACTTTTCCCAAGGGAATCCGTACTACAGGGCCCTGTTGCGGGGAGGGAATCTGTGGTTTATCCACCGTAACCGTAAACGGCTCACCCGGTTCGGTTTCTGGCACGTCGAAGGACGACTCACCGACATGGACGACGCCGGTCACATCGTTCCTGTCGATGAGCGTCGGCCAGTAGACGGCGTACGGGGAAGCCTTGCGAGGCGGCCAGACACCGAAGAGGCCTGGGATCGAGCCGAGCGCTATGTGCACCATCGTGTCTGCCCATGCTCGGCCCACTCTCTCCTCGTCCACGTCACGCACGGCGATTTCGAGGTAGGAGACGGCCGCTGCGTTCGATGACGGGTCGTCCTCACCACTGCCAATCAGCGTCGTTCGCACCTCTTCATAGTCGTCGGGATTCCACGGGCATGCCCGCCAGAACTGCCGGCAGAACACGTCCGCTTTTGCTTTCGCGTCAAGGCCCGTGATTCCGACCATCATCGTGTTGCGGAAGCCACCGGCGTATGCGGCTGCGACCTTGAGGGTCTGTGGCGGCGGCTGTCCCTTGATCCCAGACAGTCTGACCCTGTTTCGAGCGGTCTGCTCGATCTCGACCGTGTCGAAACGGGCGGTAACGTCTGGGTTGTCGTACTCGGGTTTCCCGATCTCGTAGAGCAATTGCGACGTCACCGTTCCAATCGAAACCTCACCACCAGCACCGTCGTGGATGCCGACGACACTCGACCCATCTGCAGCGATCTCGACCCATGGAAAGCCGGGATAGTCGAGGCCAGGTACTTCTTCGAAAAACGAGTAGTTCCCACCGGTCGCCTGCATAGAGCACTCGATAACATGGCCAGCTACCACTGCACCGGCCAGCGCGTCCCAATCATGCCTGGCCCACTGATGCCACCAGGCTGCCGGGCCGACAGCGAGCGAGGCATCGGTGACCCTGCCGGTTACGACGATGTCCGCCCCGCGTTCGAGGGCAGCGGCGATCCCCCATCCTCCGAGATAGGCGTTGGCTGTGAGGATTCCCTCCACTTTGCTGCCGAGCGGCTCCGCTGTGTCGAGGTTGGTGAACAACGAACCTCCTGCGACAAGTTCACCGAGCCGCCCTTTGAGGTCGTCGCCGGTTACTGCAGCCACCTTTGGGGCAAGTCCTAGCCGGTTTCCGGCCTCTCGAACGGCATCTGCACATCCAAGAGGGTCGAGGCCCCCGGCATTGACCACGACTCTGACTGCTCGATCGAGAACGGTGCCCATGACCTGTTCCATTTGGGAAACGAACGTGCGTCCATAGCCTCCGTCGGGCCGGCGCAACCGTGTCTTGGCCATGATCAACATGGTGAGCTCTGCAAGCCAGTCACCCGAAAGGACATCGACGTCTCCGGCCTCGAGCATCTCCATCGCAGCGGAAGGTCGGTCACCGAAGAGACCGGAGATATTGGCGATTCGGATGGGACGCATGCTCACTCTCTCTCCTCGAGACGAACAAGGACTGCTCCTGCATCGACCTGGTCGCCTGGGGCTACGAGCACCTCGACAACGACGGCTGGACCTCCGGCACGGATGCGGTGCTCCATCTTCATCGCCTCAATCGTCACCAGGTCGGTGCGCTCGTCGACCTCATCCCCGGCCGTCACCATCACTGCAGTGACTGTTCCTGGGATCGGCGATGTCGGTCCACCGGCAGCGAGCATCGGATCGTGGCTTTCGAATCGAGGCTCTTCAACGAAACATGTCTGGCCACCAGGTGAGTTCACCCATAGGTTCTCCCCTTCGATGTGCACGGCACAGGGGGTGGCAACGCCGTCGATTTCGACGACGGTGGCTTCTCCGTCACGAATTGTCGCCTCGACCTTGTCACGGCCGACGGTGACAGACATGTGGGCTCCGCGTACCGCGTACTCGACGCGACACCCATCGAGTACCACGAAGGATCGCCCAGACGGTACGTTGCGCCAATGTGCGGGAGCCAGTCCCCAGTGCCCGTCCCTTGCACGGTTGTGGATGGTGCGCACCCACAATGCCGCAGCAACATGGGATGTGCGCGTGACGCTGTCGGGTCCGGCATCGAGCAGTTCTGGATGGTCGTCGATGAAGCCGGTCGTTGTATCCCCAGCGAGGAAATCGGGATGGCGGAGAGCTGCAACGAGGAAGTCGCGGTTGGTTGCCGGTCCGTGAAGATGGACGGTTTCGAGCTCTGAGGCGAGCATCGCCGCGGCGTCGGACCGTGTCTCGCCGTGCGCGATGACTTTCGCGATCATTGGGTCGTAGTAGGGCGATATCGTCGTGCCAGAGGTCAGCGAATCTTCGTAACGGGCCAACCCGCGCCCTCTCCGGTACCGGATCATCGTGCCGGGTGCCGGTGCCCATCCTGCGGCAGGGTCCTCTGCGTAAAGCCTGGCCTCGATGGCGTGCCCGGCGCGAGTGATCTCGTCCTGGCCGGCTGGAAGCGCTTCCCCTCGTGCTACGCGGATCTGCCATTCGACCAGGTCGAGCCCGGTTATCTCCTCAGTCACGGGATGTTCTACCTGGAGTCTCGTGTTCATCTCGATGAAGGCGAACTCGCTGTCGCCTACGACGAACTCCACTGTTCCCGCACTCTCGTAGTCGAGTGATTCTGCGAGCGCCACGGCGCCGGCAAGAAGTGAGTCGACAAGCGACTCGTTGAGTCCTGGAGCCGGTGCCTCCTCGATGACCTTCTGGTGGCGCCGCTGAATGGAACACTCCCGCTCGAAGAGGTGGACGACACGGCCGTTGCTGTCGCCGAAGACCTGCACTTCTATGTGTCTCGCAGGGGTGAGGAGTCTCTCGAGGTATAGCGTGCCATCTCCGAAGCTCCTGAGTGCTTCGCCACCCGCAGCAGTGATCGCCGCTTCGAGTTCTTCGATGCGTTCGACGCGCCGCATTCCCTTGCCACCGCCTCCCGCTGCGGCTTTGACGAGAAGGGGGAAGCCGATCTCTGTTGCCACTGCGTCAAGATCGAACGACTCGTCGATCTGGAGTGAGGGGAGCACGGGGATACCGAGGTCTCGTGCACGCTTGCGAGCATTGATCTTGTCACCCATCGCCGCTATCGACTCCGGAGAGGGCCCTACCCAAGTGAGCCCTGCGTCGCGTACGCCGGCTGCAAACTCTGCATTCTCTGCGAGGAATCCAAATCCGGGATGGACGGCATCCGCGCCGAGGCGGATCGCGGCTTCGATGAGAGCCGACCGTTCAACGTACGTCTCTGTTGGGGTGGTACCAGGCAAATGGACGGCAGCGTCGAGGTCCGCCATTGCAGGTGAGTCCTTGTCGGCATCTGAATACACACCGACGGGGCTGATCCCAAGATGTCGCGCTGTGCGAGCAATGCGTGACACGATCTCGCCCCGATTCGCGATGAGAAGTGTGCGCACAGTCACGTTCGGAACACTCCCCAACCGCCTTTGACACCCTCAATGGTCTGATTGTGGGCAACCGAGATCGCGATGCCGAGTACCGTTCTCGAGTCACGCGGATCGATGATGCCGTCATCCCAGACTCGGCCTGTGGCGTAGAGGGCCTGTGATTCGTGGTCCATCTTCATCTCAAGGAACTGCTTGCGCTGCGCCAGGTTCTCTTCGTCGACGTGCTCGCCCTTGGACGCAGCAGAGGAGCGAGCCACGATGTCGAGAACGCCTGCGAGTTGTTTGCCACCCATCACGCCGATCCGGTGCGACGGCCACGTGAACACGAACCGCGGATCGTAGGCTCGCCCCGCCATGGCATAGTTCCCAGCCCCGTATGAGGCGCCGATCATCAGCGTGAAGTGGGGAACAGTGCTGTTGGAGACAGCGTTGATGAGCTGCGATCCATGCTTGATGATGCCTCCCTGTTCATAGGCTGTGCCGACCATGAACCCTGTGATGTTTTGGAGGAACACGATCGGTGTGTCGGTCTGGTTACACAGCTGAATGAACTGGGTTCCCTTCTGAGATTCCTGGGAGAACAAGATGCCGTTGTTGGCGATGACACCGACAGGATGACCCCAGATCGAACCCCAGCCAGTGATGAGCTGTGAGCCGTAGAGCGGCTTGAATTCCTCAAACCGACTCCCGTCGAGAATGCGCGCGAGTACCTCTCGCATGTCGAAGGGAACACGGAGATCGTTTGGAACGATGCCGAGCAGCTCTTCGCTGTCGTACACGGGAGGATCTGGTGCGAGGGACGGACCGGGTCCCAGCTTTCGCCAGTTGAGGTGGGCCATGATGTCACGGCCGATCCGGATGGCATCCATTTCGTCGACTGCGAGGTAGTCAGACAGGCCAGAGACGCGCGAGTGCATCTCTGCTCCACCGAGGTCCTCCGGGTCAGCGTCCTCGTCGATCGCCATCTTGACGAGCGGTGGACCTCCGAGGTACACCTCAGCTCGATTCTTCACCATCACTACGTAGTCGCTCATCCCTGGCTGATAGGCACCTCCTGCGGTGGAGGATCCAAAGACGAGCGAGATGACGGGTATGCCGGCTGCCGACAGTCTCGTGTAGTTCTTGAACGTTGCACCACCGGGTACGAACACCTCTGCCTGCTGGTCGAGTGCCGCCCCGCCGGACTCGACCATCTGGAGGTATGGCAATCGGTTGCGTTGAGCGATCTCCTGAGCTCGCAGCGCCTTTCGGATGCCTGTGGCTGTTGCCGTTCCGCCCTTCACCGTCAGATCGGAGCCGGTTATGAGCGTCTCGACACCTGAGACGATCCCGATCCCCGTCACACTCGTCGCACCGAGGGGGTCGTTCGTGCCCCATCCAGCAAGGGGCATCAGTTCGAGAAACGGAGTGTCAGGGTCGATGAGCAGCTCGATGCGCTCTCGGACAAGCAGCTTTCCCCTCCTGCGGTGCCGTTCGATGTAGCGATCTCCACCAATAGTGAGGACTTTTGTGTGCTCTGCTTCGACGATTTCGACTGCCTCAAGCGCCGCTTCGCTGTAGGCCATGAATTCGGCGGACCGGGGGTCGATCTTGGATCGGATCACCTGCATGGACCCATCGTAGCTTACCGAGCGAGCGCCCGCTCGGTGTATGAATATCGCGGCACACCTACCGATTTCCCCGGTTGTCTTCCCGACCAAATGTGCTCGTCACGTCCCACACCTGCGAACGCACAGACGTCAAGGCACGTGCCGACGCCTATACGTCGTTGGCTCGATACACGCGAACGTCGACACGTTCCATCGTGACAAGCCCGTCTTCGATCATCGCGTCGAGGGTCGGAAGGATTGCTTCGATCTTCTCGACTGTGTCGACGCACTCGATCACGATCGGCAGGTCTTCCGACAGGCGAAGGATGTGAGCAGTGTGGAGTCTGCTGGATTTGCCGAACCCTTCGATTCCACGAAGGACGGTGGCTCCGGCAAGACCTTCTCGGCGGAGAGACTCGACGATCGCCATGTAGAGCGGCTGCCCCTGATGGACATCGGACTCACCAATGAAGATACGTAGGAGCCGATTGTCTGCCTCACGAATCATGGATCGCCCCTTTCAGCTCGCTAGGTAGTAGCCGAGCGCGGCAAGCATCACGCCGAGCGTCGGCAGCACCGTGAGATTCAGCATAGATCCGAGACTCGGCCTTGGGAGGATGCCGAGACGCACGGTCTCGACCATCCAAGTTGAGAACGTCGTGAAGCCACCAAGGAAGCCGACAACAGCCAACTCGAGAAGTGAGGGGATACTTGCAGCTCCAACGACGGCACCGAGGGCAAGGGCCCCGATGAGGTTGACGGCCGCTGTGCCAACAGGGATGTGGGACCCGGTACGCCGCTGGAGCGTTCCAGACAGGATGTAGCGGGCGAGGGCACCGATCGATCCAGCAGTGGCAGCGATCAGCAGCGTCATCGGCCGGCACTCCCCAACCTGTGACCCAGCACCGCAGCAGCGAGCCCTCCCAGCGTCGATGCAAGGACATATCCAGCAGCAATCGTGGCACGACCAACATCGAGAAGCTGAACAACTTCGAGGCTAAATGCCGAGAACGTTGTGAACGAACCAAGGGCGCCGATCGCCCAGAACTGCAATGACCAGCGACCAGACACGGCCCGCTCCCTTCGTGCAAGGTAGAACCCGAGGATGAGCGATCCGAAGAGATTGACCGCGAGGGTCCCGGTAGGGAAGCGACCTGGTGAGTCTGGAGTCGCAGCGACAACGATAATCCTCACTGCCGAGCCAAGGAACCCTCCTGCAAGAACGGCAAGCGGTGCAACCCACGGGCTCGACCTGAGTCTGTCTGCTATCGAACGGGTGTGCGTCACAGCTTCTGACATGGCTCCCTGCACAAGTCGTTGTTTGCAGGAGCCATCAGCCGTGTGGCGGTTGTGGCGAGCTCCATCGCCGTCCCATGAATCATAGATCCGTTCTCAGATTCATCTCCGCTGTTCACCGTCGCCGGTCGGCTTACCCGTGAGGGTCATACTCATCGATGGTGCACGAGACGGATCCGATCAGCTGATGGACGACTGGTACGCGTCGACGAACGCGACGGCTGTTGCCCTTCGGATCTTCGCGACACCAAAACCGGCGGTACTCCCACTGTTCGTCGTCACAGAGACAAGCGGCATCGACTGGCCGAAGAGCTTCGTCGTTCCCATCGCGACCTCGGCAATGTCTGCACGTGGCATGACACCGAGAAGGTTCTTCACCTTGCCGAACGCCCCGACGGTGTACACGATGATGCGTCGATCGGTGAGAACGACGGCGACCTGTCGCCCCTTCGACGATCCCACCCCTGCGGCCTCGTTGCTTGTGCGACGGTCTTCACCGGCGCTGGCGCCGAGCTTGCTCCCGAAGAGCAGGCCTACCGCGCCGAGAGAGACGCCACCGGCAGCGCCCAGTATCCCCGCCTCGGCCTCCCCGTCTGGTATGGCTTGCACCGCAGCGAGAACCTCCTCCCCTGGTTCGAGGTCGTTGGCCACCCCGCGTACAAGCTTGTCGAGTTTGCTTCCCACACCGGTCTCCTCTCTCTGGGGAGTCTCAGGTCGTACGACCCGACTCTGCCGGCTCAGCCATGCTACTGCGCGGACTTCGACGCGGCGAGGGATCGGGTGCTCAGTCGTTTGCGGCCAGAACCCGCAGGGCGTTCTCGCCGAGAACCTTCCTGATGTCGGGCTCTGACCATCCTCTCTCTATGAGCTCCACCGTGATCGCGGGGTAGGTGGACACGTCCTCGAGTCCCACCGGTGTCACCTCGATACCGTCGAAGTCTGATCCGAGCCCGACATGGTCCACACCGGCAACGGATGCGACGTGTTCAACGTGGTCAACGACGTCGGCGACCGTTCCACGAGCGATCTGACGTTCATGGAGGCGCCGCGCCATTTCTGCTTCGAATGCCTCATCGGTGTCGAAGGCACCTCGAAGCTCTCTGGCCTCTTGGAACATCTCGACCATTTGGGCGGCGGATTCTGCCAGAACGAACGGTGGGAAGAAATTGACCATGACGACCCCGTTGTTGTCGGCGACGGTTTCGAGTACGTCGTCCGGCACGTTTCGCGGGTGCGGCGCGATTGCTCTAGCCCCGGAGTGCGATGCCATGACCGGCCGCTCAGATGTCTCCAATGCGTCGCGCATCGTCTCATCGGACACGTGGGAGATGTCGACGACCATACCGATCTCATTCATGGCGGTAACCACCGTACGGCCAAAACCGGTCAACCCGCCGTGGCGACGCACGTCGGTCGCCGAATCGGCCCAATCGATGGTGTCACCGTGGGTGAGTGTCAGGTAGCGCACGCCGCGAGCACGGAGTGCCCGCAACTTTCCGAGTTCGTTCTCGATCGCGTGACCGCCCTCAGCCCCGAGAAGCGAAGCGGTTCTCCCCTCACGGCCGATCGCGATTGCCTGTGCAGCAGTGTCCACAGCGGCGAGATGGTCCGGGTCGTTGTGAATCATCATCTCGACGATTTGTATCTGGGAGATGACGGCATCGAAGGGATCCGGCTGCCATGCAGGTACGAAGACGGACCAGAATTGGGCTCCGACACCACCCACGGCGAGCCGAGGTCCGTCGGTGTGGTATCCGGGAAGCTCTTTGGATGGGTCAGCGACCCGTAGATCGCCCCCAGCGCGGACACGGATCGCCCATGGCAGATCGTTGTGTCCGTCAACGACGGGCATCGAGGCGTGAATCTTGCGCGCTTGTTCGAAGGGTTGGGGCATTCGTGCAGTCTACGTACCCGCACCACAAGCGTTGCGGTGAGGGCGCGGCATCTAGCACGCACCGAAGCCACACCGTACGATGGCCGGCATGATGATGGGCGACCACACCGAACGTGACCATTGGAACCGGCGGTATGCCGAACGGCCATGGCCAGACGATCCATCGCTCTGGTTGGTGCAGAACGCCGACCTCCTCACAGACACCGGTCGCGCCCTCGATGTGGCAGGAGGAACAGGGCGTAACGCCCTCTGGCTGGCACAACGGGGCTGGTCCGTCACTATCGCCGACATCTCCGACGTGGGAATCGCCATTGCCCGTCAACGCGCCGAGGCGATCGACGTCACCCTCGAAACACACCTCGTCGACCTCGACGCCGATGCACTCGCCACAGGCCCATGGGACCTGGTCATGTTGTTTCACTACCTCAAGCGAGATATCTTCTCCGCCATCGCCACGACCCTTCGACCGGGAGGCACGCTCATTGGGGCACTTGCAACGGTCACGAACCTTGAGCGCAACGAACGGCCACCGCTGCCCTATCTGCTCGACGATGGCGAGCTTCCCGATTTGGTTGGCGACATGGAGCTCGTTCGCTATCAAGAGGGATGGCTCGACGATCGCCACGACGCCCGTTTCGTGGCCCACAAACCGACTTGATCTCACGACCGGCCTACCTTCACGGGTGGTAGGGTGGCTCCGCATGCGGGACACTCCCGCTGGCACGGCAGCACGTGGCCAGGGCGCACACAACGCCCCGCCGTGTTCGCTTGTCCGGCGTTTCGTCTCGTGACCATACGTAACCTCATCCCTGGAGAGAAACTGTGGAGCAAGACCGAGTTCGCCTCGACGTTGACGGACCCATCGCGACGGTGACCCTCGCACGCCCGGAGAAGCGCAACGCCCTGGGCCTGGATCTCATGCGGTCAGTGATCGATACGCTCGACCGCGTGCCGTCCGATGTCGGTGTCGTGATCATGGCTGCAGAGGGCAAGGTGTTCTCCGCCGGTCACGACATGTCCGAGATGATCGATCGACCTGACGACTATTACATCGACCTGTTCGATACCTGTACCCAGATGATGCAGGCGGTACGAAGCTTGCAACAGCCGGTCATTGCCAAGATACAGGGCACAGCCACGGCAGCGGGGTGCCAACTCGTGGCGAGCTGCGATCTCGCCGTTGCGTCTGAGACCGCGTGGTTTGCAACACCGGGAGTCAAGATCGGGTTGTTCTGTCACACACCCATGGTGCCGGTGAGCCGTGCCGTCGGCCACAAGCGGGCGATGCAGATGCTGCTCACCGGCGAGCCGGTTAATGCTTCCACGGCACTCGACTGGGGCCTCATCAACGAGGTAGTGCCCCCAGGAGACCTCGACGACGCAGTGCTCGAGATGGCACGCAAGATTCTGCGCTACTCCAGGAGCACTATCGCTCTAGGAAAGAGCACGTATTACGCCCAAGCCGATATGCCGGAGGATGCAGCGTACGACGTTGCCTCACCGGTTATGGCAGCGAACGCTGCCAACGTCGACGCCCAGGAGGGGATGGGTGCCTTTCTAGAGAAACGCGAGCCACTATGGAGCAATCAGTAATCCCCGTATACCGCACCGAACTGACACCGCTCTCGTTCCTGGAGCGGGCCGCGATCGTGTGGCCGGACAAGGTCGCGATCGTTCACGGCGACCTTAAGATCAGCTATGCGGAGATGGCGGCCCGCGCTACACGCCTCGCGCATGCGTTGCGGGCGTCTGGCATCCAGGCCGGAGACAGGGTGGCGTTCCTGTGCCCGAACGTCCCTGACATGCTGATTGCTCATTTCGCCGTGCCGCTCATCGAGGCTGTCCTGGTTGCGATAAATACGCGGCTGTCGCCCGAGGAGGTCAGGACGATTCTCGATCACTCGGGATCGAAGATGCTGGTGGGAGACACGGCCTTGCTCGCCGACCTCGGACCCGTCGTTGATGACCTTGCAACGGTCACGGAGATCGTTGCAATCGACGAGACCGAAACCAAGGTGGGCTACGCCACCACACCGTACGACGATCTTCTTGCACGAGGTACGGACGACCCTCTGGCGTGGTGCGTGGACGACGAAGAGCGAACGATCTCGATCAATTACACCTCTGGGACGACCGGACAACCCAAGGGCGTGATGTACACCCATCGCGGCGCCTACCTCAACGCCCTAGGAGAAGTCATCCACTCGAGCCACTCCCCGGATTCCATCTATCTGTGGACACTTCCGATGTTTCACTGCAACGGCTGGTGCACAACCTGGGGTGTCACGGCGATCGGTGGCACGCATGTCTGCCTTCGCCAGGTCGAGCCTGCACAGATCTGGTCGCTCATCGACACGCAAGGCGTCACCCATTTCAACGCAGCACCGACCGTGCTGATCGGCCTCGTTAACGCCCCTGAGGCCCACCCGTTCCCGCAGCCGGTGACGATCACGACGGCGGGGGCGCCGCCGAGCCCGACGATCATCGAGGCGATCGAAGGCCTCGGCGCACGACTTGTCCACGTCTACGGTCTCACCGAGACGTACGGCCCGCACACGGTCTGCGAACTGCAACCCGGTTTTGCCGATCTCGACGTTGCTGAGAGATCCAATTTCTTGGCCCGCCAAGGCGTGTCGTTCATCACAGCGGACCCAACCCGAGTTGTGGATGACAACATGGTTGACGTCGCCAGAAACGCAGCAACCCTCGGCGAGGTGGTGATGCGTGGCAACAATGTCATGAAGGGCTACTTCGATGCCCCTGAAGCCACCCAAGAGGCGTTCCGTGGTGGAGAGTTCCACTCTGGTGATGTGGCTGTGTGGCATCCGGACAACTACATCGATCTGAGAGACCGATCGAAGGACATCGTCATCTCGGGCGGAGAGAACATCTCCACGATCGAGGTTGAGCGCGCAATCGTGTCACACCCCGCGGTACTTGAATGTGCGGTCGTGGCGGTGCCGCACGAAACCTGGGGTGAGCGCCCCAAGGCCTTCGTCGTCCTCAAGGATGGCCAACAGGCCGACAGCGGCGAGATCATCGAGCACGTCAGGGATCGACTCGCTCATTTCAAGGCCCCTGATGTTGTGGACATCGTCAGCGCACTTCCGAAGACTTCAACCGGCAAGATTCAAAAGTACGTCCTGCGCGACAAGGAGTGGGCTGGCTACGAGCGCCGGATTCATTAGCGGGTAGGCGCATTACCGTCACAACCTGTGCACGACGGACATCACAGATCGCGTTGTGCCCCGCCCAAGGGCTCTCTGGGGACGGGTTCCCAACTATTGATTGCAGACCCTGATTCGTTTGTCAGGTCTGGGAGCGCAAGAGGAAGGTGTTCGCCATGGCTGAGATCAAAGTCGTGTTCTTCGACATAGGTGGTGTGCTGCTGACCAACGGTTGGGATCGAACATCTCGACATGTGGCAGCCGAAGCATTCAATCTCGAATGGGAAGACTTTCAGGAGAGACACGAGTCCGTGTCGAACGATTTCGAGATAGGGAATCTCTCGATCTCAGAGTATCTCCAGCGCACTGTCCTGTATCGCAAGCGCGACTTCACCGAATCCGACTTCGTTGACTTTATGAAGAGCCGCTCGGCCCCGATACCGGGGTCACTGGCCGTGGCAAGCGACCTCGCGAGCACCGGCCAATACCTCCTGGCCACACTCAACAATGAGTCCCGCGAGTTGAATGACTATCGCATCAAGTCGTTTGGATTGCAGGACAGCTTCTCGGTCTT
Organism: uncultured Acidimicrobiaceae bacterium; assembly: GCA_964460075.1. Lineage (GTDB taxonomy): Bacteria > Actinomycetota > Acidimicrobiia > Spongiisociales > UBA5794 > JAMBLL01. Next base: position 66,721 of record CAYWPC010000013.1, read on the forward strand.
TCTGTCGTCGAGTTATCTCGGCGTGTCTAAGCCACATAAGGAGATCTACCGGATCGCGATCGACATCACGCAACACCGCCCGGATGAGTGCGTCTTCATCGACGACCGCGAGCTCAACCTGGAGTGTGCGAACCTTGCAGGCATCCGTCCGATCCATTTCACGAACGCCGACAACCTCCGCACCTCGCTGCGGGATCTCGGTGTAGCACTATGACGAAGGAGAACACGATGGATATTGGCATGATCGGTCTCGGAAAAATGGGGGCGAACATGGCTGAGCGGCTGGTACGAGGGGGCCACCGTGTTGTCGGGTTCGACCTGAATCCCGAATCGGTCACCGGAATCGTTGACCGCGGAGCCGAAGGCGCCGCGTCGATTTCCGATCTCGTTGCCATGCTCCCAACGCCACGAGTTATCTGGATGATGGTGCCGTCTGGTCGGCCCGTCGACGCCACCATTGCATCTCTCTCACCACTCCTCGACGAAGGAGACATCCTCATCGACGGTGGGAACTCGAACTACAAGGACACGCTTCGCCGTGCTGAGGCGTGCCGCGCCAACGGATACGCTCTCGTCGATGTTGGAACCAGCGGCGGTGTCTGGGGTCTCGCAGAGGGCTATTCGATGATGGTGGGGGGAGACGAAGCCGTAGTTGAACATCTTCGGCCAATCTTCGAGTCGCTTGCGCCTGCACCAGACAAGGGCTGGGGCCGCACAGGGGATTCTGGGGCAGGTCATTATGTGAAGATGGTGCACAACGGCATCGAGTACGGTCTCATGCAATCGTATGCCGAGGGATTCGCCCTCATGGAGGCCAAGGACGACTACGGCTTCGATCTCGCGCAAATCGCTGCGATCTGGCAGCATGGCAGCGTGGTTCGCTCCTGGCTTCTCGACCTGACCGCCGCAGCGCTCGCCGACAACCCCACCATGGAAGGGATAGCACCATGGGTCCCCGATTCGGGTGAAGGACGCTGGACCGTGTTCGAGGCGATCGATCTCAACGTGTCAGCTCCGGTGATCGCGTTGTCGCTCATGCGTCGCATAGGGTCGAGGGATGAAGTGGAGTATGCGGACCGCCTTCTGTCTGCGATGCGCAACCAGTTCGGCGGGCACGCCATCAAACGAGCGGATTGACAGCGATCATCCGCCGACCCCAGCCATTCCCCCACGACTGAGCCGTAGATTTCGCTGATAGCGGAATCCGCTTGATGCGCCTTGGATATCAAGCTCTGGATCGACATCCGGCGTTGGGGACGCATCGCGTTCTGTCTGCGTTCAGGGATTGGCACTCGCCGTGGGCGCTCGCCGTGGGCACACGGATGAGCCCACGGAGGCGTGGACGCTTCGCACATCACGGAGATCAGAACTGGATTCCGCGGGTGAGTGCGCCGTCGATGACCAGGTTCGTCCCTGTCGTGAAACTCGACACCGGGCTTGAGAGAAACACCACTCCGGCGGCCATCTCCTCCGGCGTCCCCATCCGGCCCGTCGGGTTCATGCCGAGAGCGGTTTCGTACAGGTCAGGGTTGTCGCTCTCGATGCTCTCCCAGACACCACCGGGAAAGTAGGTGTTGCCGGGCGACACGGTGTTCGCCCTGATCCCTCTCCCAGCCAGGTGATAGGCAAGACCCTGAACATAGGCGATGATCGCCGACTTGGCCGTCCCATACGGCCCTGAAGCGAAGTCGACTTCTCTACCAGACACACTCGCGATCGCGACGATGGAAGCCGTGTCGCTTCGCTCAAGATGCGGCATTGCGGCCTTGACAAGGTGAACGGTTCCCATGAGATCTACCGTGAGCGACGCTTCCCAGTTCTCATCGGTATCCGGGATGGCGAGGGCACTTACGTTGCTGACAACGATGTCGATGCCGCCGAACTTCGCGGCCGAGTCGCTCACCCAACTGCCGATCGCGGCAGCGTCACCCATGTCCATGGTGGTGCCGACAACCTCAGGGCCAACGGCCGAGAGCGCTTCTTCGGTCGCCTTGACGTCTGAAAGAGTGCGAGCACAGAAGGCAACATGGGCACCCTCATCGAGGAAACCTTCGATAATCGCTCGTCCGATGCCACGGGTTCCGCCTGTCACCAACACAGTGCGGCCTGTCAGATGTAGGTCCATATGCGTCACTCCTTCATCGATCGGTTGGTTGTGAGTGTGAACGTCACACGTCTGCTAGAGCTGCCTGGCCCGGTCGCGCAAGTCTGCGTGCATGCCGCCAAACGCATCGGCTCGCGGCACAAGAGCTTTCGCTGCTTTCACCACCACGGAGTAGTTGACGTCGACGACGTTCGCGACCGGCACTTCAGCCGTCTGGGAGAGAAGCTGGTACGCATCCATCTGATGGAGGCCGAAGAGTTCCTCGTACCACCGCACCATTTCGACTTGGGCGATGCGCCATGAATCTTCCATCGGGCGTGCAGAGCCGACAGCCATCCAGTAGTCATCGGTCTCGAGCCGAGGCCAAACCGGAGCGTGACCTTTGATCAGCTCAACGATGATCGTGGAGTTCATCGCTCCTTCCACGGCGGTCCCGCATGCCTCACCTTCACCCTGCCGATAGTGGCCGTCACCGAGTGAGAACAGCGCCCCTTCCTGGTTGACTCCGAGGAAGACAGTGGTGCCGGCCTTTACCTCAGGCGAGTCCATGTTTCCGCCGAAGCGCTCTGGAACGAGCGACGAGCGCACTTCACCACTAGCCGGGGCAAGTCCGACCGTGCCCAGCATCGGGCTCATCGGCAAATCGACGGAAAACTCTCCGAACCGGGCCTGGAAGCCCACGGTGTTTGCGGCCGTATCCACTTCGTATATCCATGTGGTGTCCGGAAGTGCGTCCTGGAGATTGGCCGTTCGATCCGTTCCCGTGAGGCCGCCGAAGAACGGGATGGCTGCAGATGCGCCCCAGTCTCGGGCTGGTGTGAGATCGACGATATGGATGGCCAGCGTGTCACCCGGCTCCGCACCCTCGACGTAGAAGGGACCTGTCTGCGGGTTGACGTAGCGAAGATCAACCTTCTCGCTGGCTAGATCATGGACCGTCATGAGGGCATGGTTGAATGCATCTTCGGACCAGAGCCGCATCGCCACGCCCGGTGTGATCCGCATGACGGGGGCCACACCACCAAAGGTGTATGCGTACTGCTCTCGGTCGGGGGTGAACTCGATGACATCCATGCCTCTTGAACGCTAGTCGCAGCGAGCGATCCGCGCCGGGTGCACTTCCGACATTCCTACGGGACGG
>CAYWPC010000014.1:0-6092 GCA_964460075.1 uncultured Acidimicrobiaceae bacterium
GCTCTCGGGGGGGAGAGCCGCACTCGTCGGGATGAGGGATCAGGAGTTGTCTTCGCTGTCATTGTCATTGTCATTGTCGTCGACGTTGTTGTTGCTGCTGCTGTCTGAAGCATCGTCGTCTTCGTTGTCGTCGCCGATCTTGGAGTGATCTTTGTCGTCGCTGCTGTCGTTGCTGTCGTCGCCGATCTTGGAGTGATCGTCACTTCCGCTGCCGTCGTCGCTCATCTGGGAGTGATCCTCGTCCTCGTCGTCGCCGCTATCGTCGCACGTTGACGTGGTTTGCGACGTGACCCTCAGTTCGAGTGTGCCATGGTCGGATTCGAGCCCAGCCTCAAGGGATGCATCGCTGTTGCCTTCGGTGTCGGTGAAGTGAACATCGAAGCCGTCGTCGTCGGTATCGAGGGTGTACGACGGCGTACCGGTGCCTGACCCTTTGCCATCGAACGTTACGTCGACGGTCACGGTGCCGTCTGCAACGAATGTGTAGGTAACGAGCGCTGTCGTACCATCACACAGCAGGCCCTGCCACGCCTGGGTCTTGTATGCGTCTTCGCCGGTGAGTACCTGGCTGTCACTGCCGCGCAACTCGATCTTGAGCTTGGCATAGGGTCCAGCGTGGTCAGCCTCATCCTCGTACTCGGTTTCGGTCTCGACGGTGAGGGTCCTGGTGAAGCCGTCCTTCACAAAGGTGATCGACGCGTGAGACTCGTAGTCGTAGCCGTTGTCATCGCCGTCGGACTCGCTGTCGATGCCGTTGATCGTCGGTGTGATCGAACTATCACCGAGAACGCTGACGGATATCGAGGTGATCTCCAGATACGTGTTGCTGGCATCCCCCCAGCCGATATCGAAGGACACGGTCGTGTCTGCGCTATCCGTAGCAAAGAGTCTGCCCGTCCACGTTTGTGTGCCGAGGAGGTCCGCGAGATTGGATGTCTTCACCTTCGCAGTGAGTTCTTCACCCTTCGCCTTCACCTGGACGACGGTGCCGTCCGTACTGCGTTCGAAGGTGACTCTGTGATCTGTGCTCGGTCCTTGTGCGAAGCCGACGTCGGCCACGGTGACCGTGTCAATATTGCCTACAGCGGTGAGGCCGACATTCAGTGTGATCGGTACGCCTGGAATACCGAGTGTGAACGTCGCACCACCACTCTGAGCAATCGCTTCAGTCGTGTTGGCTGTTGCCATACCGGGGAGTACTCCCACCAGTATGACACCAGAGAGCAAGCTGAGCAGTCGTATACGGCGTCGCATGCAATGGTCTCCTTCGTCAACGGCGGATCGATACCATCCGATTCGCGTCTGTGCCTGGGAAGAACATACGGAAACCTCGGTTAATGCTGAGATAAATCAACGCTAACCGTGTGCGAAACCTCGAGCTTCGTGTGCAGAGCGCCTGTGCATGCTCCGGTCGCTATACCAGTTCCAATACCGGTATCACGCGATCGGTCTTCTCCTCGTATTCGGCGAAGCCTGGGTAGCGACTGGCCTGCTCGGCATAGGTCGTGTCGCGGCTCTCGCGGTCGAGCTCCACCACTCTCTTGCTGAGTCGCTCAGTCCCTATCTCAACCTCGATACTCGGATTGGCCAGGCAGTTGTAGTACCAATCGGGGTGAGAATCCGATCCGGCCGCCGACGCGAAGATGAACATTCGCTCGTTGAGTGGCAGGTACATCAACGGCGTCTCTCTGTCGGCCCCTGTGCGTGCACCCTGCGTATGCAGGATCAGCATCGGCGCACCCTCGAACATTCCTCCGACTTTCCCACTGTTTGCGCGGAATTCCTCGATGATGGTGGTGTTCCAATCGGACATCGGTCTCCTCGTGTTGGGGCAGTGCAAGGGCAACACGCGCCTCCCATGAGACATTCCCATTTCGACCGATTCGCACTTGAGCTGTTTGGATGGACGAACAGCAGGCTCACGGTTGCCATGTCCTCGCACGCCTGGAGCCAGCCTCGGCTGGTGTTGCGCTGTCAACGCGCTGTCGTAGGACGGCTTTTGGCGTACGATCGAAGAAGATGATCGCGACCCTCATGCTTGTTGCAGCGTTGCTGGTCCCCGTGAGCACCGGATCAGACGAATGTCCCGATGTGCAAGTGATAGGCGTTCGAGGCTCAGGACAATCGGAATACGGCGAGCAGGTGCGGGGTGTCGTCGATGTGCTCGTCGGGAGGCTCACAGCGACTGGTCGATCGGTGAGCGAAGCACCTCTGGAGTACCCGGCGATCTCGGTGAGCGACTCGTTCGGGCTCGTTCTGCTCAACGGAGGCTACGACGCGAGCGTGGCACGCGGTGTCGAGGCGCTCCGAGCGGTGATGTCGGAGACGAATAGGACGTGTGGTCGCACTGGCATCGTGCTCGTCGGCTACTCCCAGGGATCTCAGGTCATCAAACAAGCAGTGGAACGCTTCGCACCCAACGTGAGGATCACCGCTGTGGCGCTGCTGGCTGACCCGACGAGAGATCCCGCCCAGCCTGGGGTGTGGCGCCTCGGTGATCCCTCCGGTGAGCATGGCGGATCCTTCGGTTCGCTCGCATTGCCTGAGCGTCTGCGCCCAATCACCGTTGACGTGTGCGCTGCAGGAGACTGGGTGTGTGAGCGGGGAAGATTCGCGTTTCGGGCCCACACGGACGGGTACACAGAGATCCCTTCCGTCGTCGTGGATCGATTGATGGCGCTCATGGAGAACGAGGTGGTTCGCGGACCGCTATAGCGGCGAGATCTCTGTCTCGAAGGACGGGCCGTGCCCAGAGGTGATCTGCTACCTTGGGTGGCACGCACGAATGAGGCACACTGCGCTGCAGGCACGAATCTTCATGGATGTGCCAGGGCTTCTGTGCCATGATGAAGCCAATAGCAGTGCATCGAAATCGAGGAGGTACCTATGCATATCCTCGTAGCACACGGGCCTCGCACGGACGGGACCGCTCGCATTGCCCATGCCATAGGCAAGCGACTTGAGAGCCACGGAATGTCGGCTCGTACGGTTGCGTCTCGCGATGTGCTCGATTCGAGTCGATATGACGCCATTGTTGTTGGATCTTCGCTGTGCTCGGGCAAGTGGTCTAGCGAGTGTGTCAAGCTTCTGAAGCAGATAGCGAAAGAGGACTTTTGCGGTCCGATCTGGCTGTTTCACTCAACTCCCGTTGCCGATGAAGCGTGTGACGAGGGTGGTCTGTTCCCCAAACGTGTCATCGTCTACGCCGACCGTCTCGATGTTCGTGACTGGGCGACGTTCGATGATCCTGTGGATGAGGCCGGTGGTGACGATGCGCACGACTGGCGCGAGGTGGAGGTGTGGACAGACAGGATCGCATCTGTCATTGCCGAGGAGTTGGCTGCGTGACTGCTGGCGGCCGATGAGTCAGCGCGACACGGTGGAGTGGCACACCTTGCCGGTTACTGATTGACAAACTAAGGATATAGCGCGACGGTGGAAACGCAGAAGAACTGAGCCGGGTCGTGCTGGCGGTGCGAGGATCCGTACCCGTCAAGCGAGTGTCAGTGGCACTTGAAAACCCAGTCGGTTTTGTGGACGACGATATGAACGTCGCCAGCGGCGGGCCGGTCACATGAGAGGAGCCCCGAAGGGGCTCCTCTCTCGCGACAGTCCACTCATTGCTCGGCGAATCTTGCCGTGAAGTGTCTGAGCCATGTCGGTTGATCTGTGATCGTGAGCCCCCGAAGCGACGACGCACGTTCAGCGACGTCGATGACGACCTCGCCCACATAGTCGATGTGGCTCTGGGTGTACGTTCTGCGTGGGATAGCGAGGCGTACCAGTTCCATGGCTGCGGGTGTATCGGGGCCACCGTTTGGGTCTGGCCTTCCGAACATCACCGTGCCGATTTCGACGCCTCGAACTCCACCGGCGCGGTACAACTCTACGGCAAGGGACTGCGCAGGGTATTTGTGGGGCGGAATGTGGGGGAGGAGTGCAGCAGCATCGAGGTACACGGCGTGCCCACCAGGAGGCTGGACGATCGGAACGCCTGCACGTGTGACGGTCTCGGCGAGATAGGCCGTCGAGCGGATTCGATACCTGAGATAATTCTCATCGAGCACTTCCTCAAGGCCGATCGCAACCGCTTCGAGGTCATACCCTGCGAGGCCACCGTATGTGGGGAATCCCTCGGTGAGGATCAAGAGGTTTCTGGAATTGATTGCGAGTTCGGGGTCGTTGGTGGCGAGAAAGCCTCCGATGTTCGCAAGGCCGTCCTTTTTCGCCGACATCGTTGCACCGTCGGCATACGAGAACATCTCCTGGGCGATCTCGCGAGGTGTCATGTTCTCATATCCGGGCTCACGGAGCTTTATGAACCATGCATTCTCGGCGAACCGGCACGCATCGAGATAGAAGGGCAGGCCGTACTCGTCGCACACGCTCCGTACTTCCCGTAGGTTTGCCATCGAGACTGGCTGGCCACCACCCGAGTTGTTGGTCACGGTCACCATGACCAATGGCACATGCTCTGTGCCGACTTCCTCGATGGTCTGGCGAAGTCGTTCGATATCCATGTTGCCTTTGAAGGGGAGGACAGCTGCAGGGTCGGTCCCCTCCGCGATTACGAGATCGCGCGCCTCTGCGCCCTGGTACTCGACGTTCGCTCTCGTCGTGTCAAAGTGCGTGTTGTTTGGGACAACATCGCCTTGCTTCACCGCGACTGAAAATAGGATCTTCTCTGCTGCTCTGCCCTGGTGCGTCGGGATTACCTCATCGAATCCTGTGATGTCCTTTACGGCTGCTTCGAAGCGGAAAAATGAGCGGCTCCCTGCGTAGGATTCGTCGCCGCGCATCATCCCTGCCCATTGGTTCGATGACATCGCCCCCGTGCCTGAGTCGGTGAGCAGGTCGATGATGACCTCATCGGCGTGCAGGCCGAAGAGGTTGAAGCCGGCGCGTTCGAGCGCTGCCCTGCGTTGCGCTTCGTCAGGAAGATCGATGGCTTGAACGCTGTGGATGCGGAATGGCTCGATGATGGTGTTGTAGTCCATGGATCCTCGTGGTCGGGTGCGGTCAAGTCTTGCACAGCACGGGGGCGAGGGCTTCTTGCGTGGCGTCCGTACGGTGTTGATCGTTGTGGATGTGACCAGTTGATTAGCCGATGTGCACCGCTGACCTGTGCTCGAGGAGAGCCAGGCGAAGGTCGCTGAACCTGTCATCGATGTCATATCGGTAGTCGTCCCACCAACCGTCGGTCTCCGGGCGGAATCGTCGCGGCCCTGGTGTCGCGTTGAGCGCGCGGTCTTTCATCTCCCATTCGAGCTCTGTCGAGCGCGCAACAGCCTCCTCTGGTGGTATCGCATCGAGAACCTCGAGACGGATCGTCTCCCCGAAATGCAGCATGTTCGAGAAGGGGTAGTCCCATACGTTGGCCGAACCGGTGAGTACAACAGGTAGCACGGCCATGCCGAGGCGTTCGGCCAGCCTGAACGCTCCTTGTTGGAACGCAGCCTCGATGCCGAGAATTGTGCCCTGAGGGAATACGACCAGGCTCTCTCCTTGGTGACGCGCCGTGAGCCCTGCCTTGAGCAGGGAACGGAAGGCAGAGCTGCCGTTGTCGCGAGAGATTGGTGTCTGGTGTGACGCGTTGAGGTATGCCCCGAGGAAGCGCCAAGAGAAAAGCTCATCTGCTGCTGCATACGTCATGTCGACCGGTAGTGCCTGGAGGGCTATGAGGTCGGTGAAGCCTTCGTGGAGAGGTGTGACGATATATCTCTTGTGTCGCTCGATTCGGTCCAGGCCGTGCACCTGAACGGTGAGGTCGATGGATGCTGCGGCGTATGCGGCCCATGCCCGTTCGGCTTCGTGGAGCTTCCTACGATCGGTCGAGCGGGCGGCTCGCATGAGGTGGACGTACGACGGACCAAAGAGCCTGAGGCCGCGGGCGAGCGTACGAGTCCACGCGCTGGGTGACATGACCTCGACCTTGCCGCCGGGCAGAACGTACCGATCTCGTAAGTGGCGTCCAATCATCTGCAGGTCTCAACCCACCAGGAGTTGCATTGCTTCCATGGTTCGTCGCCCCGTCAGGGAGTAGTGGTGGTTGTGGTCGGTGGCAGCGTTGTGGTGGTGGTCGGTGGCAGCGT
>CAYWPC010000014.1:6192-10107 GCA_964460075.1 uncultured Acidimicrobiaceae bacterium
GTGGTGGTGGTCGGTGGCAGCGTCGTGGTGGTCGTTGTCGTGTCTGGGTGCTCGACCGGATCGTCCTTCGGCTTCGGCTTGCGGTATCTCCAGGTCCAGTGCTGCTGAGTGACGCTCCCATCTGGGTACGTCATCACTCTGGTGATGGTGTTGCCGTCTCGTTCAGATGTGCACACCCTGCCTCCGTTGTTGCCGAAGAACGTGACAGTTATCGATGTCGGCGTGTATGTCGTGTCGATATATACAACGGCGTCTGAGTCGTTGCGAAAGATGACGTCAGGCATTGGCCAACCGAGCGTCGCTTCACGGACGAAGGGATAGCGTGAAAAGTAGAGACTGTGTGGCTGATGGAACACGTCTTCGTAGCATCCGAAGAACACCGCGTTGTAGAACGTCGTAGCGAACTGGCTCGTCCCACCGCCAATATTGATCTTGCTGTCGCAGCACTGGATCCTGCCGTTGATGATTGCCCCAGCCCTGACGTATCCCTCCTCAAGCGTTCGCTCACCCGCTCGTTTGTTGACCGAGAACTCCTCGCCAGGCATGACGATCGCACCGCGTATCTCGTCGGCAAGAAGCTGTATGTTCGTGACCCTGCTCTGGCAACATGGGTAGTTCGTCGTGAAGGAGGAGACTTCGCCGAGGGGCCCCATCGCCTCTGCCTCCTCGGTCGTGAAGGAGGCCTCGGCTCCTTCGGTCATGGGAATGGTCCCTTGCTCTGAACGCAACCCAGCAGCTATCACCGCATCTGGTATCGCTTCGAGGTCGACCTTCTGCCCGCGGATCGACGGGACGATCTCAAGCGTTCGAGTGTTCTCGTTGAACGCGAAGGTTGCGTCGGTGGGTGGAATCACGAATTGGCTGGCGGAGCGTGCCGCGATCTTGATGAGTGTCTCGGCGTCCAGAGAGACTTGAAGCGTTGCGGGTGAATTGACCACGATCTCGCTCTGTAGCGCCGATGCCAGTCCAGCTGGCGTGAACACGATGGTGCCCGACTGGTCGGGAGAACGGAGTACGACCGGTGATTCGATCAGTTTCTTGGCTTGAGCGACAGCCGTGTCGACGTCACCGGAGCTGATATGTGGGGATATCGAGATCAACGGAACGTCGACAGGCTGTCTGTCCGTCCGGGCGAGCTGTTCGCGGATGAGGGGTATCGTCGATTCGACGTCGATTCGGATCCCTGGCTGGGGGTATTGAGGGACTGGTGAGCCGTTGCGGACCTCAACAGCACCGTCGTAGGCAGGCCTGTTGATTGCAGCGAGAGAAAGTTCCTCGAGGATGGCAGCAATTGCGGTGTCATCCATAGACACCGGTATATCGATGGATGCCGTGGAGGTGAACGATCGAAACCATGCCGCAAAGTTCGATGCGATCGAGTCCTTTCGCCGGATCGTCAGCGCGGCCTCGGCTACCGCCCGTTCGTCGATGTCGAGAGACACATCTTTCGGGTCCAACTCGACGGGCGTCCCTTCGATGATGAGTACAACGGGCTGTGCAAGCAGCGTCGCCTCGTACGAGGCAACAATGCCGGAGGCGTCGTTGATCGTGAGGCGCGAGGCGTCGACTCCCGCGATGAGAACACCTCGACTTACCCGGTGACCGGCTGTCACCTCGTCGTGGACGTACCCGGCGCCGACGATCAGTGCCAGGGTCACAGGAATGCCGATTGCAAGCGCAACGATGCCTCGACGCATGTCCCTCCTAGTCACCGATGGTTCGACGATTGTATGTCGTTGGAGCCGGTTCAGAGAGACAATGGCTGGTGCCAGATGTCCAGCGACGCTGTGACATCGAGCGGAGCGATTCGTGATGTCCCACGCAACCGGTGTGGGGTGCTCGGATTGGGGGCTTCAACAGTGAGTGGTCCGGCATTGGTCCGCACACACTTATAGGCGTTTCTCGTTCGTCATGAGCTCCCAGAACTCGATCTCGGTTTCAATCGTGACATCTCTGAGCTGAGCAATGGTCTCTTCGAGCCCCTCGACCCGGATGTGGCCGTCGCCATACGGTGTGTGCAGCGTCTCGTCGATCCATTCCATGACGACCTTGTTGTGCACCCCTGGCGTTGTGCCACTGTTGAAGTACACCCTGCTCTCCGATCGCTTTCCTGCCTTCTGATACGCCACGCCGATGGCATCGATGAGTGTCGCGGCTTTGCGGGCCTCGCCTGGCTTGACGGTATGAATACGACGGATCAGGTACATGGTGGCCTCTCTGTGCAGTGTCGGGATACTTGACGCTAGCGGCATGATGCAGAAATGTTCTCCGTGCCCCGGGCTTGGACTTCGACGAGCCGGGCTCGCGTCAAGGGAGTGCACCAAGGGCATTGAGGGCTCGGTCGACTTCCTGTGCCGTGTTGTAGTGGACGAACCCTATGCGAACAAGGCCACTGCTCGGGAAACCCAGACGATGCATCACCTCGTAGGCGTAGTAGTCCCCCGACCACACGAAGAGGCCTGCTCGACCGAGGACAGCAGAGACGGTGCCCGGGTCGGTTCCACTCATATCGATCGCGAATGTTGGTGTGCGACCCTGCGATGTGGTGTGGCCGAACAACGTGGCCTTGGGCATCTCTTTGATGCCTGCAAGGAATCGGTCGCTCAGGGTCGCTTCGTGCGATCGGACGGTCGTGTATGCCGAAACGATTCGCTCGCGTCGTGAGGCGCCGGAGCCAAGAGATGCTATGTAGTCGACGGCGGCCGTCACCCCTGCGAGGGACTCGAAGGACTGTGTGCCGGTCTCCCACCGCTCTGGTGCCTTCTCGGGCGCGGGCCGCAGCTTGTACGGCTCGATGTTTGCCAACAGGTCAGCCCTGCCGAATAGGCACCCGGTGTGTGGCCCGAACCACTTGTACGCGGATGCGACAAGAAAATCTGTCCCCGTTGCGTGCACGTCAACGAGTCCGTGAGGGGTGTAATGCACGGCGTCGACGTAGGTGAGCGCTCCGGCTTCGTGTACGCGTCGCACGATGTCGGCGACTGGAGTCACCGTTCCGACAGCGTTTGAGGCATGGGTGAATGCAACGAGACGCGTTCGGGCATCGAGGGCACGGTCGAGCGAGCCGAGGTCGAGATCGCAACCTTCGTCGGGTTCGAAATCAACGAAGCGAATCGAAACACCAGCGTCGCTGGCAGCCTGAATCCACGGAGCCACGTTTGCGTCGTGATCGAGTCGCGTGACGACGATGTTGTCGCCTGGCCTCCATGTACGAGCGAGTGCTCTCGACAACGCATAGGTGAGCGACGTCATGTTCTGCCCAAACATGATCTCCTCCGGCATTGCGCCGAAGAGATCCGCAACGGCCTCCCTTGCGCGAGCGACGACGATGTCTGTCTCAAGGGATGTGACGAATGGTCCATGCTGGTTGCTTCCACCGACCTGCATGAAACCCGCCATGGCCTCTATGGCGCTCCCGTGGACTTGCGTGCCGCCCGGTCCGTCGAGATAGGCAACGGGTGTGCCTGCGATCTCTCGCGAAAGCGCAGGGAACCCTGATCGAATCTTGTGGACATCAAACATGCAACGCACGCTACTCGACTTGTATCTCGATCGATGGGGGCGCCACGCCGTGGTAGTCATTGTGGCTAGAAATCGGTCACAGCCCTGTTGGCCGCCGCGTAAGGTTCGGTATCGAGTGGGAGTGTTCAATGCCACGATGGCTACCTGGCATGTTGATAGGCGCGGGCGCGTTACTTATCGTCGTGTCCATTGTGGGCTTCATCACAGCAAGCAGTGGCGAGTCGGTGGCGGAGACGCTCGGTCCTACCTCGACCATTGCGACTTCGTCGTCGATGGCAACGGCAGGCTCGACTGCTCCACCGATTGTCTCGACTACTACAGCGTCAACTACGTCCACATCAACTACGTCCACATCAACTACGTCCACATCAACTACGTCCACATCAACTACGT
>CAYWPC010000014.1:10207-63992 GCA_964460075.1 uncultured Acidimicrobiaceae bacterium
CCACATCAATGGTGGCGAGGGAGGACGTTGCCGCATTCATCGAGGACTTTGCCTCGGCCCTGGCTTCGGGAGACACGACGTTCGTCGAGGCTCGGCTCCATCCCGATGTCAAGGACGCATTCGGTTTGGAGCTGTGCCGTGCATGGATTGAGCGTGAGATCATGGCGCTGTCGAACTACGAGCTCATCAGCATCGATGGCGGTCCGGTCGCAAAGCAGCTCACGTTTCCCGGCGGGATTCGTACGGTTGCAGATATGTACGAGGTGACGGTCTCCTTTGTCTTCGGAGGGCAGACATTCACGAATCCAACCGACCTTGCATTGGTCGGAACGAAGATGTACTGGCTCGGAGAGTGCCGCTGAAAGGGGCCACAGACGCACAGATGAGCGATCGTCGCAGCATTCGTTGCCCTGTCCGCCTATATGGCCTGGCGGCAGGCATCGGACCCGCCTTCACTTCGCAGGCCCTTGGTCGGCACCCTCGGAGGGAGTGATCGGCAAGCCTTCCTCGTCAGGGGCGATCGGTTCGGCTCGCTCGACAATGAGGAGCATATCGACGATTTCGATGGCGAGGGTGAGTGAGCTGAAGCGTCCTGGATAGCCGTGAGGCAACAGCCGTGTCGAGAGCTATCCTGTGATAAGAATCGCATGTCTTATGTTGGAGGCTAGAGGTGGCAAAAGTTGCTCCAAAGTATCCGGGTATCCGGGTCACGACCAACGGGAACCAGCTCGTCTCCTATCACACGGAGGCTCGCATCACCCAGGGGGGTGTGTTCTACCCGATCACACCGTCCACAGAGATGGGCGAGAACTACCAACTCGCCTACGCCGAAGGCATGCTCGACGTCTTCGGTAACTCCAAGATCGCGATCGAGACCGAGGGCGAGCATGCTGCACAAGGCGGTGCCATTGCATACTCGATGACTGGCCACCGCACCGTCAACTTCACATCAGGACAGGGAGTCGTCTACGGGCTCGAGCAGTACTACCACGCACCGGGGAAGCTCTCGACGATGGTGCTCGAGGTTGCAGCCAGAGCACTCACCAAGCACGCGCTGAACGTCCACTGCGGGCACGATGACATTTATGCGGCCCTCGACACGGGATGGATCATGCTGTTCGCCAAAGACAGCCAGCAGGCAGCAGACCAAGCGCTGATCCTTCGCAAAGTCACCGAGTTGTCTCTGAACCCTGGCATCAACATTCAAGACGGGTTCCTCACCTCCCATCTCGAGCGCACGTTCTACAAGCACGAGGCTGACCTCATGAGGGAATTCCTCGGTGCGCAGAACGACATCATCGAGACCCCGACGGCTGCCCAACGCGAACTGTTCGGGCCGACGAGGCGGCGGGTTCCCGTGATGATGGATCTCACGAACCCGATGCTGCTCGGACCTGTGGAAAACCAAGAGCACTACATGAATGGTGTCCTGGCACGTCGAAACAACTTCTCTGAGGACATCCTTCCGTTCCTCCAGGCCGCGTACGACGAATTCGCAGAGCTGACAGGTCGCGACTACGGGCTCGTGAGCCAATACCGAGCCGAGGACGCCGACACGGTCTTCGTGTCGCTCGGTTCCGCAGCAGAGAACATCGAGGCTGCCGTCGACTACCTTCGGGCCAACGACGAGGCATCCGTCGGATCGATTCACCTGAACGTCCTGCGTCCCTTCCCTCAGGCTGCGCTCGTCAAGGCGCTCAAGGGCAAGAAATGCATCGTCGTTCTCGAGCGCACGGACGAGCCGCTCTCGGGAGACAATCCACTGACCCGCGAGGTGCGTGCTGCGCTCAACAAGGCATTGGAGATCGACCGAAACGGTTTCGTCTCCGACATCCCCGCGATTGCTGAGCCGGACATGCCAACGGTGCTCTCTGGCTCGTATGGTCTGGGGTCTCGGGACTTCCGGCCCGAGGGGATCATCGGCGCCTACGAGTACGCCATTGGTGCCCGCGCCCGCCAGGACGGTCGAAAGATCACCGACGGCGAGACGTATTTCACCGTCGGTATCGACCACCCCTATGCCGTTGTCTCGGACCGGACGCCGTCGCTGCTCCCTGAGGGGTCGGTCGCCGTTCGCTTCCACTCGATAGGTGGTTGGGGGATGATCACAACGGGCAAGAACCTCTCTGAGGTGATCGGTGCGATCGGTGAGGATCTCATACCCAAGGGCAAGGATGTTGACGAGTTCGGACGACCGAAAGAGGTCATCCATGTCTCGGCGAACCCGAAGTATGGCTCAGAGAAGAAGGGGTCTCCGACGTCGTACTTCCTTGTCGCAGCACCCCAGAGGGTCCGCGTCAACTGCGACCTCCACCACGTCGACGTAGTGTTGTGCCCTGACCCAAAGATCTTCACGCACACGAACCCGCTCGAGGGCATCAACGAAGGCGGGACATTCGTGTGGGAATCCGAGGAGGATCCAGACACGGTGTGGCAGCGAATCCCCGCTCAGTACCGCCAGGAGATCATCGACAAGAAGGTTCGGATCGTGACCCTTCCAGGGTTCAGGATCGCACGCGAGGCCACAGACAGGCCCGACCTACAGCTCCGCATGCAAGGCAACGCCTTCCTTGGGGCATTCTTCCGCGTGTCTGGCATGTTGGAGGACTACGACGTAAGCGATGCCCGATACCGCGAAATCGTCCTCAACCAGTACAACAAGAAGTTTGGGCGTTTCGGCGAGGCCGTCGTTGCTTCGAACATGGAAGTGATGACGAAGGGATACGAACTTGCGGAGGAGATTCCGTACGGTGATCTGTCGGCACCAGACCGCTCCTCCATGCGACTGCCTTCGCTCGAAACATGTGGTGGCTGCACGGTCGATCTCCCTCTTGCAGAGCCGCCAGCGGCTCAGGAGGTGCGAATCCCGTTGACCATGGTGTCGACGTTCAACAAGGAGTTCAAGGCAGGTCTCGGGTACAACCAGCCATCGACGCCACTCGCATCGGTATCGATGATGGCAGCCGGATCCGGACGCGGTGCATCGAAATATGTTGCTCGCAGGGAGACGCCGGTGTGGATCGCCGAGAACTGCACGGCATGTATGGACTGCATCACTGCGTGCCCCGACACAGCGTTGCCGAACGTCGCCCAGGACTTCGATGTCGTGTTCACAAGTGCGGCGCGCGGGTACATCATCGACCCTGTCGAACGGGAAAAGATGCTTGGTGCCCTCGGTGATCTCGAGGACCGCGTCAGGTCCGAGATGAAGGGCATCGTCAAGAAGAAGGAGACGGTTCCGTTCGTCGACATCATGCGTGCCGAAGTCGCCAAGATCGAGGCTGTCTCTGAGACTGCCCGCAGTGAGTTCATGGAACTGTTCGAGCGTGTGCCGTTTGCTTATACGAAGACATCGCACCTCTTCCGATCCATGGAGCGGTCTGAGCCAGGTTCCGGTGGCTTGTTCTCGATTATGGTGTCCGACCTGTGCAAGGGGTGTGGCGAGTGCGTGTTCGAGTGCCCGTGGGAGGCGCTTGAGATGGCTCCAGAGACGCCAACGCTCAACGCAGACCACGTGTCGGGGACCAACTTCCTCGACCTCCTCCCAGACACGCCTGCGAAGTACCTAGGCCGGTTCGATCCGGAGGACGCAGCAGCGTCGACGGCGGCACATCTCAAGAACCACCTCATGGTTCGCAGCAACTACGAAGCACTCGTCTCTGGGGATGGCGCTTGTGCAGGCTGTGGGGAGAAGAGCGTCCTTCGCGCCGTTGCGACCCTCACCGAGGCGTACATGCGGCCGTTGTATCACGCAAAGGCAGACAGGCTCGACGCCCTTGCCGCAGAGCTCGAAGGTGGCGGCGCTGCAATGCTCGCTGCGGTCAAGTCGCTCGACGAGGACTCGTACATCCGGCTCAAGCGGCTTGTTGCGCACACTCTGATGGGCTTCGGCGGCGAGACGATCGACGACACGGAGCACCGACTTTCGGTACGTTCTGATCTGACGGACGAAGAAGTCATCGAGGCGCTCGTCGTCACCATGCGTCAGGATGCCTTCAATCACCGTGACCTGCAGGCGCTCGATGGCACCGTTCCGAACGGCATGTCGGTCATGGCGATGGGTGCGCACACCGGTTGTAACACGGTGTACGGCTCGACCCCCCCCAACAATCCGCACCCGTACCCGTGGATGAACTCGCTCTTCCAGGATGGAGCAACGGTCACGTGGCTTCTCGGCGAGGGCTTCATCGCGAACCACGCCAGGCGCTCAGTGGTCCCCGAGCGCATTGGGCACATGATCACGCTCGGCGTCGGTGTCTCGGAGGTTGACTACTTCGAGATGACACACATGACCGATGCCGTCATGACCGCACGCGAGATCAGGGAGCTCCCCAAGGCATGGGCAATCGGCGGTGACGGCGGGATGGGTGACATCGGCTATCAGAATGTGTCGAAGGTCGTCCTGCAAAACCGACCTAACGTCAAGCTGCTCCTCCTCGACACTCAGGTGTACTCCAACACAGGGGGCCAGAACTCCGACTCGTCCCCGATGCTGGGCGGCGGAGACATGAACCAGTTCGGCGCCGCCACCGAAGGCAAGATGACCGAGAAGAAGGGTGTCGCCGAGTCGTTCATCTCCGGCCACGGCTCTGTGTACGTTGCCCAAGTGTCACTGGCGAACACGGCACAGTTCTACAAGGCGCTCATCGAGGCACTCGACTATCGCGGCACCGCGTTCATCCAGTCGTACACGTCGTGTCAGCCGGAGCACGGTATTGCAGATGACGTGTCGACGTATCAGGCAGGGCTCGTGCGTGACGCCAGGTCGATGCCCCAGTTCGTGTTGAACCCGCAGCTTGGTGAGACGTATCCGGAGGCACTCGACATCTCAGGTAACCCGAACCGTGACAGGGACTGGGCAGAGATCACTTCGAAGTTGACAGACCGCACGTTCAAATACACCGTGGCGCACTTCGCTGCCACCGAGGCACGGTTCCGCAGGCATCTGCGCCGGGTCAAGGACACGGAGGGATTGGTCCATCTCGACGACATGTTGTTGCTCATTCGCCAGAACGACGTCGTGCAACGATATGTGCTGGACCCGACGCACCGTTCGTTCGTACCGGATTTCGGTGTGTACATCGAGACGGAGGACTCCTCTGGTGATGTGAAGGTGATGGCCGTATCGCGGCAACTCGTCCTGTTCGCAGTCGAACGTCGCAAGTCGTGGCGGATGCTCCAGTCGAAGGCCGGTGTCAAGAACGTTGACTACCTTGCCCAGAAGCTGGCACTTGAGTCGTTCGACGAGGATGGTGTCCCGATGGCCGAGCGTTTCGTCGAGATCAGGGAGCGGTTCGACAAGGCGCTCGCGGAGATCGGGTGAACACGGGGGGATGACCGCACGGTGTGCGACGCAAGCCTGGACAGGTTCGCGAATGTCGACTGTATGTGCCCGAAGGCAGACCCGACCGATTTCAGGGTCGGTGCGTTCGGCGTGGGTATCGCTAGCCGCCCATGTCGCATCCTGAAGACGACCGACGTGATGTCTGAGGCGTCGTAGGAGGACGTATACGTATCGTTCGTCCACCCCCACACGAAGAGGGATCCCTGGGACCCGGGGGTGAGCCCATCCGTGGAGCGGGAATCGGAAGGACGTGGATCCGAGGATCGCCTCGTCGACAGGTGACGGTCTCAATCCACCAAAGAGGACAACGAGGCGATTACTATCGAACACATGTTCGATATCGATACGGAAACTCCGCCATACCTCGAAGACCTCAACGACCGCCAGCGCTTAGCCGTTGTGCACGGTGACGGGCCTCTCCTTGTCATTGCGGGGGCAGGCTCAGGCAAGACGCGCATGCTCGCTGCACGGGTCGCACACCTGATCGAAACCGGAACCGATCCAGGTCGGATACTTCTGCTGACCTTCTCACGGCGCGCATCGTCGGAGATGCTGAGAAGGGTGAGCTCAGTGGTCGATCCAACGGCAGGCTCGATGGTGTGGGGTGGGACATTTCACAGCATCGCCAACAGGCTGCTTCGCCGGTACGGCCAGGCGGTCGCCCTGGCCGATGGGTTCACGGTCATCGACCGAACAGATACCGAGTCGATATTTGGCATCCTGCGAGCCGATCGCAGCCTCGGCACGCAACGAACGCGATTCCCGCGCAAGGAAACGATCGCATCCGTGTACTCGCGCACCATCAACGCCAGGACGCCACTCACAGACACACTCGAGCAGAGGTTTCCCTACTGCCTCGAACACGCCGAGGACATCGCAAACCTGTTCGATGACTACACCGTACGGAAACGACAGTCGAACGTGATCGACTACGACGACTTGCTCCTGTATTGGCAGGCACTGCTCGCCTCAGGGGCAGGAGATGCGGTGAGCGGCCTGTTCGACCACGTGCTCGTCGACGAGTACCAGGACACCAACCCCGTCCAGGCACAGATTCTCGCCTCGATGTGCGGAGTAGACGGCAATGTCACGGTGGTAGGTGATGACGCACAGTCGATCTACTCGTTTCGGGCCACAACAGTGGACAACATCCTCGGCTTTCCCGACAGCTACCCCGCAGCGACCGTCGTCACATTGGACCGCAACTATCGGTCGACACCCGAGATCCTCGACGTAGCGAACGCGATCATCGGCGCATCGAAGACAGCCTTCGACAAGCAACTCTGGACCGAGCGACCGAATGGTCCGATTCCTGAGATCGTCACCTGCTACGACGAGGCGGCACAGGCCGAATGGGTATGTGATCGTGTGCTTCAATTGCGAGAACACGGCATCGATCTTCGGGACCAGGCTGTCCTGTTCCGCACAGGGCATCACTCAGCAGGTCTCGAAATCGAGCTCGCGAGGCGGTCGATTCCCTTCGTGAAGTTCGGAGGCCTCAGATTTCTCGAGGCAGCGCACGTGAAGGATCTCCTTTCGATGCTCCGAATCTTGGACAACCCGCTCGATGAGCTTGCATGGCATCGGGTGTTGCTCATGATCCCTGGCTTGGGACCTGTCACAGCACAGCGAGTCCTCGCACACCTCGACGAGGTCGGATCGGCTGCAGGCGCGAGTCCCCTCGAAGCCTTCCTGGCCTACGACGTGCCTGTCGGCCGACAGTCGAGGGAGCTCCTCGGCCTGCTGCGTGATGTGCTCGAAGACTGCAGAGGAGTTGGTGGAGAGGAACCTGCCCCTTCGTCGCAGATCGCCAGACTGACCGACCTGTGCCAAGCGGTGTTCCCTATCGCCTACGACGACGCTGAGGCCAGGATTGTTGACATACAGCATCTCGCGGGACTTGCGAGCGAGTACTCGACACGGTCACGCTTCTTGACCGAGATCACGCTCGACCCACCAGCGAGCACATCCGACTTTGCAGATGTGCCACACATCGACGACGACTATCTCATCCTTTCGACGATCCATTCGGCGAAAGGAGGAGAGTGGCGAGCAGTCACGGTCATCCACGCGGCCGACGGGAACATTCCATCAGACATGGCATTGTCGGAGCCTGGAGGCCTCGAGGAAGAGCGAAGGCTCCTGTATGTGGCGCTCACGAGAGCCAAGGACCATCTAGCGGTCACGGTTCCGCAACGTTTCTACCATCACCGCTTCTCGATGAACGGTGCTCACTCGTATGCCCTACCGAGCCGGTTTCTCGACCCCGCAATGCGCTACTTCCAAGAGTCAGCCACAGGAGTTGCTGCTGTCTCTGACGAAGTCATTGCAGCTGCGGCAAACACAGATCCGATTGCGGAGGTCTTGGGTGAGCTGTGGTGAGAAGGTGATGTTGCCGTCACTTGTCGTGTCCGGCGCGTCCTTCGTCATGGGTGCGGCCTCCGTACACAGGCCATAGATTGGGGTCGTATGCGCAGCCGCGGAGTTCACCCAAACGATATGTAGGTGGCAGCTCACCGCTCCGCTGCAGGTACTCAGCTGGTCGGAGTCGGACGGTACGCCTCAGGCAGTTCGACGATCGCGCCGTTCTCAGTTGCAGACTTCAACAGATCGAGTGCTGAGCGCAGCACCTGGGTTTGGCGCTCGACGTCGGATGGGGCACCCATGGGGCGGCCCATCGGGTGCCGCACGACAAGGGTTCTAGGCACCTTCAGCTCATCGGCGCGGTAGGCGAAAGCTTTGACCATGACGGTCACCGTTGCAATGCCAGACTCCTCGATCGCCCTCGCTACGTGCCCGACCGACACGTGGCATACCGGTCAGACAGGCACGAGGAGCATGACGTCGACGTCCTCCTCGTGCATGCGTTCGACCCATCCCGGCAGCTCCTGGCGTAGTCGGCCGTGGGACGTTGCACCCGGGAACGAGAAGAACGTCGATGCCAGGCTTCCGACTGCCTGGCTGTCGCGTGCAGCGCGTAGGCGGTCGATTGGGAAGGTGACGTTGGGATCCCTGACAGCCGATGCGATGTCGTATCCGCCATGGCGAACCTCGAGGTTTGACGTGGCTGTGTCCGACGGAATGGTCGACAAAACCGGCGTATCCCTCAGGAACTCCCCGATCCTCGCCATCGCTTCGTCCTGGGTCATGGCCTCGACGCCGAAGGGTTGAGGATCGTCCCCTGTTACGAAGTGACCGGAAGTCGTGAGGAGACCCACTTTGGCCTCGCTGATCGGTGTCTTGAGGGGAGCGAATGGACCGTCGTCGTAGGCGTGCTTGGGAGGCGGCGCATCCAAGGACGGCTTGTACCCCTCGATTTGTGCCTCGTAGGCTGCATGGATGAGCGGCATGACGTCCCCGGTGTCATACGCATCACCGAGTCGGTCGAGGAGCTGTTCGAGAAACGAAGCGACATCCACGTCTGACATCGACTTGAAGTACTTGAAGTTGACGTTGTTGCGCTCCCCGTAGCTGAACGACTCGCGGAACGACTGGAACGAATCTGAAGCTTGTGGTGCGTCCATGCCGTCACTCTACCGATTGTGCTTGCCGTTCACAGCGTGAGCGTACTCCCTGTAGAAACGGCTGGTCGGAGACGGCGAGTAAGCAAGGTTGCTACATTCGGCACATGGAACAAGTCACGGACGGTTTGTATCAAGTTGGCAAGGGTTACCAGGCGTTCATCATCGATGGCGACGAGGGTGTGACCCTCATCGATGCCGGACTTCCCAAGAAAACGGGTTACATACTCGACGGCCTCAGGGAGATCGGGCGGAACGTCGAGGAGGTGAGGCACGTGGTGATCACCCACGCGCACATCGACCATGTTGGTGGCCTCGCTGCGATCCAATCCGCATCGAACGCCGAAGTGATGTCGTCGGTCGAAGATGCGCCAGCGGTGCAAGGGGAAGTAGCGTTCGAACCCCCACCAGTGTTCGTCAGGTTCCCGTTCCTCAAGCCGATCACCAAGCTCTTCCCGGCCGCTGAGCCGGTTGCGGTGAGCCGATTCGCCTCCCCAGGCGACACGCTGCACCTCAGCGGCGACCTCGTCGTGATCGCGACACCTGGCCACACTGCGGGTCACCTGTCGTTTCTCCTTGATCGATCGGGTGGTGTCATGATCGTTGGCGACGCCGCGTCCGTGAGTCGAAAGGGCGAGGTGGTGCGTGGGTTTTTCAACGCACCGACGCCGGCGATCGACGCAAGCATCCGAGCAATAGCGACTCACACCTTCGCGATGGCTGTGTTCGGACATGCTGCTCCGATGCGCAAGGGGGCATCTGCGGCCTTCGAGAAGGCGATTGCAAGGCTCTAGGCGAGCAGGCACCACAAGGAGCCATGTGTGCGTGTTCGCACACTCGTGGATGGGGCATCCAGGCGAATCATCTCTCGATCACAGACCCGCCACTTCACCGAGGCCATGTCCAGCGAGACGAGCAACCGCTGCCACGTAACTCCGAAGACAATGGCAACCCACCCCACGGTCGCTGGACCGACACGCAATCGGTCGGCTGAGGGCGGTGAGCACTACGGAGTCGGGCTTCGATAGCCTCCCGGGCTTCTGGTCGGGCAACAAGCCAGGTCGGCTCGACAGATGTAAGGAGGAATCCACATGTTGCTGCTGCGTATCGGTGTAGCTGTCGGTGGGTTGACATTCCTCGCAACGGGAGCAGGCATCGTCTTCAACGACACGTGCCGTTCGGTGATATGGGGGTCTCGTGGAGGCAACGGCATCGGTAACTTCACCGCCACTTGCTACGACGTCATAGCCGACGGTGGCATGAGCCAGGGCGTTGCAGGGCTCATTGCGATCACCACAGGAGTCCTCATCCTTGTCATCGTCCTGCTTCCCGCACTTCGGCAGTTTGTGCACCGTCGATCGCTCAAGAGCTGATTCTCAGTCGACTCGCACTCCTTCTCGGGTGACAGCTCCGCGTCAATGTGTCTCGCTCCAACGCATGAGATCATGATGCTGGGATCCTCTCGGTACTCACATAGCGAGACCTCCCGATGGCATCGACGGCTCTATATGGTATATACGGTGTAGCCTCGCGCCCATGATCGGAAATGAGGGTCCTGAAGCACCCGCCTCATCCGTTGTCGATCGGCTCATTGCCTCGATCCCTGCCGACCTATCCGGCGAGCGTCGCTCCATGCTTGAGCTATTCGCCACCATGTATCTCAAGCGCCTTCCCGAAGCTGAAGTACCGGACCTCCCCATAGAGCAACTTCTCTCGGAGGTCTCCGATCTCCTAGCTTTCTTTGACTCGCGACCCGTTGGCGCACCGGCGATCAGGGTATTCAACCCGAACGACGAAGACGGCGGCTACACCACACCGGGGTCTGTGGTTCAAGTCATTGCAGACGATGGACCGTTCCTTGTCGACTCAGTATCGGCAGTAGTCGCAGGGTCGGGCGCTGGCATCCTTCGTCACCTTCACCCTGTGATCGGCACGACAAGGGACGAGGATGGCCGACTGGTCGCCATAGCGAAGGCACGCGGCGCAGAGCGTAGAGAGTCTGTGCAGCATTTCGAGCTCGATCGCGATCTCTCCGAAGACGCTTCGGTGGCGATGGAACGAGAGATATCGCATGTGCTTGCGGATGTCGAAGCCGCAGTTCGCGACTTCGACGCCATGCGTGGCGCTATTCAAGGCATGCTCGAAACGGCGAAATCCAGTGTGCATCACTACTCATACGAGGAAGTCACTGAAACGGTCGACTTCCTCACCTGGTTACTCAACGACAACTTCGTGTTGCTCGGCTATCGAGAGTACGAGGTCGCCGAGTCGGACGCTGGATCGTACGTCTGTGCGATCCCTGAGAGCGGCCTCGGCATCTTGAATGGGAACGGAAGCGAACCGACCTCCGTACTGCTGAGGGACCTACCGCCGCATCTCCGCGAGCGCTACACGGGCGGCGATCTGCTCGTGATCACCAAGACGAATCGCCACGCGACCGTCCACCGCGACGCCAGGATGGACTACATCGGCATTCGCAAGATCAACGAAGCAGGTGTCATGGTCGCCGAACTCAGGCTGCTGGGCCTGTTTACGTCGAAGGCATACATGGCACCGGCAGCAGAGATCCCCGTCTTGCGCCGCAAACTACGCCAAGTACTCGAGATCCAGGATGTGATCGAGGGTTCGCACGACTACAAGTCGATTATCCAACTCTTCGAGGCATTTCCCAAGGACGACCTCTTCGCGATGCCAACTGAGGCACTGAGCGAGACGCTGGGTGAGCTCGTAGAGACCGAGGAAACCCACTCCGTACGGCTGTTCGTGCGAAGGGACGTTCTCCAGAGATCGGTGGCTGTGCTCGTAACCGTTCCGAGAGACCGTTTCAACGCAAACCTGAGGAGACAACTCCAAGATCTTTTCCTTGCGCGCTTCGGCGGCGAGTCGATCGACTATCGGCTCGCACTCGGGGAGTTCGAGGATGCGCGAATCCACTTCTCCGTTTGGACACCAGAGGGTGCCCCGCTCGACCTAGACCTCCAGGAGCTGGAGCAAGAGGTGGTCGCGCTGTCTCGCAACTGGGATGACCAGGTGTTCGACGAGCTCACACGCTCGGTGAGCGAATCTGAGGCGAGGCGTCTGTGCGACGTGTGGGCTGCAACGTTCCCGGAGTACTACCAGGCATCGACGGCTCTCAACCTCGTGGCAGGCGACATCCGCCTCCTCGACAGGCTTGCTACATCCGGCAAGGACCTCATCGTGGGTCTGCAGAACGAGAAGGGCGCTCCGAAGGCGCCTCAATCCCCCGACAGGCTCACCCGCATCACGGTGTATCGCAGGACGGGGAAACTCAACCTATCGATCGTCATGCCGTTGATGGAACATCTCGGACTGGTCGTCGTGGAGGAGGTTCCGACGAGGCTCAGGAATGCCGAGGGAAGTTTCATCCACGACTTCGGTGTGCTCACGCCAGAGGGTACGCAGCTCGATATCGCGCAGGTCGGTGACCGCGTCGCTGCAGCGATCGGAGCAGTTCTTCTCGGTGAGGCGGAGTCCGACTCGCTCCAACGCCTGCTCGTGACAACCAACCTCACCCATGAGGACCTCACAATTCTGCGAGCGTACAGGAGCTACTGGAGGCTCGTGACCCCTGCGTTCTCCGTCGGCTACGTCGACGGTGCCTTCGCCGCCCACCCAGAGATCGCCGAGGCGATTGTTCGTCTGTTCCAAGCTCGGTTCGGGTTGAACACGGACGCAGCCTCGTCTGAAGAGCTCGCGGGTCAGGTCATTGCATCGCTCGACGATGTCGCGTCGCTGGATGAAGACCGCATCCTGCGAGGGTTTCTTGGCCTCATCCTGGCGACACAGCGGACGAACCTCCTCGTTGAGGGTCGAGGTTGTCTGTCGCTCAAGTTCTCGTCGCATCTCGTGCCCGAGATGCCGGAACCCAAGCCACTGCACGAGATTTACGTGTACGCAACCGACGTCGAAGGTGTTCACCTGCGCGGCGGCAGCGTTGCACGCGGGGGTATCCGCTGGTCGGACCGACGCGAGGACTATCGCACCGAGGTCCTAGGGCTCATGAAGGCCCAGATGACGAAGAACGTCGTCATCGTGCCCACTGGCGCCAAGGGTGGGTTTGTCATCAAGAAGTCGGCTGACCCAGGTCGCCCGACATACGAGGAGGTCCGCGAGGGGTACAGGACTTTCATCAGGGGTCTTCTCGACCTGACAGACAACCGTGCAGCCGATGGGATCATCCCGCCGGATTCGGTGATCCGCCACGATGATGATGACCCGTACCTGGTGGTTGCCGCCGACAAGGGAACGGCATCGTTCTCAGACACTGCGAATGAACTCGCTGCCGAGTACGGTTTCTGGCTCGACGATGCTTTTGCATCGGGTGGATCGGCGGGATACGACCACAAGGCGCTGGGGATCACCGCCCGCGGCGCATGGGAGTCGGTGCGCAGGCACTTCCTCGACCTCGGCATCGATGTCGACACGGAGGAGATCACTGCCGTTGGAATCGGTGACATGTCTGGTGACGTGTTCGGCAACGGCATGCTCCTGTCGGAGCACCTGAAGCTAATCGCAGCGTTCGACCATCGGGATATCTTCATCGATCCGAGTCCGCGCCCTCGACGTGCGTGGGAGGAACGCAAGCGGCTATTCCACCTCGAGCACTCATCGTGGGCCGACTACGACGCCTCCCTCATATCTGAAGGTGGAGGTGTGTTCTCTAGATCTGCCAAGGTGATCGAGCTCACGCCCCAGATGCGTGCTGTTTTGGGGACCGACGACACCGAGTTGACACCGAGTGAACTCATCCGAAGGTTACTGACTGCTCCGGTGGATCTGCTGTGGAACGGCGGCATTGGCACGTACGTCAAGGCTCGATCCGAGGGGAGCGAGGCTGTGCAAGACCGGTCCAACGATGCTGTGCGCGTCAATGGTGCAGACTTGCGATGCAGGGTTGTTGGTGAGGGGGGCAACCTCGGCCTGACCCAGCGTGGGCGTATCGAGTACGAGCGATTCGGTGGGCAAGTGTTCACAGATTTCATCGACAACTCTGGCGGTGTTCACGCATCAGACCGTGAGGTCAACCTCAAGATCCTTCTCCGTATTGCGGAGGCCAGCGGAAAGATCGATCGAGAAGAGCGGGATCGCATCATCGAGTCCGTGTCGGACGAGATCGTCAAGTTCATCCTCTACGACAACTTCCTCCAGGCCCAGATCATCTCACAACGTTCGGCCTCGTCCGCTCGCTTCATCGAGACATATTCAGACCTGATGGACCGACTAGAGCGTGAAGGGATCCTGAGCCGCGAGATTGAGTTCCTGCCATCAATCGAGGAGATGTCACGACGTGCACGCGAGGGTGCCGGCATGGCCCGTCCCGAGATCGCGGTCCTCCTCGCCTACGCCAAGCAGAGCCTCACCGAGCATCTGCTGCAGTCGAGTCTCCCGGACGACCCACACTTCGAGGGCGACCTGTTCGGATACTTCCCTCCCGCTATCGTCGAACGGTTCTCAGACGAGATCCGTCAGCACCCTCTTCGGAGGGAACTGATTTCGACCATTGTTGCGAATCAAGTGTTGAACTCTCAGGGTTCGACGTTCTATTCGAGGTTGCGAACCCTCACCGGTGCGGCTGCCGCGTCGATTGTTCGCGCCTATCGGATCGCTCGGCTCGTCACGAACGCGGCTGAACGCTGGACTGACATAGAAGCCCTCTCCGGTCGGGTCGATCCTAAAACGGAGCGAATGATGCTCAAGGACGTCGACGGACTCGTCACCCTTGTCACTCGCTGGTACTTGATGCATCCATCCGATCGGACGATCGACGAGGAAGTAGCACTCGCTCAAGCCGATTTCGCGAAGCTGTCCGAGGGTCTCATACATATGCCATCAACCACATGGCGTGAGCCGTATCAGGCCGTGGCTGACGATCTGATCGGCAAGGGTGTACCTGAGAATCTCGCTATTCGCCACGCGTACCAACGAGCGCTTCGCCGGGGACCCGACATGGTCGACCTAGCGCACCAGTTCGACAGGGAAGTCGTCGAGGTGGCAGGGCTGTACACGAGGTCGAGCGACATGTTCCGCATCGGTTGGCTGGAGCGCCAGATCAGGTTGCTCCCAGGGGCGACACCCTTCGAGCGTCTCGCGATCGAGTCGCTGCGTGATGACCTTCAGTCGCTTCGTCGAGACTCCGTTGCGATTGTCCTCACCGAGGCCGACGGGTCGATCGACGCGTTCCTCAACGTACACGATCGGGTCAAACCTCGCTTGGTCCGGTGGTACAAATGGCTCGCCCGCGACGGGATTCGGGACGTATCGGCGGGCCTGATCGCTGTGCGTCGGCTCCGGCAAATCATCCTCGGGGATTGAGCGAGGATGATCGCTGCGCCGCTGGTATGTCGCTCGATGGCGCTGCACTGATGTCTGCTACGGTCACACCATCGATCGGTCCCGACCGAACGGTCGTTTGTTATGGTGGGGATGACCATACGGGGGGATGTCATGGATCGAGATGCTGGTCAACGCACGTTCGCAGCGATCATCGAGTCCGATGAGAAGGTAGAGCCACGCGATTGGATGCCAGACGGCTACCGCTCGATGCTCATCCGACAGATGGCCCAACACGCCCATTCCGAGGTCATCGGGATGCAACCAGAGGCCAACTGGATTACCAGGGCTCCAACCTTGTTGCGCAAGGCGATTCTCATAGCAAAGGTACAGGACGAGGCTGGCCACGGCCTCTACCTGTACTCGGCGACCGAGACACTCGGAGTTTCGCGAGACGAGCTGCAAGCATTGCTGCACAGCGGAAAGCAGAAGTACTCATCGATCTTCAATTACCCAACGCTGAGTTGGGCAGACATCGGTGCGATCGGATGGCTCGTTGACAGTGCTGCGATCGTGAACCAGATCGTCCTACAGCGAACATCGTACGGCCCGTACAGTCGGGCGATGGTGAAGATCTGTAAAGAGGAGAGCTTCCACGCTCGTCAGGGCTACAGCATCATGATGGGGCTCGCCGAAGGCTCTGACGAGCAGAAGGCGATGGCACAGGATGCCCTCGATCGCTGGTGGTGGCCTGCACTCATGATGTTCGGCCCCCACGATGCCGAGTCCAGCAACACCGAACAGTCGATGGCGTGGAAGGTCAAGCGCATCAAGAATGACGACCTCCGCCAGATGTTCATCGACCAGACGGTCCCGCAGGCGCACTACCTCGGTCTCACGATCCCTGATCCAGATTTGGCATTCAACGGCGAGACCGGCCACTGGATGATCGGCGAGATCGACTGGGACGAGTTCTGGGCGACCATCAAGGGAGACGGTCCGCTCAACAGGGAGCGCATTGCTCACAAGGTCAAGGCTTGGGACGAAGGCCGTTGGGTTCGTGCCGGGGCAGAAGCATACGCGGCAAAGCAATCGAAGAAGGTCGGCGGAATCGCGGAAGGAGGATCTCGTGAGCTATGAAGTCCCCGTTGCACCAGGTGAGGAACCTGCGCAGGTCGAGGTAGGGGCGACGAGGGACCGAGGATCACCGTTGTGGGAAGTGTTCGTGAGGCCGAGGCGTGGCCTAAGTCATGCGCACGTGGGTTCCTTGCATGCCCCGGATGCCGAGACGGCTATCGGGAATGCACGCGACGCCTACACCAGGCGAGCAGAGGGTGTCAGCGTCTGGGTGGTCCCGTCGGTCGAGATCGTCGCCTCCGACGACGCCGCCTCCATGTTCGAGCCCTTCGAGCACAAGCCGTACCGACATCCAACGTTCTACGACATACCAGATGAGGTCGGTCGACTGTGAACACGGTGATCACTCGGGACCCGCTTAGCACGTACCTGGTACGCCACGCAGACGACAACGTTGTGCTTGGCCAGCGTCTTGGGGAGTACATCTCGTGTGCGCCGGAACTGGAAGAAGACCTTGCCGTTGCGAACATTGCACTCGACCACATCGGAGTCGCACAGCACTTGTTCACCTACGCCGCTGCGGTCATGGGAGACAACGGAGATGCGAATGATCTCGCGATGCTGCGATCTGAGCGCGAGTACACGAACCTGCTCCTCGTCGAGCAGCCACACACCGGTTTCGGCGATGTCATGGTCCGTCAATTTCTCTTCGACGCGTACCAGCTTCCGCTATGGCGGGCGCTCTCGACGTCGTGTGACGAGACGATTGCCGGTATCGCGCAGCGCGCAGCGAAGGAGGCTACGTACCACGTGCGTCACTCTTCGGGTTGGGTCATCCGTCTCGGTGACGGCACAGATGAGAGCCACTCGCGGATGCAGGCCTCGATTGACCGCATGTGGAGGTTCACCGGGGAAATGTTCCACGTGGACGACGTTGATCGCGAGATGATCGCGACCGGGCACGGTGCAGACGTATCAGGGCTCCAGGAGGTGTGGCAGGCCAAGGTCGACGCCGTGCTTGAGGAGGCAACACTGACAAGACCGCGTGATACGTTCCAGGCATCTGGAGGTCGCATCGGTAAGCACACGGAGCACCTCGGCAGGATGCTCGCAGAGATGCAGTGGATGCAGCGGTCGTATCCCGGCTTGTCATGGTGACACGCCGGGATCGAACGGAGCGTGCAGTGCGTGCCCTACTCGAGCAGGTCAGCGATCCAGACATCCCGATCATGTCTATCGCAGACATTGCCATCCTCAGGGATGTCACCGTCACACAGCGGGGTTCGGTGGTCGTGACGGTGACACCGACGTACTCGGGCTGTCCCGCGTTGGAGATGATCAAAGAAGACATCGTGAGCACACTGGCAGACGGAGGGTTCGACGAGGTGAGCGTCCATGTTGTGCACGCGCCCGCGTGGACGACCGATTGGATGTCACAGGATGCGAAGGCGAAGCTCGCCGCGAATCGTATCGCCCCACCGGGCCCGGTAGGCGTCGTCGCCGAGGTGCTGTGCCCGTCGTGTGCATCAGGCAGTGTCACGTTGGTGTCCGAGTTCGGCTCCACAGCGTGCACATCGATCATGGTGTGCACCACCTGTCGAGAACCGTTCGATCACTTCAAGCCGATCTGATCATGGCTGTCGAGTTTCACCCACTCACCGTTGCATCCGTTGAGCCGCTCACTGATAGGTCGGTCGCTGTGACGTTCGCGATCCCGGATGCTCTACGCCGGGCCTTCCACCATGTCCCAGGGCAGCACGTGATACTCAAGACGACGATCGGAGGCGAGACGGTTCGCCGGTCGTACTCGATCTGTTCCCAGGCAGGTGCCCCAGAATTGACCGTCGGTATCAGGCGTCTCGATGGCGGCACGTTCTCGACGCACATGACGACGCGGCTTCTCGCTGGTGAACGGATCGAGGTGACACTCCCCATCGGTGACTTCACCATCGAACCGGGCGCCGATGCTGCCAACCACTACGTGGCGATTGTCGCTGGCAGCGGCATAACACCGGTTCTATCGATGATTGCCTCGGTGCTCGCGGTGGAGGCCTCAAGCAGGTTCACTCTTGTCTATGGCAATCGTGACGGGCGGTCCATCATGTTTCTCGACGAGTTGGACGCGCTAAAGAATCGTTACATGGACCGATTCGTCCTTTTCCACATTCTCAGCAGGGAATCTCACGTCGTGTCGTTGTTCGAGGGGCGCATCGACGAGGACAAACTCAAGGCGCTGTTCTCGAGCGTGTTGGATGCAGGATCAGCGACCGGCTGGTATCTGTGCGGACCATCGGGCATGGTCGATGCAGCACGTTCTGTACTCGTGTCCGGCGGTGTCGGTGATGGCGACATCCATGTCGAGCTGTTCTACGCAGGCAATGATGGCGGTCCAGCCGTTGCCAACGACGACACAGTGGGATCTCAGGTGAGATTCACGTTGGCTGGTCGGACATCGACCATGATCGTCGATCCGAAGGGCGCACCGATTCTCGATCATGTCCTGGCGCTTCGGCCAGAAGGGCCGTTCTCGTGTCGAAGCGGCGCATGCGCGTCGTGTCGCGCCATCGTGACATCAGGTGAGGTGACGATGGAACAAAACTGGTCGCTGAGCCAAGAGGAGATCGATGCAGGACAGATCCTGACCTGTCAGGCCCACCCGGTGTCGGGCCACGTCGATTTGACCTACGACCTATGACCAGGCTCACGCGCGACGACATTGTTACGGGGGCAGGGAGACGATTCGCGGTGCATGGCTATCACGGAACGTCGATGCGCGACCTTGGCGAGGACCTTGGGATCCTTGGCTCGTCCATCTATGCCCACGTCGGAGGCAAACAGGAACTACTGGTTGCTGTCGTGGAACGCGGGGTCGCGTTCTTCGACGCCTCAGCCAGTGCAGCGGTCGAGCACGGAGCGGGTCCGATGGATACACTGTGGCGGCTCGTTGCTGGACATGTCGACGTTGTGCTCGATCACCGATCCGAGGCGCGAACCTACCTCGCTGAGATGGCGTTCCTCGACGGTGCGGATCAAAGGCGCATCAGGTCCGCTCGGGACACTTATGAGAACGTGTTCGTGCGCACGATTGCCGCTGGCAGAGCGGATGGTGTGGTTCGTGACGAAGTAGATCCACGGCTCGCAGCGATCTACATCCTGTCCGTGTTGAACGCGCTGGAGCGCTGGTACGACGAGGAAGGGCGGCTGTCACGATCTGGCATCGCGTCTGATATCTGCTCGTTCGTCCGCAGTGCGCTGCGGAGCGGTGACCGACCCGCCTGATCGATCGGTCTGGCCGTTCTGGTCGAACGTTCGTTGTTGCGCCACGAAGGTCGGCCGCGTTTTCTATTCGTGAAGATGTGATCATGATCATCAGTTGGAGCTTTCTACAACTCGCCCAGAGGTATCACGACCCAAAGCGAAGACGGGGA
This sequence comes from uncultured Acidimicrobiaceae bacterium, assembly GCA_964460075.1. Lineage (GTDB taxonomy): Bacteria > Actinomycetota > Acidimicrobiia > Spongiisociales > UBA5794 > JAMBLL01. The sequence continues at coordinate 29,869 of CAYWPC010000014.1, forward strand.
TGTCGAAGAGGATCTCGATTGTGGAATACGGCTGAGCGTTACCGCGTTTTCACCTCGAGAATGGGAGGTCAAACATGGAAGCCTACGATGTCGCCTCGCTCCTCCTTCGGCTCGTGCTCGGTGGGGTGATGCTCGCTCACGGTATCAAGCATGCCAGAGGAAAAGAGAAGACGTCTCGCTGGTTTGGGTCCATCGGCTTCAAGAGCTCGACCCTTCAATGGTTTGCGTCCACGGCCACCGAGATCGGTGTGGGTGCCCTGCTCATCGTCGGCTTCCTCACGACCGCCGCGCTCGCAGGTGTGATCGGCATTCTGACCGTTGCGTTCGTGTCGGTCCATCGGTCCGTCGGTTTCTGGGTCACTGCGCGACCTGACGAGGGCTGGGAGTATGTGATGGTTCTCGCCGCTGCCGCTAGCGCCGTTGCCATCGGTGGACCCGGTCAAGTGTCGATCGACGACGCGTTGGGCATTGCCACCACGCTGGACGGATGGGTGGGCATAGGCGGCGTCGCCGTTGGCGTCGTTGCCGCGGTTGTTCAGATGGCTGTGTTCTTCCGACCTTCGGATGTAGAGGCGGACGCCGTACCGGCTGCTACGACGTGATGCAACCACACGAACGGTGAAGCGTAGAGGATTGCTCTATTGCCTGTTGGTTCCGTAGACCATGTTGCGAAGTCGCCGCTCGACAGCGTCAGCATCGTCGTGGGGTGTCGTACGACCAAGAACGGATTTCAAGCGTTTGTTGACCGCTTCATCGTGCTCGATGCCGATCCGAGGCTCCTCGGAAGTGGCTCTTCTGAACAGCTTCATGGCGCTCCCATCGGCAGTGCTGACGCCAATCTTGAGTGATTTGTCGCAGCACTGAGACCTCGACACCGGAGATCGAAGGAGCTTCCGGCAAGTTGCGTTGAGGAAGGCACATCGCTAACGAAGTAGCGGTCATGGGCACCATGATGCTCGAACCTCGCGAATCTCGAAGTGAGGAGAGGCGTAGGTAACCTCCATGGCGAAGGAGAATCTGTCGGTGTCCGTTGCGAGCTCGATGTCCTCATTTGGAGCCCAAGATGCGAGTCGCAGCCGCTCTGCGGATCTTCCGCGGGCGATGGCGAATCCGGTTGCGATCGGGTCACCCAGGCCTTGAAGAAGCGCCGCGAGGAGATCACCGGTCGCGTCATCTTCGTCAACAGGTTCGATGCCGTTGCGCCCGGCTGCGATGATCGAGATTGGTTGGGATCGATCTGCACACGCAACGGTTGCTGAGGCCACGACAAGGCTCGTAGCGAACACGTGGCGTGCGCCAGCGACGTGAGCAGCGATGGCGCACCTCGTTCCCGCCGATGTGCGTTGCACCACCGTCGCCCCAGACAAGCCTGTGGACTGGGTCACTTCGTACGGCGAGTTGCCAAGATCAAAGTCGACTGGACGCACACCACCATCTTCACCGCACAGAAGGGCCCCAGGGAGCGCTCTCGCCGTCACCCGCGCCGTGTCGAGGGTGTCGGTGATGATCAACCTCGTCACACCGGCGTCCAGGAGAAAGGCGGCAGTTGTGAAAGCTCGGAACGTGTCGATCACCATTGCGGTACCCGTCGCTGCTGTGGCACCCTCGATACCTGCAAGCCTGTGAATGGGTCCCATTACGTCATCTTGGCACGTGCCGGCGTCAGATCTCGGTGAGTACCCTCATGAGCGGAGGTAGACATGGCCAAGCAGCACACACGAATCCACGGTCTCACGATGGCGTACGAGGAGGTGGGCAGCGGTGACCCGATCGTGTTCCTACACGGAAACCCGACGTCGTCGTACTTGTGGCGGAACATTATCCCGCATCTGTCATCGTCATACCGATGCGTCGCGCCTGACCTCATCGGCATGGGTGAATCTGACAAGCTTCCTGCGAGCGGCCCCGACAGCTACACGTTCGTTGAGCACCGAAGATATCTCGACGCGTTTCTCGACGCGATGGATCTTGGCTCTCGGGTAACGCTCGTACTCCACGATTGGGGATCAGGCCTCGGCTTCGACTGGGCGAATCGCCACAGGGACCGCGTGCTCGCGGTCGCGTACATGGAGGCGATCGTGCAACCCGTCACCTGGGAGAATTGGCCGGAAGCAGCTCGATCGATCTTCGAAGCTTTGCGGTCTGATGCGGGCGAGCGACTAGCTCTCGAAAAGAACATCTTCGTCGAGGCGATCCTGCCAGCATCGATGACGAGGAGTCTCAGTGACGAGGAGTTTGCCGTGTATAGGGCACCGTATGTCGAGCCTGGCGAGGCGAGGCGACCGACGCTCACCTGGCCGAGACAGATTCCGATCGATGGGGAGCCAAAGGATGTGTATGACATCGTTTCGTCGTACGGACAGTGGATGGCGTCCAACGACCTTCCGAAGCTCTTCATCAACGCCGATCCGGGCAGCATTCTCACAGGTGAGTCTCGTTCGTTCTGTCGATCGTGGCGGAATCAGTCGGAGGTGACCGTTGGAGGTGCACACTTCATCCAGGAGGACTCGCCACACGAAATCGGAGAAGCGATATTCGCGTGGCGGTCGTTGCTGGACTGATCCTGTGGCTTCCCACTGCCACGACGTGCATGGACGGTCTGGTGGTGTGCATGAGCTCGCAGCCATCGGCATTGGCATGTTCGTGACCTCGGAGGACAGGCCGTGATCCGGAATATCGTGCGAGCCGTGTCGCTTGACACGGACCTCTACAATCGGGCTCGAGTCGATTCGTCGTTGAACGTTCAAGCAGCCGTTGTCGTCGTGGTCGCCAGCGGTCTCGCCGGGTTCGGGTCGGCGATCGTCACAGAATCGAATCTCATCGTCGCAGTCGGCCTCAGCGCAGTCACAGGACTCGTCGGATGGCTGTTGTGGTCCTTCGTCGCGATGATCATTGGTACGAGGATCTTCGGTGGGACGTCAGGCCTTGGACAGATGTGCAGGGTGATCGGGTTTGCGTACGCACCTCTCGGCATCGGTGTCATCCCCTGGCTTGGATTCATCGGAGCGGTCTGGGTGTTGGTCGCCGCGGTGATCGCTATCCGAGAAGGAATGAACTTCTCTGTGCAACGGTCGATCGCCTCGATGATCCTGGGATGGGGCACCTGGTTGCTCGCGACGATCGTCGTCAACCTCCTGCTCGGCTGGGACATGCGACCAGGATGGCCGCTCTAAGTCGTCGTACGTCGTTCACTGTGTGGTCCGGCCGTCAGCGCGCGGTGCCGGCGATTCGCCGCGTCGCATCGTCCTCCAGTCGTTTCGCCAACTCTTGTTGATCCTCCAAACGAGCCACGAACCCATGCCGACGGGGATGGGTGGCAGGAAGCTCAGGGCTCTGAACAGCAGCACACCTGCAGCGACCAGACTGGCGTCGACTGCAACATCCGGGTTAGCCGTCTGCCATCCGAGCGTGAGGATCCCGATCCAACCGAGATCGACGAGGCCAAGGCCACCGGGGCTCACGGGGATCATCACAAGGAAGCGCCCGAGGGTGAATGCGAGGACCACCCACGGGACTGGGATGAGGTCGGTTGTCACTCCTACCGCGTAAACCGAGGCGGCGAAGAGGCCTGTCAACGCGACGTGGTTGCCGATGGTGGCGACGGTTAGTCGACCGAAGCGGTGACGGACGATGCCTTCGATGTCAGCTCGAAACTGCATCACGACACCTGAAACGTTTCGTTGCTCTCGGTTCACGAATCGAAGGACCAGGGATGAGATCGCATCGATTCTGCCAGCGATTCTGCGTGCCGACTCGTCGTCTCGGAGAAGTCTGACGAGGAGAATGACGGCACCTGCAACGAACACAGCACCACCGATCGAAACGAACCACATCCACTGCAGGGCGTCTCCCATGGCTGCGATACCAATCACCGCAAGTATCGGCAGCGAGACTCTTGCAAACCAGTCCCACACCCCTGCGGAGAGGAGGGCTGCCGAGATGGCCGACGGGGGGAAACCCCACGACATGTACATGGTGAAGTTGAGCGGGAGAGCGATCGCACCGCCAGACGGAACGGCATTCGTAACGGCCGTACCCGCTGTCTGGTTGACGATCGCCTCATGGAGAGTCAGCGTCGGCAGTATCTGCGCGAGAACGATCGCGTACGCCAGCAGAAACCAGATCGACAGCGCTGCGAGTACCAGCCATTCTCCGTTGTCGATCGCAGCGATGTCAGCGAGTACGGATCGGTAGTCCGCAAGTTTCGGGATGACGAAGCCGAACACGGCTACGACGACAAGGGTCGTGACCGCAATCGAGAGCGCCTTCTTCCACAAAGGCTGCGGGTGGTGGTGCGGTAGGACGTCGTGGGGCGAGGAGGGAAGTTCCGGCTCTGGTCCCGGATTGACGTCATCAAACATTGGGCGATGATTGCACAGACGTGACCCTGGTGTTCCAGGCCTGCGTGCGACGGGCGGAAGATCTAGGTGATCGGCCGGCTGCCTGGTGCGTCTGTGAGTTGCTCGCTCACCGACCAGAGTCTGCGGGCCTGGTCCATGTCCCTGGCATGTCTGGTCGACTTGGATACTTTCCGGTCCTCGAAGTACATGCCGTCGCTCAGATCGATCGCGTCCTCGGTTGCAAGCCACACGATGGTGTCGGCTCCCGTGTCTGGCGATCGCATCCACCGGCCTGCAACCTTGTAGGCGAGTCTGATGATTGCGGAATCGCCGCCACTTCCAAGACCGGTCCGTACGACGCCTGGGTGGACGGCGACCGCTGTGATGCCCCGGTCGCCGAAGCGCTCGTTGAGTGCTTGAGCGTGCAAGATGTTGGCGAGCTTGGAGTGGCCGTACACCTCCATGAACTTGAACTTTCGACGGTCGAAGTTGAGATCGTCCACGACGATGCCCTGCTTTGCGTAGGTGTGTGCGACGGAGGATGTGTTGATGATCCTCGAGGGTGCAGACGCAAGAAGGAGATCGGTGAGCAGATGGGTGAGCAGGAACGGCCCGAGGTGATTGGTCTGAAACGTCGTCTCGAATCCGTCGATCGTCGAGGTCTTCTTGCCCATCACGATTCCTGCGTTGTTGATGAGGACCGCAAGGTCGTCGTTGGTGTCGAGGAAACGATCGGCTGCTCTGCGCACCGAGCCGAGATCGGCGAAGTCCACGTCGAGGATGTCGACCTCGGATCCGGTTGCAGCAGTGATTGCGTGTGCTGTCGTCAAGCCCCTGTTGGCGTCGCGCGCCGTGATCGAGACACGTGCCCCAGCTTCTGCCAGTCGCATCGCAGTAGCTCTGCCGATCCCAGATGTTGCACCGGTTACGAGGACGCAGCGGTTCTCAAGAGTCCATACCATAGAGAGCGGAGCGTACTGGTCCCGCGCCAGAATGCGTCCATGACGCTCTCAGAGCCAGCTCATGGATCTCTCACACGTATGGCGTACGATTCGGGTCACATATGGAAGCATCTACAGCGAAGATCCTCGTCGTCGAGGACGACTCTGCGGTCCGCGAGGCGCTCGCGCGAGCACTGAGATTTGAAGGCTACGATATCGAGACCGCCAGAGATGGCGGCGTTGCTCTCTCGATCCTCGAGGACTCCTCGAAGGATCTCGTCATTCTTGACGTGATGATGCCGTACGTCGACGGTGTCGAAGTGTGTCGGCGGATTCGTGCAGGAGGCGACCAGGTCCCGGTCCTGATGTTGACTGCGAGAACGGCTTTGGGCGACAGGGTGGAAGGACTTGACGCAGGCGCAGACGACTACGTCACCAAGCCCTTTGCCCTCGATGAGTTACTCGCTCGGATACGAGCCCTGTTGCGAAGAGCTTCGGGAGAGGTCGCGCAGGTTCTCCGCTTCGGAGACATCACGATTGATCCTGCCGCCAGATCTGCATGGCGCGGTGATCGAGATCTTGGCCTCACCAAGACAGAATTCGATCTGCTGGTCTTGCTCGCACGTGCGCCAGGTGTGGTGTTGGACCGCGACACCATCTACGAAGAGATATGGGGCATCGACTTCCTCACATCTTCGAACTCGCTCGATGTCTACATTGGGTATCTTCGTCGCAAGACGGAGAGCGGTGGCGAACCGCGGGTGATACACACGGTACGCGGTGTCGGATACGTTCTTCGCGACACGCCGTGACGATACGGCGGCGCATAGCGCTCGTTGCTGCGGCAGCAGTGGCCGTGACCGTCGTGTTGGTTTCGGTCGGTGCGTTCGTTGCGGCACAGCGCCAGATCATGCGACCCATAGACGACAGTCTGCTCTCTAGGGCTGTCATCATCGAGAATGTGCGGCCTGGCGTGATACCCCCGGCCTTCCGCGACACCGTTGGGGGTAGAGACGGGATCTTCAGCCAGGGCCGTGGAGACTTCGACTCGACCTACTACCAGGTCATCTTGCCGGACGGGCGGGCAATCGATGCTGGTGCGGACGGAGTCGTCCTACCCATCCCTGCTGCAAGTGAAGTGGACAAGGACAATCCGACGCTTCGCTCCGTACGTGTCGATGAACTGCACCTTCGCGTGGTCACGGTCTACCAGCGAGACGCAGGCGTGTTCATCCAACTCGCACGTCCGCTGACCGAGGCAGACAAGACGCTTCGCGGGCTGGCGATCGTTCTCGGCCTCAGCGGTGCGCTCGGTGTCGCGGTTGCAGCCGGGCTCGGCTTGCTGGTGGCGCGCAGCGCTCTGCGACCTGTTGATGAGCTACGTTCGTCGATTTCGGCCATTGCAGGGTCACAGGCCCTTGGGGAGAGAATCGACGTATCGAGCAATGATGAGATAGCGGATTTGGCAGATGCCTTCAACGAGCTGCTTGGCGAGATCGAGGCATCCAAGGCTGACCAGGTGAGGCTTGTGCGAGACGCAGGCCACGAGCTGCGGACGCCGTTGACGGCGTTGCGAACGAATCTAGAGATCCTCCAACGTCATGCGGTCAGTGCAGATGAGCGTCAGATGATGATCGACGCTGCGCATGCCGAGGTTGAGGAGCTGAGCACACTTGTCACGGAGGTTGTCGACCTTGCGACGGATCGCTACGAGGAGGAGCCGGCGACCGAGGTGCACCTCGGTGCTGTCCTCGCCGATGTCGCTGATCGGCTCGCTCGCCGTAACGGCCGATGCCTCGAGATAACCGATGACGGTTCGATCATCGTTGCCAAACGTGCCGCGATCGATCGGGCGATCACGAACATCGTCGCGAATGCCGACAAGTGGTCTCCGAGCGGCGATGCGATCCGGGTCGACATCGTGAACGGGTCAGTAACGGTCACAGACACGGGACCAGGTATCGACGTTGAGGATCTCAACCACGTGTTCGAACGTTTCTACCGATCTTCCGAGGCACGCTCTACGTCGGGATCGGGCTTGGGCCTGTCGATTGTGAACCAGATTGTCGAAGGGCACGGTGGTGAGGTGTTCGCCCGAAACCGGCGCGACCGCAGCGGTGCGGTCGTCGGATTCAAGCTGCCACCTTCCGGTCTCGTATGACGCAGAGCGCGACACATGAACCGTCCGCCCTACGTCGTGGCGGTTCGGATCTTGTCGCGGTCCTCGCGGTAGCGGCGCGTCACACCGACGAGCTCCAACCCAAGCCAACCCAAGTCGATGGCGAGAGCGAGACCGGCAAGCCGTACCCACGGACCGGCGAACCACGCAGCGACAAGCAGCAACGTTAGGGCCACGATGTGGGTCACGAATTGGCGTCGCGGGCCTGCAACCGGTAGGAGTTGACGCATGTTTCGGAACTGTGCTCCTTGCGTCCCCCCGGCTCTGGATACGATGTTTTGGAGGTGGAGCCAGGAGAGGAATGGGACGATCTTGTAGAGCATGCCTTCGATGACTGACACGGCGAACCCAACGACGACGAGGACGCCGAAGGTGAGAGCAAGCCTCGGTTGGGAGAGATCAACGAGCTTTGCAACAGCAGCGATCACGAAGATCGCGGCGACGACCAGAGATGCCATACCCAGCCGCCACGCATCTGTCGTGACATCTCGGAGTTTTCGTCGTCGCTGCGACTGGAGCCACAACGTCACCACGGCATATCCGCCCAGGGTCACGGCGACGGTGACGATACCGATGTCGGCAATCAGCGGCCATTCCCAGAGGCGACCGATTGTCCATGTGACAAGGGCGGCGAACGCAAGTGCGGGAAGGCTGACTTGTATCACAGCCGGATAGGGTGGCGTGACCTGGAACATCGGCACAACCTGAAAGGACACGCCGATGACGAGGAGACCCACCCAACCTGCAAGTGCCCAGGCAAGGTGGATGTCTGTGAGATCGTGTGGAACAGAAATCCATCCGATGTGGCCAGCGAGGAGTAGGACACCGAGCACCGTGACTGCACCGAGCGACAAGACCGACAGGCCCATCGCGCGTCCTGTTGGGTTCTGGCGGGTCCGCCAGGCGCCGATGATCGCGCCGACAGCGAATATCCCGAGGCCACCCCCGAGCAGGACGGCGCCGATCCCCACAACCGACCCTACTTCACCAAGAATCCCCCACGCCATCGCGATGGCTCCTCCTGTGATCCCGACCTGAGAGGCAGGTGCAACCCACCTGCTTGCAGGGACAGGGACGCCGGTGACCACAGGGAGCACCTGGAAGATCGCACCGACCATCACCAACGTGATGAATCCGATGGTCACGAGGTGGAGGGCGGCTACGAGGGTCTCGCTCCAGCGGCTTGCAAAGGCAGCCTCCCCTGCGATGGCGAGGACCAAGCCACCAGCGGCACCGAGAAATGGTGCGACGAGAAAGGCTCGCAACGGCACCCACAGCGGAGGCATCCGGTCGAAGCGGAGGTCGCCACCACCTGGGATCACGTCGCCGTGGCTTGAGCGACGGCCGCCTCTGCCTTGGCATCTCCGGCTCGCCACACGAAAACTTCGAAGGCGTGAGGCGAACCAGGTGTCGTGAGGTGCTTGTAGTCGCCCGACGCGATGAGGTCGTAGAGAGGGAAGGGTTCCTGGCGCATGAGGATACGGAGGTGGTCACCGCATGCGAGGGTGCGCATCGCTGCCAAACTGCGTTCCATCGGTTCGCACGGCTCGAGGTTGCTCACATCGAGGACCCGCTCCACTATCCGACCTCCCGCATCTGATCGACGACCCCCGCAGCGTCAGATGCGAGTGTCGTGTCGGTCATTGGGTAGAGAACCTGCTCCTCCTTCATGTTGTGCTGCTGGGCGAGGATCATGTATGTCTCCGCCTCTCCAAGGTAGATATCGGCGTCTCTGAGCGACAGTGCACTGGTCATGGCGTCGAGGAGGGCACGCATCTGGTCGTGCTCGATCCGCATCATCTCGGTCGGTCCGGTCGTCATCCCTGTGCGGGCTTCGAACGCGGGGAAGAGAACGTCCTCCTCACGGCGGAGGTGGAGACGGGTGAGCCGGTTGAAGGCGTCGTGTCGCTCGTCAGCGGTTGCCCAGTCACCTGCGTCGACTGCGGCTTCAGCCTCTGCGAACAGTTCGTCGCACTCTCGGTGCTCATGCGTCATGTATCCGGCGACATCTCCCATCGAATCCTCCTGGTGATCGTGGTGTCCCAAAGCGTATACCGGCTTCGCCCCTTTCGGATGTGCGATGGCGCACCAGACTCGTGCGCAGCCCCCCACCTGCTCTCATCGAGATTCGCAAGTAGTGAGACAGTCGCTTGCTGCACATATGCCGATTGCTCAACCGAGTGGAAGGACCGGTTTTCGATCTTCTCACCGGGTTTTCATGCAACGCTCACAGTTCCCCAACAGAGCGTTGTCAACCTTGCTGAGTGAGATCGCTCGAAAGGAGCAACCATGAAGAAATTACTCACATCGATCGTCGCGGCAGGTGTGTTGGTGTCGGGTGCGTTCGTTGCGTCGACGCTGACTGGCACAACGGCCGAGGCAGCAACCGACGATACGGTGACCGACAGGCCGCTGGAGAGACCAGCGCGTCCTGATCGTGGTGCGGTCCTCGACGAGGTCCTTGGAGGCCTTGTTGCAGACGGAACCTTGACGGAGCGACAGGCTGATGCTGTCAAGAGCGCGTTGGAGGCAAAACGTGAAGAGATGAAGGGCGAACGGGGTGATCGCCGTCCAGGAGTGCGCAGAGAGCGCAGAGGCTTGCTTCGAGGTCTCCTGGCAGACGGGGTGATTACTGCCGACGAGATTGCTGCGCTGCCTGACGACCATCCGCTCAAGAATGGTGAGGGTCCCCTTGCCGAACTTCTCGAGGGTGACGGCGAGATAACCCGTCAAGAACTCAAGGCGTTCCACGAACGGCGTAGGGCAGAGCGCGAACAGGCGGGAGCGGCCAACGGCTAGTTGAGGACATGGCTCTCTTCGGTGAAGCGTCCGGATCGTACGGTCAGGACGCTTCACCGCGTTGTGTGGTGTGCTGGACTTTGGACCCGTCCTCGACAACGCATCACACAGGCACACCAGTGTTTTAGATGGATCGTGTATGGGGTTCACAGCCGGCCCGTTACCGTACGGCTGGCACTGGTTTTCGGCATCGGTGCCTCGTCGAGTCGTTTCTGGGCGTATCGTTGCCAGCCCACACCTCAGGACGCTAAGGAATGGATGCAGTGATTCGAACGAGATCTTCTCTCATCGCTGCATACGACGCCGCCGTTGCTGCCTGTGACCCTGAGGCTGCTGTGGCATCGACGATTTCGTTGGATCATCGCGGTGTCACGATTGGTGGGCACCTCATCGGGGCCGTGCCACCCGACGATATTGTCGTGGTCGCTCTCGGAAAGGCGGCCAGCGCGATGGCGAGAGGCGCGGCTTCTGTTCTCGGTTCGGTGCGCGGGATCGCAGCGTCGAATCACACCGAGCCCTGCCCCATTCCGTTGGTCATCGGCTCACACCCCGTTCCAGATAGCAGCAGCCTGGCGTGCGGCGACGCACTTGTCGATTTCGTCTCGAGCCTTGCACCGAGCGACGTTGTCCTGTATCTGATCTCTGGAGGTGGATCCTCGATTGCGGTGGCCCCCGTCAGTGGTGTCACACTTGGCGACCTTGTCCACCTCAACAACGTCCTTCTCGCCTCGGGTGTGCCAATCCGTGAGATGAACGAGGTCAGGGCTGCGGTAAGCCTGCTCAAGGGGGGTCGGCTGGCGAATATGTGTCCTGCGCAGCGTGACATGACGCTCGTCCTCAGCGATGTTGTTGGAGCGGGTCCTTCTCATGTGGCGTCAGGGCCAACGCTGGGAGCGGGGATGGGTCGTGGTGCTCTCGACGCGATACTGCGATGTGGTCTGGAGCCGCTGCTACCGGAATCCGTGTTGGTTGCCGTGGGGCTGTCGGTGCCGGTCTCAGGGACGGTTCCTCGCCCCTACGCTGTTGTCGGCTCCTCCGAGGTCGCTGCGAGGGCTGCCTCGAAGCATCTTGAGTTGCTCGGCTTGCAAACGGTAATAGCAACGACCGACCTCATGGGCGAGGCGAGAACGGTCGCGACGGGGTTGGTACGCAATGCGGTGGAAGGGTCGGTGACGATTGCAACGGGAGAGACGACGGTGAAGGTGACAGGTGATGGCATCGGAGGGAGGAATCAGGAGGCAGCGCTTGCGGTCTCGATTGAGATTTCCGGTTCTGGTGTCGTGTTCGCTGCCCTTGGAACCGACGGGATCGACGGGGCGACGCCTGCTGCCGGGGCAGTCGTCGACGGCGGTACAGCAGACATGGCGTCAGCTCACGGCGTCGACCTTGACGACGCCCTCACTCGCAACGACAGCCATACCGCCCTGTCTGCGGTAGATGCTGTTGTGGTGAGAGGTGACACGGGAACCAATGTTGGTGACCTGTGGATGGTCGCAAAGGGTTTAGGTGAGTAGGTTCGTCGACTGTATCGAGTGGTCGCTCGGAGAGCGTGACGCGGAGATCGATGAGTGCGATGTTCGCCCAGGTGGTGTTGCAACCCTCGCGTTGGCGGGAACGCTACGTCGGTGTGTCCTGGATGCAGAATTGGATACGGGAGACTTCAATGAGATGGGGGGCCACATCGTTCTCGACGATGGCAACGTGGTCGGGATGTGCAGCATACCTTCTGTAGTCCTCAGCCGACGCGAAGTCTGCGACGACGCCGTAGTCCCAGGACGTATCGGTGATGCCGGCGCTACGTCCGGCTTGGAAGGCGACGATCTCATCGACGATGTCTGGCAACGTGGAGACGACGGCATCGATATGATCGATTATCTCCTCCGTAGTGTCTTTCTTGAATCGGAACACGGCAATGTGACGGATCATGATGTTGTGCGCTCCGTGCTCGACTGCGGGTTTGGGAAACCTCCCGCCGCGGGAAGCATTGCTGGGACAGGGTGCTGGATCATGTCCACGACATCGTTGGACACCGCAATGAGCGAGGCGAGCGTCATGCCGTGTTCGAAGCCGCCCCGATCGAGCATGTAGACGAGATCGTCCGTCGCGATGTTCCCGGTTGCTGCAGGAGCAAAAGGGCAGCCTCCGATACCGCCGATGGATGCATCGATCGTGGTCACTCCGGCCTCGATCGCCGCGTAGGCATTCGCGATACCTGTGCTGCGAGTGTCGTGAAAATGCACCCGAAGCGCGACATCCGGGCGGATCCGTTGAATAGCGTTGAGCCGTTCGGTCACGGACCACGGATCCCCAACACCGATCGTATCTGCAATTGCGAGTTCATCGATGTCGATCGACGAGAGTGCCGCAACGGTCTCAAGAAGATCCTCGAGCGGGATCTCACCTTCAAAGGGGCAGCCCCAGGCGGTGCCGATGGTTGCGGTGACGGCGGTCCCTTGTGCATGCGCTGCCTCGGCTATGGATGCGAGCACATCGATCGACTCGGACGTTGGAACTCCCTGATTTCTGAGGTTGAAGGTGTCAGACACGAAGAGCGGCACGTTCACCTCGTCGACACCGCTGTTGGCTGCACGCTGCCAGCCTCGCCAGTTCATAACGAGCCCGATGTAACTGACGTCGCTGCCCTGTTCTATGCCTTCCATGACAGCCTCAGCGTCGGCGAGTTGGGGTACGTACGCCGGGTGAGCGAAGGAGACCACCTCGATCCTTGTGGCGCCAGCGCTTACCAGATCACGAATGAGCGTGAGCTTGTCTTGTGTGCTCAACGTCACAGACTCGTTTTGGAGACCGTCTCTCGGGCCGACCTCGACGATTTGGATCTTGGTTGGCATGGTCACCTCTCTCATCCCTCCATCCGAATGCCCTGACGTGCGGGGGAGTTCTCAACGGCACACTACCGCCATGAGCACCCTCCGAGGGCGGTACGATGACGCTCCCTCACGAAAGGTTAGGGAGTGGGACGCGAGGGAATCACCGGCGATTCGTTCAAGGAGATGATGGCGGGTGTGGCCGCCACCGTGATGGTTGTCACGGCCTTCAGGGGCGCTGAGCCGCTCGGCATGACCGTGTCTGCGTTCACATCCGTGTCGGTCGACCCACCCATTGTCTTGTGGTGCGTCGACAAGGTGTCTGCTTCGTTGGAAGGAATGCTTGCCGCTGAGGGCTTCACAGTCAATTTCTTGCCTGAGGGTGCCTGTGATGTCGCGACCGCATTCGCGTCGAGAGGGGAAGACAAGTTCGGTGCTGCGTCGTGGTCTGCTCCGTCGGTCAACGTCGCGGGTCCGGTCCTCGATGTCTCCTACGGCGCGTTTGAGTGTGTCACGGTCCGCAGGATCGAGATGGGAGACCACTGGGTGCTGTTCGGACGGGTCGATGCAGGAGGGCGATCTGATGCCGAGCAGTCGCCCCTCGTGTACCTGGCGAGGCGTTACGTGCGCACGTCCAACACCTGATCAGGCGTCAGATGCCACCTCTGCCGAGATTCAACCACACGGTCTTCATGTTCGTGTACTTGTCGAGTGCGTGAAGAGACTTGTCTTTCCCACCGAATCCGGACTCCTTGTATCCACCAAAGGGGGCAGTGATATCGGATGTGTCGAAGTTGTTGATCCACACTGTGCCCGCTTGGAGAGCCGCAGCCATGGTGTGTGCCCTGCCGAGGTTGGATGTCCAGAGCGCAGCAGATAGCCCGTAGCGTGAATCGTTGGCGATCGAGAGTGCTTCCGTTTCGTCATTGAACGGGATGATGCTCAGGACGGGCCCAAAGATCTCCTCTCTGGCGATGTCCATGTCGTTTCGCACGTCGGCGAACACAGTCGGCTCGATGAAGTATCCCCCAGTCTCTGGGAGTACCCGATCGCCGCCCGATACCAGACGGGCGCCCTGATCGATTCCCCGGGTGATGAAGTCGGTGACATGTGCGAGTTGGGTCTCGTCGACGATCGGTCCTGCCTTCGTGGCGGGATCGAGGGGGTTGCCCGGCTGCCAAGAATCGGAGAGTTGGCCGACACGTTCGACGACCTCATCGTATATAGACCGCTCGACGAGCAGTCTCGAACCTGCAATGCACATCTCTCCTGTATTCCAGAAGATCGAAACCCCCACGGCCCCGATTGCGTATCCAAGGTCAGGGGCATCGGCGAAGATGATGTTCGGTGTCTTGCCCCCAGTCTCCGCCGACACGCGCTTCATGTTCGATCGTGCCGAGTATTCGAGGAACAGCTTTCCAACAGATGTCGAGCCTGTGAACGTGACGGCGTCAACGTCTGGATGAAGGCCGAGGGCCCTTCCTGCCGTTTCTCCGAAGCCAGGTACGACGTTGAGCACCCCTGGAGGGATCCCGGCCTCGAGGGCGAGTTCCGCGACACGCAGCGCTGTCAACGGTGACTGCTCTGCTGGTTTGAGGACGACGGAGTTGCCTGCCATAAGAGCGGGTGCCAATTTCCACGAGTTGATCATCAACGGGAAATTCCATGGCGTGACAGCACCCACGACACCAACCGGCTCCCGAGTGATGAGGCCGAGGGCCGATGGTCCTGTCGGGGCAATCTGGCCGTACAACTTGTCGGCGGCCTCGCCGTACCACGCGTAGGTCGCTGCTGCCTGCCCGACGTCGACGCGACGCGAGTATCGGATGGGCTTTCCAACGTCGAGCGTCTCTAGGAGTTGGAGTTCTTGCGCGTTTGTCTCGATCAACTCCGCGAGCCGGATCAGCGCGCGACCCCTGTCTCTCGGGGTGAGCTTCGACCAGCGTCCATCCTCGAAGGCGGATCGTGCCGAGCGAACGGAGGCGTCAATGTCCTCCGCGGTCCCCGACGCCACGTCGACAATCGTCTCCCCTGTTGCTGGGTTTATGGTTCCAAACCGGTCACCGGAGCTTGATTCACGCCACTCGCCGTCGATCAGCATGTCTGTTCGTGGAGTGATCGCCTCGGATGCGGCGACCCAATCTTCTAGGGATCTCGTTGTCATGATTCCTCCTCCACAATGCGGTGCCATCTGAGTCGCATGACAGCCTGCCGGTCGGTTCCCGTACCCAGATCCAGGAGGTCTAGATCGTATGTGCCGTCGTCGTTTGGGCTCCACTCTATGGTGCGGACCTGGGTGCCACCCACCCAGTCTGGGAAGAGTGCGAGTTCGACGTGGTGGTGTACCTGGTCGCCGAGGATCTCATAGCTGCCTGCATAGGTCAGATACCCGCTTGCAGCGGATGCCCGCTCCAGAGCGGTCGCCTCGTTGAAGGTACGGGTTCCGATCTGCTCACGGTCGGACCTCATGAGGGAAGCTGCCATCCGGCCAGCGGTCGTATAGGTGATCAAGCCGGCCGCCTTGCCACCAAAGGGACGCGTAACGCGTCCGTTTCTCATCGTGACCGTCCAGTCGATAAGACGCCAGGTGCCTATGAGATCGTGCATCGGCTGGACACTACCGGCGATGGCGTCCTCTATGGGCGCATCCGACGACTCGTTGCATGGATGGTCCACTCGCTATGCCCCACTGCTTGAGCGCGACCATACGCGTGACCGCAGGCCATCGTGTCCGAAATCGAGCCTCGAACGGCTGCCGATACGCTGTGGTGCGGTGCGCGCGTTGTCAAAGACGAGACCTTCGTAACATCGATGTTGGTCGATGCCACATACAGGTCGGAGGCGATGTTGAACACCAGAGCTGCTTCGCTCACTGTTGTGGCCTTCTTGCTCGGCGGACTAGCTGCCGGTGGCATAGGGGTACGGGTCATCCGAGAGGTCAGAACGGTCGACGACGCCACGTCCCTTCCACCATCGGCGACATCGACTACTGCTGCAACATCGGTGTTCTATCAGGTCGATCCGAATGAGACATTGATTTCTTCTGTAGCGCTCGTGCCTGCATCGGCCAAAATCAGAGATGGTGAGTTCGCCGTCGGGTATGACCTCGTTTCGCTTGCGCCTCGCCGGACCGTCGACGGTGCCAGATCAAGCCTCGACGACTCAAGAGGTGACGGTGTCGCTATCTACCCGAAGCGATGGGTGATTGAGACACCGGTCGGTTCGATTGAGGGAGGGCCTGGGAATGTGCGTGCACGGGTTGCACGGTTCGACGTCGGTGAGGGCTTCTCCGTGGATGACGTCCAGTCCATTCGCGTCGTCGAGGCGTTGGCACCCTTCCCCATGGAAGTCGCTGTGACGCTCTCAGATTCCGAGCCGGTGGCTGAAGTTGTGCAGGGTGTCACGATTGCGTTGGTGAACGTTGTCGAGCAGGGATCATCAACGATCGTGCAGGTCGAAATCAATATCGAGGACACGGAGATCGTGGACTTTTTCGTCACAGGTGACGGACCGGGGTGGCGGTCCGCTGCATTCGATGCTGGGGGAAGGCAGCGTGTCACGCTCACCTGGGTTGGAGGTCCGTTGCCATCCACCATCCCTCTACTGGTCATAGGTTCGCTCTGGATCCCGATCGCCGGCCCGTTCGATGTTTCCTTAGAGGGTGTTCGATGAGTGGGAAACCTCCCGATCCGAACTACGATGATTCGCGGCGTTCTCCCCATGACGAGGCGTCGAACATCCCCGAGGGAGAGTCCGTAATCCCTTGGAAGGCGCCCGTGATCGCGGCGGTCCTCGGAGCGCTCGCCGTTGCCACGTTCACCGTGTACGCGATCGTTACCGGCCCTGCACTCGAGGAGGTTGTCGATGCGCCATCGTCCACTGCCCTCGTCGTGACGATACAAGAGAGAGCCGAAGGGCTTCCTCCCGGCTACACGCCGATCGCAGGAGAAGTTGGAGCGAGAGTCGAGGCAGTGACGGTTTCGTCGAGGGCGGCCCGTGTGGCGGTGTCGAACGCGGTGATCGGCTCAGCGGACCCATCGGAGGTCACGCCCATAGACGTCGCCTATTGGGAGTTGGACGGCGTCGACGGAGTCGTGCCGATGATCCGCCAGTACGGCGACGATGAAGTGCTCGCGAGCGTGAGACGGCCCGGTGCCTCCGGCTGGGTAGTCGGCCTCACAGGAAACTGGACCGTTGAATTCCCACCAGATGTCGCCATGGAAGGTGCAACGCTGCTTGCCTACGTTGTGGACGGGGTGGTGGAGATGTCAACGACCGTTGAGGTACCACCAGGAGCGCGAGGCGATGTCGGAGTCATCCGCATTGACATGGGTGGAGGCGTTACGTTCGTTGTGAAACCCCTCGTCGTTGGAGATGGATGGGGTTACATCACGTGGCGGGTAGACGGAGGCACTACAGGTAGGCTCAAGGCCGATGTGAGCCTCGTGCGAGCAGACGGATCGGTGATCGAGTACCCGCACGGGGCCGACTCCTTCGATGGGTCGTTCGCCTACCGCGGGGCCTCCCGTCTCGCCAACTGGGAGCCGAACCAGAGCGACGGCACGTCGCTGTCGGCGATCCGCATCGATATCCGGGTGCAGATTCCCGAACGTGTCAGAGACCCGATCGTTCTCGAGGTGCCTTGGGCGGGGCTGATCCCATCTCTGGCTACGTCGTAGGCTGGGGGAAATCGACTCGTGGAGGACTTGTGTTCGATTCCGCTGAACTCGCCGTGCAGAGCGCGCTCGACGCAGGAGCTGTGTACGCGGATGCAAGGGCCGTGACGTCGAGAGTCGAAACCATACATGTGCAGAACCAGAATCTGTCTCAGCTTGATCGGTCCGAGCACGTCGGTGTCGGCGTTCGGGCCCTGATCGGTTCCTCTTGGGGGTTCGCTGCTACCGCAGACCTGAGGCCAAACGCGATCCGAATCGCGGGTGAACGCGCCGCCGCGATCGCTAAAGCGTCTGCTCTCGTTCCAGGGCCCCGTGTCGAATTCGCCGACGTTGCGGTGAGCCGGACGTCATGGGAGACACCGTATGTCGAGGACCCGTTCTCCGTGGCGCTGTCGGAGAAAGTTGACATGCTCATCAACGTCACCCGGACGATGCAGCACGTCGAGGGGATCGAAATCGCAACAGCGAATCTGGCTTTCTTCGACACCAACAAGTGGTTCGTTTCGTCTCAAGGCCACCGCATCCATCAGCATCTCGTCGAGTCGGGAGGTGGCTACGACGCTACCGCCATCGGAGAGAGTGAGACGCAGCGTCGGTCGTATCCGCAGTCGTTCGGTCAGTATGAGACTGGTGGGTACGAGACGATACGGGCGTGGCGCTACGAAGAGAATGCGCAACGAGTTGCAGAGGAAGCAGCTGCATTGCTCACAGCGGACGAGATGCAGGAGCACGAAACTACGCTGATTCTCGAAGGTTCTCAGCTCGCTCTGCAGATCCACGAGTCCGTCGGGCACGCGATCGAGTTGGATCGAATCCTTGGATGGGAGGCGGCTTTCGCAGGCACGAGTCATCTCGAGCTCGACAGGCTCGGCTCGCACCGGTACGGATCGAAGCTCATGAACATCACAGCCGACGCCACGCTCCCTGGCGCACTTGGGACGTTCGGGTACGACGACGAGGGCACTCCAGCGCAGCGCGTCGACATCGTCAAGGACGGGGTTTGGGTTGGTGTGTTATCTGGCAGGGACTCTGCAGCTATCGCAGGGTTGCCTCCGGGTGGCATGGTGAGAGGCGACGGCTTCAACCGGCTACCGATGGTGAGGATGACCAATGTCGGCCTTCTACCCGACACGGGCACGCTCGACGACATCGTCGCGGACACCGATGACGGCGTGTACATGGCGACGAACCGCTCGTGGTCGATTGACGACAAGCGCCTGAACTTTCAGTTCGGGTGTGAGATCGCCTGGGAGGTCAAAAATGGGAAGCTCGGCAAGATGTTGAAGAACCCGACATACACGGGTATCACGCCTCAATTCTGGGGCACCCTCGACCGTCTAGGCGGTGAGGAGGAGTGGGTGCACTGGGGGACGCCGAATTGTGGAAAGGGCCAGCCGATGCAGGTCGCCCACACTGGGCACAGCGCCTCTCCCGGCCGGTTCTCGAGCGTTCGTGTAGGGGTGATGGGATGACCAGCCATATCGAACTCGTCAACGAGGCCCTCGAGATCGTTGGTGACCGCGCCGACGCTGCGGTGTATGCAGATGTCGGAACATCGTCTCTGACTCGGTTCGCCAATTCGTTCATCCATCAGAATGTGTCAGAGGATGTTGCAGAGGTCACGCTTCGAGTCGCTCTCGACGGTCGGGTGTCGAGTTCGACGACCACCGCCACCTCCCTCGATGCGCTTCGGCTATTCGTCGATGCAACCATCGACACTGCTGCTCAGCAGCCGGTTGACGCGGAGTGGCCAGGAGTGGGCGGGCAGACCGAGACGGTGACAGCTGAGCACTGGGACGCAGCAACGGCAGAGGCGGATCCTGCCGACAGGGCGAACGCTGTCAAGGCGTTCGTCGAAGCTGGTGAGGGTTTGGTATCCGCTGGATTCTGCCAGACGGAGTCACGAGGGCATGCGTACGGCAACAGCGAGGGGCGTCGAGTAGATGGCCGATTCACAACGGCGGTCATCGACGGGATCCATCAGTCGTCGACATCGGCGGGATCGGGACACGCGGCTGGAACCGCGCTCGGATCGCTCGACGCCGCAGCCATCGGAGCACTCGCAGCCGAACGTGCCAGAAACAGCCGTGACCCGTTCGATGCGAAGCCTGGCGAGTACGAGGTTGTCTTATCACCGGAGTGTGTTGCGACGATCGCCGTGTTCCTCGATGCATACGGGTTCAATGCCAAACTGGCACAAGAGGGCATGTCGTTCGTCGACCTCGGTACCGAGCAATTTGACCGCTCGATCAACATCTGGGACGACGCGACGGACCCCCGGACGCTCTTCGTGCCGTTCGATGTCGAGGGTACGCCCAAGCGTCGCATCGATCTCGTGCGAGGCGGTGTGCCAGAGTCGCTGCTCTACGACAGGCGAACTGCCGCAAAGGCCGGGGTCGAATCGACAGGCAACGCAATTGCGGGTGGAGACGTTTTCGGGCCGTTCAGCGTCAACATGTTCGTTGGTGGGGGTGAATCCGCCGTCGAGGATCTCATCGCTTCGGTCGACCGTGGCATATACGTATCCACGTTCAATTATTGCAGAGTGCTCGATCCGAAAACGCTCGCGGTCACTGGCCTGACGAGGAACGGGACTTTCATGATCGAGCAGGGGAAGATCACAGATGCTGTCACGAACCTACGGTTCACGCAGTCGTTCGTTGATGCCCTGGCACCGGGACGGGTAGCGGGGATCGGTGACGACGCCAGGTTGGCCGACTCGGAGTTCGGCCCGATGTTCATCCACGCTCCATCGATGCATCTGGCTTCGTGGAACTTCACCGGAGGGGCTGACGGCTGATGTCGATACTTGGCGACTTTGTGACCGCAGCGGTGTTCGAAACCAGAGCACAGGCGGAGGAAGCATGGGATCTCCTTACTGAGGCAGGAGTGCCGGCGACAGTGGTAACCGATCCAGGGATGCTCGGTTCGTACAGCGTCTCCATCGAGGTCGAACGTGACGACCTTGAGCGGGCGGTTCAGGTGATCAAGGAATCGCGAACAACGTAATACGTCACGGAGCGCGGAGTCTGGCCGGCACGCCGAGCGTTGCCGTCCCAGTCCGCCGTTGTGCTCAGCGCTCTTGGCGTCGAGGCAGTGTCATGTCGCCGTTGTTGTGGCCGTTTCCTTGGCATCGAGTTCTTCGTTGATCGCCTTCATGTCGAGAGCTTCGATTTGTTTGATGAGATCCTCGAGTGCGTCAGATGGAAGCGCTCCAGGCTGAGAGAAGACGCCGATCTCGTCGCGGAAAGCGACCAGGGTGGGGATGGAGCGGATCCCAAAGCTCGCTGCGAGCTCCTGTTCTGCCTCGGTGTCGACCTTTGCGAACGTGATGTTTGGATACTTCTCGGACATCTTCTCGTACGTCGGTGCGAAGGAGCGACAAGGACCGCACCACGAGGCCCAGAAATCTATGAGAACAATCTCGTTGTCTTTGATCGTCGCCTTGAGCGAATCCTTGGTGATATCGATCGTTGCCATGTCTGTGGTCTCCAGTCGTTCGTGTGTCGCGTCATACAACCAAACCGTGGGTGTGCGTTATTCCTGGAGTGCACATACACCCCCTGGGGTATTGAGGTCTCTGTCGATGTGGTGTGCGTTTCTGGGAGCCATACACTCTCGATCGTGTCAGCAGACGTGATGATCGCCGACCTCGAAAAGGTGTCTGTCCGTGTTGGTGCGACACACATCCTTCGAGAAATCACCCTCTCTGTTGGCAGCGGTGAAGCGATCGGCCTGTTCGGTTCGAATGGTGCAGGGAAGACCACGCTTCTGAGGTTGCTCGCAACGCTCATCGTCCCCGTTTCAGGTATCAGCAGAATCTTTGGTGTCGACGCGGCGAGCAACGACCGCTTCGACGTGCGACCTCGAATCGGATATATCGGCCACATGCCTGGCCTGTATCCAGAGTTGACGCTTTCGGAGAATCTGGAGTTCGTCGCTTCTGCGAGAGCCATCGACCGGTCTGAGGTCGACAGATGTCTCACCATCGTTGGATTGGCCGGCGCGGCTGACCGACGAGCCTCCGTGTGTAGCCACGGGATGCAACGCAGGGCGGAATTCGCCAGGATTCTCATGACCAAACCGGACCTCATCTTGCTCGATGAGCCGCACTCAGCACTCGATGGTGACGCCGTCGACCTTGTCGATGCGTTGGTACGACGAACACTCGACCGTGGTGGGGCTGCAGTACTCGCCTCACATGACAGGGATCGCGTTGCCAATTTGGCGACCAACTGTCACGAGATCGTCGGAGGTAGGCTGGCATGAGTGCGAGCTTCGCATCGCAAGTGGCGACGATCGCTAGACGTGATCTGTTGCGTGAACGCCGTTCGGGTGAGGTTCTGTGGGTGACACTCCCCTTTGGAGCGATTGCCTTGCTGCTCGTGCCTCTTGCGATTGGAACCGATGCGCCGACACTGCGTCGTATTGGACTTGGCCTGTTCTGGGCGATCGTGCTGTTGTTCGGCGTGCTCATCTCGATTCGACAGACCAACATCGAGACACAGCCCCAACGCGATGTCGTCGCGTTGCTCGGCATCGATCCTGCTGCCGTGTACCTCGGCAGGACGCTCGCAAGTTTCCTGCTACTCGTAGTGTTCGAGGTTGTTCTCGCCGTTGTGACGGTCGCCCTGTATGACGTTGCCCTGGTCGGCTGGGTTTGGATGCCGATCGTGATGATTCTCGTTGGCGGTGGCCTCTCGCTGCTCGGCACCCTTGCTGCAGGGATCGTATCGACGGGAAAGGCTGCTGCAGCTCTGGTTCCATTGCTCGTAGCTCCGCTTGCCGTGCCGATACTCATCGGTGCAACGCAGACGTTTGAGGCTATAAGTCTTGGTCGCAGTAGCCTTACGTGGGTACTCATGATGATCGTCGTTGCCCTGCTTCTGGCGGTCGTAGGCGTCTTATCAGCACGTTCACTTCAGGAGTCGGGATGACAGCCCGGGAACCGAAATCGTCGCCGGTGTGGCCATGGATCGTGATGGCAATTGCCGGCCTCATCACGTTCGGTTCGGCAATGAGTGTCGCTCCAGACGTCGTGCAGGGCCAACTGTCGCGGATCATGTTCGTACACGTGCCATCGGCATGGCTGGCCTATCTGTCATTTGGTGTCACCATGCTCGCCTCAGCAATGTACTTGTGGAAGCGTGATCTTGTTTGGGACCGAGTCGCACTCTCCTCAGCCGAGATCGGTGTCGTCTTCACGGGCCTCGCTATCGGCCTTGGGATGATCTGGGGGAAGCCCACGTGGGGTGTGTGGTGGACATGGGACGCACGCTTGACACTCACCGCGATCATGTTCTTCGTCTACCTCGGCTACCTCGCGCTGCGACGCACAACGGATGACCTCGACGCACGTGCACAGCGTGCTGCAGTACTGGGCGTCCTTGCCGTGATTCAGATTCCACTCGTCCACTTCTCGGTCATCTGGTGGCGGTCGCTGCACCAGGCACCGACACTGCTCAGGCCCGATGGCCCCACAATGGACACGTCGATGATCGTGACGTTGCTGATAGCCGTAGCGAGTTTCACGGTCATGTACGGGGCGATGATGTTCAAACGAATCGAGTTGGCTCGCCTCGAGAACGAGATTTTGTTAGTCGAGCAAACGAAGGTCGGTCCAGTGGCCGGCGATGCGGTCGTTGCTCCCGACTTCACAGGAGGTGCGTGATGGATGCGTCAGTTCAGTGGAACTGGGTCACTCTCGCGTACGGCTTCGCATATGGAGGTCTTGTTGTGTTCACGATTTCGATAGGGATGCGGATCGCGAGAGCGCGTCGAAGGCTCGGTGGCATCACGTGAGGAAATATCTCCGATTTGTAATTCCGGCCTTGGTGATCATCGGCGGACTCGGCATCTTGATGGTGAATCTGAGTTCGTCGCTTGTGTATTTCAACACTCCTGCGGAACTCCAAGCTCGTCAGGTCGACGGCGCTCGGCTGCGCCTCGGCGGAAGAGTGGTCCCTGGAACCGTCATGGAGCAGGACTCCACGGTCATGTTCGATGTGGAGGACTGCGGGACATCCGTCAGCGTCATCCACACCGGTGTTCCACCAGAGCTGTTCCAGGAAGGCATCGGCGTTGTCGTGGAGGGCGTGTGGACAGGCACCGCGTTCGAGTCAGACGCGATTCTCGTCAAGCACGACGAGCAGTATCGCACCGATAGCGAGGACTACGACCCCGATCTGAACACCTGCGTCGAGTCATGATCGCTATAGCGGGTTACTTAGCCATATTCGTGGCTCTTGGTGCTGCGATCGCGATCGTCGTTCAAGGCATCAGGTACTCCAAGAGCGGGGACACCGCAAAACTCAAGGTGCCCGTGGTGACGATGCTCATTGCGGCCATCGTCGCGTTCTCACTTCTCGAGATCGCGATTCTGAGAGCCGACTTCTCGATAGCGTATGTAGCGAACAACTCGGCGACGACAACGCCTGTCGTGTTCCTGTTCGCCGCAGCCTGGGCAGCTCTCGAGGGTTCGATCGTGCTGTGGGGGGCTCTGCTCGCGATATTCATGTGGCTCGTCTGGAGAACGATGGGGCCTTCAGACGGTCTTGGTGTCCTGGCACTTGCCATCATGGGTGCGATAGCGGTCTTTTGGTTCGGGCTCATGGCGACGGCTGGCAACCCGTTCGCTGTCTGCACCGATGCGGTGACTTCGGCGTGTAGCGACTCTTCGTGGTGGCCATTCGTTCAGTCCGTCGCCCCGCTCGACGGGCGTGGACCGAACCCTCTGCTTCAGAACGACATCATGATGGCTCTCCATCCACCATTGCTTACAGCAGGGTATGTTGGATTCACCGTTCCCTTTGGCTTTGCCATTGCAGCGCTCATCCGTCGCGATGTCGGGCGAACCTGGCTTGATCGCACGCATCGGTGGACGCTCATTGCATGGATCCTTCTCGCTGCCGGAATCATCGTCGGCGGCTGGTGGTCTTATGAGGTTCTCGGTTGGGGCGGATACTGGGCCTGGGATCCTGTGGAGAATTCGGCGTTCCTGCCGTGGCTCACCGCTACTGCATTCATCCACTCTGCTGTGGTGCAACGACGCAGGGGGATGCTCCAGTCGTGGAACTTCATCCTGGTGATCGTGACGTTCTCGCTCACCATCCTTGGGACGTTCATCACTCGATCAGGGATTATCGGCTCGGTGCACGCGTTCCTGCAATCGGTCGTTGGCCCAGCGCTCTTGGTACTCCTCGCGCTCGTCGTCGTTGGGTCGCTTGCCCTCTTCGTATCGCGATCTTCAGATATAGCGCAAGCTCCTCGTCTCGATTCGCTTTCGTCACGTGAGGGCTACATTCTCGCAAACAACCTTCTACTCACGGTATTCGCATTCACCGTGCTGTTCGGCACCATGTTCCCTCTGATCCTCAAGGCGACTTCTGGGGATGAGGTTGCTGTCGGTCGTCCGTTCTTCGATCGGGTCTCGATACCGATCGCGCTCGTGATCCTCTTCGTGATAGGGCTTGGGTCGGTGGCACCCTGGAGGGTCGCCTCGCCGAAGGTCCTGTGGGAGCGACTGCGTCTTGCTTCGATCGTGGGATTGAGTGTTGGCGCCGCTGCGGTGATCTGGGGCATTGTCTCATTGGCGGTCGTCATCACCTTTATTCTCGCCGCGTTCATTCTCACCGCCATCATCGTTCGATACGGCGAGGTGGTGAGGGCCCGCCCAGAATCGGTCTTGAAGTCCGCGAGCAAAGTGCTTCGAAATGAACCTGGATTCTGGGGCGGCCAGATCGCTCACATAGGTGTGGCGCTCCTAGCGGTCGCAGTTGCGACGACGGGTGGTCTTGAAACGCGAGATACCGTGTCTCTCATGCCTGGTGATTCTGCAGTGGTGCAGAACTACTGCATTCGATTTGTCGAGCCGTTCACGAAGGTCGAACCGCACAGGGAGCTGAACGGTGTTGTGGTCGAGCTGTACGACAAGAGTTGCACGAATCTGCTCGAGACCCTGAGGCCGAGCGTAAACAGCTATCCGGCGGCGACCCAGCCGATAGGTGCGCCTGATGCCTGGACCGGCCCGGTTGACGATGTGTATATCGGGATTGCCAGCGGCGCAGAGGGTCGAATCGATCTCAACGTGTACATATTCCCGTTCCAATGGCTGCTGTGGACGGGTGGGATCATCATCTTGCTCGGTGGTGGATTTGCAATGTTCCGGAAGCCGACGAACGGCGCGAGGGACCGTGAGCCGGATGAACACGTTTCAGCGGGTGCGACCGATGTCTGATCGGGCTAAGAACATTGCCTTTGCTGCCTTCGCGATCTTCGCGATAGGGGTCATCGTTGTCGGGCTCAAGCCGGGGTATTCGACACCTCCGACCAATGAGGAGAGGGTTGACGCGCTGGCTGCAACGATCAAGTGCCCGTTTTGTAGCGGAGAGTCTCTCCTGGATTCCCAGTCGAGCATCGCTGCCGAGTACCGGGTTTTGATCAAGGAGCGGGTTGATGCCGGAGCGACTGATGACGAGATCATTGACGAGTTTGCAGCGAATTTCGGTGAGTCATTCATTCTCGACACTTCTACATCGAAGTGGTCGGTCGCCTTGTGGATCGTGCCTCTGCTTGCGATCGTCGTTGGGGCCGGCGCTGTTGTGCTGCTGTGGAGATCGTCGAAGGCACGATCGGAGGTCAACCAGTGAGTGAACAAAGACGACAGCAGATCGATCTTCTCCGCGAAGAGCTCTATGACGTCGAGCTCCAGGTTCGCGATGGCGAACTGGACGAGGCTGCGGCTGCAGAGATTCGGAATCGCTACGAGTCCGAGTTGGCCACCCTTGAGCGCCGGCTCGAATTGGAAGAGGCATCGATCTCGGATGATGAGAGCGTGCCGGACACGGGTGGTATGAGGAGAAGGCTCAGCGGAAGATCTCTTGTTGGTGGCACCATCGTGATCGTGGCTGTCGTCGGAATCGGTATCTTTGCGGTGCAATCACTGACGAATCGTTCCATTGTTGGCGCCGAGGGCGTCGTTGGCGATGTGGTCGTGGGAGCTAATCAGATCGATCTCGATAGCGTCTCCACCGAGGAGATGGAGCAGGTTGTATCAGAGAACCCAGAGATCATCCCGATGCGGCTGGCCCTTGCGAGACGGTATTTCGAGGCTGGCGAGTTTGACAAGGCCCTCGACCACTATTTTGAGGTGCTGAACCGCGAACGCAATCCCGAAGCACTGGCGAACGTCGGGTGGATGACGTATCTCTCAGGCAGGCCGGATGTCGCCGTCGGCTACGTTGAGGCGGCGCTGGAGAGCCAGCCAGAGTATCTCGCAGCTGAGTGGTTCGTTGGCAACATATACGTGTCGCTCGGTAGAAATGACGAGGCCGTCGGCCCGTTGACGAAGATCGCCTCATCGGACGAGGTGCCTGATGATGTGCGAGAGGCTGCGGTCGAATTATTGAAGCAGATTGAGGCGGGTGGATGATGACGAAGAACGAAGACGTCGAAGAGAAGCGTGGAGGGAAGATGGCGTGGGTGGCGATTGGTGCCGCCATTGCGTTCATCGTTCTCGGAATCATGTTCGCAGGGCGATTCGGAGGAGACCCAACGATCTCGTCCTCTCCCCTGATAGGGAAACCTGCGCCGACCAGCCCGATCGCTCTCCTGGATGGCACTGGTGAGGTCTCGATGACAGATTTTGCTGGCGACATCATCGTTGTCAACTTTTGGGCGAGTTGGTGCCTCAGTTGCAGGGAGGAGCACCCGGCCTTGATCAAGGCCGCAGCCGACTACAAGGAGTTCGGCGTTACGTTCGTTGCGGTCAACTATCAGGACACACCAGACCGGGCCGTCGGCTTTCTCGATGAGCTCGGATGGAGCCCTGAGACTGTCTATGTGGTCGACAACGGATCGGCCACAGCGTTTCAGTGGGGCATCATCGGGGTTCCTGAGACCTTCTTCGTAGACCGATCCGGCATCGTTGTCGGCAAGGTGTCTGGTCCCTCAACATATGCACTGTTGAGCCGCACGATTGATCAGATCATCCTCGGTGAGGCGATTGGTGACGTCAAGACCGGCGAGGTGCAGAACCGCTCCTAGGGCTCAGGCGTAGGAAACCGCAACATAGTGCCGGAATCTACGCCAGACATCTGAATGCGGGCCTGCGATAGCATCTGTGCCGCTGCACGGACCAAAGGAGTTTCATGGCCTCGGAAGCTGACTATCGCCTGCCAAGAACGGTGAGGCCATCGCACTACAGGATCAGCATCGAACCGGACCTCGACGGGGCGTCGTTCTCGGGGTCGGTGGAGATCGCCGTGGATGTTCTTGAGCCCGTCGCTTCGATCGTGCTGAACGCGATCGAGCTCGACATCGATGCAGCATGGGTGGCTGTTGGCGGCAGGACACACGCAGCGTCGCCGTCACTCGATACCGAGACGGAGCGACTCACACTGGCATTGGATGACTCGATCCCAGTCGGGCAGGCGACCGTGTCGATCGAGTTCCGTGGAACACTCAACGACAAGCTCCACGGCTTCTATCGCTCCACGTACACCGCAATGGACGGCGAAGGTAAGACCATTGCAACGACACAGTTCGAAGCGACGGATGCCCGCAGAGCGTTTCCGTGCTGGGACGAGCCCGACCTCAAGGCAACGTTCTCGGTGGAGCTGACCGTCGAGGATCACCTCCTTGCACTATCGAACGCCGCGGAGATATCCCGGGTATCGCTCCCATCTGGAAAAGTCAAAGTCTCGTTTTCCGAGACGATGAAGATGTCGACCTACCTCGTTGCCTTCATCGTCGGCGAACTCGAGGCGACGGATCCGATCGACGTCGATGGCACACCGCTCCGGATCATCGCGCCACCGGGGAACCAGCAGCTGACACCCTTCGGTCTCGAGATGGGAGCCCACGCGCTGAGGTTCTTCTCGGCGTACTACGACATCCCATACCCCGGTGACAAGCTCGACATGATCGCGATACCTGACTTCGCGTGGGGAGCGATGGAGAACCTCGGCTGCATCACGTATCGCGAGACCGCTCTTCTTCTCGACAGAGAAAACGCGACCCAGGCCGAGATGGTCAGGGTCGCAGATGTGATCGCCCATGAGATCGCCCACATGTGGTTCGGAGATCTCGTCACGATGAAGTGGTGGAATGGCATCTGGCTGAACGAAGCATTTGCGACATTTGCTGAAGTGAAGTGTGTCGACGCATTCGAGCCAGAGTGGGATAGATGGTTGTCGTTCTCGGCATTTCGCGCGATGAGCCAGGAAACCGATGCTCTCGCCTCAACTCGTTCGATCGAGATGAGTGTTGCTTCTCCTGCGGAGGCGAACGCAATGTTCGACGTCCTCACGTATCAGAAGGGCTCATCTGTACTGAGGATGCTTGAGCAGTATGTCGGAGAGGATGCGTTCCGTTCGGGTGTCACGTTGTACCTCAAAACTCACGCCTACGCGAACACGGAGACGGCGGACCTTTGGGCAGCGCTTGAGGCCGAATCTGGTGAACCGGTCGGCGAGATCATGGACACCTGGATCTTCCAAGGCGGATATCCCCGCGTCAGAGTCGAGACGTCGCACGGCGGTGTCTCACTCACCCAGGAGCCGTTCCGATTCATCGGCTCGGGAGAGGGGACGTGGAGAGTTCCTGTGCTCTATAGGACGCCGATCGGAGAAGGCAAGGTCCTCGTCTCCGACGAACCGACACAGATCGATACCCCCGGCGGCTGCATCATTAACGCTGGCGGCGAAGGCTTCTACCGTGTTGCCTACGGCGCCGATCTGTGGCAGAACGTCGTGGATGGGCTTGAGAATCTCTCTCCAATCGAGCGGTACGCGGTTGTCTCGGATGCGGTGGCGAGTCTCCTGAAGGGAGACATGAGCGGAGCCGACTATCTCTCGCTGGTCGGATCGCTGACCGGCGAGGAAGACCTCGACGTCTGGTCCGTTGCCATATCGGGGCTAGGAGAGCTCAGCCGTATTGTCTCGGAGGATGTGCGCCCTGCACTGGAGGACTTCGTGGCGGGTCTCGTCAGCGGGAAGGCCGAGGAGCTTGGCTGGAGCGTCGGACAAGATGAATCTGATAGGAAGCGGGCCACACGAGGTCTCCTCCTCAAGACTCTCGGCACGCTTGGCAACGATCGTGAGACGATCGAGGTGGCCCGCTCCTTCGAGCATGGAGCCGGCGACGTCGATGCCGAGGTTGCCGATGCAGCGCTCGCTGTTGTTTCGGCACACGGCGACATGGAAACGTTCGAGAACCTGATCGAGCGCTCGAATGCTGCTGGCACGCCGCAGCTGAAAGTGAAGTACCTGCGAGCAGCGACACAAGTCCCCGAAGTCGACGCAGCGGAGAAACTCTTTCACATGGTCCTCGACGGTGAGGTCAAGTCCCAGGACTCCTTCTGGGTGCTTGCCCTGCTCCTCGGCCATAGAGAGAACGGGCCACGTGTCTGGGAACTCGTGATGGCGAACTGGGATGCAACGCTGGGATCCATACCCCCGCAGAATGGGAGCAGGCTGCTCGACCTCCTCCAGTACCGATCGGAGCCAGCCGTTGCATCGTCGATCACCGAGTGGTTCGCCGATCATTCGATCGTCGGCGGTGAGCGGTTCATCAAACAGCGGCTCGAGTTGCTGGCGGTGCGCGTCAGATTGCGTGAACGAGAGGGCGAGTTGCTCGGGGATGTGCTGAGAGACGTCTGAGTGCCATACGTTCCTGGCGAATCTCTACTCTTGCAAGCAGCGAACATACTGTTCGGGTTCGCGTCGAGGCATGACACGAGCCCTGTGAGTCATAGGAGATTGCATGGAAGTCGTGATCGACGGATCGCCGCTCACTGTAGATGAGGTAGTCGCGGTTGCCTATCGGGAGGCAAGCGTGGTCATTGGCGATGATCTTGAGCGACGAATGGAACCGGCTCGCGCACTCGTCCAAAGAGTCCTTGACACGGATCAGACCGTCTATGGGATCACGACAGGGTTCGGCGCTCTAGCCAACACGAGAGTCGACGTCGACCAGGCTTCCGATCTCCAATACGACCTGCTCCGCTCCCACGCGGCAGGTGTTGGGGACCTCGTCGAGCCTGAGACGGTCAGAGCGATGCTGTTGTGCAGGGCTCGCACACTTGCCCAGGGTTACTCAGGTGTGCGACCAGACATTGTGCGATATCTCGTCTCGATGCTTGAGAACGACATTCTGCCTGCCGTGCCATCGCAGGGATCAGTGGGGGCGTCCGGAGATCTTGCTCCGTTCGCCCACCTTGCCCTGCCCGTCATTGGAGAGGGTTTCGTTCGTTCGTCCGACGGTCCAGTGCCTTCGCTGCCAGTACTGCATGCGCACGGTATTGAGCCTCTTGAGCTCAAGCCGAAGGAGGGGTTGAGCCTCCTCAACGGCACCGAGGGAATGCTGGCGCACGGATGTCTGGCAATTCACAAGGCTCGACAGTTGGTCGATGCAGACGACGCGGCATGTGCACTCTCCGTCGAGGCGCTGAGAGGATCCTCACGACCCTTCGAGCAGCGGATACATGACCTGAGACCACACCCGGGCCAGATACGTTCTGCCGAGCGGATCAGGGGCCTACTTCTCGGTTCTGAGATCTCAGCAGCGCATCACGAGGACTTCAGCCACATGGTCCAGGATGCCTACAGCCTTCGTTGTGCTCCCCAAGTCCACGGGGCGGTTCGCGACACCGTCGACTACGCCGCTGAAATCTTCAATCGGGAACTTGGAGCGGTCGTCGACAACCCGATCGTCTTCGCTGCCGATGGCGATGTGATATCGGGAGGGAACTTCCACGGCCAACCACTCGCGTTCGCTCTTGACTTCCTCGCAATAGCCGTCACAGAGCTCGGATCGATATCCGAGCGTCGAACCGACAGACTGCTCGACCCGGACCGCTCGTGCGGTCTCACGCCATTCCTGGCAACGACGCCAGGTGTGTCGAGCGGGTACATGATCACCCAGTACACGGCAGCGGCCATCGTC
Organism: uncultured Acidimicrobiaceae bacterium; assembly: GCA_964460075.1. Classification (GTDB taxonomy): domain Bacteria; phylum Actinomycetota; class Acidimicrobiia; order Spongiisociales; family UBA5794; genus JAMBLL01. The sequence continues at coordinate 61,573 of CAYWPC010000014.1, forward strand.
GCCGAGAACAAGGTGCTCGCCCATCCGGCATCGGTTGAGTCGATTCCGACGTCAGGACTTCAGGAGGACCATGTGTCGATGGGGTGGGGTGCCGCGCGCAAGCTCGGCACTGTTCTCACGAATACCGCCCGCGTCATAGCGGTAGAGCTCATGTGTGCAGCCCAGGGTGTCGAGCAGAGAGAACGCGCTCCTGCCCTCGGCACGTCGAGAATCAAGGCGATCGTACGATCGGTGTGCCCGCCACTTATCGATGACCGTCCCCCGGGACCCGACATCGAAGCGATCGCGAGCCTTATCGACAGTGGCGCCTTCAACGACGTCGAGGAGGTCAGGACATGACAGAGAAGAAGAGCTGGACGGACAGGCTGTCGGAGACGCTAGACAAGGCCTCGGCCGCAGCGACGGAGGCTTGGGAGAACACAGCTGAGTCGAGAAAGAAGGCATGGGAGAAGACGAAGGCTGCAGCGGCGAGTGCGTCCGAAGTCATCGACGAGAGTGTCGAGGAAGCGAAACGCGCCTACAGGGAAGATGACGACATAGCTGGGTCGCATGTCGTGGGCGACATCTCAGCTTTCGACTATGGAACGGGTCCAAGGACGGTGAGAGCCCCGACAGGGTCAACCCTCCACACCAAGGGGTGGCTTCAGGAAGCCGTGCTGCGATGCCTACTCAACAATCTCGATCCCGACGTTGCCGAGATGCCGCTCGATCTTGTCGTCTATGGCGGTAGAGGCAAGGCAGCACGCAACTGGGAATCTTTCGATGCGATCGTGCGGTCGTTGACCGAGCTCGAGGCCGATGAGACGCTACTCATCCAGTCGGGTAAACCTGTCGGCAGGTTCCGCACTCACGAGATGGCGCCGAGAGTGCTCATTGCCAACTCGAATCTTGTACCGGACTGGGCGAGTTGGCAGAACTTCTGGGATCTCGAAGACGCCGGCCTGATGATGTATGGCCAGATGACGGCAGGATCGTGGATTTACATTGGCACCCAGGGCATCTTGCAAGGCACCTACCAGACGTTTGTCGCCATTGCGGACAAGCGGTTTGATGGGAGCCTCCGTGGCACCCTGACCCTAACCGCAGGTCTTGGAGGCATGGGTGGCGCTCAGCCGCTCGCCGTCACCATGAACGATGGCGTGTGCCTAGCGGTCGACGTCGATGCGGATCGGATCGCGAAGCGGATCGAGACTGGCTACCTCGACGAGTTCGCCCCCAATCTCGACGATGCGGTCGAACGAGCGCTTGCAGCGAAGGCCAACAAAGAGGCGATCTCGATTGGTGTTGTGGGCAACGCTGCAGAGGTGTTCGGAGAGCTACTCGATCGTAACGTTCCTGTCGATATCGTCACCGATCAGACATCTGCTCACGACCCGCTGTATGGCTACGTCCCTGTCGGTTACACGTTGGACGAGGCGACGGCACTACGTGTCGAGGAGCCGGAGGAGTACGTCGAGCGTGCTCGAGCATCGATGGCGAGACATTGTGCAGCGATGGTCGCATGGCAGGAAGCTGGCGCCGAGGTATTCGACTATGGCAACAACCTTCGAGGGGAGGCAGTCGAGGGCGGGTTCGAGAACGCGTTCGCGTATCCGGGGTTCGTCCCCGCATACATCCGCGAGCTCTTTTGCGAGGGTCTCGGGCCGTTTCGCTGGATTGCTCTCTCTGGCGACCCCGCCGACATCAAGGTCACCGACGATGCGCTTCGCGAGCTCTTCCCAAGCAACACATCACTCATGAAGTGGTTGGACATGGCGGAGGAGCGTGTGGAGTTTCAAGGGCTCCCTGCTCGGATTTGTTGGCTCGGCTACGGCGAGCGGCACAGGGCTGGACTCGCTTTCAACGACCTTGTGCGAGAGGGGAAGGTGAAGGCTCCGATCGTGATAGGGAGAGATCATCTCGACTCCGGATCGGTAGCGTCCCCGTACCGTGAGACCGAGGCTATGGCAGACGGAAGCGATGCAGTGGCTGACTGGCCGATCCTCAACGCACTCTTGAACACGGCATCGGGAGCAGCATGGGTGGCAGTACATCACGGTGGCGGCGTCGGGATGGGCAAGTCGATTCACGCCGGTGCGCAGGTCGTAGCCGACGGGACACCGGAGGCTGCACTGAGAATTGAGCGGGTGTTGACGAACGATCCCGGTATGGGCGTCATCCGGCACGTCGACGCCGGATACGACAGGGCGATGAGCGTTGCGAGCGAACGCGGCGTGATCATCCCGATGCGAGATGACTGACGTGTGTGCAAGGAAGACCGTACCCCTGTCAAGGTGGACGGCGGGTGAGTTTTTGTGTGGTGTTGCGGGTGAGTTGTCTTGGTGGGTGGCGGGTCAGGGTGGAGGGTTTGTCCCCCTTTCTAGGGGGACGGCGGGTGAGTTTTTGTGTGGTGTTGCGGGTGAGTTGTCTTGGTGGGTGGC
>CAYWPC010000015.1:0-18410 GCA_964460075.1 uncultured Acidimicrobiaceae bacterium
GATAGAGCACCGGTTTCCTAAACCGGGTGTCGCTGGTTCGATTCCAGCCGAGGGCACCAACGACGGTATTTGGAGAGCGCTTTCCCCCGTCAATTAGGAACCGTCAAGACCGCCCAGACACCACTGCTATATTCGCAGGTACGCAAGGGGGGAGAAGAGTGTTGTGAAACGACTCGGAGCTGTCGTCGCGGTCTTTTTCTTGTGGGCACCGGGTATAGCGAGCGCTCAAACCGGCGATGTACCTGTGCCGATCTCCGTGCTCGAGGGGACCGACCTCGCTGAGTTTTCACCAACCGACCTCAGTACGCTCTTTCCTGACCCCGCGGCGGCAATTAACTTCAGGTACGCCGATGATATTCGGGGCATTCCGACCTACGGTCGCGATGTTGCACCGTTCGCACAGCCGGATCGTTTCGGTGCAGGAGTGTTCGACCCAGGGGACGTCGGGTTCGGAAACACCATCGATGTGATCCGCGACGGGGCCGATCTTCTCATTACCAGCTCTGACACACCGCTTCCGCACAAACGGATGATCTTATTCTTTGGGGCACGTGACAAGGTTACCAACGGTGCCGATGCGTTAGCGCTCACGGCGCCAAACGTTCAGGTCGACTTCGCAATCGGATTCACCGACTCTCCTGGGTGGGTCGCTCTCGACGATTTCCCTGGTGATACCTGGCAGGGCGGGTCGCTAATTCTCACCACAGAGCTCGCAACGGGCCAGGATCCGACGTTCCAACTGGTCGACGCCAACAACGGGTTCGAGTCGATTCCATTCGACGGATTCTTCGCCGCAGGGGCCGACTGGATAATCGCCGGCGTCGATCTCGATACGGTGATCGCCAATGGAGGAACCGGTGACATGGTGTGGGGCTTCGGCTCCCACGTCCACGACGGATCTTACGGCGTGTGCGAAGAATGCCAGTCCGTAATCACGACATTCCCTCCAGTGCCACGATCTGTTGATGATCTTGTGATTTTCCCTCCACCGATCACGCTCGTCACCCCGCCAGCTCCGACAACAACCACGACGACGGTCGCTCCGACGACGACCACGACACTCCCTCCGCCCACCACCATCACCTCTCCTGGGGACGATCCCGCAACGGTTGAGGACGGCACCGGTGCATCATTCCCCTGGATCCCTGTCGCCATAGGGTTTGGAGGAGTCATCGGCGGCGGCCTACTCGTTGTAAGACGAAGAGATGACGACGATCCGCCCACAAGCGACTGCGAACCGCTCTTCCGCGCTTGGAAGGACTACGAGCGACAACGCGAGACAGCGGAGGAGTTCCTCGGGTCTGCCTACGAGAACTTCCAGGCCCGGAAGCTATTCCTCATGGAGCTCACGGCGACCCGTGACGAGTACATCCAGGCTCAGAGCGGACCTCGAGGTGGCATTGGTGGCTTGGATATGGTCCGTCTCGATGGGCAACTCATCCAATACGATGGTCTCCAAGAGCTGATTGACCAGCTTGGGGATCCAATCGCGCAAGCACAAGACGAAGTGGCGAGGGCCAACGAAGAGGTCGAAGAGCGGCTCGCAACCTACAACGCCGCCGTCGAGGCAGAGGATGCGGCCAAGGCAGCATATGAAGCCTGCATTCAGGCTGCGGCAGCTGCGGCAGCTCCACCACCGTCGCCCACGGATGACGGAGGATCGACACCACCCACGACCCCACCGACGCCGCCTTCGGTGTTGACACCGCCGGTGTCGAGCGAGCCGAGGGAGAACACCCGCTGCGACCAAGAAGGTCAACCCTCCCCCGTGACGGTGCCCGTCGGGCCACCTGTTCGTTTCAAGCTGTACGTCGACTTCGATGTCATAACGACGATTGACGAGGCATCGATGCACGGATCCCACGAACATGGCGCGGCGATGGCGGCTGGGCTGAAGGGTGCCGGGCTGACGCTCGGCACGGTCGGGAACCTCTTGAGTGGTGTGAGTGCAGGAACGAACGCTGCCTCAGCGGTCTCCGCCTTTCAGTCAGGACAGATGGTCAAGGGATCGCTCGATGCCGTGACGGGCACCGTGTCCGGACTCGATGGCGCCGACATCATTCCCAATATCCCGACGAGCCTTCCTGAGGCGGTGGCGAGCGGACTGGCCGCTGCCGCGAATCTTGGAGGCTTCGTCGCAGGCAAGGTGACGGAGTGGATGGGCGACAACGCGACCGTATTCATTCGACCCGCCTACTACTACCAGAACGTGACGATCCAACCGACACAGATATGGGAGTGTCAGGGTGATATGTGGAAGTGCGTGACACGCGTGAACGTGTACAACGTCGGAACGCTTGAGAAGGACCCCGCCACCGACAGGGGCCCGTTCTCTCTCAAAGGGGACCGCGAGAAGTACAAGACGCAGCGCGAGATCGGGCGCTACTCGGCCACGGGCAGATCCAGGATCACCCAGTCGGTCAGGGTTCTCTCTGAATGGGAGAATGCAAATCCACCGGGAGACTGTGGCTGAGCATGTGCGGTTGATGGTTTGGGTCGTGCACAAGAGCCGGTCTGGCTGATCGTAGGCCTCAACCGGTAGGCCTGGCCGAAACGAGTCGGTCGCGATCGATAGTGCTGACGGAGCCGACCCAGCGAATCTCGGTCAATTCGCCTCTAGACACCACAGGTCACCGGAAGCGTTGGCCGAAAATGTGTTCCTCTCAACGGTGATGACGTCGGGGGACGGCCAAGGACAGACACCGAAGTTCCAGACATAGATACCCCAGAGATTGTCGGTGATGGTGTTGCCTGTCACGACGTATCCGGTCGGCCCATTCCCCTCCTCGTCGCTGAGTTGGAGCCCTGGCCCATGGTTTCGAGACAGCGTGTTGCCCGTCACGGTGACATCGCTCCCGCCGTCGACCCATATTGCACCATCCCAGTAGTCACCGTTGGCATCGAGTTCGTTGTCGGTGATGACGTTGCCCTCGACGAGCACACCGATGCCGTCTTCGACCAGGATGCCCCCGCCGACGTTGTGATGAATCCGGTTGTTGCGGATCACTGCATCTCTGACCTCGAAAGTGTCGATGCCCATGCCGAGGATGAAGCGATCCTGGCGCTCAGGTGAAGGGCCGTTCTTGAAGACCTCGCTGTCCTCGACGATGAGCCCTGTGACACCAATGGCGGCGAACCCGAATCCTTCTCCGTCGAAGTCCAGACTCATACTGGCAAAGCCATTGGAAACGAACCGTACATCCCGAACCGTGACGTTCCCAGCAAGCGTTGCGAGCATTCCTTCGTCTGTGAAGTTGCGGAACTCGAGGTTCTCAATGATGAAGCCGCTCGACTCGATGATCGCAATACCCATGGTGAGCTCCCCACCACCGTCAATGACTGGTCTGCCACTTCCGCCCTCGACGCCGATGACCGTCACTGGGTCACTGAAGTTGAATCCGGTGAGCAACACGGACTCCCGATAGACACCTGGCAACACCCGCACCTCTTGCCCCGGTCCGAGATTGCAGAGGGCGTAGGCGAGGGTTCGAACAGGAGCGTCTATGGAATCTCCCAGGTTCGCGTCGGAACCGTCGGGTGACACGTATACGACCGGCACTGGAAGGGACTCGGATGCCGATCCTGTGCAGACCGTTCCCCCGGAATTCTCGACCCAGGTCTCTGCGCCACCTACGGTCCTGATCTCACCCACGGAGGTGGTCGGGAGAGCTGCCAGCGTCGTTGGAGGAGAAACCAGCGTCGTCGAGACGGGAGCTGCCGGGTTCGTCGAGGAAGAGGCTGGCGTCGTCGAAGCAGGTGCAACTGGCTTCGGCGTCGAGTTGGGCGACGTACCCGTCGGGGTACACGCTGTGACCAGCACGACGGCTGCCAGAAACAACTTCGCTCCGGGACTGATTCGAACCCGATCTCCCCACACGATGCGGCCCACTTCGCCGACCCCCAGACTGCCACACAGCTGTCGTGGGAGAAGTGTCGTCCGATTCCAATCTGGACGCAAGTTCGACGGCGGACGAGGACGCAACCGTCATTCGGCCAGCCGATGAGGAACCCGCAGCGTGAGCCAAGCCGCTTCGTGCGCAGTGTCAGCGCGGCGACGCTGCGTTCCCCCGCCGCTCGGCCGTATGGGCTATTCGGGACGCCATCCGACTGAAGATCGGGGCGTGGAACGGCAACAGCGACCACCAGTAGAGCCGCCCTGCGACGCCTCTCGGAACGAATCGGGCGACCTGGACCAAGCGAGAGCCGCCATCGGTGGGTTCGACAGACCAACCAAGCCACGCCGTGCCGGGTACCTTCATCTCGGCGCGCAGCAACAGCCGGCGCCGTCTCGGATCGATGTCCGCAACCCTGAAGAAGTCGAGGGATTCTCCGGGCCTCAGCTCCTCGGGATGTCGCCGTCCACGCCGCAAACCGACACCGCCGATCAGCCGATCGAACCAGCCCCGAAGTATCCATGCCCAGTTCATTGTGTAGTAGCCGACGTCGCCCCCGATGCGTGTCACTGCCCAAAACACATCATCTGGTGAGGCTGTCGAGTCGGCCACTCTTCTATCGACCTCCATCGCGGCGCCAGACCAGACCGGATCGCCAGGCAGCGGTGCCGCAGGCGCCGTCAAGGCGTCGGACCATCGGGTCTCGACGTCAGAACGCGAGATTCGCACCAGTGCCCGCTCCAAGGACTCACGGTACGCCATGAGGCCTTCAGGAGAGAACCCTGGTGGCGATGCTCTGGCGACAACAACGTCGTTGGCCAGGCTCTCGATGAGCGGCCGAGCGACCCCGACCGGCAACGGCGTGACCAAGCCGACGAAGAGCGGCGAGAGATAGCTGCTGAAGATCGGCAACGGCACAACGATCCGCTTCCGCAGTCCGGCAACCTCTGCATACACCTGCATGAGCTGCTCATAGGTGAGGATGTCAGGGCCACCTATGTCGTAGATACCCGCTGTGAGATCGTGGTCGTCAAGAACTGCGATCAGGATCTCGAGCACGTTTCGCACAGCGATCGGCTGGCATCGGGTGCTCATCCACTTCGGCTTCATGATGATCGGAAGCACCTCGGTGAGGTGCCGAATCATCTCGAATGACATCGACCCTGATCCGATGATGACAGCAGCTCGCAGTTCGATGACGGGGGTGCGGCCGACAGCGAGCACCTGTCCAACCTCGTGGCGGCTGTCGAGGTGCTCTGACAGGTCCTCATCGTCAGATCCCAAACCGCCCAGATACACGATTCGTTGAAGCCCCGCTCGCTCGGCTGCCTTGGCGAAATTCTCTGCCGCTTTGCGGCCCTGCTCTGCGTAACTCCTCGGGGACCCTTTCATTGCATGGATCAGGTAGTAGGCAGCGTCGCACCCCTCGAGGGCTCGATCAATGCTCTCGGGATCGAGCGCATCGGCCGCCACAACGTCAACGTCGTCTCGCCACGGATCTAGCGTCAGTTGTACCGGATCCCGAGTCATGCAACGCACCTCGAAACCCTGATCGAGTAGTCGCGGAACAAGACGACCGCCTATGTAGCCGGTGGCACCGGTTACCAATACCTTCATCACGACGAATCTACCAACCAGATGCTTCGCGCGCTCCTTTGAGCAGATAGGGACCTGTTGGGACACTCGAGCGGATCGAGTCACATCTCCATGGTGCCGTCGACCCTGGTGTGCGATCGCATGAAGATCCGCTCGCCGATCACGATGAGGCCGACGCCCAGGATCGAGACGAATGGAACGAGTAAGTCCTCAGACGCCTTGACCCACAAGAAGGCGACGAGAACGACGACATCGAGCACGATGGCCGTGACCACGATGGCAGGTGCCACATCGATTCTGGACCGCAAGTGTTTGAGAACCCCCCACTGGATGGCGACGTCCATGATCAGGTAAAAGATTGCGCCCAACGCTGCGATCCGCTGCAGATCGAAGAGGAGCGTGAGCACGATGGCGAACGCCACGGTGTACACCATGGCGTGTGTGCGAAGCGTGCCAGGCAATCGGAAGTGGCGGTGGGGAACCTCCCTCATGCTGGTGAGCATTGCAAGCATGCGCGACGCCGCAAAGACACTCGCCATAACGCCCGACGCTGTGGCGACCACTGCCAGGGCGACGGTCAGCCATACTCCCGAATCGCCGAAGGCTGGCCCAGCGGCCTCAGCGAGAACGAAGTTCTGCGCCTTGATGATCTCAGCAAGGGAGAGATTGCCCGCGACCATCACGGCGAGGGTCAGATAGAGAATGGCCGATACAGCGATAGAGATGACAATCGCCCGCCCCGTGTTGCGGTGAGGGTCAACTATCTCGCCTCCACTGTTGGCGATGGTGGTGAATCCCTTATATGCGAGAATCGCAAGAGCCACCCCAGCCATGAACCCACCAGAGTTGAAGGTCTCCGTTCCTTGTGACCCGTTGGTGAAGTTCGATGCGGTTATAAACCACAGACCCGCGATTGCGAAAAGAGCGAGACCGCCGACCTTGACTATGGCCATGGCACCCTGAGAAGCCTCAACAGCGCGGTTACCCGCAATGTTGACACCAAAGGCAACGACGAGGAGTGCCACTCCGAGGCTGGGCACCCAGAAAGATATCGGCGACAGATCCACGATCCGGAGAATGTAGGCACCAAAGGTGCGGGCAACGAAGCTCTCACTTATGACCATCGACACGTACATCAACAGGGCGAACACGCCGGTGGTCGCACCAAGACCGTACGCCTCCTTGAGGAACATGGCGATTCCACCAGACGAGGGGAAGGCGTTCGACAGCTTCACATACGAATAGGCACTGAAGGCGACAACGACGGCAGCAACAAGGAATGCGACAGGGAACAGGTCGCCAGAAAGAGCCGCGACCTGGCCGGTGAGGGCGAAGATCCCTGCGCCGATCATGACCCCTGTGCCCAATGACACAGCACCGAACAGGCTCAGGCTGCCTGGCTCTTCCATAGAGTCTCGACCGCCGACTCCAGTCATGCCGCGATCCAAGCCGTCACGCTCCCTTGTCGATACCGCTTCGCGGCTGTGTGAATGCTCCACGATAGGCGATGCAACACCGCTCGATGTGCCAAGGCGATTCACACGAAGCGTGTTCTCGCCCAACCACATCGAGATGAGGGAGCAGCGCCTGTGTCGACACCAACTCGATCGTTCGTCGTGATCGGCTAACTATTCAACTCTCAGCACGGAAGGGTCAACACGACAGACAGGCCACTGCAACCTGAGCGAGTCACTCCAGATACGTGTGATCCAAGCGACAGCTACTGTTGAGAAGTAATGGAGAATCTGGAATCTACGCAGAACGGCTCACGGGGCCACGAGGTGCTCGAGGAGGTCCACGCAGAGACCGTCGAGATCATCCAAGGTGGAGCAGCGCTCGTGCAAGCAGCGACTGTGGCGATCTCCCAGGGCGGGGCGCAGATCGTCGAGGCCGAAGAGGTATCTATTTCACGAGGTGGCGTCGTATCCATCGGCAGTGAGACCACAAGCCTCGACGGGAGTGCCGCAGTCGTCATTCGAGCGGACACAGCGCACCTCAACTCCGCTGCAGTAGGAGTCGCCATCGCCGACACCGTACACGCAGAGAGCAGCACGATCGGCATCCTCATCGCAGGAACCATCGAAGGAGCACCAGACGTCAAGCTCGACGCCCGTACCGCAGCAGCGATCGGTGCAGGTGCGGCAGTGACGATGTTCATACTCAGACGCATCTTCTCGCGCTCGTAGCGGGAATTCACATCACCCCTTGACTCTCACGTTACGTGAGGGTTTACCGTGGCGGCATGAACACGTACACGGTCGGAGACGTTGCATCCATGGCAGGGATCAGCATTCGCACGTTGCATCACTACGACGACATCGGCCTGCTCACACCGTGCCATCGCACCGAGAGTGGATACCGCATATACGACGACGAAGCGATCGAGCGACTACAGGCGATACTCACCTACCGCTCGCTCGGTCTCGGCCTCGACGAGATCGCAGATGTGGTTGACAACGCCAGTGAGACGCTCAACGTGCTGTTGGCTGCCCACCAGCGCGTCCTGAGCAAGATCAAGCACCTCGAGATCATCGCAGCAACGCTCGCGAGGACGATCGTCGATCAGGAACGAGGAGACACCATGTCGAACGAGGAGAAACTGTCGGTATTCGGCGGCTTTGACCCGCTCCAATACGAGCAGGAAACAGCGGATCGCTGGAGTACGACGGATGCCTACGCCACCGCAGCGCAGCGCACAGGCACCTACGGGCCAGAGGATTGGGAGAAGATCACAGCCGAAGCCGACGCCGTGTACCGGGATCTCGTCGCGCTCATGCATGCAGGAACGCCTGCTACCTCCCACGAAGCCGCGGCGCTGGTCGACAAGCACAGAGAGCACATATCTCGGTGGTTCTACGAATGCTCGCCGCAGATCCATGCGGCACTCGGTCAGATGTACACAGCAGACCCTCGATTCGTCACAAACATCGACAAGGCAGGAGAAGGACTTGCCGCGTATCTGTCGGCAGCAATCATCGCCGCCTACACGCTCTCAGACGATGGGATGGTCTGAGGCTTCCACGCAACCATGATGAGAGCACTAACGAGGAACGCTACGAGCGATGCCAGCCACACGCCGTCGTAGGAGCCGTTTGTGTCAACGATCCAGCCGAACAGCGGAGGGCCAACGCCGAGGCCGACGAGGAATCCGAAGAGGACGACGCCCGACGCCCGACCCGCCGCTTCAGGACCGGCGAACACGATAAGCCCAAGCATCCCAACAGAATTCCACGATGCAGACCCAATGCCAGTGAGCACGGCGCCAACCCATATCAGCCACCACGCGCCCGCGCCCGCACCAAGCAATGCTGTCGATGCGACGACAGATATTCCCGCAATTGCAATGAGTGTCGACCGGAACGCATGATGTCGCTCCGCGTAGCGTGCCCACAAGATGCGGGCGGCGATCGCAACGAAGCCGACGACAGCAGGAACGGCACCACCAACGACAACGGACTGGCCGAGGCGCTCCGTCGCAAAGAGGGCGTACAAGATAGTTGCAGATCCCCCGAACCCCATGAGGAACCCGTAGGTCGTGATCCACCAGATCTCTGATGGCAACGGCCCATGTCCGTGATCGAACCGACCAGTCTCCGCGAGCGGAACCCTCGGCAAGAACCACGCCGCTGTGAGCGCCAGGCCCACCGAGAAGCCGGCGAATATCACGTAGGCGCTCGCCCTTCCTAACGCGAGCGCCATCGAAGGCACGAACCCCCCTCCGACGAACACGAAGGCCTGAACACCGGACTGCTTGATGCCGGTCACCATCCCTTGAAACCCTGGCAGGAGATCCTGTGCGATCAGCTTGTTTGTCGATGGGTTCGAACCTGCCTGAGCGATCGCACCAACCGCCGCCCCCGCAAGGAGGATCGAAAACGAACCAGCTGCGCCCAGCAGCAAGAAGGAGACAGCAGCTGTCAACGCCACCAGAACCAACGCCCTGCGTCCTCCAATTCGGTCCGTGAGGCGACCGATGAATGGAGACACCACTGCTGCCCCGACGGTGTTGACGGCAAACACGAAACCCAACTGTGTGCGGGTGATCCCGAGGTCCGCGATGAAGATCGCTGCGATGATGCCGAGCGACGCTGCACCGAAGGTTCCAACGCCCATCGTTGAGAACAAGATGCCTGTGAATACGGATCGCTGCCTGGAATCGGTTATCGCCACGAGTGCAGTATCGCGGGTCAGCGTCGATCTGGCGTCGATCCCGGCTATACGATCGGCGGAAGATGGCTGACGAGACGCCCGACGCACTCCTGTGAGGTGAGAACCGAGTACGCCCCAAGGGCGGCATATCTCACACGATCGAAGTCATCGATCGACTCCCCGTACACGACGACGCGGGCCGCAGCTGCAACCGATCTCACGATGTCGTCCGCACCGGGCTCATCGGCCGACACGAAAGCCACTGCGATCTCGTCATCACTCGGCAGAGTAACCGTTCGGTATCCTGCCGTCTCGGCCTGGGCCACCATTGTTGGGCGCTCCGTCAAAGAACAGAACAGGCCGACGGCGGGACCCAGGGTCGAATCGATCGCAGAAGCCATGGACCGCGCCTTCACGATTCCCCACCGCACGTGAGCCTCATGGGCGGTAGTACCCAGTATCTGGGACGAGCCTGGAGCCAGGGAGTGCCGGTCCCAAGGTGCGAACTTTCTCGCTCCGCCACCCTCGGTAGCGATCGGCACACCGACGAGGTCGAGAGCCCGATCGATCGGGCGAAGGGCCTCGCGAAACAACTCGAGTGGGCTTGATCTCTGCTCGGGGAGGGCCACCTCCCCCAACGATCGCAACAAACCATCAAGTACGGCGGTACCTTCGACAACTGCGTCTGCAATGACGGGACAGATCTCAATGCCCCTCTGTGTAAGGATCCCGGCCACATATAGCGGGTACGCCTCTACGAAGACTTCTCGAAGATTCTCGGTCTCACGATCCATAGGTGGCCTCCATGCACTGATGTCTGGAAGATACCGCCTACCATCACCACCATACGCACACGGCCGGAGGACCCAATGCGCAAATACGTGTTCATCTTTGCTCTGCTTACGTTGGCACTCACAGCCTGCCGGGCCGAATCCAACCTCATACTCGACATCGAGAGCGACGGCTCAGGGACCGTTGGCTTCGAAATCGGATTCGACGAGGAGTTCCGCAACTTACTCGAACAGTCCGGCACGTCGCCAAGCGACATGCTGTCAGATCTTCCCGACATGAGCGGCAGCGACATCGTGGCCATAGAACGAACCGACGGTGACATGTCGTACGTCGGCGCCCAGTTCCCCGTCGATGACCTGTCAGCCATTGACCTGACAAAGGACGGCCTGGACTTCTTCGCCGAGTTCTTCTCCGACTTCTCCTTTACATTCGACGACGACTCCGCCACACTCGCCGCAACGGTCAAGGCAGCAGATCTCGGAGGGAGCTCCGAGGACTTACCGTTTGACACATCTTCACTCACCGAGGATATTTTCTCAGCCAATATCGTGGTGTCGATGCCAGGCAACGTCGTCCAGCACAACGCTGACGAGGTCAGAGGTAACGGGACCCTCGTGTGGACCATCCCCCTGTCAGGTTCAACGACGATATCGGCAACGTCCGAACTCGGTGGCAGCTCAGGCAGCTCAATCGTCTGGATACTTGCCGCAGTACTCCTCATCGGAATCATCGCGGCGGTCGCGGCCACGATCGTTTCGCGCAACAAGAAGTCCGAGACCGCAGTGGCCGCAGCAGCAGCCCTGGGTTCAAGCGACGCCGAGGCTACACCGGAATCCGGCGAGGTAGCCGACGAGAGCACTCTCAACGAGACGGCAGACGACCCTGACCTCGCTCCATCCGTTGACGACTCGCCAGACAGACTCGATACCGACGAACCACCAACCGAAGCACCCGAGAGTGATCAGCCCGAGAGCACTTGAACCGCTATCAGGCCGTACGGACCCTCGACGACGCCTACACCGGCAAGGCGGAACGACGGATCGGTGATGAGCGCCTGATAGGCGGCGGCGGACCAGAAGGCTTCAGCGAGGCCCTCTGGTGTCGCAGCAATGGCGACCATCTCTCCATACACCGTTCCCGGAATTCCCTCTGCAGCCAGGGAAGCCTTCAATTCGCCGTCAAGACCAAGCATTCCTGACCGGTACACCCTCGACGATCTCACGACAGCAACGACAGCGAGGTCGGCCGACCAAGTCAAAGGGTCAAGTCCCGCGCCGATCCGGTGTGTGTTGAGTTCATCGAATACGGCTTGCGCGGCTGTCTGGGATGGGACAAGCAGATCATCGTTGAGTTGCGGCAGAGGAATCGGAAGCGTCCCTGCTGCAAGACGATCTCCAACCGCGTCCCTCACTGCAATGACCGCTCCGAAGATCTGCTCACCGCTCACCGACGAGAGCGTCGCTTGGACCAGTCCGTGTGGTGCCACGATCTGAGAACCGATGATGGAGTCCTCAACCGATGTGTCGAAGGAATCGCGAACGCTCTGCGGCATCGGGGTCACCCACAGCAGCGTCGTCACGAGGACCACGATCACCGCGGCGTATCCGCCGCCGACGATCGCACCGCCAACCCTATTCAGCGTCGTCGCACCTGGAACAACCTTCAGGGACATCGACAGCACACTCGACACCATGATGCCGGCAACGATGAGGGCCATGAACATCACGATCCCACCCACGATCCGCCCGACCTCATCTGGAACGTTCGCCATTCCAGAGACGACCGCGCCGATAACTGGAGAGAAGCGGAACACGAGTGCTGTCCCTAGGACGAGCACGACGAGCTCGACGACCTCTCGTACGAAACCTCGTCGCCATCCACGTAGAGCCAACACACCAGCGAGGCCTGCAACAACCAGGTCGTATATCTGCATGCTCAGACGCTGTCTCGGCCGTCTTGATCGGCTTCATCGTGTGGAGGCTCAACCACGGGTACTTCTCCCGTCCGGAGCAGGCGTGAGGGTTCTACCTCCTCGAACATAGCCTCGGAGGCCTCTTCCCAGGTTTGGTCGAGCACCCGCGTTCGCCACCAATGGCCGATAAGGATCTTGAGGGTTGCAGTCAGCGGAACAGCGATGATGACCCCCCACATGCCAGCGAACGCACCGCCGGCAACGAGCGAGAGCAGTGTGACCGAAGGGTGAAGCCGTACCGTTGCGCGCAGAACGGTCGGCGACACGAAGTTGTTATCGATCTGTTGCACAACCACTGCCACGACAACAGCCCATATCGCCGTCGTGGCGTCCCCACCAGACACTGCGATGAGGACGCCGAGGAAGCCACCAACCCACGGCCCGAGAAACGGAATGATGTTGAGCAGCCCACCGACTAGCCCTATGAGAATCCAGAACTGCAGGCCAATGATCCGATAGCCAACGGAGAGCATCACGCCGACAATGAGGGCGACAACAACCTGACCTCTGAGGAACCCGCCCAGGGCCGTGTTCAGCTGACGTCCGACGTACGCAGCCTCCGCTCGACGCCGCTCGGGAAATATTTCGACGAGACGCCGCTGGATCGATGGCAGGTCTATCAAGAAGTAGAATGCCAGGACTGGACCGAGCACGAAGATCAGGATGAATTCGATGATCCCTGCGGTCACGGATCCGAGCTGGTCCAACGCGAAGGAAATCAGAGCATTGCGGTTCGCCGGCTCGTTGATGTACGCGACGACCTGGTCATAGTTCCAAACGCTCACCTTCTTGAACCCGAGCGAATCCAACAAATCGTGGATCTGTCGTGCCGAAGTGTCGTACAGCGAAGGGAAGGCTTCGACGAAACTCTGCGATTGATGCACGACGTCTGGCAGCAGGACAGTCACGAGCAGAGCCACGGCAGCGAAGAAAGCCACGAATCCGAGAACGACACCGATAATGCGCGGGACACCGCGGCGATGAAGCCACGAAACCACCGGATTGACTATGAAGACGATGACGATGGCGAGCAACAAGGGAGCGAAAATAATTCTTGCTTCGACCAGCACGAAGAAAGCTGCTGCCGTGAGCAGCGACACGCCGATGACAGACCAGGAGAAGATCCCTACTCGGCGGATAACCGATCCAACGTCATTCTCCCCCATGTCGGTCGAGTGTATCGGGGTTCCTGCAGACTCGCGGTACCACTGATTCCGAACTCATCGAGGGGATCGCCGCCATTCAGGCAAAGGACCCCGACAGATCCACAGATCCGACCCATCGCTGCGTAAGCCCTACGACGGGGATTGGAGCTGGCGATGGGACTCGAACCCATGACCTGCCGCTTACAAGGCGGCTGCTCTGGCCAACTGAGCTACGCCAGCAGAGCCGTCAGGATACCCAGCCCCTGACCCGAGCGACCTCGAAAGAGGCTATGGCACCAGCCACAGACGCGTTGAGGCTCTCTGTCGGGCCAACCATCGGTATCGAGACCAGAACGTCGCAACGATCGGCGACCAGGCGTGACAACCCAGTCCCTTCTGCTCCGATGCACAGTGCGACCGGCTGTGCGAGCAGGTCGAGACCGAACAAGGATCGATCCGAAGTACCGTCAAGACCGACCCTCCACAAGCCGAGTTGGCCGAGGCGTTTGAGCGCATCCGCAATGGACGACACAGCAACTATCGGAAGTTGCTCGAGGGTACCTGCTGCTGCTTTGAAGGCTGTTGCGCCGAGCGGGGCACTCCGCCTGCGAGACATCATGAGTGCTGTGATGCCGCTCGCCACAGCGGAACGGGCAATCGCACCAACATTCCTTGGATCTTCTATGTGGTCAAGCACCAGCAAGGCAGGGTTCTCAGCAAGTTCCACCGCATGTTTCACTGAGATTGGTGCGATCGCACGAGCCTCCGCAACGACCCCCTGTGGCGCTCCTGTCACGGCAATCGATCGAACATCTTCGACCTGCACGACTGGTATCGAACGGGAATTCGCCATCTCGATGAGACGCTGCATATCGACGTTCCCAGCCCTGCCCCGCTCCACGGTCAGCCGCGTCACACGACCAGCTTCGATTGCGGCCGAAACAGCGTGGATACCTTCGAGGTCAGCCCCTATGCCAGCGTGCGCCACTAGGAGTGTCCTCAATGATGATGTTCAACTCGGCAAGGCCGTCACGTATCGCGTCCGATCTCTCCCAATCGCTTGCATCTCGTGCCGAGGTGCGCAGCGCAACGAGGTCATCGATCGTGCCACCAGATATGCCGAAAGTGGTTGCGAGATCCGCGACATCTGTTGCGTCGCAGGACTCTTCCTCTCGGTCGTTCAGACCGAGAACCAACACGATCTCATCGAAGGCCGAGACGAGGGCATCGGCCGAAGCAGCAGCATCGAGACGAGAGTTTCCCTCTCTCACCAGGTCAAAGAGCACACCGAGTGCACCCGCCACATCAAGATCATCATCCATTGCTGCCCGAAATCGGACGAGCGCATCTGGATCTGCACACTCTTCCACGACCATCGGGAATCGTCGGCGGAACGCTCGCAACCGCGACAAGCTCGCCTCGGCGTCGGCGAGCGCCTGCTCGGAAAAGTCCAGAGGTTTGCGATAGTGAGTGCGCAGGTAGAAAAGCCGAACAGCGAGCGGATCCCATTGCTTGAGCGACTCAAGGAGCGTAATCATGTGGCCTGTCGACTTCGCCATCTTCTCACCGGCGAGGTTCAACATTCCGTTGTGCATCCAGTACCGAGCGAACGTCTTCCCTGACGCAGCCTCTGACTGTGCGATCTCGTTTTCGTGATGAGGGAAGATCAGATCAGATCCACCTGCATGAATGTCGAAGCCGTCTCCGAGGTACTTGCTCGCCATTGCGGAGCATTCGACGTGCCATCCCGGTCTGCCTGGCCCCCAGGGTGAGTCCCACTCTGGCTCTCCCGGCTTCGCTGCCTTCCACATGGCAAAGTCGAGCGGGTCACGCTTGTGCCCGTGCGGTTCGCCACGCTCACCCGCCCTGAGATCGTCGAGGTCGTGACGAGACAACCTGCCGTACCCTGGGAAGGAACGCACAGAGAAGTACACATCGCCCTCGCTTGCATACGCATGCCCAGATTCGATGAGACGCCCGATCAGACTGATCATCTCAGGTATGTGCTCTGTTGCCTTCGGTTCAATGGTTGGGGGAAGGTTTCCGAGAAGCTCCGAGGCTTCACTGAAAGCTGCAAAGGCTTCGGTTGCCACGACTTCTATCGACACACCCCGTTCAGCGGCCCTGGCAATGATCTTGTCATCGATGTCGGTGACGTTGCGAACGAACGTCACGTCATAGCCCAACCATAGGAGGTACCGCCTGAGGACATCGAACGAGACTGCGGATCTGCCGTGGCCGAGGTGCGGCTCCGACTGGACAGTGGGGCCGCACACATACATTGTGACGCGATCGCTCTTCGTCGGCTCAAACGTGACCGTGGAGCGGGCGAGGGTGTTGTGAACCTCCATGACCGGGCATCCTACCGGTGGACCCTGCGCCAACGATCAGGCGATTACAGTTCGCGTATGATCACAACACCGTTGACACCTGCACCTCTTGTCTACGCCCATCGAGGTGACCGGACGAGAGCCTCGGACAATACGCTCGAGGCCTACCGGCTCGCCGTTGCTGCAGGAGCAGACGGTATCGAACTCGATGTTCGACGATCCGGTGACGGTGTCCTGCTCATGAGCCATGACGACAGGCATCCTGGGATGGCTCCATTCATCGAATTGTCCATGGCTGAGATCAGAGATGACGCACCCGAAGTGCCGACACTGATTGAGATGCTTGAGGCAGTCCCAGGCCACATCTGGCTCAATGTTGAAATCAAGAACGATCAACGCGACGGGGACTTCGATTCGACAAGGAAGATTGTTGATCGGACAATCGCGACCATCGACGACCACGACAACCTGGCCAGGGTCCTGCTCTCATCGTTTGACGGCCAGGCGATGCGGCGGGCAGCCGATATAGCTCCCACCCTGTGCCGCGGTCAACTCATCGCCGCTCCTGTCGACCTCGAAACAGGTATCGGAATCGCGCAGTCCCAGACCGGCCGGGCCGTGCATCCGCACATGTCGTACTTTGTGCCAGATGCTGTGTCATCCATGCGGATGATCCATGACGCAGGCCTCTCTGCGGTCGTGTGGGGCGCCAACACGTCCCAAGATGTCGCGACCTTGCTTGGAGCCGACGTCGATGTGATCATCACGGACGATCCGGCGATGGCACGCCGCGTTGTGGATCAGTGGCGGTGAATCGCCACGACCGCCTGCACCGCGAGACCCTCACCAGCCCCAATCCACCCGAGACCATCAGTCGTAGTCGCCTTCACGGATACCGCCGATACCGGCAACTGTATCGCCTTGGCGAGATTCGACCGCATGGACTCTCGGTGAGGAGCTACCCGTAGCTTCTCGACAACAACCGTCAGATCGACATTGCCAGGCTCGAAACCTGCGTCGCGTACTTTCTGCACACACCGTGCCAGCAACTCCATGGAATTGGCGCCATGCCACTGTGCATCATCGCTGGGGAAGAATTTGCCAAGATCACCAAGACAAGCAGCACCCAAGAGTGCGTCGGCGACGGCGTGTGCGGCGACATCCGCATCGGAAGTTCCAAGCACACCGAACGGACTCACGATCGAGACGCCGGCGAGAACCACGGGACCCGAGCCTCCGAATCGGTGGGCATCGTAACCAATGCCGATGCGCGGCGACGTCATCGATCACGCTCGGAAAGAATCGCCTCGGCGATCACGAGGTCGACAGGGAACGTGATCTTGAGGTTCGTCGGGTCTCCGTGTACGACCACAACGGTGCCGCCAAGCCGCTCAACGAGAGCTGCATCGTCTGTTGCGTCATCTGCGGGATCGAGCCGGTGGGCAGCAAGAAGCGTGGCGGTGCGGAACGCCTGCGGGGTTTGAACGGAGACGAGCTCACTGCGATCAACCGTGATGAGCACCCGGGTGCCATCGGTACGCTTGAGCGTATCGGTGACCGCGGTCGCCGGGATCACCCCGTCGCAAGCAGACCTCCTAGCTGCTTCCATGACCGCCGAAGTCAGTGATTCCGAAAGTAGCGGCCTTGCTGCGTCGTGGATCAGAACCCAGTCCGGATCGCTCTCGAGTGCTTCAAGCCCTGCAAGAACGGAGTCCCTGCGACGCTGGCCACCGGCAACACCTCCTGCCACGTCACCAACGACAACAACCTCAGGAATGCCGACATCTCGAAACACACCCACTGACCACTGCCAAAGCGCTCTCCCCCCGAGCACGAGTGCATGCTTGGGCCCACCGTACCTGGCACCGGAACCGGCGGCCACGACCACCGCTGCGAACGACACGTCGTGCGCTGCAGCGCGTGCCATCAGATCCCGGCAGGTTGGTCGACCTGTGGCAAGGCCCGGTCGAGCTTCTTGATGGTGTCCTCTTCTGAGAGATCGAGCGAAAACTGCAGCTCGGAGACGATGATGAGACGGGCCTTGGCGAGCATTCGCTTGAGTGCGGGCGAGATTCCCTTTATCTCCTGAGCGAAGGTGAGATCACGAACAACCTCTGCAACCTGGAAGATGTCACCTGAGTTGATCTTCTCCGTGAGCAGCTTGTACCAACGAGACCAGTTCGCACCCGCCTCCTGCGGCTCATCCTTGAATACCGCGAACACTTGGCGCGCCTTGTTCTTCGAGATCACAGGTCGAACACCACGATCTACCGCATTCTGAACGGGAACCCGCAACGTGAGCTGATCGGTGACGATCTCAAGCACGAAATAGTCCTGCTTCGCACCATCGAACTCGATCCGTTCCTTCTTGACGATGGTCGCGGCACCATGATGCGGATATACGACCTTGTCACCAATGTTGAACGGCGAAACAAACTTCTTAGTGGCTGCCTTGGCCGGAGCCTTCTTCGCCACAGGCTTCTTCGCCACAGGCTTCTTCGCCACAGGCTTCTTCGCCACAGGCTTCTTCGCC
>CAYWPC010000015.1:18510-59478 GCA_964460075.1 uncultured Acidimicrobiaceae bacterium
CTTCTTAGCCACAAGCTTCTTAGCCACAGGCTTCTTGGCAGTCGTTGTCTTGACAGGCGACTTCTTCGCGGCGGTCTTAGCCGGAGCCTTCTTCGCCACAGGCTTCTTCACCGCAGGCTTCTTGGCAGTCGTTGTCTTCGTAGATGTCTTCTTCGTAGCCACGGGACCTCAGAACGGATGGGAGTATGCGATTGTACCGATGTTCGCGACTTCGTGGCCGCTCACGACAAGGAATCGGACATGACGCCGGCACCACTCACCTGGTTGAGGTAGCCGCGGATCGTTTGCGCCCGCACGGGGCCGACACCTTCGACCTTGTCGAGATCCTCGACCGTGGCTTTCATCAGCTTGTCGTACGAGCCGAATCGACGAAGAATCGCATCCGCAACCGTTTCGGGAAGCCGAGGAACGCCAGCAATCGCTCTAGCGCCGCGGGGCTGGGCGTGAGCGTCGAGTTGGCCAAGCCCGAGCGCCTCGGCGAGCTCCGCAGCATCGTAGAGATCGACCCGGTCGAGCGCATCGATTCTCTGGAATACCGAGGTGCGTTTGCGCGGCTTACGTGGCTGATAGTCCATGTTCACAAGCTCAGCGATTTCTTCGACACCTCGTGTCAGGTCGGACGCCTGAAGCGAGATCAACGGGGCAGAGTCACCAAGCTCTGCCGCGATCGTATCGAGCGCCCGCGCGAGTTCCCGGATCACGACCGCTCGCTGGATGACGCTGACAGCGTCACGCATCGAGACGAGATTGTCCGCCTCGTATCGGGACAGACGAGCAACGGACTCATCGAATTGATGACGTAGGCGCTCTATCGATTGCAGGCGCTGATTGGCCTCCCCGAGAATGTCGGTCACCGACTGCAACGTGAACCGACCCGACTTCGAGAACACCACGGAGAGAAGATGGCCTTCTTCGGAAACGGCAAGGACAGGAAACCCTGTTTGGCGAGCAAGACGCTCGGCTGTACGAAAACGGGTCCCGGTTTCTGCGGTCTCGATCGTTGCATCCGGCATGAAGTGAACGTTCGCTGCAATGATCGAACCGGATCGGTCGTCAACAACAATACCCCCATCCATCTTTGCCAACTCGGCGAGGCGTTGGGATGTGAACACCGCATCCTTCAACAGGAACCCACCGGTGCTCACCGCTTCGACGACTGGGCCAGACCCGATCAGGACGAGAGCGCCAGTCCCCTGGCTCATCACGATCTCGGCTGCAGTACGCAGAGCAGTACCTGGGGCAAAGCGGCGTACAAGTTCGATTGGTGTAGCAGAACTCAGCGTCATCGCCCCGCAGGCTAGCCGGAACGAGCGGCCTTCGAGGACAACGGCTCACAAGAGGTGATACCGACAGTCGCCAGCACGTCGCATAGCCGACGATGCGACTCGAAAGAAACCGCGGGCCCCCCGTGCATACGTTCCACTTCCGCAAGTCGTGCAACCGGTCGCGCGACAGGTCGGAGCTCGCCGGTGAGCCCGACTTCTCCCCATGCAGCGGCTCCACCGAGCGGAGTGTTCGTATATGCAGAGGCGACAGCGAGGGCGACCGGCAGATCCACAGCCGGCTCCGTAACCCTCAAGCCCCCCATGATGGAGACATACACCTCGAAGTCTCGAAGCGCCATGGACATGTGGCGCTCAAGCACTCCAAGCAGTTGATGCACCCGTGCCGCGGGAAGTCCGGTCACGGCACGACGCGGCTGAGGCGCCTCTGATCGAACAACGAGTGCCTGCACCTCTACGATCATCGGGCGTTTCCCCTCAACGGTTGGAAACAGCACGCTGCCTGCTGCCTCAACATCTCGGTGAGACACCAGAAGTCCGCTCGGATCTGGAACCTCGGCAAGCCCCTCCTGTGTCATCGTGAAGACACCGACTTCGTTCACGGAGCCGTACCGATTCTTGATCCCACGAAGAAACCGCAACCCGTGTTCAGAATCACCCTCGAGGTACAGCACGACGTCGACCATGTGCTCAAGAGTGCGAGGACCGGCGATCGACCCATCCTTGGTCACGTGCCCGACGAGGATCACTGGAATGCCGGACGACTTGGCGAACGCAATCAGCCTCGCTGCCGATGCACGCACCTGGGATACGCCGCCAGAACTTCCGCTGATGTCCGTCGAGGACACAGCCTGAATAGAGTCAACAATCAAGGCTCCCGGCCTTCGTGCGGAGGCGGTGGCGATGATCTCGTCGACGTCATACACGGCAGCGATCTCGACACCGGCGGACGATATCGCGATACGTCGCGCCCTCATCTGTACCTGGTGCACAGACTCCTCTGCCGTAGTGAACAAGACCGCGCCATCGCGTCCTGCGATGCTGTCAGCGACTTGGAGCAGAAGCGTGGACTTTCCAATGCCTGGCTCACCACCCACCAGGATCGCCGCACCAGGGACGATGCCTCCTCCGAGCACGCGATCGACCTCTCGGATACCAACGGCCGAGCGATCATCTGTGGCGGAGTGCCCAGCCGTCGCGGACACCACATCGACCGCTTGAGAGCGCCCGGCATGCGATCGAACAGCTTCGACGAGGGCTTCTGAACTCCGGCATTGTGGGCAGAAGCCCATCCACTTGGGGCTGTGGTGGCCGCACTGCCCACACACATAGGACAGTGTTCCGGATCTGCTACTACCTTTCATGCAACCGACGGTACATCGTCGGTATGACAAATCATGACCGATATACGAGCCAGATACCAAGGCTTACCAGAGCAATACCGAAACTCACGCCACCGAGAACTGACTCGGTGGTCCACAGCTCGGCGGTACGAATCGACATGAAGAGCGTCATCCGTGGCACAATACCCGGAGCGAGCCAGGACACGTCCGTTCTGCGCGGACGGACACAAGGAAGAGCATGCAGGGCGACGATCGCAACGATCAATTTGACGATCTATTCGAGCCATTCGAGCTGGGCGATCCACCGCCTGCGGGTTCGCTGGGACCAGCCGCGCCTCGCTCACCCCAACGCGGGCCTGAGACCGGTGAGCAAGCGGCGATCACGAGCGAGATACCGACCCAACAGCATGTGACCACGTCGAATCAGAGCCCAGATGCCGTCGCGTGCCCATCGTGTGGTGCGCGAAACCCGGCATTCAATCATCACTGCGAGCGCTGCGGCTCACGCCTCAGCCAGGACCCGATGCCAATCGCCGCATCACCATCATCGCGCTCGTCGGCTGGCGGGCGAGCCCTCGGCGTCCTTGCTGCAGTGGTCCTCGTCGTTGCACTGGTCGCCCTGATGACCAGTATTTTTCGCGGCGGAGACGACAGCGCCCTGCCAGACGTCTCGTCTACGTCTACGACTACGACCCAACCGGTCATCGTTGAGGAGATTTTCCCGATCTCCGTAACCGCGAGCTCGGAACTCTCCGACCGGTTCGGACCTGAGAACCTCATCGACGGAGACCCCGAGACAAGGTGGAATGACGACGGACTCCGTGGCGTAGGCGCCTGGCTCGAGTTCACGTTCGCTACACCGGTTCAGATCAAGGAGATCGAGTTTCAGAACGTCACCGACGACGAGGCATTTCGCCGCAACTACAAAATCCAGGGGTACACGATCACCGTGAACGACCTCAACGTACCGATCAGCGGCAGGCTGTTGAACTCTTCGGAACCGCAGCGAGTTCAGGTCGCGAGCCTCCAAACGTTCACCCTGCGTATCGACATAACAACGACCCACCTCGCAGAGCCCGTCGGCAACAACCCCCCATTCGACGAGCTCGCCCTCGAGGAGATGCGGTTCTTCGGAGTCGAGAAGTAACAGCGAGGATGAGCGGCACTCACAGGTTCAGCCTCACGGACGAACGGACGAACGGACGAACGGACGAACGGACGAACGGACGAACGGACGAACGGAGAATTCCAACCAAGGTTCCCCGACTCACAGAGCGATCTCCACTTGTCAGTGAATGGCGCACCACCCGTGGGCCGCCGCACGACCGCATACGCCCGCTTCCCACTACATCGTGGCGCCTCTGGCTATGACCGTTAGCGTCATCGGACGAACACGCTCTCGCCCGGCTGTGGCCTGATGTAAGAATAGGCTCAGGCGGTTGTGGCAGTTGACCTCGCTGACACCGGGATCGGTGTCCAGAAAGAGTATGTTCGCCTGTGGGTGGAGCTCTTTAATTCGCCGTTCGACACCCTTTGCAACCACATGGTTGGCGATGCAGCCAAAGGGTTGGAGGCAGATGATGTTGTGCACGCCCTCGCTCGCCAACGCTCCAATCTCACCGGCGATGAGCCATGCCTCGCCATAGCGATGTGTCAACGAAAGGACATCTTGCGCGTTGTCGGCGACATCCTCGACACGGTACGTCTGCTTGTGACGGGTGAAGCCGCTCATCACCGCGTCCACTTCGTCGAGTACGGAGTTGGCGTAGCGAAGCACAGGTGACTTCATTAGCGAGAGAAGGCTCCGTCGGTGGACGTCGGCTCGCACCGCTACATCGGCGTTGATGACCCATGAGAGAAAGAATTCGACCAGTCCGGGGACGACCACCTCAACGCCGCGTTCGATGAGCCATTCCGCAAGCTCGTTGTTGGCGAAGCCGTTGTACTTGGCATAGATTTCACCGAGGATGGCCACTCTCGGGTGGGTGCTCGTGGTGGTTTCGATGTCGTTGAACGCTGCGACGGCTTGGCGAAGCGTATCCAGAACGTCAGATTTCCGGAGCGGCAAGTTGCCGGTATCGAGCAGACGAAGGTATTCGTCCGCCACTCTCCGTGGCTCTGTGCGGTCCACTGCCCGGGTTGCGGTCGCGTAGTACAGGGTGGAGAGCGTATCGGAGTAGATGGCGCTCAAGGCAGCCAGGTAGACATATCTAGCGGAGTTCAGTCTGAAGCCAGGTTGGTCATGCAGACCCTTTTGTGGCGCTGAAATGGAGACAATCGGAACGTCTTCGAAGCCGGCGGAGATCATCGCCCGCTTCAGCATCGACAGGTAGCAGGAAGCCCGACACTGCCCACCGGTTTGTGTGAGGCCGACGGCGACGTCTTCTCGGCTGTATTCGCCCGATTGCAGTGCCTTGATCAGGTCGCCTATCAAGATGATCGCCGGGTAGCAGATTTCGTTGTTGGCGTACTTCAGCCCCTCCGTGACCGAGCGGCGGTCGGGGGGCGGCAGCATTTCGACGCTGTAGCCCAGGTCGATGGCTGGACGGGTGAGTACGGACCGGTTGAAGAACGAGAACCAGGGTGCGAGGATCGTGCGATCACGGTCCTCGTCGAGGAAAAGGCGGTTTTCTTTCCGAGGGGTGAACTCGTGACGTCTGGGAGGGTCGCCGGAGAGGGTGGATTCGACCATTGATCGCAGTCGTAGCTTGGCGGATCCGGTGCTGTCGATTTCATCGACACGGATGACGGTGGGATTCTTGCCATGCTCGTTGAGCAATGCTTTCACTTCGTCACTGGCCACCGCGTCGGGGCCACAGCCGAAGGAGTTCACCTGTACCAGCTCAACGTCTTCTTGTTCTCCGACCCAGCCGGCGGCACGGTAGTAGCGGTTGGGGTACGCCCACTGGGTCACCACGTGCTCGTCATCGATGATTCTATCGGGAAGCGCGGCTTCGGTGATGATGTCGACCCCGTAGTTCGTGAGGATCTCCGGTGTCTTGTGGTTGATGAGGGGATCGAGGTGATAGGGGCGGCCCATCAGCAACACGACTTTGCGTCCGTCCGATCGCGCATCCTCGAGGATCGTTGCGGCGGCAGCTTTGACGTCGGCTCGATACGCCTCCTGCGCGTGCACCGCCCTGGCGAAGGCGTCGTTGGCAGTCTTGTGGTCGACCCCAAGGCTCGCCAGGTAGTTGACGCACACCTTCTTGAGCAGCTTGCGGTCGGCGAACGTGACCGCCGGAGTGTCGAAGGGGATGCCATGTTGACGTGCAGGGTCGATGGCGCTACGGATCACATCGGGGTAGCCGGACACGATTGGACAGTTGTAGCTGTTCAGTGCATCGTCGAATTCTGACTCTTCTGCGACAACCATCGGATAGAGGATGCGATCGACTCCCGCCTCGACGAGGTTGTAGATGTGACCGTGCACCAGCTTGGCCGGGAAGCAGATGCTGTCCGACATGATCGTGCCCACACCCTTCTTGTACAACGCATAGTCGGAAGGATCCGAGAGGCAAACAGCGATACCGCTTCTCACGAGGAGCGCGTTCCAGAACGGGTAATCCTCATAGATGTTCAGCACCCGTGGGATGCCGATGGTCAATATGGGCTCCGACTCCGGCTGGGTGGGACGGTCGAAGAGGAGCTCGAGTATCCGATCCGGCAGGCTCACGCCCTTCCGGTCTCGTTTCCCGTTGTTGGAGAAGATGCGCTCACAACGATTGCCCGTGAAGAACACATTCCTGTTGGAAAAAGTGAGCCGAGTCACGGTACAAGTGTTCACACAGCCCCGACAGTTCAACTGACGCTTCTTGTACTCACGACTGGCTACCGCCCCATCGAAGTCGAACACGTATCGCGCCGTGTCCGTAGCTGTCCCCCCAACCCTGAGATACTCATCACGGCCAATGAGTGCCGCCCCATAGGCACCCATCAGCTCGGACTCGTTCGGGCAGACCACCGGTTTGCCGATGAGGTTCTCCAGTGCCTTGTGGATCGATGGATTTCGGAATGTGCCTCCCTGCACCACGATATGGTCACCCAACGTGTCGTAGTCGGTGATCTTCAGCACCTTGTGCAACACGTTCTTGATGACCGAATAGGCAAGCCCGGCGGAGATGTCTGCAACGGAGGCACCCTCTCGCAACGACTGCTTCACCTTCGAGTTCATGAAGACGGTACAGCGAGTACCCAGATCGTACGGAGCGCTTGACGTGCATGCGCTGGCCGCGAAGTCCGCGACCGTATACCCCATCGACTCGGCGAAGGCTTGGATGAACGAACCGGATCCGGACGAGCAGGCCTCGTTGATCTCGATGTCTCGAACGTCTCCGTTCTCGACGAAGATGGCCTTCATGTCCTGACCACCGATGTCCAGAACAAGCGACACATCCGGGTCGAACTTTCGAGCTGCCCGGAAGTGGGCCAACGTTTCGACGACACCTTGATCGAAGCCGAACGCCGCCTGCACGAGATCTTCGCCGTAGCCGGTGACCACGCTGCGAGCAACACGAGGCTCCTTGTTACCGAGGATGAACGCGCCCTCGATGCGGGAGAGCCCCTTACTCACAGCCTCCAACGAGTCGCCGTGATTGCTGGCGTAGCTGTCCGCAAGAATCCGACCCTGGACGTCTACTACGACCATCTTCGTGGTGGTGGAGCCGGAATCGACTCCAAGAAAGCAAACTGCATCGCCTGCCAGGTCAATCAGACGCGCGCGCTGCACACCGTTCTCACGGCGGGCCGCCTCCCACTGCTCGAACTCAGCTGTGCTCGCAAAGAGGGGATCCAACCGATGGCTGCCGGCGTTCGCTCGCACCGGATCCCGAGCGAACAGGCCAATGAGATCCACCAGTGAGCTTGGCAGCCCGCCCGGGACGAGCGCCGCGCCGATGGCGGGAAGGAGCTCAGGGCTCACGGCCCGCTGTATCCCCTCTTCACCAACGCCAAGAGCCTCGACGAACGCGTCCCTCAGGGCAGGAAGGAACGTGACCGGACCGCCGCAGAAGAGCACCTTAGGAGCGGACTTCCGCCCACGAGCCAGTGACGTGAGAACCTGCATCGCGACTGCACTGAAGATCGAAGCTGCAATATCCTCGCGAGGGATCCCGCGCGCCAGAAGGTTCTGGACATCGGTTTTCCCGAACACACCACATCGCGAAGCGATGGGATATACGTTCGTGTGCAGTCCTGCCAACGCACTGAGCTGAGACACGTCAACATCCAGCAGCGTCGCCATCTGATCGATGAAGGCGCCCGTCCCGCCAGCGCAGGCACCGTTCATGCGCATCTCGGGCGATCGCCCCTCTCCGTCGAAGAAGATGATCTTGGCGTCCTCTCCACCGATATCGACAAGTGTGCGCACCTCGGGGTAGAGCTGCCGCACCACTTCATCGGAAGCAACCACCTCTTGTACGAATGGCAACTCGTATCGCTCGCCGAGACCCATTCCCACTGAACCCGTGATCGAGACCGCAATGGGTACATCGCCGAACTCCTGCTGCGCATTCGACAGTGCCTGTCGTACCGCGAGAAGAGTCTCGGTGTTATGCCGATGGTACGTCGAAAAGACAGCCTCGAAGGCGTCGTCGAGGATCACCACCTTCGCTGTGGTGGAACCAACATCAATTCCTACTCTGTACACACCTCGACCTTCCGAATCTCTGGGAAGCGATTCGGGTTATTCCTGAAGCATGCCCCGTGACGGTCATAGATGCTGTACCTCGCCGAGCGGCCCAGCTTGGTACACACCCGCCCAACCATCGATCGTCTCCGAACTCGATCTCGAAGACGAACCCAACTCTCGGCTAGATCGTGCTGGGTGATCATCGCAACGCCCCAAGGTGACACTTCGGCCTCCCGAACCATCATCATATGGCTTACTGTCGACTGGAAGGTCAAGACTCGAGAAAGAGCCGACGAGACACTGACACTCCCCTCATCTAGGGCGACGGTAGAGCAGAGCTCGACCCACTCCAGGCTCGCTGACCCCTTGGGTACTACGTTCGCTCGGTCCTTCCGAAGGTGGGCCAGAACTGCGTGTAGCCCCTGTCCTCCGAGTACCCGAGCACAGCTCCGCTAGTGCGCCTCACCTCTGCGATACGGGATACCGTCTGCGGCAGGCATACGAAGGCGCTGTGTTGCAAGTGCGAGCACGAGCATCGTCACGATGTATGGCGTTGCTGTAACGATCTCGGTGGCAACCTCATCAGAGGTGAGCCACCACAGAAAGAACAGGGCAGCAAACGCAGCGAGGCCACCAGCGACGCCGTAGCTCTTCTTCCATAGCATCCACAACGCGAGTATGGCCAAACCCACCGCCAGGAGCAGTAGCAGAGCGTGCACTGCGGCGGCCTGACGGAGCCTGAGAGCGTCCGAGTAGCCGAATACGCCCGCACCAGCGAGAACTCCCGAGGGCAGCCAGTTCCCGAAGATCAACGCACCGAGGCCGATGTAGCCGCGACCTGCGACCTGACCCTCACGGTAGATCCCCGCTTGCACGAGAACGAGGTACGCACCGCCCAGTCCGGCTAAGCCGCCAGAGATGACAACCCCCCAATACTTCATTCTCAGCACAGGGACACCGAGGGACTCAGCAGCCCACGGATTCTCGCCGACGGCCCGAAGGCGAAGCCCCCACGCGGTCTTCCACAGCAACCACGCGGTTGCAGGTACCGACAGCAGCCCGATGACGGTCAACCACGACACGTTCGTGGTGAACGCGCCAAGAATCCCAGCGAAATCAGAGAAGAAGAACCAACTCTTCTGCTCGACAGCATCCAGGAACGGTGAGATGAGAGGGATGTTGAACGTCGGGATGAACGTCTGGATGCGAGGGGATTGGGTTGCGCCTCCTCCTGTGCCGATCGTGTAGGTGACGACAGAGAGAAACCTCATCGCTCCCGCCGCCAGAAGGTTGATTGCGACACCCGAGATGATCTGATCGACACCGTAGGTGACCGTTGCGATCGCATGGATCAAACCGAAGAAGGCGCCACCCACAATACCCAACGCAACACCCTGCCACGGTCCGTACAGCCACCCAGCCCAAGCACCAAACCATGTTCCTGCGATCATCATGCCCTCAAGGCCGATGTTCACGATCCCCGCACGCTCCGAGTACAGGCCGCCTATGCCAGCGAGCAGGATCGGCACGGTCAGTCGCAGCGCAGCCCCCCAGGTGCCACTCGAGGTGAGCTGACTGGTACCCGTGACCTCTTGGATGCCAGATAGGAGAATCATGGCCGCAACGAAAATGGTGATCATCAGGACCACCTTCGACCACCTCGAATACCCGGCTGTGGTGGCGGCGGCGGACGTCTCGCGCAGGTCGGCCGTCATGCCACGACCTCCGCCTGATCGCCGAGACTGGATGTGGCCTCGCTCGCAGCCTTGACCTCACGGCGCGAGTTGATGCGTTCGAACACCTCGTACGCAACAACAACGGCGAGCACGATCACGCCTTGGATGATCACAACGATCTCCTCTGGGATCCCCTCGAGCTTGAGCACGAGCGCTGCTCGATCCATAATCCCGAACAACAACGCGCCGAGCGCCATGCCGACCGGATGATTCCGACCGAGAAGCGCAACCGCTATGCCGGTGAACCCTATGAACGTTGGGAAGTCCTGGGTGTATGAGCCGAGCTTGCCCAGCATCGTGGACATTCCCACGAGGCCGGCTGCTCCACCGGAAATGAGCATCGTCAAGAAGATCAACTTCTTCGGGTTGACACCCGACATTCGCGCTGACCCTGGATTCATACCAGAGATCCGAAGATCGAAACCGAAACGTGTGCGCCACACCAACACGTAGTACCCGATGCCGAGCAGGATCGCAAAGATCAGGAAACCAGGAATAGCGATCCCGCGTGGCTCGGTGAAACCGAACATCGTGATGAGAAAGTTCAGATCGGGCAGACGGCCCGACGGCGGCAGCTTGCCTGTCGAAAGGTTCAGGCTGGTCGTCTCGACCGAGAACTTGTTGGCCAGGAGATAGGCGATCGCTGAGAACGCAATGAAGTTGAGCATGATGGTCGAAATGACCTCGTTGACACCCCTGGTGACCTTCAGAGCGCCAGCGATACCGCCCCAGATCGCACCAACGGCGATAGCGGTAAGGAGGATGACACCAATGTGCAGCGGGGCCCACAACACGACATTTGTGCCCACCCACCCAGCAAAGAGTGCAGCGATCAGGTACTGCCCCTCGACACCGATGTTGAAGAGGTTCATCTGGAACCCGATCGCCACTGCAACCGCAGACACGTACAGGGGTATTGCCTTGTTGACCATCGATGCCAACGATGTCGAATCGGAGGAGAAGCTCAGCATCTGACCGTACGCATCGAGCGGGTTGATGCCGACGATCAGCAGCACGACTGCTCCGATGCCAAGGCTGAAAATGATCGCCGAAACAGGTGCAAGAAGGGAGAACAGGAACCTGCTCACCTTGATGTTCACGATGCGACCTCCACACCAACACCTGTCATGTATGAACCAAGGATCTCAGGAGTCACATCGGCTGGATCGAGCGAGGCGACGATCTTTCCATCGAAAATAACCAAGAGCGTATCGGAGAGGCCGATGAGCTCATCGAGATCCGCCGAGATCAACAAGGTCGCCAGCCCTGCTGCACGTGCCGCCCTCAGCTCATCCCAGATGGCGGCCTGCGCGCCAACGTCGATGCCGCGAGTCGGATGAGCAGCGATGAGGACATTCGGGTTCGCCATCATCTCCTTGCCGACGATGAGCTTCTGCTGGTTGCCGCCAGACAGCGCAAGGGCAGGCACATCGATATTCGGTGTCTTCACATCGAATCGCTGAACGACATCCTCTGTCGCCTTGCGAGTGCCCTTGATGTCAATGAAGGGGCCCTTGGCAAACGGCTTCTGCGTCTGATGACCCAGCATCACGTTCTCCCACAGGGGCGCACTCAGCAGCAGGCCCTGACGGTGCCGATCCTCTGGGATGATTCCGATGCCGCTCTCGTGCCTCGTCATCGTGTCATCGTGGGTGATGTCCCTCCCCGCGAGTTCGATCGTCCCCGTTTCGGGGGTGATGACGGCCATGAGGGCGTTGATCAATTCAGACTGACCGTTTCCCTCGACACCGGCTATCCCAACGATCTCGCCGCTGTGGATCGTGAAGCTGACATCATCGAGGAGAACGCGCCCGTCTGGGGCACGGTGTGTCAGGTTCCGGACATCGATCGCGACGTCGTCCGTCACCGTGGACGCAGAGGTCTCTGGTGTTGGAAGCTCGCTGCCCACCATGAGCTCTGCAAGCTGCCTGGCGTCGACATCCGCCGGCAGGACACTTGCAACGGTCTTGCCGCCCCGCATGACCGTAATCGCGTCGGCGACCGACAGCACCTCATCGAGTTTATGTGAAATGAAGATCAGCGTGACGCCGTCGTCTCGCAGTACCTTCAGGTTGTCGAACAGCTCGTCAACCTCCTGGGGAACGAGCACCGCTGTCGGCTCATCAAGAATGAGGATGTTCGCGCCGCGGAAGAGCACCTTGAGAATCTCAACCCTCTGACGCTGACCCACCGAGAGATGCTCGACGAGGCTGTTCGGGTCGATCGTCATCCCGTACCGACTCCCCAAGTCAATGATCTTGGACCTCGCACCCTTGAAGTCGATGACGGCGCCGACCTTGGGCTCAAACCCGAGCACGATGTTCTCCAGCACCGTCAGGTTGTCGGCGAGCATGAAGTGTTGGTGAACCATGCCAATACCCTGTGCGATGGCATCTTTCGGTGAGCGAAAGTGCTTCGCTTCTCCCCGTACACGGATCTCGCCCGAGTCCGGCGCCTGCATGCCGTACAGCATGTGCATCAAAGTGGATTTGCCTGCACCGTTCTCGCCGACGACGGCATGGATCTCGCCGAGGCGAACGGATAGGTTCACCTTGTCGTTAGCGAGGACACCAGGAAAGGTCTTCGTGATATCGACGAGCTCGACAGCTCGGTCGTTGTCGTTCACCCACATCTCCTGATTGGACAGCCCCCCGGCACCGTTGGTGCCGTGACGTCCGCATCGTAGCCCGGCCGCGGTTCCCAATGGGAGACGGAGCTTATCGGTACACAAGCAACCCTTCGGATCCGAACGCGGAAGGGTCCCGGGGTGATAGCCCCGGGACCCTTCGGCGAGTGAGTCGGAAGACTCAGCCCTCAGGTACCGTTGGAACCTCGAGTGCACCAGAGACAATCTGGTCGCGCAATGCGTCGAGCTGATCCGTGATGTCGTCGATGAACCCACCAGAGGTGGAGTAGCCGACACCATCAGCTGCCAGGTCGAAGACCTTGACGCCTGCCGTCTCGTTGCCTTCAACGAGATCGGTGATGGTCTTGTACACCGACACGTCAACCCGCTTCAGCATGGAGGTCAGGATGTACTCCTGAACCGCCGGGTTCGCGGTGTTGTACTGGTCGGAGTCCACACCGATAGCCCAGACCTTGGAGCCGTTCGCCTCCGAGTAGGACTTTGCAGCCTCGAACAGACCGCCGCCTGAACCGCCGGCAGCGTGATAAATCACGTCGGCGCCCTCGTCATACATGCCGAGTGCGGACTCTGTCGCCTTGGCTGGATCATTGAAGCCGGCAAAGTCGGGAGCAGCGCTCAGATAGGTAACCAGGACGTTGATGTCAGGGTTGATCTGCTTGGCACCGAACTCATAGCCCGCCTGGAACTTCTCGATGAGACCAAAACCGGATACGCCGCCGATGAACCCGATGGTCCCAGTCTGCGACTTGAGCGCCGCTGCGGCACCAACGAGAGCCGATCCCTCGTGCTCAGCGAATACGAGACCTGCAACGTTTGGTAGGTCGACGCTGCCGTCATCGATGATCGCGAAGAACGAGTCAGGGAAGTCGGTTGCCACGTTCGTGACACCCTCAGCGAATGCAAAGCCAACTGCGATGAGGAGATCACTCCCGTCCTCAGCAAGAAGACGAAGGTTCTCTTCACGGTTCTCGCCACCGGCATCGGCTTCGAGCTCCTTGGTGTCGATCCCATAATCGACGATCGCCTTCTCAAGGCCGGCGGCAGCCGAATCGTTGAAGGACTGGTCGCCACGTCCACCGATATCGAAAGCCATCCCAACCTTGAGACCTTCACCCGGCAGCGGCGCGACCGTGGTCGTCGTCGCAGCCTCGCCACCGCTGGCCTCGGTGGTATCAGTCGAGTCACTGCTGCTGCAGGCAGCGGCGACAAGCGCCAGAACGAGGAGCAGTGAGAACAGGGCCCCCCGTCGCTTGAGTACTGAGCGCATCACGCACCCTTTCAGTCGTCGTGTACTTGATCCCCTACCCAGTCGTGCGTGGGGAACACACAGATTGTAGTGCGATGTTGGGCCGAATGGGCCTGTCGAGTACGCTCTGATCACTCGGCCATGTCGCAGTTCGAACACCGATGAGCAGCTATACACAACGGTTTCATAAGACAGAGTCGCACCGGCTGAGGGATCCTCGGCACCGCCGATCACCCAGTGCCACTGATCTCAATTCTCGGCGAAATCAACCAGCGGCTTGTCCGGAGTCTCGATGGCCTCGAACATCAAGCCATCTGGCTCATCCGAGTCAACCGTGACCAGTACCGTGCTCCCTGCTGGGAACTCCTTGAACAACACCTTCTCGGAGAGCGGATCCTCGAGTAGCCGTTGGATCGCTCGACGCAGCGGGCGCGCACCGAGTTGCGGGTCGTACCCTTTGGTGGCGAGCAACTCCTTCGCATCATCGGTGAGCACGAGGTCAAGTGCCTGACTCTCGAGTTGCTCGCGGACTCGCACAAGCAGCAGATCCACAATGAGCTTGACCTCGGCAACAGTCAACTCGTGGAACACGATGACCTCATCGATACGGTTCAGGAACTCGGGGCGGAAGGACAGCTTGAGAGCGTCCATGACCTTCTCGCGCATCTTGTCGTAGTTGAGTTGGTCACTCGCCTCAGCGAACCCGATCTTCGTCTTGCGAAGGTCCGCAGTGCCGAGGTTCGACGTCATGATGATGACGGTGTTCTTGAAGTCGACCGTTCTTCCCTGTGCATCGGTGAGATGTCCATCCTCGAGAATCTGCAGGAGAATGTTGAACACATCAGGATGCGCCTTCTCGATCTCGTCAAAGAGCACCACGGAGAAAGGTTTGCGTCGAACAGCTTCGGTGAGCTGACCACCCTCGTCGTACCCGACATAGCCCGGTGGCGAGCCGACGAGCCTACTGACAGCGTGCTTCTCCATGTACTCGGACATGTCGATCTGAATCAACGACGATTCGTCTCCGAAAAGGAATTCCGTGAGAGTCTTTGCCGTCTCGGTCTTTCCCACACCCGAGGGTCCGAGGAATATGAAGGAACCGGCAGGACGCTTCGGATCCTTGAGGCCTGCCCTGGTACGACGAATCGCCTTCGAAACGGCCGTTATGCCATCGCTCTGACCAATGATTCGCTTGTGAAGCTCTGCTTCCATGTTGAGCAGCTTCGTCGTCTCTTCCTCCGTGAGCCGGTGTACCGGAATCCCCGTCCATTGGGCAAGAACTTCGGCGATCTCTTCCTCGTCGATGACGGCCGAATACGTGGTCTCGTCGTCACTGACACGACCCTCAGCTTCCGAGCGCTCAGTGAGTAACTCTCGTTCGCGATCGCGCAGTTGGGCCGCGCGTTCATACTGCTGGGCATTGATCGCCTCGCGCTTGTCTGAGCGGAGCTTGCCGATCTGCTCGTCAATCTCTTTCACCTCTGCCGGGAGACCCGAACGGCGAAGGCGCGTCCTGCTCCCAGCCTCATCGAGCAGGTCGATCGCCTTGTCTGGGAGAAAGCGATCGGCTATGTAGCGGTCGGCGAGGTTCGCAGCGTTCACCAGCGCTTGCTCGGTGAATTCAACCCTGTGATGCTCCTCGTAGGACTCGCGCAAACCTTCAAGGATCTTGATCGTGTCAGCAACAGATGGCTCATCGACCCTGATGGGCTGGAACCTGCGCTCGAGGGCTGAATCCTTCTCGAGATACTTTCGATACTCCTCGAGCGTCGTCGCTCCAATCGTCTGGAGTTCTCCCCTTGCAAGCATTGGTTTCAAAATGCTTGCAGCATCGATCGCACCTTCAGCCGCACCGGCACCGACGAGCGTGTGGATCTCGTCGATGAACAGGATGATGTCTCCGCGAGTTCGGATCTCCTTGAGCACCTTCTTCAGACGCTCCTCGAAGTCGCCGCGGTAGCGCGATCCAGCGACGAGCGCACCCAAGTCCAGGGTGTAAATGTGCTTGTCTGTGAGGGTATCAGGCACCGTGCCGTCGACGATCTTGCGGGCAAGCCCCTCGACGATCGCCGTCTTGCCGACGCCAGGCTCACCGATCAGAACAGGATTGTTCTTCGTCCGCCTCGAAAGAACCTGCATCACGCGCTCGATCTCTTTCGCCCTTCCAATCACGGGATCGAGTCCCTGCTCCCTGGCGAGTTGGGTGAGGTTGCGTCCGAACTGGTCGAGAACGGTCGACCCCGACGAGCCACTCTCACTTCGGGAACTACCTGAGCTACCACCGGGATGTGAGCCGGAACCACCGCCCTCTTCGCCTTGCACACCCGACAGGAGTTGGATGACCGTCTGGCGGACCTTCGTGAGCTCTGCACCCAACTTCACGAGAACCTGGGCTGCGACGCCTTCGCCTTCACGAATCAGGCCGAGAAGGATGTGCTCGGTCCCGATGTAGTTATGGCCGAGTTGGAGTGCCTCCCTCAGCGAGAGCTCGAGCACCTTTTTTGCTCTTGGCGTGAACGGGATGTGTCCCGAAGGGGCCTGGGATCCCTGGCCGATTATCTCAACGACCTGGCTACGGACGGATTCGAGGTTGATCCCCATGCTCTCCAGGGCACGGGCAGCTACACCTTCACCCTCGTGAATCAGGCCGAGAAGGATGTGCTCGGTCCCGATGTAGTTGTGGTTGAGAAGACGCGCCTCTTCCTGGGCGAGTACAACAACCCTACGGGCTCGGTCTGTGAAACGTTCGAACAACGTTCTTCACCTCGTATACATATATGGCGCTCCGTAACCCGGGCGCCTCGCGAAGTATAGGTATCCGGCCTCGATAGAAGGGAGATACCTACCGTGCACACCGCCCGGATCCGTTGCGATGTCCTTACGTGTCTAGTACCAGGAACCCGCCCGCTAGCATTTGCATTCCCCGCAGACGGAGTCCCTGTGGACCGCTCCATCTTTCAAGAACTCGTCCCAATCCCGAGGGTTTGGGAGCGCATGGAACGCGTCGAGGAGCGCCTCGTCGAAGTCACCGTTGCGGACACAGATTTTCTCACAGAGATCGCACAACACCTCCTTGAGGCAGGGGGAAAGCGCTATCGACCGCTCCTCGCCCAGGTCGCTGCAGAACTTGGCAACAAGAGCGGCGACGATCCCGTCGAAGCCGGTGTCGCCGTCGAACTCGTTCACCTCGGATCCCTCTATCACGACGACGTGATAGACGAGGCAGACTCCCGAAGAGGTAAGACAAGCGTCAACACCAACTGGTCCAACACCGTCGCGATCCTTGCAGGCGACTTCCTACTCGCACGGGCATCCGAGATTGCGGCACCTCTCGGTGAGGAAGCGGTTGCACTCATCGCGCGCACATACGCCACGCTGTGTGAGGGACAGGTCTCGGAACTCGTGTATGCGGATGGTTTCTCGCACGGCCCCGAGGGATACCACACGGTCATAGGAGGAAAAACAGCGTCACTGATCAGGACGTCCGCGAGGTTGGGAGCCATAACCGGTGGGGCGGATCCCGGCACCGTAGATGCCATCTCGGAGTGGGCATGGGAGATGGGCATGGTATTCCAGATCACCGACGACGTACTCGACCTCATCGCGGACGAGACGTTCCTTGGCAAACCGGCAGGTAGCGACATCGGAGAGGGCACATTCACTCTCCCAGTGCTGCTCGCTGCCGACGGACCGCAAGGCCACACGATCAAGGATCTCCTGGCCGAAGGAAAGCCATACTCGCCAACCGCCATCAAGGACGTGATCGACCTCACGGTGCAAGGAGGGTACGTCGATGTCGCCCTCGATCAGGCCACGGAACGCATTCGGGTGGCAGAGAAGGCAGCCAACAGAATCCTCAACAGCCAACTGACGGACGTTCTCCACAATCTCGATCAGTATCTGCTCGATCGTGTGGCATCGGCTCGGACGTAGTGCCGAACTCGCTCGGCACGCGGTGACGTTTCCATGACACACCCATATGTGCGCCTCGTTCCTCTTGGCGTTGTCGTCATGCTCGTCGCCGTGGCGTGCACCCCTGGCGGCACGATCGACCCCCCGACGTCCAGCACCGTCGCACCAACCTTGAGCACTCCCAGCACCACGATTGATCCAGCCAATCCCCCGACAACGCTCCCACGCAGCGACCAGAGTGAGATTCTGCCACCGAATCGGGGAGAAGCGGTCGCAGTTGCGCGGGGTGTGCTGGTGCCCGTCGACGGCTTCTGGTCCGTCGAAGATCCACAACAGTACGCGGAGGATCTCGTGTTCGCACTCAAGAGTTGGGTGCCAGAAGACCTCATTGCCGGCACGGCGAGCGCCGTGTACGAGGATGAAGCCGGTACATCGATAGCCGTCGTCTCGGTAATCCCCTCATTGGTGTGGCGGGGTGATCCTGGATTCGTAGCGGACCTGATCCAGGTGTTCACAGGGAACCAACTCGTGAGCCCAGCGGACGGCATATTCACGGTCGTTGCGGCAAGTGGTGTCGTGATTCAGATGTGGTCTACCGGCGATGGCTTTGTCGCCGCGGCCTCACCCGAAGACAACGCAGCGGTCGCATACCTGGTGGGGCTCGCTGAGATTCGAGGACCGAACGACGTATGGAGCACCGGTACGTGCTTGTACCTCGAAGACGCAGAGGATCTGCCATACGCGCCGTTCCCCCAGGACATCGTCGTTCCGTGTGAAGGATCACACAACGCCGAAGTGCTCCTTGGGACCAAGGCGGGGACAGACCTCGAGACCTACGACGCAGACGCCATTGAATATGAGCGAAACTACGCATGCGACCGGGCGTACTCGAAGACGTTTGGTAGCCAACGCACACAGACACCGAGCCTTGTGACCTACATGCCGGATGCTGCCGAATGGGAGCGAGGCGATCGCTACCTTGCATGTCTCGTCACCATCAACACCAACATCGGACGCGAACTCGTTGCTGGTCCGATGACAGAACTCGACAATCTCACCTGGGCGCCCAAAGTCGGTGACTGCGTAATCCGAGGCCTGCCGGCCGAGACGACGAATTGCCAGGGTGCTCACGCCTATCAGTACCTCGGCGACGGCACTGTTGAAGCCGACACGTGGCCGGGAGGTGCCGACACCGCCTTTCGCGACGCATGTGCCCCGCTGTTGGACGCACTGTCCAATGGTCCAGGAGATCTCAGAGTGCTCCCCATCGGCCTCGGCCCATACACCTTCGAACAGGGAGATCGAACGGTACGGTGCATGGCGTTCGCGACATCCAACGAGATCCTCATCGATGTCATCGGGCGCTTCGATGAGACATGGCGCCTCCTCGGTGAGGGAGGCCTGGCGGCCTGAGCGATCGCACACAACGATCCGTTGAACGGACGGGTTGGCTCGTGGTTTCTCTGCGCTGCCAAGGCATCGCACTAGATTGGTCCCGATGGAAGCCTTCTCCGAATACGACGCCTACGACGCTGTCGGCCTCGCCGACCTCGTCGCCTCCAGGAAGGTCCACTCCTGCGAACTCGTCGAAGCGGCAGCCAATCGGATCGAGGCTACGAACGGCGTTATCAACGCGGTCATCCGACCGACGATCGATACCGCGAGGAAGCGCGCTGCCTCCACGGAACCCAGCGGTGCATTCGGCGGGGTGCCCACGCTCATCAAGGATCTGATCATCAACGAAGGTGAGCCCGTCAGCTTCGGGTCGGTCTTGTTTCGAAACTACGTCGGAGAGACGACATCGGTTTTCATCGACCGGCTTCGTAGCGCAGGCTTCATCGACCTCGGCCGCACGAACACACCCGAGTTCGGTCTGCTTCCCATCACCGAACCGCTACTGAACGGCCCAACCCACAATCCGTGGGCTCTGGACCACTCACCAGGCGGTTCGAGTGGCGGAGCAGCGGCGGCAGTCGCAGCCGGGATGGTGCCGCTCGCCCAGGGGAGTGACGGCGGTGGATCGATCCGCATCCCTGCGTCGAACTGTGGGCTGTTCGGTTTGAAACCGTCTCGCGGTCGTGGCCCGCGTATGCCGGGAGCCACGTCGGACTATCTCTCCGTGGAGCTCGGTGTGAGTCGAAGCGTTCGAGACTCCGCCGCAATGCTCGACGCCGTTGCGGGTGCAGCACCGGGCGACCAATTCGTCGCTCCAACACCCGAGGGACCCTATCTCACCGATGCAGCTCGAGATCCCGAGCATCTGTCGATCGCGTTCAGTATTCATGACTTTCGGGGCAACAGGGTTCACCCGCACGTCGAGGCTGCCGTGCTTGAGACGGCATCACTCCTCGAAAGGCTCGGCCACGAAGTCACCGAGGACATCCCCAACATCGATGGTGATGCTATGTCGCATGCGTTTCTTGACGTTTGGGCTGGGCTGGCAGGTGGCCTATTCAAGCTCGTACTCGACACTGCATCCGAGCGCGCCTCTGTTCGCCGCCTTCGCTCACTCCTCGGCGACTACCGAACAGTCCAAGTCATAGCAAAGGTGGACTCCCGCGACTCGGGAATGCCAGCGTTCGAGCCGTTCACCTGGGCGTTGGCGCGACGATCGATGCGCCAACGACCGGCCGACTTCATTGCGGCACAGACGACGCTGCAGGACATCAGCCACATCATGGGTGAGTTCCTGGAACGCTACGACGTGTTCCTTAGCCCGGTCCTCGGATCACCACCGTTGAAGACAGGAGCGATCGATCAGACGAGGCCGTGGGATGAGCTCACCGAGACACTGTTCCGGTACGTTGCGTTCACACCGCTTGCCAACTTCTCAGGTCTCCCTGCAATGTCTGTTCCACTGTCTTGGACACCGGACGGACTACCCGTTGGTTCCCACTTCCAGGGTCGCTTCGCAGACGAGTCAACACTGATCCGTCTCGCAGGACAGCTCGAAAGGGCGCAGCCGTGGGCAGATCGCCGTCCCGACATCTTCGGAACGTCCTAGCGGCGAAGACGGCCTACTCAGCCAGCCTTTAGGAGCGTCAACAACAATCTCGACTTCTCGACTGCATACAGCGAATGGGGTACCGAGGCGCCAAGATGCACCCAGGAGGCCGGACCGATCTCGTAGCGCTCTTCACCAGCTGTGAACCGAAACAGGCCTGACACTACCTGAATCACAACCGGCAGCGTCGCGGTGTGTTCCGTGAGTTCCTGCCCTATGTCAAAAGCGAACCCCACGACCCGGATCCGATCATCCGTATAGAGAACCTTCGACAATGTGCCGTCCTCTGGAATCTCGAGTGCGGCGGCAATGTCGGCGAGGACCACCGCTGGTGATTCGACACTCATACCGGCGTCGGCGCGGTTCTCGCACCCAACTCACGATCGAGCAACAAGAGGGCTTGCGGGTTGCCGCTCGCGAACCTCACGTCGTCGATGATCTGCTTCACGGTGGACTCTTCCTCTATCTGCTCGTTCACGAACCATTGCAGGATCGGAAGACTCGCAACATCGCTCTCATCGTTGGCAAGGCCGTACATGCGGGTGATGGACGCAGTGACCTCCTGCTCCTGACGTAGGGCACTCTCGAACACGTCAACCACAGACTCGTACACGAACTTCGGAGCATCCAGTGAGCCGATCCTGATCGAGCCGTCCCTGTCAAGAATGAACTGATAGATCTTGAGCGCGTGGAGCCGCTCCTCGTCTGACTGCAGTCGCATCCATGTTGCAAAGCCGGGGAAGCCTGCGCGATCGAACCAGCCTGCCATCGCGAGGTAGGCGTGAGACGCCTCAAGCTCCATCGTCAACTGTCGATTGAATTCGACTTCCATCTTCTCTGAGAGCTGCACATCGATCTCCTCATTGGCTGTGGCTCAATGGTACGCCGCAACCGACATACGTCAGTCAGCCACCGTGTTGTTCCGTAACTCAGCCCCGGCGGTTTCGCAAGAACAGATAGGTTGATCAGTCGACACGTGGACGCATCGTCGGGAACAGGATGACCTCGCGTATGTGGTGCTTATCCGTGAGAAGCATCACCAGTCGATCAACACCGATGCCGAGGCCGCCTGTGGGAGGCATTCCATATTCGAGGGCACGAATGTAGTCATCGTCGATTGGATGTGTCTCGTCATCGCCAGCGGCCCTCGATGCAGCCTGAGCCTCGAACCTCGCCCTCTGGTCGAACGGGTCGTTCAGTTCCGAAAACGCGTTGGCGTACTCCGTACCCGCTATGAACAGCTCGAAACGCTCGGTCACGTGCGACTTGGAACGGTGCCGTCGCGCCAGAGGT
The DNA here is from genome assembly GCA_964460075.1 of uncultured Acidimicrobiaceae bacterium. Taxonomy (GTDB): domain Bacteria; phylum Actinomycetota; class Acidimicrobiia; order Spongiisociales; family UBA5794; genus JAMBLL01. The sequence goes on from CAYWPC010000015.1 coordinate 40,604, forward strand.
GACGTCTCGATCGGATGTTCCGTGACAAAGGTCGGATCCCACAGCGTTGATTCGACCAGTTGATCAAAGAGCGCCTCGACGGTCTTACCAGCGCCCCAGTGATCTTCCGGTTGGATACCGTGACTGACGGCCAGGGTGTGCAATTGTCGTATGTCCGATTCGTAGCCGATGTCGCGTCCCGTCGCTTCCTGCACAAGTTCGAGCATGGTGGCCCTCACATACGGACCGCAGAGTTCGAGGTCACGACCCTGATACTGAACTTTGGTCGCGCCCGTCGCTGCGACAGCGCAGGAAGCCACAACCTCCTCGACCAAATCCATGATGTCTACGTAGTCGGCGAACGCCTCATACGACTCGAGCATCGTGAACTCGGGATTGTGGGTGCTGTCTATGCCCTCGTTGCGGAAGATTCGACCAATCTCGTACACCTTCTCTAAGCCACCTACGACGAGACGCTTGAGATACAGCTCGGTTGCAATGCGTAGGTACAAGTCGAGGTCGAGCGTCTTGTGGTGCGTCTCGAAGGGATGCGCCGTGGATCCCGTTGCCTCCGGTATCAGCACGGGTGTCTCAACCTCGATGTAGCCTCTGCGATCGAACTGGCGACGCAATTCCGAGACGATTCTCGACCGAACCACTGCGGTGTGCCGCGCGTCGTCGTTTGCGATGAGGTCGACGTAACGCTGTCTGCTGCGTGCCTCGACATCCTTGAGCCCGTGCCACTTATCTGGCATCGGCCTGAGGCTCTTTTGTAGCAACTCGAACGACGTGACACGCACCGAGAGCTCCCCACGCTTAGTGGTAAGGACGGTGCCGGTCGCACCAATCCAGTCGCCACTGTCGAGATCGAGGAATCGGGCGAACCCCTCATCACCGAGCGTTCGCTTGTCAACAAACAACTGCATCGTCCCAGACATGTCGCTCACGACACCGAAAACGAGCTTTCCCATGACCCTGGTGTTCATGAGGCGTCCTGCGATCGCCACAACATCGTCGGTCTCGGTTGCCGGTTCGAGATCGACAAAGCAATCACGGAGCTCCGCTGCGGTGTGACTTCGCTCAAATGCGTATGGATAGCCGCCGTCATCGATGTGCGATCGATATTTCACGAGACGTGCCTGCGTCAAAGGGTGGGACTCGAGCGCAGCCGTGTCGTCGATCTGCTGCTGGGGATCGGTGTCATCGATCATGTGATATCCCGGTTGAGGTTGTAGATGATGCGAAGCCCTTCGAGCGTCAGATACGGATCGATCGTATCGATGTTTCGACAATGCGGAACGATGGTAGAGGCGAGGCCTCCCGTTGCGACCCTCTTCGCGTCGCCCCCGAGTTCCTCAGTAATCCGCTCCATTATGCCGTCGACGAGCCCGGCATGGCCGTACACGATCCCAGATTGGATCGCCTCAACCGTCCCCTTCCCGATCACCGACCTTGGCACTTCGAACTCCACTCGCCGCAGCGCCGCAGTCCCCGACACGAGTGCATCCGCTGAGATCTCGACACCTGGTGCAATTGCGCCACCGAGATACGACCCCTCCTGACCGATGACATCAAAATTGGTGGAGGTTCCAAAGTCGACGACGATGGCGGGTTGACCATGACGTTCACGGGCCGCAACTGCGTTCACGATCCGATCTGCCCCTACCTCTCTGGGATTGTCGATCTCGATCGCCATCCCCGTTCGGGTTCCTGGTTCGACGACAACCACGTCGCCAGAGGTTATGTGTCGCGCTACGCGACGCAGCGAAGCCGTGATCGCAGGCACGACGCTGGAGACCGCAACACCGCGAATGTCGCTCTGGGCGAAGCCATCGGCACCCAGGATTCCTGCCATCTGCCACCGCACCTCGTCAAAAGTGGCCTCGGGGTTCGTCGATACGCGCCAATGACCGATGAGGTCCTCACCGTCGAACATGCCGAGGGCGACCTGCGTGTTCCCGACATCGATCGTCAGGAGCATCTCCCACCTCCATACAGGATGCTTCGGTGCCTGAGTCTTGTACCGGCGTCCACCGTACCTGCAGCGCCGTCGAGATAGATGTTGTCGATCAAACGAACACCGCCGACCCTTGCCGCGAGGGAGAGGAATGCGAGTCCTGTGACATGAGCGACGATCGCCGCGCTTGCAGCGTCTGCGACCTCGACGTAGTCAAGCGAGATGGTCGAGACCGATCCAAGGATGTCACGCACAGAGGACGTGAGAACGGACGAGCTGCGTTCACCGGAGGCAAACAGCTCGCCCGCACCGAACAAGGATTGCGACAGCATCAAAGCGTCGACCCGCGCATTCGTCGAAAGCCTCGTATTGCGCGACGACAACGCAAGACCGTCCTGCTCGCGCACGATTGGCAACCCGACAACGTCGACCGGCATCGCGAGCTCGTTTGCCAATGCAGTCACTACGGCGAGTTGCTGAGCGTCCTTGCGTCCGAAGAACGCCACATCTGGTTGAACACCGGCGAAGAGCTTCGCTACCACCGTTGCGACCCCTTTGAAGTGTCCAGGCCGATGTAGCCCCTCCATTGCGTCGCCAACCTCAGCCACCGAAACTGAGGTGCGCTGCTTCGTCGGGTACATGTCGCGGCCACGTGGAGCGAATATGACGTCGGCACCTGCACGATCTGCGAGTTCGCTATCCCGCTCAAGATCCGCTGGGTACGTTTCAAGGTCTTCGGTGTTGTCGAACTGGAGCGGATTCACGAATACTGAGACGACGACCGTGTCACACCTCTTTGCCGCAGCTTCGATGAGTCCGCAATGGCCTTCATGGAGATATCCCATTGTCGGAACCAGACCGACCCTTCCCGAAAGGAGCCGCCGAACATCCTCGAACGAGTTGACGACGATCACGTGAACAGCTCTGAGAATCGCTCTTCGGTTCCTGCGGTTCTGGCAGTCAACGCCGCCAGTTGGGCGAAGTCGGTAACCCGGTCGCCTGCTGCGCTTCTGACAGCACGGAGCTGGCCTGCAACGGTTGCGACGTCGCCTCGGGCTATCGGACCGGTTAGCGCCTGGCGTGAGCCGAGCTCGAATGCATTCGCAACGATCGCCTCGACGAGAGGGCGGGCCGATTCGAACGGAACCCCTGCGGCCTCGAACAGATCCTCTGCGAGGTCGAGCACAGCCAGCGTGAAGTTCGCGGACGCTGCAGCCGCTGCGTGGTACAGCGGCTTTGCTGCATCGTCGAGGTCGAAGACATGACAGCCGACGGAGGTTGCGAGGGTCACCAGAACTTTGTGGAGCGGGTCGTCTGCGGTGATCCCGATCCACGATCCGGGGAGCTGATCGGCACCGGTTGTGGCATTTGGCAGCGTCTGGAGTGGATGGAATGATCCAGTTTGTACTCCGGTCGCCGCGATCGGGTCGAGGACCGAAACTTGAACGGCCCCCGAGACGTGCACCGTGGCTAGAGGTTCCATGTCGAGCGAGACCTGGCCGGCAACGGCTCCGATTGCGTCGTCAGAAACCGCAATCACTCGCAGTTCAGGTGCTCCCGATCCGAGACCGACCAACGAGGCAAGGGCATCAACATGCGACGGTGTTCGACCGTCGATCGACACGATCGTGTGGCCGGCGTTCACGAAGGCAAGGCCGAGCGCGCCTGCTGCTCGTCCGGTACCGTAGAGTGCGATGTTCACAAGGCTCCGATCCTTGGTCTGGTATCGGTCCGCACCCTCAAGGCTAGAGGTACCAGAGCCGATACGGTGCCAGACAGCCACGACCCGCACCACACATCGCTGCGATATGCCTCGTCAGCGGCTGCCGAATGAGGACCGCACGAGGTTCAGCGAGTGTCCGATGGCACGGTATCCGCCATCTGCCCCCCAGAGGCGAACGGTTCCCGCCACAGATGAGCTCGTCCGATGATCGACGACTGCCTCTGCGAGGTGATACAGGTCGTCGGCATCTGGCCGCACGAATCGGACCGTGAACTCGGTTGTCGGTGTCGCAACGAGCGGCCCTGCCGGCAATCGACCCATGTCGAGCATCGTTGCAGGCCAAATCGAAGCGTCGATAGGCATCAGCATCGCTGCGGCACTCAGATACGGATCGTGCGAACCGACAGCGACGTTCGGACTCCAGATCCGCACACCGGGGCTGGTGCCGTCGACGAGATCCGGAACCGACCAGTTCTCGAGCGGTCCCCAATTGAGTGCTGAAGCACCGACCCCAACACCGACGTTCGTGATGAGTCGACCGATCGGGGTAGCTGTCTCGATGCCACCGACGTGTGGCGCGGCAGGGACCGAAACGACTTCTGGCAGTTCGGCAACGGCGGTTATGGTTGTGCGACCTGCCTCCCTTCCTGCAACGGTGAGGGAGACGGATACGTCGATGGATCGGCTCGAACGCCTATCCACATGCACACGAACCACTCCACCAGCCCCAACGGGGACTGCACGAAGGAATCTGTGCGTCAGGGTGACAGGGACGAAGCCAGGTGCGACATCTCGCGTTGCCAACAGGGAGACCGCTGTGAGGTAGGCGCCGAACATCTGGTGCATGCTGTTGGCCCAATCCTGGTGTGACTCGAATGTCCAGCAGTCACCGTCCCTCGATAGCTCAATCGCCTCTTCGATGCCGACGAGCCAGCGTCGACCATCCACATCGAACGGCCCGCTACGTCTGGAAATAGGCTGGTCGACGAGACCCGGCAGCGAGGACGCGTATGGACCAGAGCCATCCCACAGCGTCGGTTCAATATCCGTGAGCGGAACGACGACGAAGCGCCGATTTCGAATCTCCCGATGGGGGACGGTGAGGCCAGGAGCATCGATCGAAATACCGTCGTACCAGAGGAGGTCGAGATCGAGAGTCCTGGGACCCCACCGGACATCGCGAACCCTGCCATGCGTCTGCTCGATGGCGAGCAATGCCTTGAGAAGGTCTGTGGGTGCACACTCGGTCTCGAGTGCGACTACAGCGTTGAGATACGGGTCTTGGCCGGACACACCGACAGGCTCGGTCTCATAAATTGGTGAACCCGAGACGACGGATCCGACACCATCGAGGCTCTCGACGGCAGCGCTGAGGTACGCGAAGCGGTCCCCGAGATTCGACCCGATTCCGACATATACACGTGCCATTTTCTATCAGGACGCAGGAATGAGGCGTCGCCCTTCAGGGCCGATAGCTCGTCGGAGAATTCGCTGAATGACATCGGTGGCCAGGATCGGATCGTCGAGCATCTCGACGTGAATGAGATACCCGGCGAGAATGCCCGCAAGGGTGTCATCGATCGTGTCCCTGTGGACGAGAACAACAGCGTCTCGGGGTGCAAGCGCATTTGCGAGCGCCTCGAACACCTGCACAGCGTCGTCCGGCTCAAGATCGTTTTCGACAGGGAACGCGGAGAATGCCAAGCCTGCGGACTCGTAGGCGCTGGAATTCTGGTTGGAGCCGAGAAGGCTGAGCACAGAGTTGACACCGTGGTCCTGGAGCCACGCGATCTCCTCCTCGCGCCGCACGCGTCGATGCTGGAAGCCATAGCCGCCTATCCGTTCAGATACGGCTAGGCGATCCTTGATGACCCAATGGAATCCTCGTGGCTCAAGTCCGGTGGTTTTCTTGCTCATATCCCTCCACGGGCACCATAGCGTTGGCTACCACGGCTACATCAACCGCAAGACGAACATTGTGGACGCGAAGTATCGAAGCACCCTGTGCAACGGCGAGCGCAACAGTGGCTGCGGTAGCGCCGTCGCGCTCTCGTGCGAGGGTCGCTCCCCGCACGGGCTCCAGAATCGATCCGAGAAACTTCTTGCGGCTCGCACCGATTACGACCGGGTATCCGAGTGAGCCGAACGTACTCACGTGCGTCATCAGTTCGATGTCGTGGCTAACGGTCTTGCCGAAGCCGATGCCCGGATCGAGAGCTATTGCTGAGGCATCGACTCCAGCAGCTACGGCAGCATTCGCCCGCTGAGAGAGGAACGCTGCGACGTCGCTCACGACGTCCGCGTACGTCGGATCTGTCTGCATCGATCGCGGCGTACCGAGCATGTGCATGAGAACGACGCCGACACCAGCCTCGGCACAAACAGCGGCCATGTCAGGATCACTGAATGCAGTCACATCGTTCACGATCGCCGCCCCTGCTTCGATACACGACGCAGCAACCTCGGCCTTGGATGTGTCGATCGACACGACTGCCCCTTCTGCGGCGAGCGCCTCCACGACTGGGAGTACCCGCGCAATCTCCACGTCGGAGGGAACGGTCGAGGCGTCCGGCCTCGTCGACTCCCCGCCAACATCGAGGATGCGGGCACCATCTCGCACCATTTGCAACCCTGCCGAGATCGCGACTTCGGGGTCACGATGCTTCCCACCATCGGAGAACGAATCAGGTGTGGTGTTGATGATCCCCATCACGACAGGAATCTCGAACGACAGCCGGGTACCCCGGATCATCCAGGGAAGCCGTTGCACGTTGCTATGCGTTCCCGTCGGTACGCGCCGCGTAGCCGCCGGTGATCGATGCAACGCCGTCCGGAGCCTTCAGGCGAATTCGGCCATCCTCGGCGTGCTCCCATTTGGGGACGTCATGGAAGATCTCGATGACTTCCTTGGCCCCAACCGATTCCCGCTCCATAAGGGCCTCAGCAATGCGATGCAGGGCCGCCTCGTGGACGGTGAGAATCTCACGGGCCTCCTCGTGTGCCTGCATGATGAGGAAACGTATCTCGTCGTCGACGGCGGAGGCTACTTCGTTCGACAGATCCTGATTCTTTGCATAGTCGCGCCCGAGGAACACTTCGCCCTCCGGCCTGCCATATTGCAGCGGTCCGAGCTTGTCACTCATGCCGTACTCCATCACCATCTTGCGGGCGATCGACGTCGCCTTCTCGATATCGTTCGATGCGCCGGTAGTGGGATCGATGAAGATCAACTCTTCAGCGGTACGGCCACCGAGCAACATCGCGAGTTGATCGATGAGCTCAGAGCGACGAACGTAATACTTGTCTTCGAGGGGGAGTGCCATCGTGTACCCACCTGCACGGCCACGCGGAATGATCGTTACCTTGTGGATCGGGTCTGCATTCGGCAGGGCGTAGCCGACCAGGGCGTGTCCTCCTTCGTGATACGCCGTGATCTTCTTCTCGGCATCAGACATGACCCTCGACTTGCGCTCCGGCCCGGCAATGACACGCTCAATGGCCTCTTCGAGTGCCTTCATAGGAATCTCGTCATATTCGTTCCGAGCAGACAGCAGCGCAGCTTCGTTGATGAGGTTCGCCAGATCCGCACCGGTAAAGCCTGGTGTCTGGCGGGCGAGAACGCTGAGGTCGGCACCGCTGGCAATTGGTTTGCCCTTTGCGTGCACCTCGAGGATCTGCTCACGCCCCTTGAGGTCCGGCCGATCCACCACGACCTGTCGGTCGAAGCGTCCTGGACGAAGCAGTGCAGGATCGAGAATGTCTGGACGGTTCGTCGACGCGATGACGATCACGCCTGACTTGACATCGAAACCGTCGAGTTCGACGAGCAACTGGTTCAGTGTCTGCTCGCGCTCGTCGTGACCCCCGCCTAGACCGGCGCCACGGTGCCTGCCGACAGCGTCAATCTCGTCGATGAACACGATCGATGGGGCGTTCTGCTTCGCCTGGTCGAAGAGATCGCGTACGCGAGACGCCCCAACGCCTACGAACATCTCGACAAAGTCGGAGCCTGAGATCGAGTAGAACGGAACACCTGCCTCCCCCGCCACGGCACGGGCGAGGAGTGTCTTGCCCGTGCCAGGGGGACCGTAGAGGAGCACACCTTTGGGGATCTTTGCGCCCATCGCACGGAACTTCTGGGGCTCAGCGAGAAAGTCCTTTATCTCCTCAAGCTCCTCGACTGCCTCAGCAACGCCTGCAACGTCGGAGAACTGCACCTTCGGGGAGTCCTTCGTCACCTGTTTGGCCTTGGACTTCCCGAACTGCATGACGCGGTTACCTCCACCCTGCATCTGCATGATGATGAAGATGAAGAGGCCGAAGATGAGGAGATAGGGAAGGATTGAGGTCAGGAACCATTCAAAGAGGGTCGGGTTCTCAGCATCGACCCGAAACGCGACGCCGGCCTCCTGGAGTTGCGTGGTGATCTCTGGGGAGTACTCAGCTGGGTAACGAACGAGGAAATCGACCGAGTCGCCACCGGAATCGAGAGTTCCAGACAATTCGTTCGAGCGATCCTTGAGCAGGATCTCACCGTCGACATCGCCCGATTCGAGACTCTTCGAGAACTCGTTGAGCGTCAACTCTTTTGGCTGTGTCGCCTGACTGAACATGACCTGGAACGCCATCACCACAACAAAGATGACGACGAGATATACGAGAATGGTTCTCGCAGTGCGGTTCACGGTGCTCCTCTAGTGCTATCAGGGACCTGGGCACCACGTCCAGGTCCGGTTCGTACATGGTACGCCGTACATAGGTCAATTTCGCCGCTGATTGTCGTCAATCGACGCCTTCGACCTCTGCAACGTATGGCAGGTTCCTGTACTTCCCCTCAAGATCGAGGCCGTATCCGACCACGAACTTCGGTGGAATGTGGAACCCCTCGTATTTCACGTCGAGTGGCGGCCGATCAACGCCATCCTTGATCAAGAGGGCTGCAAGCGACAGGCTCAGAGGCCGACGTGCCATCAGATTCCTGAGCAGGTAGTTCAGTGTCAAGCCTGTGTCGACGATGTCCTCAACAATGAGGACGTGACACCCTGATATCTCCTGATCCAGGTCCTTGAGGATACGGACGACACCGGAGCTCTTCGTCGCAGACCCATAGGACGAGACCGCCATGAAGTCGAACTCGACCGGCAGATCGATGTGGCGTGCAAGATCCGCCATCACAACGAACGCGCCCTTGAGGATGCCGATGAGGAGCAGGTCTTTGCCCTTGTAGTCCCTGGTTATCGCTGCACCCATCTCGGCAAGCTTCTCATCGATCTCCTCAGCAGAGATCAATACCTTTCCAATCTTCACGAATGGCCTTCCCTTTCGATGATCGTGACCGTATCGCCCCTGTGAGGCTTCGCCCATGCGGCCGTTCGCACGCCGTGAACAGCCGCAATCTTGCCACCAACGGTGATCACAAGACAACACGAGCGGCGTGCGGGTGCAACGCCGTGGCTGCGCAACAGCTCGCGAATCGGTGTCGACCCCTTGCCGATGTCGAGACGATCCCCATCGGACGGACCACGGGCGAGAAGCGACCCAGTGTCCTGCCCGGTTGCGATCACGCTGAACCGGCCAGCGGTCTCCACAGCGGTCGGGTAGGTCGCTGTTGACACACGGTACCGGTTGCCGCTCCAAACGAACGCCGTCGCGTCTCCAATCTCGACCGAGGCATCGCACCCGATGGACCGCGGCGCTCCCAGCACCACGAATGGCTGTTCCCTCCGAACCTCGACCGACCCTGACACAGACGCTGTCGCACCGGTTTGCGCCACCGCTAACACCGTCGCAACGTCGCTCATGGATCCTGGATACGGGCTGACGCACCGCCGAAGAGCAGAGCGAATCGCTCGTGTTGCGACCGGTCCTGGAGAGGTGAGAAGCGGTGGCACCGCAATGGCGATCCCACCTCGGCTCTCGACGATCGGAATCGACGCCGTGAGCGATGTGATCAACTCATCATCCTGCCGTAGGAGTTCGCCTGTTCGGATGAGGTTTCCGACGATCCCTGGTGCGTATTCCTCGTCAATCAGCGGTAGCAAGTGGTGACGGATGCGCGATCGAAGGAACCGGCTATCAGCGTTCGCCGGGTCGTCCGCATACGCAAGCCCGAGTTCGTCCGCAGCAGCACGCAACTCATCCTTCCTGAAGACGAGGAATGGTCTCCTCCACGGTCCCCGTGCGCCTGGAATCCCTGCGATGCCCCCAGCGCCTGACCCACGAAACAGGCGCATGAGAACGGTCTCGGCCTGATCGTCTGCCGTGTGACCGGTCAACACCAGTTCGGCTGCGTCAAGGTTGTCCGTGATAGCGCTGTAACGCACCTCGCGTGATCGCGCTTCGAGGTCTGGCCCGTCCACCACAGCACCCGCGAGAATCGTCAGGTCTACGCCGCATTGAAGGGCAACCTTCCTCGCAGCCTCCTCAAGGTCCCGCGATCCGGCAAGGCCGTGGAAGACGAAGACGGCACGCACACCACCAACACACGGTGCGTCGAGCGCGGCGTGGAGCACCATTGCAGAATCGGCGCCGCCGCCGAGCGCCACGACGCACGGCCGGTCACCAACGACAGCCTCGATGGCTGCTGTGAACGGTGTGCTCATCCGTGCATCCGGTCGAGCCAGGCATCGGGATCACTGATCTCAGCGAGGGTCGGCAACGCCTCAGGTGACTCCCATGCCATCGAGAGCGCCCCCCATGTGGCTCGATGTTCGACCCTGTTGATGAACTTCGCCCCCATGTCGTACTGCTTGAGTTTCATCTCGATGCCGACGAGCTTCATCAGGGCGGATGTCTTGGGATCCCTCCTGCGTGCCTTCAACACGTTTGACATCCGAGCAACGTCGACGATCTCGCGTCCGCCTATGCGGTCCATCACAACGTGGCCGTGGCCTTCGAGGAGCGACATCAGCGCCTGAACATCGTTGAGCACCGTCCTTTGGTCCGGTGACGCGAAGAGGCCCAACAATCCCGCATCACCAAGCAGATCGTCGCCTGTCCGCTCGGCGTTCGTGATTTGGGCTGCGATGCGCGCTATACGGCCACGTTCGGGCTTCGAGGAATCGATCAGTCGGGAGACAAGCGAAAGGAAATAGTCGCGTAACCACGGGACGCCCATGAACTGAGCACGATGCGCGCATTCGTGCAGCGCAACCCAGAACCGGAAGTGGGATGGCCGAAACTCGTGTGTGCGCTCCATCGAGAGCACGTTTGCGCCAACGAAGAGAACGGTATCTCCATGATCACCGTCACCGGTTGGGAGAACGAGCTCATATTGGCCGAGGACCCGCTTCGACATGAACCCGAGAACAGCTCCGAGCTCTGCCCCCATGACCTTTGCCGCCACGGATCGGGAGGACCCTGTCGATCCCGATGAGCTGTCCACCAGAGGCGCAAGCATCACAGAGAACGAGGCGATGTTCGTTCTGACCCATTCGTCTCTGCTGATCACCCCAACAACCGGGGAGCCAGGGAGCGCGAGCTCGGTCTCGTTGGCCACGAGCTCGCTTGCACGAGCGACATATCCGTCAGCCGCGAGAGCGAACTTGCGCTCGTGGTACGTTCCTGCGAGTGGATACTCGCCGGAGAATCGGCGGGCCACGGAAGTCGCTGCGTCCCAGTCGATGTTGCTCATGACGAGGAGGGTACGACGGAACACGGTGCCAGGCGCGCGGATGTGTCACATTTCGAGGGAGAGGTGTGCCATTCGGCGTTCTCAGCCAACGACTCTGTATCGCTGCCTCACACGACGGTTGTACCCGAAGACGAGGCCGACAATCAGCAGGCCAGCGAGAAGGAGAATGGCCGGGTAGATGAACCGCACGGTCCACGGTTGCTCGAATCCCTCAGCATCGGGCGGCGGGGCTGGGATTGCAGGGCTCTGGCTCCCGCCGACCTCGGCTGGAGCGACTGTCGTTGCGGTAGTTTCGCCCTCAGACGAATTCTGGGCTGCGAACGAAGGGGCAGCAATGGCGAGAGTGAGCATCGACACGATGGCAAATATGACGATTCGTTCCCTGCGCTGCATAGACACACAATAGGCTGCAAACGATCTTCCGCCGAGGTTTCCTCGAACGCGAGAAGGAGCGCCGGCATCGCCGACGCTCCTACGGGTTCGATCAGCAGACAGCGACTAGGCGTCCGCCTTCACGATACGTCCACGGAGACGTGGATACTTGGTTGGCGCGTGCGTGTAACACCATTCGCGCCGGTTGTACTGGCTCAGGCGTGTGTCACAGCCCTTGGCTTCACACGTACGCGACGTCGAGTAGGTCTTGGGCGGGCGTGTTGCCCCGGTAAACTTACGACCCCTCAGGGCGGTTTCTTGCATGCTGATCTCCTGGGTTTCACGGACCCGGACGTCAGCAGTCAGGGTCCTCTCGATTGCGTTCTTGTTGTATCAACGCTCGAAGTGAGTCGAAAAGTTCCGCAGGCGGTTCACTTTTTCCGCTCGATGCGATCTTTTCCTTGAGTTGCGTCTCGAACGCAAAGGCGTCCGTGCAGTGTCCGCAACGTTTCAGGTGCCATTTTATGCGCGCCTTTCGTGAGACCGTCAACTCATCGTCGAGGTACTGATAGACGTATTCGACCGCTTCTTCGCAACCGCTCATGACGTTGGCTCCACTAGTCCGCGCTCAACTGCCAGGTTCCATAACTTCCTTTGGAGTGATTTTCTTCCCCTGTGGAGCCGTGACATCACGGTTCCGATCGGAACATCGAGTATTTCGGCGATCTCCCTGTACGAAAAACCTTCAACATCCGCGTAGAGAACGGGCAGACGGAAGTTCTCGGATAGCGATTCGATCGCAGCGATGATGTCGTCGTCGACGAACATGTCAAGCGCCTGGGATTCGGCCGACTCGGTGGCTCCGGAAGGTTCCCCGAGGCGTTTGAAGAGGTACAGATCCTGAAGCTCACCCAGTTCGACCTCACTGGGCCTGCGTTGCGCCTTCCTGTACTTGTTGATGTATGTGTTCGTGAGAATCCGGTAGAGCCACGCCTTGAGGTTCGTCCCCGTCTCGAAGGAGCCGTACGCCCTATACGCCTTGAGGAAGGTTTCTTGCACAACATCTTCGGCGTCAGCCGGATTACGAGTCATCCGCATGGCGGCGGAATACAGCTGCGCTGCATATTGCATCGCGTCGACTTCGAAGTTCGCCTGGTCCGCCATGGTGTGCAGGGTAGCGGTGGCGAGCAGCTGAGTCGTGGCCTCCCGCGATCTATGCGGGCCGTGGCTCACCGCACCCTGCTGAGGCACCGATTGCATGGGGACATGCTGCTACGTCCCTGCGATATCGATCGCCTCGGGGAGCGAGAAGCGACGTTCGTACAAAGCCCGCCCAACGACGACTGCGCGGCAATCGCGCCTACGCAGCATGGCAATATCGTCAAGAGATCCAACACCTCCGCTTGCGATGAGGTCAAGCTCCGGCGCCATCGCCTGCACTTCCTCGAGAAGGTCGATGTTCGTACCGCACATTGCCCCGTCACCCTCGATACCCGTCACGAGCGCGACCTCGACGCCGGCCTCGACCACCCGCTGCACCACTACATCGAGGGCAACACCGCGGTCCTCCCACCCTGAACCGAGCGCACGTCCCGAGCGCACATCGATCGCAGCGACGACTCTCTGGCGCTCGACGGCCGCAACAATGTCAGACAACACGCGCCCGGAGTGAACGGCTGCCGATCCGACCACGACACGCTGCGCTCCCGCCTCAATCGCCGCCAGTGCCGATTCGGCGGTCCTGATGCCTCCACCAATCTGGAACACAACACCCCCAGCACCGAGCGAACGCCATAGACGTCGGTCAGAGACACCCGTTCGAGCACCAGAGAGGTCGACCACGTGTACGAGCGACGCACCGTCGTCGATCCACTGCAATGCGATGCCTACAGGGTCGGCGGCATAGGTCGTCACGGCGTCGTAGTCGCCGTGAAGAAGCCTGACCACACCCCCGTCGAGAACATCAACAGCTGGGATCACTTGCACGTCTTCCTCCATTCGTGTCGCGCTAGCTACTTTACTGTGCTAACATACTAGCACGCTATAACACGAGGGAAGAGGCATGCCTACCTTCAACGATGCAACATGGGCCGAGTCAGACGACGCCGCGTCTCTGCTCGACGCCTTCGTAGCGCTCCCAGACCGCAGAGCGGCCGAGCGATTCATTCGAGACCTGTGCACTCGCAGAGAGCTCGGCGAGATGGTGTCGCGGTGGGCGGTCGTCAGAGGCCTCGCCGGTGGTGCCTCATACCGCGCGATCCACGATGCCACAGGCGTGTCTACGGCAACAATCACAAGGATCAACGACTGGCTTCGGAACGGAACCGGCGGGTACACGGATGCGCTCGCGCGCGTAGGAATCGAATTGGAGCAGAGGCCATGACCGATCGAACACGAATAGCTGTCCCCAACAAGGGGCGCCTCTCAGATCCAGCAGTGGACCTGCTTCGCAAGGCGGGACTCGTCTTCGAGGTCTCGTCGCGAGCGCTGTCGGTACCAGTGCGCAACATGCCCGTCGAAGTGCTGTTCGTCCGAGCAGACGACATCCCCGAGCTCGTCCATAACGATGTCGCGCAGTTCGGCATAACCGGTCTCGACCTCGTTGCAGAATCAGCCTTCGGCTCGGCGATCGTCGCAGAACTCGGGTTTGGGCGATGCAGGCTCACAGTTGCTGTCGACGATGCATCAAGTGTGACATCGATCGAAGATTTTGCCGGACTTCGCGTCGCAACGTCCCACCCGACCACCGTACGCCAATTCTTTTCGGATAAGGGGATCGAGATCACAACCGTGCCGCTCAAGGGGTCGGTCGAGGTCGCACCTAAACTCGGGATCGCTGATGCCATCGTCGACCTCATGTCGAGTGGTAGCACCATGATGGTCAACGGGCTCCGCCCGATCACGACCATTCTCGAATCACAAGCAGCGTTGATCGCCCGCCACGACGCACCGCGATCCCCCCTCACCACGATGGTTCGCGCCGTCGTGGCAGCGAGACGCAAGCGATACATCGTCATGAACGCTCCTGCTGACGCCATAGCCGACATCGAGCAGATCATCCCAGGCGCCGACTCTCCGACACTTGTACCACTCACCCACAAGGGCATGTACGCCGTGCACTCGGTCGTCGAAGCCGACGAGATGTGGCGAGTACTGCCCGACCTCGAAACTGCAGGTGCCTCAGCAATCCTGGTCCTCCCTATCGAGCAGATGATCCCATGACCATCGCCATTGAAGTGATACAGCTCTCAGAAGCGGACGCTGTGCGACGTGCTGAGCTAACCGAAAGATCAGCCGTTCCGAGCGAGACCGTGCGAAAGCAGGCGGCAGCGATCGTTGCACGGATCCGCGAGGAGGGCGATGACGCGCTGTCCTCGTGCAACGAACGCTACGGCGGTGGGGCTAAGAACGGGCAGATCCGGGTTGGTCAGGACGAGATAGCTTCGGCGTTTGCCGATGCCGACGCGGAGTTTGTTGATGCGCTCTCGTGTGCGATCGAGGCGATTCGATCGGTTCACGAGCAGCAACTCCCTCAAGATCTCGTCCTCGAGCCGAGGCGCGGTGTGACCGTATCAAGAAGGTGGACGCCGGTGAAACGAGTCGGCGTGTATGTACCAGGAGGCGGGGCTTCGTATCCCTCATCGCTCCTCATGGGCGTCATTCCCGCAATGGTCGCAGGTGTTCGCGAGATCGCCGTCGTGAGCCCCGCATCGTCATCAGGCTCATTGGACCCATCCGTCCTCGCTGCGGCCCACCTGCTCGGCGTAACCGAGTTGTATGCCACAGGGGGCGCCCAGGCAATTGGCGCACTGACATTCGGTACGGAGACGATTCGACGGGTCGACAAGATCGTCGGCCCAGGAGGTACCTGGGTCACAGCTGCGAAACTCGCCGTGTACGGATCGGTGGGGGTCGACTTGCCCGCTGGCCCAAGCGAGGCGGCTGTGATAGTCGACTCGTCGAGCGACGCTGCGATCGCGGCTGCCGATCTTCTCTGCCAAGCCGAGCACGGCCCCGATTCGGTGGTAGCGCTCATCACATCGAGCAAAACCAAGGCGCGAGAAGTTCTTGAGGAAGCAGCGAACCAACTCGGCGACCTCGAACGACAAGGCATCATCCGCGAAGCCCTCGAGAGCCACGGCCTCGTCATCATCGCTGCCGACCCGGCTTCGGCCCTCGAGTTCACAAACGATTGGGCGCCGGAACATGTCTCGCTACTCACGGCATCACCGAGACTCGACGCTGAGTCGGTGACGGCGGCCGGGTCCGTATTCGTCGGCAAGTGGACACCGGAGTCCGCTGGGGACTACGCGACGGGAGCCAATCACATCCTCCCAACCGGCGGGCTCGCAGCTGCATACGGACCTCTCTCCACCGAAGATTTCGGTTCGTGGCGACAGGTTCAAGAGCTCACTCGGGAAGGACTCGATCGTCTCGCTCCAACGATTACGACCATGGCAGCTAAAGAGGGCTTGACCGCTCACGCTGCATGCGTCGACATCCGTCTCAAGTCGACTCTCACGGAGGTGTCTGCATGACTCGCCAGGCAACAATCACAAGAACAACTGCTGAAACCGATATTCGCATCGAACTGAACATCGACGGCACGGGTGTCACGAAGATTGAGACAGGGGTCGGCATGTTCGACCACCTACTCACGTCCTTTGGCATGCACGGATTGTTCGACCTGGAGATCCGAACGGTCGGCGACCTCTACATCGACGAGCACCACACGGTCGAGGACACAGCGATCGCGTTAGGGCAAGCCTTCGATGCTGCACTCGGCGACAGGTCGGGAATCACCCGATTCGCCAACGCACGGATTCCCATGGACGAGACGATCGCCGAAGCTGCCGTAGACCTCGGAGGGAGGGCGTACGTCGTTGTAGATCTCCCCTTCGTCGCACCATCCATTGGAACCCTCGGAACCCAGATGATCCCGCACGCCCTTGAAGCCCTCGCAGGCAGCGCGCGCATGACAATGCACATCGCAGCTCGCGGCCGCAACGACCACCACATTGCCGAGGCGACGTTCAAGGCACTCGCACGAGCGCTGAGAGGCGCGTGCGAGCTCGATGCACGACGCATAGGAGTCCCATCAACCAAAGGCGTCCTGTGATGCGCATTGCAATCATCGACCACGGAGCGGGGAACCTCGTATCGGTCACGAACGCGTTCGTAGCCCTTGGAGAACAGGCGCGAATCGTCACAGATCCGCGTGAACTCGCCGCGACCGACGCTGTCGTGTTACCCGGCGTTGGGGCGACGAGCCCAGCTATGGAGCGGATGGCGGCCACAGGTATGGACCTTGCGCTTCGCAATTGGGAGGGACCGCTGCTCGGGATCTGCGTCGGCCTCCAACTGTTCTTCGACTCATCTGCCGAGGATGATCAACCGTGTCTGGGCCTGCTCCCTGGAACGGTGCGCAAACTCAACGGGCGCCCGCTACCACACATGGGGTGGAACGACGTCGAACACAAGGACGATCCGCTCTTCGATGGCATCCCGAATGGTGAACTGTTCTACTTCGTGCACTCCTACGCACCGGTACCCGAGGACCCTTCCGTCGTCATCGCGACCGCTGAACATGGCGACCGCTTTGTCGCTGCGACCCGCTCTGGGCTCCGCGTCGGCGTGCAATTCCACCCTGAACGTAGCGCGGTGGCAGGAATGCGAGTCCTGTCAAACTTCGTTGCATCGGCGCAGGAGAACCGTCGTGTTGCGTAAGCGGGTCATCCCGTGTCTCGATGTGGCGGACGGGCGCGTCGTAAAGGGTGTGCGGTTTGTCGACATCACCGATGCTGGCGACCCCGTCGAGTTGGCTGCGCGCTACGCAACAGAGGGGGCGGACGAAATCTGCTTCCTCGACATCACGGCTTCCCATGAAGGCCGTTCGACACTCCTCGACGTCGTGCGTCGAACGGCGAGCGCCGTCAACGTACCCCTCACCGTAGGAGGAGGGGTCGGCTCCGTTGAAGACATGCGCTCTGTGCTGCGGGCAGGCGCCGACAAGGTTGCGCTCAACTCAGCAGCCGTTGCCCGCCCAACGTTGTTGGCAGAGTCTGCAGAGGCCTTCGGACGTCAATGCGTCGTACTCGCTATCGACGCAAAGTCGAACGATGACGGCTCCTGGTCGGTGTGGACGCATGGGGGAAGACGCAGAACCGACCTTGATGCTGTTGCATGGGCAACAACGGGTACAACTCTGGGTGCGGGCGAGATCCTCCTGACGTCGATGGACAGGGACGGCACAAGATCCGGCTACGACGTTGCACTGCTCTCAGGCGTGCGGCAAGCAGTCGACGTGCCAATAATCGCC
The DNA here is from genome assembly GCA_964460075.1 of uncultured Acidimicrobiaceae bacterium. Lineage (GTDB taxonomy): Bacteria > Actinomycetota > Acidimicrobiia > Spongiisociales > UBA5794 > JAMBLL01. The sequence goes on from CAYWPC010000015.1 coordinate 58,587, forward strand.
TCAGGCGGTGCAGGCAATGCTGACGACATGATTCGCGCCTTTCTCGAAGGCGAAGCTGACGCGGTGCTCGCAGCATCCATCTTCCACCACGGCACCTACACGGTCGCCGACATCAAGACTCGGCTGGAAGGTGCGGGTGTTCCAGTCAGACAAGCATCGATGATCGCATGCAGGTAGATACGACAGCCGTGGAATGGGGCAACGACGGACTCGTGCCTGTCGTCGTCCAGGACGCCGCGACGCGCGTGGTCCTGATGCTCGGCTACATGAACGCCGAAGCCCTCGAGAAGACCTGCGACACCGGCCAGGTCCACTTCTGGAGTCGGAGCCGCCAGGAGCTCTGGAGGAAGGGTGCCACGAGCGGTAACACGCTCGAGCTCGAATCGATCAGCCTTGATTGCGACAACGACGCAATCCTCGTTACGGCAAGGCCGGCGGGGCCGACATGCCACACCGGTGCGATGTCCTGCTTCGAAGCTGGCGTCGTGCAACGAGGAATCGCTCGACTCTGGGCCACGATCGCCGATCGGGTGGAGACTCCCACGGACGGCTCATACACCGCAGAGCTCATCGCAGGTGGGACCGACGCGGTGGCCAGAAAGGTGATCGAAGAGGCAGGCGAAGTGCTGATCGCAGCGAAGAACCACGAGGCGGGCAACTCGGCCGAACGCGTCGTCGAAGAAGCAGCAGATCTGGTGTATCACCTGCTCGTGCTCCTGGCCGAACGCGGTCTCGATCTAGCGGAGGTAGAAGCAGAACTCGACCGAAGAGCCCGCTCCTAGGGCTCTGGCGTAGGAATCCGCAACATGTTGCGGATTCCTACGCCAGAGCCGATGCGAGCGGTGGTCACTCGGGGAGGGTCCGGGGGTATCATTGCGTTCGCGCCGGGGTA
>CAYWPC010000016.1:0-25609 GCA_964460075.1 uncultured Acidimicrobiaceae bacterium
ATCTGTCTTCGACGTTGTTGCCGTTCACAGAGGAAGCATACGACCCGCCACCGACACCCAGGCGTCGACTCTGCAGCGCTCCCGACGGTCCCTGTGCCTTCGGAGCACTGCGAAGATCGTCTCGCGCTTCGAAGCGCCGGCTATAAACCAAACGAACGACTCCTCGGCTACGATCGACACATGTTGCATTCCCAACCTGATCTCAACGCAATCGAAACCGCAAGCCGCGAGGAGCTACGAACCCTCCAATACGAACGGCTCACACGAACCCTGCGCCATGCCTACGAGAACGTCAACCACTATCGCTCGACCTTCGACGCAGCGGGCGTGCGGCCTAACGATGTCGGATCCCTCGACGATCTTCAACATCTCCCGTTCCTGATAAAGGACGTACTCAGGATCAACTACCCGTTCGGGCTCTTGGCCGTACCCCTTGATCAGGTCGCCCGAGTTCACGCCTCGTCCGGCACATCGGGGAAGCCAACCGTTGTGGCCTACACACGGGCGGACATCAACATGTGGGCAGACGTGATGGCCCGATCGATCCGAGCTGCCGGTGGGCGTCCAGGAGACATGGTGCACATCGCTTTCGGCTACGGACTGTTTACCGGAGGCCTTGGTGTGCATTACGGTGCTGAGCGGCTCGGCTGCACGGTGGTTCCGATGTCGGGTGGACAGACAACGAAGCAGGTCACGTTGATCAACGACCTCAAACCGCGCGTCATCATGGTTACGCCGTCGTACTGCCTCAGTCTGATCGACGAGATGGAGGCTCAGGGGCTCGACCCTGCCGAAAGCTCCCTTGAGATCGGGATCTTCGGAGCCGAGCCCTGGTCGGACGAGATGCGGGGACAGATCGAGCAGCGCCTCGGCATCGACGCGGTGGATCTCTACGGCCTCTCAGAGATCATCGGCCCAGGGGTCGCACAGGAGTGTGTCGAGACCAAGGACGGACTCACGGTGTGGGAGGACCACTTCTATCCAGAGATCATCGACCCAGAGACGGGTCGAGTCCTTCCAGAAGGAGAGGAAGGCGAACTCGTCCTCACGTCCCTCACGAAGGAAGCCCTGCCTGTCATCCGATACCGCACAGGCGACCTGACTCGAATCCTTCCAGGCACAACGGGGACCATGCGGCGGATAGCCCGAATCAAGGGGCGAAGCGACGACATGCTCATCATTCGTGGCGTCAATGTGTATCCAAGCCAGATCGAAGTCGAACTGCTGAAGGTCCCCGAACTTGCGCCTCACTACCAACTTGAGGTTATCCAAACCGGAAACAGGAAAGACCTCATCATCCACGTCGAATCGAGAGCGCACCTCGACGAGGCTGACTTAGGAACAGTCGCAGCGGCAGCGGCGCGCCATGTGAAAGCCAACGTCGGCATCACCGTCGATATACGGGTCACCGAGCCAGGATCGGTGACCCGCTCAACGGGCAAGGCCCAGCGAGTCGTCGACCACACCAAGTAACCGAGAGCATCCGCGTGAGCTGCGACGCAGGCTCAGCTTGGCAACCAACAGGCTCACACGCCTGCGTACCCTTCCTACATGCATCTGTTGAGCCTCGAGAACGTATCAAAGGCGTACCCGGAGACTCCGGTCCTCGACGGTGTGTCCCTCGGGATTTCTGCCGGGGACCGAATCGGGGTCATCGGTCGGAACGGCTCAGGAAAATCGACTCTGCTGAGGATCATCGGTGGATCTGAAGATATTGACGACGGCACAATCGTGCGCTCGAAGGGGCTCCGTGCGGCAGCTCTTGTGCAGAATCCAAATTTTGACGAGGGGGAAACCGTTGGGTCGGTGATCGGTGACAGTCGCCGAGCCATCTCCCTTGCTGACCGCCTCGACCTCACCGATCTCGACGCTCGATGTGCCGCACTCTCCGGCGGCCAGCGCAAGCGGCTCGCCCTCGCACGGACCCTCGCCGTCGAGTGTGATCTCCTCATTCTCGACGAGCCGACCAACCACCTAGATGTCGACGTCATCGACTGGCTAGAAGACCATCTTCGGGTCCGCAACGAAGCAATACTCCTCGTCACCCATGACCGTTACCTCCTCGACCGAGTGGCCAACCGGGTTGTCGAGGTCCATGATCACATGCTCTACACCCACCAGGGAACGTATGAAAACTACCTCGAGGCCGCAGCAGCAAGAGAGGCACAGGTAGCCGCAGTCGAGCACCGCAGACGACAGCGCATGAAGACCGAACTCGAATGGCTACGACGCTCCCCAAAGGCGCGTACCTCGAAATCCAGGTATCGGGTGAACCAGGCACACGAACTCATGGCACGCCAACGCACGAGAGCCAGGCAGGAATTGACGATTGACCTGCCATCGAGACGTATCGGATCAAAGGTCGTCAACCTCCACAATGTCGGAAAACGATATGGAGAGCGGTGGGTGCTCCGCCATGTCGAATACAAGCTACAGCCCGATGCCCGTATCGGGATCGTTGGGCCCAACGGTTCAGGCAAGACCACACTTCTCGCTCTCATTGCGGAGCGCATCAGCCCAGACGAAGGGAAGGTGAGTGTCGGATCGACGATCCACTACGGCTGGTATGGCCAGGACCCGAGACAGATCCCACCCGGAACGCGGGTCCACGCTGCCGTGCGAGATCACCTCGACGAAGTTCGGATCGAGAGCGGCATAAAGGTGTCGGGATCCCAGATGCTCGAGCGATTTCAGTTCACAAGAGATCAGCAGCAATCCACCATCGGTGATCTCTCCGGTGGCGAGCGTCGGCGCCTCGAGTTGTTGCTGAGCCTCATGGAGGCTCCGAATCTCCTGCTCATGGACGAGCCGACGAACGATCTAGACATCGATACGCTCAACGTCCTCGAGGAGTATCTCGACGCGTGGGATGGTGCAGTCGTCGTTGCGAGCCACGACCGCTACTTCCTCGACCGAGTGTGCACAGACATCTTCTCGATCGAGCCGGACGGGTCGGTTCGTCACCACCCCGGCGGCTGGTCTGCGTACAGACAAGCTCAAGCCGGCGGTGGCCCAATTCCAGTATCAGGGCGCGAGCTAACCAAACCAAGAGCGAGCCAGGAACGTCGAAAGCTGACCTACAACGACCAACGAGAACTCGACGAACTCGCGCGTCGGATACCCAGGCTCGAAAAACAGAAGGTCTGCCTTGTCGAATACCTCGAGGGAGCGGCAGGTGACTATGAACAGACCATGGACTTCTCGCAGCAGCTCGCCACAGTGCTCCATGAGCTGGACGCTTCGGAGACACGTTGGCTAGAGCTCTCCGAGAAGGCGGAGCGACTGGCGAACAACTGATCTGTCTACAAGGCGCCGGCGTCGACAGGTCGAACCGCCTCCTGTGCCAAAACCCGACAGGCTGTCGGCTGGCAGCCCGATAGCCTTCGGAGCATATGCCAGACACGCAACGAACCGGCGTGCTACTACTCCAGCTCGGCACACCGGATTCCGCATCCACCAAGGACGTCCGCCGCTATCTCAGCGAGTTCCTGTCGGACCCCCGTGTCATGGACATCCCTTTCCCCGTGCGGTGGCTCATGCTCAAAGCCGTGATCCTGCCGTTTCGACCCCGTCGTTCCGCGGAGCTGTACCGAAAGATCTGGACCGACGACGGCTCCCCCCTCCTCGTACACACGAAGGCGCTCACCCACGCGGTAGGCAACAAGCTCGGTGACGGCTACACCGTTTCGTTTGGCATGCGCTACGGATCACCCACGATCACCGACGCCATCGACCGGCTTGTCGCCGAGGATGTAGCCGGTCTCACGGTCATCCCGCTGTTTCCGCAGTACGCGTCCTCGTCGGGGGGCTCCGCCACTGCTCGAGCAATGGAGCTGCTAGCCGAGCGACAATACGTTCAAGCTGTCACGTTCGCTCCAGAGTTCTACAACGACCCCCAATACATATCCGCAGTAGCTGGGGCGGCGACACCAGAGTTGGAGCAGTTCAGCGCCGACCACGTCCTCTTCTCCTATCACGGCCTGCCGGAACGCCAAGTAAGGAAGTCGGACCTGAGCGGTCAGCACTGCCTCGCATCTGAGACGTGTTGCGACTCGATCGGCCAGGTGAACCGGCACTGCTACAGGGCACAGTGCTTTGCAACAACACGACTGCTGGCAGATCAACTCGCTCTCGATCATGGCTCATACAGCACAGCGTTCCAGTCCCGACTCGCAGGAACACCCTGGATCACCCCCCAGACCGACCGCGTCCTCGAGGACCTCTTCGACACGGGTGTGCGGAGGCTCGCTGTCTTCACGGCCTCGTTCGTTGCCGACTGTCTCGAAACTCTCGAGGAGATCGGAATCCGCCTGCGAAACCAGTGGCTAGCACTCGGTGGCGAGGATCTGTACCTCGTGCCGTGTGTCAACGAGGAGCCTGCCTGGGTTGAAGCGGTCGCCGCGATGGCTTCGCACAAGGATCCATCATGAGCATCGACCGCGACGGGCTAGCCACGTTCTACACACAGCTCCAAACCGAACTGTGCGCAACGTTTGCAACGCTCGACGGTACGTCTGAGTTCGGTATCGAACACTGGCAACGAAGCCAAGGTGGCGGCGGAGCTACCCGTGTCCTTCAGGGAGATGGGCCGCTGGAGAAGGCCGCGATCAACGTGTCAACCGTGTGGGGTCCCTCACCATCCAAACTCTCGGAACTCTTGTCATCAGACGCAAACGAATTCTTCGCAACCGGTATCTCGATGATTTTTCACCCGCGTAACCCACACGCGCCCACCATGCACGCCAATCTCAGATACTTCGAAACCGATACCGACCCGGCATGGTTCAGTGGCGGCATCGACCTGACGCCGTACTACCTCTATGAGGATGACGCGACATGGTTCCACCGAACGATCAAAGGAGTCTGTGATCGGCACCCCGTTGCTGACTACACCGCTTGGAAGCAACACTGCGACGAGTACTTCTTCCTACCACATCGAAACGAGACGAGGGGAGTCGGAGGAATCTTCTACGAACACATTGCAGAGAACATCGACGCGGTGAACGCATTTCAGCAGGACCTCGGATCGGCGATCGAGAAGGCGTATGTTCCCATTCTCAAACGCCGAATCAACACACCGTATGGACCGGCCGAGGAACGATGGCACCTCCTAAGGCGGGGGCGCTACGCCGAGTTCAACCTCAGCATCGATCGAGGTACGAAGTTCGGCCTCGAGACCGGTGCGCGAACCGAGAGCGTATTGGTGTCGCTTCCACCGAAGGCAAGATGGGACCACGGCACGGAACCTGATCCAGAAACCGAGGAAGCGACACTCGTCACTATCCTCAAGCGACCCAGGGCATGGGCATGACCAACACGTTACCGACTCGTTGTCGGCGCGCGCAGACGCCACCATTCCCAGGACTATCAAGGAGGGGATGCTGATCGATTTCGAGATCAGTTCCGTTTCGTACGCGTATCCGGCCGTTCCAGGGGACGATCGGGCAGCCCTAGCGTCCGCGCTCGGGCCGCTCGAATCCGCGCTGAGGCGTCTCGCTGAGGCAGAGGTTCAAGCGTTCGTATTGCCGACGTGCCTGCGGATCGAGATCGCAGTCACCGCGTCACAAGACCGTCTCGACGAGGCCTTGAAGATCCTCTTCAGAGACACATACGAACCGTCAGGCTCGATTCGACGTTCTGGCATCGAAGCGGTTGAGCACCTCTTCCGAATCGTTGCAGGCCTCGAGTCTCCCGTTGTCGGTGAACGAGAGATCCTCACACAGTTCCGTCATGCAACGACTGTGGCCTGCGAACACGGTGGCGTCAACGGATCCCTGAGGGGCCTGCTCGACACAGCCATCGCCACATCCCGATCTGCACACAAGGAACTCCCCTCAGATCCACGATGGTCCATGGCTGCGCTCGCTGCCGGCCTCACGGAACCCGCGGGCCGTGTCGGTGTGCTCGGGCACGGGACAATCGGCCGGTCGGTTGCGGAGGCCCTGCTTGCCTTGCCCCACCATCCGACCGTCGAAGTTTTTGCTCGCCGTCCAGAAACCGTCGACACCGAAGGTGTGATCGCTCGGCCGCTCACCGAGGTCCACACCGAACTCTTGACGCTGCCTGCCGTCATCTCTGCAACCTCGGCCAAGACCCGGTTGGTTCCTGCCGAGGCATTGGCTGCCATCCTCGCCGAACGTGGTGAGCCTCTCATTCTCATCGACATGGCAATGCCACCCGACTTCTCCCCACCGGCCGGCTCGACGGTCGCGTATCACAACATCGACGATCTCGCCGACCTCGCCAGAGATCGCATCCCGAGACAAGACGCCGAGAACATGGTGTCGAGAGCGGCAACCGAATTCATGCACAAGATCGAGGCAGGGAGACGAACGGGAACGCTCATCGCCAACCTGTTCGGCCAAGCAGACGATGCCGTCGATGAAGTCGTCGAGCGGCTCGCTGGCAGGCTCACATCCCCTCAAGACAAAGCACTGCTCGAGCAGGCGGCCCGAACGGCAGCGCGGAAGGTTCTCCACAAACCCGTCCAGTACCTCGCAGGTGACGGGACCAACGAGGCCGGTACGATCGCGGCCGCGTTCGGAATCGACCTCGATGGCTGACCTCACCATTGCGACCCGTGGCTCGAAGCTCGCGCTCGCGCAGTCACAGCTCGTAGCTGACACAATCACGAGAACCTTCCCAGACGTCACCGTCACACTGATCATCGTGGAAACAAGCGGTGACCGAGACCGTACATCTGCGGTCACCGAACTCACAGAGCTTGGTGCCTTCGTCAGAAGCGTCCAAAGCGCCGTCCTCGACGGCACAGCCGATCTCGCCGTCCATTCCGCCAAGGACCTTCCCGTCGTTGGACCCGAAGGCTTGATCGGCTTCCACCCTGAGCGTGCAGATGCCGCGGATGCCCTCGTTGGCACAGCCCTCGAAGAATTGCCACAGGGTGCAACCGTCGGTACCGGCAGTCCGCGCAGGGCAGCTCAGCTCGCCGAACTCCGGCCGGATCTAGAGATTGTCCCTGTTCGTGGCAACGTCGACACACGTATCTCGCTCACCGAAAAGGGCCCTGTCGACGCTGTCGTCCTCGCAGTTGCCGGCCTCGATCGGACACAGCTCTCAGATCGCATCGCGTACCGATTCACACCTGACGAGATGGTTCCAGCACCAGCCCAGGGAGCTCTCACAATCGAGGTTCGACCGGGAACCTTCGCCTCACAGGTAGCAGCCAACCTCGAACATCAGGCAACCAGGACAGCAATCGACGCCGAGCGGGCACTCCTGAGACTCACGGGCGCCGGCTGCCGATCGGCACTCGGTGCTTTCGCGTGGGAGGAGGACTCCACGCTGGTGATGGACACCTTCGTAGCCGACGAGCGGGGCCGACGTAGAGCCACCGTTGAGGCCGGTGACCCTGTCGCCCTCGCCGAAGCTGCGATCTCGGAACTAGGGCTTTAACGATGCGCCTTGGACTCACCACAACTCTCGAAAGAATCCACACGCTCCAAGAGGGGGTATCGCTTCTCGGATTCGAACCAATCGCGCTTCCGTGCATCCGCGTTGACACCGCCCCGGACGGCGCCAACCAGTTGGCCGCCGTCGACGCAGATGCACTCGTCGTCACGTCTGCACGCGCAGCCTCACTCCTCCTACGCGAGGAGCTCCCGCCGATCCCCATCGTTGCGGTTGGACCCGAAACCGCAACGACTTTCGAGAAAGCAGGAACGACTGTCGCGTGGGTCGGGTCGGGCGGTGTACGCGAGATCGCACTCGATGCCCGCCACCTGCTCTCGGGTAGAAACGTCCTACTCGCCGGCGCAGCGAACACCTCACGCGAGAATGCCGCGGTACTGGAGATGGCAGGAGGCTCGGTGACCAGGGTCGAGCTCTATACGACGGTTCCCGTCGCACCCGAAGGCGACCCTGTCGACGCGGTTGTGTTCGGCTCACCCACCGCAGTGACCGGGTGGTTCATGTCGAGGCAGCTGCAGGATCTCGTCATCGGAGCGATCGGACCGACGACGGCGGCTGCGCTGGGTGACCACGACGTCATACCGGATGTCGTACCCGATCGGCCTGGGTTCATGAGAACGATCGAACAGCTGGCTGCGCTGCGGCCCGAGAGGAGTACCCAATGACCGGCTATCCCGTTGAGCGGCCTCGGCGCCTGCGACGCACCCCGGCGCTTCGACGCCACGTGTCCGAGACTCGCCTCGACCCAGCGATGTTCGTCCTTCCCGTGTTCGTCGTTGCCGGATCAGGTGTCCGCGACGAGATCTCATCCATGCCAGGCAACTACCAGCTCTCTGTGGACCAGTTGGTCCCCCTCGCTGTCGAGGCCGAGTCCCTCGGAGTCGGTGGGATGATGTTCTTTGGGATACCGAAGACAAAGGATGAGCAGGGATCCTCTGCATGGGACCCAGATGGCCCCGTTCCACGAGCAATCACCGCGGTGAAGGAACACGCGCCCAACCTCGTCACGTGGGCGGATGTGTGTATGTGCGAGTACACGAGCCACGGGCACTGTGGAGTTCTCAGCGGAGGTGCGGTCGACAACGATGCCACACTCCCCCTCCTTGCCAAGGCGTCGCTCGCGTACGCACGTGCCGGCGCGGACGTCATTGCACCTTCCGACATGATGGATGGAAGGGTCGGTGCCATCAGGGACTCGCTCGACGAAACAGGATTCGAGGACATCGCGATCTGTTCCTACGCTGTGAAGTATGCGTCGGCCTACTACGGGCCGTTCCGCGACGCTGCGGATTCCACCCCTGCCTTCGGGGACCGGCGTACCCACCAAATGGATCCGCCCAATGTTCGAGAGGCACGGCGCGAAGTCGAACTCGATGTCCTCGAAGGCGCGGACATGATCATGGTCAAGCCGGCGGGACCATACCTCGACGTTATTCGAGAAGTCAGAAACATGGTCGACCTCCCTGTGGCTGCGTACCAGGTGTCAGGGGAGTTCTCCATGATCAAGGCTGCAGCCAACCGAGGCTGGATCGACGGCGACCGGGTCATGATGGAATCTCTCACCGGTATCGTGCGATCCGGTGCAGGCATTGTGCTCACCTACTTTGCATTGGACGCCGCACGCGCCTTGCAGGAGCTGCGATGAAGGACCTGTGGGATCGTGCCGAGCGTCTCATGCCAGGAGGTGTCAATTCTCCCGTTCGTGCCTTCAAGGCCGTCGGCGGCATACCTCCGTTCATAGCCTCAGCGTCCGGCCCGTACCTGCACACCGCTGAGGGTGACGACCTCATTGACTTCATCTCGTCCTGGGGAGCGATCGTGCTCGGCCACGCCGAGCCCGACGTAGTCGAAGCCATATCCGCCGCGGCGGCGATGGGAACTAGCTTCGGTGCGCCAACGGTCGGTGAAGTGGAGTTCGCTGAGCAAGTGACAACGATGATCCCCTCCATCGACATGATGCGCATGGTCAACTCCGGGACCGAAGCAACAGCATCGGCACTGCGGCTCGCACGAGGCGCCACAAGGCGCGACGTCGTCGTGAAGTTCGAAGGGTGCTACCACGGACACGCAGACGCCTTCCTTGTTAAGGCCGGCTCTGGTGCCGCGACGTTTGGCGAACCGGACAGCCCAGGTGTGCCACAGGGGACCGCAGCCACGACCAGGATCGCCCGCTTCAACGACCTCGAGTCTGTGGCCGACGCCATCGGGGCTGGAAACGTTGCTTCTGTGATCGTGGAGCCAGTCGCAGGAAACATGGGCGTCGTGCCACCGCTTCCCGGCTTTCTAGAGGGCCTCCGCTCTCTCACCAGCCGTCACGGCGCACTCCTCATCTTCGACGAGGTCATGACGGGCTTTCGCGTTGGGCCCCAAGGTGCACAAGGCCGCTACGAAGTCACGCCGGACCTCACGACGCTCGGCAAGATCGTTGCAGGAGGCACACCCGCTGCCGTGTACGGTGGACGTCGAGATCTCATGTCACAGATGGCGCCCTCGGGCCCCATCTACCAGGCAGGCACGCTGGCAGGAAACCCGATCACCGTCGCCGCCGGATCCGTCACGCTGCGACGTATCGCATCGGATCCGTCCCTGTACGACCGCTTGGAAGCGGCTGGTGCTGCTTTGGAGGCACGTCTGAGCGCGGCGATGCGCAGACACCACGTAGAAGGCACAGTTCAGCGGGTCGGAGCCATGCTCACCGTGTTTTTTGGCCCATCAGCCGTTCGGTCGTGGGACGACGCGGTCACGGTCGATCGAGAACGTTTCGCCCGCTACTTTCATGGAGCACTCCAACGCGGCGTGATGCTACCTCCATCGCCGTTTGAGGCGATGTTCTTGATGGATGCCCACACCGATGTGCTCGACATTGCGATGTCCGCGCTTGAATCGGCAATCGGTGACGCCGCATGACGAAGCTCCTCGACGCCCTTGCAATGCGACCACTCGATCGCAGGCCGGTCTGGGTCATGCGTCAGGCAGGCCGATACCTGCCTGAATATCGCGAGATTCGGGGTCGACACACCTTCCAGGACGCCATCGGAGACCCGAAGATCGCTTCCGAGATCTCGCTGCAACCCGTTCGCCGCTTCGGTTTCGACGGAGCCATCATGTTCGCAGACATCATGACACCGCTTGAGGCCATGGGAATCGACGTGACCTTCGATCCAGGCCCAAAGCTCAAGCCGATGAGCCTCGGAGAGATCGCTGATCTGCCAGACCTCGACATCGACAGGGTTGGCCACGTCGCAGATACGCTCCGGCTGATTCGCAGGGAGGTGAACCGAGATACCGCAGTCATCGGTTTCGCAGGAGCGCCAACGACGCTTCTCGCGTACCTTCTCGAAGGGGGCGGTTCCAAGGAGTACCTTCCGCTGCGCACCGCAATGCACCACGACTCGCCTGAGCTCACCGCAGCGATCGACAAGCTCGCTGCCAACATGCACACCTACCTCGACATGCAAATCAAGGCAGGAGCACAGGTCGTGCAACTGTTCGACTCTTGGGCGGGGGTTCTCCCTCGTGGTCTGCTCGAACGCGTGTCGTTCCCTGCTGCCAGAGATACGCTCAGTAGCCTCGACGCCCCAACGATCTACTTCGCCCCTGGTTCCGGGCATGCGTTCGGCTCGATGCACCAGATCGGCGCATCGGCGTACGGAGTCGACTGGCGAACCCCGATCGATGTCGCTTGGGATCAGATCGGCGCGAGCGTTGCCGTCCAGGGAAACCTCGACCCGGCGCTTCTGCTCACCGACCCTGCCACGATTCGGAGATCGGTCGCTGCACTCCTCCAGCGGACCGCCGGACGGACTGGTCACATCGTCAATCTCGGCCATGGCATCGATCGGAACACCCCGCTCGAGAACGTCGCCGCACTCGTCAACGCTGTCAAGGAGATGCACTAATGGACCTCTCCCCGGAACTGCTCGAACGCTACGACCAACCTGGACCCCGATACACGTCCTACCCGACAGCGATCGAGTTCAGCAACCAATTCAGTGCCGAGGCGTACGCCGACCGCCTCGCGTCGTACGCTACCAACCCGGATGGGCCACTGTCGTTGTACGTCCACCTCCCGTTCTGTGAGTCACGCTGCTCGTTCTGCGCATGCCACGTCGTGGTTGCGAAACGTGCGTCGGTCGCCGATGCCTACTTGGCTCGGGTGGAACGAGAAGCCAAGATCGTTGCGGAGCACCTCGGAGAAGGACGCCCCCTTCTCCAATACCACTGGGGCGGAGGAACCCCGACCTACTACCCGGCTGAGACGCTGGCACATCTCCACCGATCGCTAACGCGCTGGTTCGACATCCAGCCTGGCGCGGAGGTCGCCGCAGAGGTGGATCCAAGGGTCACCACTCGCGGACACCTCGAGACGATGCGGGAGCTCGGCTTCAACCGTCTCTCGTTCGGCGTCCAAGATCTCGACCCCGAAGTTCAGGAGCTGATCGGACGCGGGCAGACTGCAGCCGAGACGATTGGGTTGTACGAGGCCGCTCGCGATCTGGGGTACACGTCGATCAACCTCGATCTGGTGTACGGCCTACCGGGACAATCGGAAGACACGATGGTGTCGACACTCGACACCGTTGTCGCGCTCCGGCCTGACCGGCTCGCCATTTACTCGTTTGCGTATGTCCCATGGATGAGGCCACACCAGCAACGCATTTCTGAAGACAAGCTCCCCGACCGCGAATTGAAATTTCACCTCCTGTCGATCATCTCCGAGCGACTCACCACCGCGGGTTACCAGGCAATCGGCATGGACCACTTCGCGCTCCCGGATGATGAGCTCTCGGTCGCTGCCGACGCTGGAACTCTGACACGAAACTTCATGGGGTATGCGACACGTAGCGGCGCAGGCGTCGTTGCGCTCGGGACGTCGGGGATCAGCGACCTCTCCGGCGCATACGCACAGAATCACCGGAGACTCGCCGACTACTACTCGGCAGTCGATGCAGGCGATCTGCCAATCGAACGGGGCTATGGCCTCAGCGACGACGACCTCATCCGTCGCTACATCATCACAGAGCTGATGTGCAACGGTGTGGTTCACTCCCGAGAGATCGCGGAGCGCTTCAACGTCGACTTCTCGACGATGTTCGCGCCTGAGCTGAAAGTGCTGGCAGCTCCAGGAGGCCTTGTCGAAGAAGGAATGATCACCGTGGGGAGCGACGCTATCGAGGCAACGGACCTTGGCCGCATGTTCATTCGGAACGTAGCGAGAATATTTGACGCACACACCAAGGAGCACGGCGATCGACCGATGTTCTCCAAGACGATCTGAGCCATCAATATGAAGGACATCATCGACGTCGTCGTCATAGGCGGCGGATTCAGCGGCCTGTTTGTGGCGACCCATCTCATGCTCTCAGAACGCGATGTCGTGCTCGTAGAGGCATCCGACCGACCGGGAGGCGTCGCATCGACCATCGTTGAAGACGGCTTCGTCCTTGAGCCTGCCGCTGGGACCTTCATGCTGCCTCACCGCTCTCTCAGCCCGCTGCTCGACGCGGCGGACGTGGCCGTAACCGAGGCGTACAGCGCTGCCAGCCTTCGGTACGTGTGGACCAAAAAGGGACTGATCGGCATCCCCTACGGACCGAAGGCGGTGCTGACATCCGCGATATCGGTGCGTGGAAAGCTCCGCATGGCAGCCGAGCCCTTCATTCGAACACGATCCGATGACGCCCAAGAGGAGTCGCTTCGAGGATTCCTGACCAGACGATTAGGCAGGGAGGCGGGCGCGCTGCTGTCGCACGTGGCTGCTTCAGGCGTCTTCGCCGGGGATCCTGACAGCATGTCGGCCGCTGCAGCATTTCCACTCTTCACAGATCTCGAAGCCGACGCAGGGAGTGTCGTGAGGGGAGCGATCCGGCGCGTACGGGCACTTCCCAAGCCAAGGCCCCCCAAGCCGAAGAGTCATGTACCTGTCGGTGGCATGTCGGCCGCTGCCGACTCATTCGCAGCAGCGCTCGGTGATCGCTACCGCGCTGCGTTTCCCGTATCTTCGGTCACGAAGGAGGGATCAGGCTTTCGCATCGAGGGTCCGGAGACACTTCGGGCACGAACGGTCATCATGACACTTCGACCAGCCATTGCAGCTTCCATCCTTCCGAGCATCGAATGCGACGTCCTACAGGGATGGCCGTCGTCACCCGTTGTGGTGCTCGGCGTCGGGGGCACCACCGAAGAGGTACCTCTGCCTGATGGCTTCGGGTTCCTGACCGGTCCGGGGGTCGACGCCACGATCCTCGGCTGTCTGTTCGAGTCATCCTTCGGCCCTGGACGGGCAGTGCACGGCAACTCACTAGCGAAGGTCATCGTCGGAGGTGCCCGAAATCCTGAGATCATTCACCAGGCCGACGATCAGATTCTTGCAACAGTCGTCTCGGAGATGGAACGAGCACTTGGTGTTGCTGTGACACCGTCGTGGACCCGAGTTGTCAGGAACCCGGAAGGCATACCCCAATACGACCTCGAGCACAGACGACGTCTCGCAAGCGTCGATAACCTCGAATCAGCAAACCCCGGACTCGTGTTCGCGGGATGGGGCTATCGAGGGATCGGTGTGGCCCACCTGGCAACCGAAGCGATGGGCATCACCGATAGGATCGAATAGCGCAATGACCGGTGACACCTCGAAGAAGACGGTCCCGCGCGGCTTCTGGGCGGTGTGGACAGCAGTGGCGCTCGACCTCCTCGGCTTCGGGATCATCATTCCGATCCTCCCTTTGTACGCGTCGAACTTCGGCGCCAACCCGTTCACGATCGGTCTGCTCCTCGCCTCCTACTCCCTCGCCCAACTCGTGTTCGCACCGATTTGGGGCCGACTATCGGACCGGGTCGGACGAAGACCCATTCTCGTCGTCACGCTCATAGGATCCGCGATCGGGAGCCTCCTCCTCGGCCTCGCCGGCTCAGTGCTTGTGCTCTTTATCGGCAGGATCATCGATGGGATCTCGGGGGCAAGCGTCGCGGTTGG
This sequence comes from uncultured Acidimicrobiaceae bacterium, assembly GCA_964460075.1. Lineage (GTDB taxonomy): Bacteria > Actinomycetota > Acidimicrobiia > Spongiisociales > UBA5794 > JAMBLL01. The sequence continues at coordinate 14,405 of CAYWPC010000016.1, forward strand.
ACGCGCGGTGATCGCCGATACTGCAGACGAGGCTGACCGACCACGGCTCATGGGTTTACTCGGTGCGGCGTTCGGTGTCGGTTTCGTGCTCGGCCCGGCTCTCGGCGGACTCGCCGGAATCTTCGGTCACAGGGTGCCGTTCCTGATCGCTGCATCCATCGCAGCGCTGAACGCCGTCGTCACGGCAAGGAGGCTGCCAGAGACCAGGAGGGCGTCAAGGTCGAGGACGACCGTACCGCTTCGCAGCCTTCGCGGGCTCGACGGCGAGGTCGTGACACTCATCACTCTCTCGTTCGTCGCAGTTGCCGCCTTCAGCCTGTTCGAGACCACGTTTGCACTCCTCGCAGCCGAGCGTCTCGCCCTCACGGCACCAGAGATCTCCATCGTGTTCGCCCTTGTCGGCGTTGTCCTAGTGGCAACCCAGGCCGGATTGATCGGGATCCTCTCAAGTCGATTCTCCGAAGTAGCGATGATTGGTATCGGCCTCACACTCAACGTGATCGGATTCGTCGTAGTCGCGTTCTCGATTTCATGGCTTCAGCTCGCTCCCGGTCTCGTACTGCTCGCAGTCGGCCAAGGCTTGACGACCCCAGCCATCTCGTCGGCGATCGCAGGCAAAGCTCCAGACGGGAACGCAGGGATCGTTCTTGGACTTCAGCAGTCGGCGGGTGGACTTGCGAGAGTTCTTGGTCCTGTCGCCGGTGGCGTGCTGTTCGCAGTCGGCATCAAGATGCCGTACCTCGTCGCAGCCCTTACGACACTTGCCGCCCTGCTCCTCCTCCCCAAGATCCGTGTACCACATCGGCAGAGGTGAGCCGAGCCTCGGACCATGCCGGCGGCTGTCACCGTTCGTGTATCCCGAGAGAGTCATTACCTTGGGATCACTGCTCACACCGAGGAACGATGGCAGGACGAGACGCAGCCAACATGCCCGATGGAAGAGATTTGCTCCGCACCATGGGGTGGGAGCCGCTCCCATTCTCCTGCATCGGCCTTGCCCGCAAGACAGGTGAGACGAAGGGGAACAGCATCTGGTCCTGGATCATCCTGGTCCCTTGGTCATCAAACGGGAAGCCGTGGATCGATGGCACAGAAATCATGCCTGCTTCTCTCAAAACGGTAAAAGAGGAGAGTGAGCAGATGTTCACCAAGATGCGGGCGATTCTCGACGACCGCTACGGTGAGGCTGTGGCAACCAGCGCGGTGGATGACCTAATCGCTGAGATTCTCGACGAGACGTAGCCGCAGCCAAATCACGACGCGCGCCGCACGCAACGGTCGAAGCTCGTTACGGCGACACGAACCTGGATCGCCTCGCCGCTGCATGATTGAGCGCCGCCGCAACGCCAACCAAGGCCGTGAGTGCGACGAGCGGCAACGTGTAGCCACCCAGAGCATCCCGTGTCGTGCCGACGAGCCAAGGGGTGATCCCTCCAACCACTGCAGCGACCGCCCACTGCTTCCCCATGACCGCACCGTAATCCTCACCTGCGTACCAGTCATTCATGATCACGGCTCGCGTGGGGAGAAGTATCCCGAAGAAGACTCCGAAGAGCACAAAGAACGCCACCATCGCTGTCCAAGGGGATCCAATGATGGCGAACACCAAAGACACCACGACACCGAAACATGCGAGGGTGAATAGCGACGTCGCTCGTACGTGCTCGGCTGCCAGAGGCATGAGGTAGCGGCCTGGGAAAGTGAGAAGACCGGAAATGCCAGCAAGGATGGCAATGGTTGAGATGGAGAACCCCTGCTCCTCGAAGGCCGCTACGCGATGAAAAATCACGGAGTTCATCGAAGCGAACGTCAGGACAACAGCCGCCGTGAAGTAGAGCAATCGGTGGTCGTCGAAGAACCGCCTCCAACGAACACGCGCCAAGGCGTGCTCTCTGTGGTCTTTCGGCTTGTGCCTCGGATAGATGGCAGCGGCGGCGATGCCTGTGACCAGGTACAAGGCACCAAGGAGAGCGGCCGTCGGTCGCCAGTCGAAGGCATCGAGCAGAAACCCCGTCATCGGAACGAATACCGGGCCTGCAAGTCCTGCGACCAAGCTGAGTAATCCGATGGCCTTGTTCCGGTCGCTGTCGAGGACCCATTGCCCCACTGCGACATACGCTGGTTCGTACAGCGTCATGGCAACTGCCGGTCCGAGCAATAGCCAGAAGGCCGCAAGCACCTGCCATGGTGACTCCGCGAGCGCGAACAAGGCCATAGCTGCTGCACCGAGTACCGCACCGAGGAGCGTGACGCCTCGCACCGAGTGGTCATCTGCGTGACGCCCAACCATCGGTGCGAGCAGTCCAGCGACTACGGCCGATCCACCAAATCCTGCAGACAGGACTGTGATGGAGAACTCCCCACCGGCGGCCTGATCTGTGAGCAACACCGACATTGAATACAGTGACACACCAAAGGCCACCATGACGAAGACGGATATCGCAACAATGCCGCGACGCGGATACGTTGAATCGATCAAGTGGCGATTCTACGCATCGATTGTTCCGCTTGATCGGTCAGTGCACCATGCCACAGCGCGCCCTTCGCCCAAAAGCGCTCAGAACCCTGTCTGTGGGTCGCCGACATCGGCAACGTGGTCTAGAACTTCACGCTGGCCCATGAGGGGCAGATCGTCACTCTTGGGAACGGTGCATCGGCAGGTAGCGGGGATACCACATTTCAGTGTCGACGATCGCCTCGATATCGTCGACGGGGTCTGCAACGCCGTCCTTGACCGCTCGCTCGGCCACCGCAACGGCCACGGCACGCGACACCGCCCGAACGTCATCGATGTCGGGGTAGAGCTGACCTTGGCTCACGAGATCCTGGTTCGTCATCCGGGACAGAGCCTTGGCCGCCTCGAGGAACATGGAGTCCGTCACCTCTCGTGCACCGACAGCGATGATGCCGAGGCCCATTCCAGGGAAGATGAACACGTTGTTCGCTTGCCCAACCTGATGGGTAGCACCGTTGTACTCGACCGGTCGGAACGGGCTGCCGGTTGCCACGATTGCGCGCCCACCTGTCCAAGCGATCGCGTTCGCGGGGGTGACTTCCGTGTGACTCGTCGGATTCGAAAGAGGGAGGATGAGGGGACGCTCACACGTGCTTCCCATCTGTTCGATGACCTCCTTCGTGAAGAGTCCAGCCTGGCCGCTGACTCCGATGAGTACCGTTGGACGCACGTTTCGCACGACGTCGAGAAGCGAAGGCGGATCCTCGACGACATCCCAGTCGAGTGTTCTCGATACATCGATCGCGAGTTCCTCCTTGATGCCCTTGAGTCCACCTCGGTTCGACAGCAACAAGCCCCTGCTATCGAGAACGTAGAGGCGCTCCCATGCTTCTTCTTCACTCAAACCACTCACAACCATCACGTACGCCAATTGTTGTGCAATGCCGTATCCGGCCGATCCGGCACCGGAGATCACGATCCGATGGTCCTGAGCAACGGTTGCGAGATGGTCACTCGCCGAGAGCACACCGGCGACGACCATTGCCGCCGTCCCCTGAATATCGTCGTTGAACGAGGCGATCCGCTTCCGATGGGTCTCCAAGTTCCTGAAGCTCGTGACGTTGGCAAAATCCTCCCACTGGAGTAGCGCCCCTGGAAAGACATCGAGAACGGCGTCAACGAACTCATCGATGAGCGTCTCGTATTCGCTACCGCGCAGCCTCGGCTCTTTGTATCCGATGTAGAGGGGGTCGGCGAGCAACTCGGCATTGTTCGTCCCAACATCGATCGAGATGGGGATGCACCGACCCGGATGGATTCCAGCCGCTGCCGTGTACAGGGCAAGCTTTCCAATAGGGATGCCCATCCCTCCCGCCCCTTGATCCCCAATGCCGAGGATGCGCTCATTGTCGGTCACCACAATCACCGGTGGGTCGATTGCAGGGCGCGCCCGAAGAATGTCCGCGATCCGTCCACGGTCCCTCGGCGTGATGTACAGGCCGTGGGCCCTGCGGTAGATGCGGCTCCAATGGGAGCAGGCAGTGGCAACAGTCGGCGTGTAAATCACCGGCACCGTCTCGGTGAGGTTCTCGAGCACGAACCGGTAGAACAGTGTCTCGTTGCGATCCATGAGACCGTTGAGATAGATGTTCTTCTCCATCTCCGTCGTTTTGAGGCCGTACTGATACCGAACTCGCCTGAGCTGCTCGTCGATAGTCGAAACGTGATCCGGTAGCAGCCCTGCGAGGCCGAGTTCCTCTCGCTCTTCACGCGTGAATGCGTCCCCCTTGTTCAGAAACGCATTCAGGAGGACGGCTTGCCCACCGATCTCGACCGACAGGTACGCACTACCCGTGTGCTCATCACTGAGAGAACGAAACCTCATGACATCCCTCGCTCCAATACGACTGCATCGTGCATCTCCATATCGCCATGGTACGGCCGCGACGGTGCGAGAAGTATTCGGAGCCAGAGACGTTGATGTCTAGGAGATCGTCCTGCGGAAGGCCCTCGTCGCACCGGTGAGTGTCACTGCACCAAGCACGAGAGTTACGGCAATCGACTGAACGATGAGTGACCAGTCCCAGCCATCATTGACAAGTGCCCGCTCGGCGTCGATGAGATACGACAGCGGGTTGAAACGTGCCACGGTGTCGAGCCAGTCAGGCAGCAACTCTGCGGGCATGAACCCCGTTGAAAGGAAAAGGATCGGGAAGAGGAGAACGATGCCGATCACCATCGTCGCCTCGGCATTCTGGGTCCGCAACGCCACAATGTTCGACAGGCCGGCCCACGCCATACCGAAGATCGAAGCGAGAAGAACCATCACGACGAGACCTACGATGCCCGTTTCGTAACGCGCGCCCATGAGGAAGGCTGTCACGATCACGACCGTCGCCTGAGCCACGATTCGGACACCATCAGACAGGATGCGTCCAGCCATTATCGAGATTCGATGAATCGGCGCGATGAGGAACTTGTCGAGCATGCCGTCCTCGATGTCTGACACCGTTCCCAGGCCTGACTGGAACGCAGAACTGAGCGCTGTCATCGCGATGATCGCAGGCACGAGAAACTGGAGGTACGTGGTGTATGGGAAACCTGGAAGGTTCGCAAGGGCAGTGAAAATCTCGGAGAAGAGAACCAAGAACAACAGAGGCTGGAAGAGCGACATGAACAAAAGGATCGGAACCCGGACCGTCTTGAGCAGGTTGCGTCGCGTGATCGCAAACGTCTCCCTTGACCGGTTCATCGCTGTCTCCGCGTCCGAGAAAGCCGACTCTGCGGCTTGACCTCTTCGACCCGAAGCCGTGCTCCGGTGTGTCTCAGAAACACCTGATCGAGACTCGGCTCGGCCAACTCCAGGCGCACAACGTGTACACCGGTCGCGTCGACGGCACGAACGATCTCGGCGATTCGGCTGCCGCCGTCATGGAGATACACGACAACAGTCTCGCCGACAGACTCGACGCCGTTGGTCCTGCCGATGCCTCGAACGGCTGCTGCCACACGCTCGATGTGCTCGCCTTCCGTGCCCGGACGAAGCGTCAACGTGACCGAGTCGCCTCCGATGCCACGCTTGAGCTCGGCCGGCGATCCTTCGACGACGATCTTGCCTTGGTCGATGATTGCGAGACGGTCGACGAGCTCGTCCGCTTCCTCGAGGTACTGCGTGGTCAGGAAGATCGTCATACCCTCGCGGTTCAGCCGGTGAAGATACGCCCACAGCGCATGGCGGTTCTGGGGGTCAAGTCCCGTTGTCGGCTCGTCGAGAAATAGAACCGATGGACGGTGAATCAATGCCTGGGCAAGATCGAGGCGTCGCGCCATTCCGCCCGAATACGTCCCGGCTCTCCGATCCGCGACCTCTGACAGGCTGATGACCTCGAGAATGCCATCGGACTCAGCCACCGCGTCGGCTTTCGACATGCCATGGAGCTGACCCTGGAGGACGAGATTCTCCCTACCCGTCAGGTCTCGATCGACGCCGGTCGACTGGGCTGCATACCCAACTCGACTGCGCACGCCACGAGGGTCCGAAGAAACATCGATACCTGCAACAACAGCCGACCCAGAGGTCTGCTCAGAGAGCGTCACGAGGATCCGTATCGTCGTCGTTTTCCCTGCACCGTTCGGGCCGAGAAACCCGAAGATCGTCCCTTCCTCGACAGAGAAAGAGATGCCGTCGACCGCCAGAACGTCTCCAAAGGACTTGTGGAGATCGGTTACTTGGATGAGAGCCATCCGGCGATGGTACCGGCGATCGAGACACCGCCAGCGAGAGGGCCAGCGAGAGGGCCAGCGAGAGGGAAGGACGGTAGAGCTCTCCCGCCACGGTACCTCGCACGAGGCTGCCCATGGATCATCATCGCCCGTGATGGCACGCCCTCCAATACGTTCGTGCTGCTCACGAACGTTTGCAGCCAATCGTCGACCCGCTACATAGGCATTTCGATCCGTATGCCCCTACGGCTATCGTTGTCAACGTCGTCAATGAGGGGAAAGCTTGATGGAAGACATCAGCGGAGGGAGCCAACACATGAAATCGTGTCCGGCGTGTGCCGAGCAGATACAGGCAGAGGCCCTTGTATGCCGTTTCTGCGGATATGACTACAAGACTCAGAGTGCGGGCAGTTCCGCAACGACGTCCACGAGCGGTCTCGCAATCGCCTCCATGGTCCTTGGGATCCTCTGGCTCTGGTGGATCGGGTCGATCCTTGCCGTTGTGTTCGGCCACATCTCGCTTAAGCAGATCGGGGAATCGAACGGAACGCAGGGTGGGCGTGGCATGGCGATCGCTGGACTGGTGCTCGGCTACATCGGCGTGGCGACAGGAACGATCTTCGTCATAATCCCGCTTCTCTTTCTGTAACTCCAGCCGGCAAGAACAATCCACTCCCATGGTGACGGGCGTCCGAGTCAAGTACACGAGCAAGCCATGTACGACCTCAAATGACGCGCGGCCATGATGTCTTGCCTCGGGTATGCGCCCGCCAGATACTGACGACATGAGAAGGGATCAGCCGTTGACGGAGATGGCCAACGCAGATGGACGAAATATGAAGCAATGCCCGGCATGCGCGGAGCAGATCCAGGCGGAAGCGCTGGTGTGCCGATACTGCGGTTTCAACTACGCCGCTCACAGCCGACCAGGCAACAGCGCAACAGTGAACGGCTTCGCGATCACATCAATGGTCCTCGGCATCGTGTGGGTCTACTGGATCGGCTCGATTCTCGCAGTCGTATTCGGCCACGTGGCGATGAAGCAGATAAAGGAGTCGGACGGCGCACAGAGTGGCCGCGGCATGGCGATAGCCGGGCTGGCGCTCGGGTACGTCGGTGTGGCCACCCTCGCCGTGATCATCGTTGTTGCGGCCGTCGGCCTCGCGATCGGATGACAGATACCCGATAATCGACACGCCAACGACGGCGCAACGGACTCGTCGTCCCCGAGCCGCGATGGCGCTGCCGGGGGCGCCTACCTCGACAATGCTCGAGAATCGAGCCTCCCCTGAGCGTCGTCGCTCTCACTCACCAGTTCCCACAGTTTCACAATCCTGCATCGATCGTGGTGAGCGGCTAGGATTACGGCCATTCGAGGCGGATGTGGGATCCGCCCTTAACAACGGCACGTGAGGGGAACACATGGACCTATCCAAGCTCGGCATGAACCACAAGATCGCAGCCGGCGGGGGCCTCCTGGCTCTCATCTCGATGTTCCTTCCGTGGTACGGGATCAGCTTCGGCAGCATCGGAGGCGTAAGCATCAACGCTTGGTCTGCGGGCTTCTTTGCATGGGGCGGGCTCACGCTCGCGATCATTGGAGCTGTCATCCTCGTGCTCAAGGCGCTGGAGGTGCGCGATGTGACTGCCGGCAGTGTCGGCGCTGAGAAACTTGCCCTCGTGCTGTCCGGCACCGGCACCGTCTTCGTCCTCCTGCGCTTCCTCACCGAGACCAGCTTTGTGAAACTCGGTCTGTTCCTCGGTATCATCTCGGTCGTCGCAGTCGCCTACGGCGCATACGCCGCGATGAGTGCCGCGAAGCGAGAGGTCTCTGCGTAGAAAGATCTTCGGATCGATCGACTCCACCCGCATGGGTGGAGTCGCGGAAGAGAACCACGAAACGACGCTAACCGACTGCACCTGGCCTACTACTCCGGTGGTGGACCAGGTGCAGTCGTGTCTTGGGCTTGACGCCGAACAATGCGGTGACCGGATCGGTACGCGGGCACAATGGGAAACGAATCGCCACTCTGTGTCGTGGAATCACCAAGACACCATTTCAGCAGCCGACCATGTGTGGCAGATGCGACGACTGGGATGAGCTACCCGGCAGCCTCCTGGGCTCTGCTGGATCGATATGGGTGATCGGGCCGGGTGGTAGGAAGATCGACAACTTAGCCGAGACCTCCTATATCTTCGTGTGCGGGCAGGAGACCACATGACTGATACATCCCACATCGTCGTCTCACCGGCTGATCCGGTGTTCAGAGCCGAGGACACAGACCCATCCGTTTCACCAGGAGTGGACTTTTACCGTTTTGCCAACGGTGGATGGCTCGACAGAAATCCGGTACCTGACGAGTACGGAGCCTGGGGTACGTTCCACGAACTGCACACACAGAACGAGGACATACTTCACAAGCTGCTCGAGAAAGCAGCCTCAAGCACAGCGACTCCCGGATCCAGCGAACGAATCGTTGGCGACTATTACCGCGCAGGAATGGACACACACGGGATCGAGATTCGTGATCTCGAACCGATCACTCCTCTGGTGGATGCGATCAGGGCGCTTACGAACACGACCGAGATCGCAGCCCTCGTCGCCGACCTCCACATGTCGGGAATCGGGGCATTCTTCGGAGTTTCCGTGACCCCGGACTTCGCCGACAGCAGCGTCAATCTGCTGTATCTCAACCAGGGAGGCCTCGGCCTCCCTGACCGCGACTACTACCTTCGTGATGACGAAGAGTCCCTGCAACTCCTTGCTGCGTACCGATCACACGTAGTCAACATGTTCACGCTGATCGGATCGAGCGATGCTGCCGCTGAGGCTGGAACGGTGCTCGACCTCGAGACTGCAATAGCCGAGGCATCGTACACGAACGTTCAGATGCGCGACGCCGAGCTCACCACCAACAGGATCGCCATGGCAACCGCTGCGTCCCTGATGCCGCATTTCGGTCTCGACCGGTATCTCACACATGTTGGCGCGAGCAGCGAGCAAGCGTTCAGCATCGACAACGTCGACTTCTACCCCGCGATAGACAAGCTCATTGCAACGACACCCCTTGAGGATCTCGCCACCTATCTAACGTGGAACGTCCTACATGCCACCGCCTCGTCGTTGCCTGAACGATTCGAGACTGAGGCATTCGACTTCTATGGCAGGACGCTTGGTGGTCAGAAGGTGCCGAAGGATCGATGGAAGCGTGTTCTGGCTGCTGCAACGACCGACATTGGGCAGCTCGTATCCCAGTTGTATGTCGCTGAGAACTTTCCTCCAGACGCCAAGCAGCGTATGGAAGGACTCGTCGAGAACCTATTCGACGCCATGCGTGCGAGCATCAAGGCGACGACGTGGATGAGCGACACGACGAAGCGCCACGCCCTCGCCAAACTGGGTGGTTTCAGGTACAAGATTGGCTACCCCGACGTGTGGCTCGATTATGGCAAACTCACGATTGGCGATGGGTGGCTCACCAACCGAATCGCGGCATCGCGGTTTGAGTTCCTGCGCCACATCGCGATGCTCGGCCAGCCGGTTGATCTCCACGAATGGTCGATGGCACCTCACGTCGTCAACGCGTACTACCACCCGCAACGCAACGAGATCGTTTTTCCTGCTGGGATTCTTCAGGCCCCATTCTTCAACCCAGACGCTGATGATGCCGTCAACTATGGGGCGATCGGCGCGGTCATCGGGCACGAGATCACGCACGGGTTCGACGACCAGGGAAGCAAGTACGACGAGAGCGGCAACTTGCGCAATTGGTGGTCGTCACAAGACAGAGCCGAGTTCGATGAACGAGCACAGGTAGCCATAGACCAGTACAACGCCCTGAACGTCCATGGCGACCTCAACGTGAATGGTGAGCTAACGCTCGGTGAGAATATCGCAGACATCGGTGGACTCAAGATCGCGTTCGCTGCGTTACAAGGCGTTCTCGGCGATGACCCGGACCCGGTTGCCGGGCTAACACCCGAACAGCGGTTCTACTTGTCTTGGGCACGGACCTGGCGAACGAACTACACAGATCGATATTTGCGCCTGATCGTGAACTCCGACCCTCACTCACCTAGTGACGTCAGGTGCCGCGGCCCATTATCGAACCTTGCAACGTTTGCCGACGCCTTTGGGATCGCCGCGAGCGACCCTGCCATGCAGCCACATAACCAACGCATCGACATCTGGTAGCCAAACCACCGACGCACCTCGAACCGGCATGTCGAGGCACCAAACGTGTAGAGCAACGCAATGATGCAGGCCATTGCCGTACCGTGTTCGCGCCGCCATGGGACGCGGCTTCAGGGTGAACATCACCAACCGCCGCCTACGCGTTCAACATCCAACTGGCTCAAGCCAGAACACGAAATACGATGGCGGACCGCTGGTGCGCCTAGGGTTGACCAGGATGTCGACCTCACAGGCACTTCGACCAACACCTCGGGACCGTGATGAATCGGAGACTCTGAGTCTCAGCGGCTACATCCAGAGAGCATCGGCAACGGGATCAGTCGTCGAGAGCGATGGAGCCACGACCGTGTACATCCGGCTCAGACAGCTCACCCAGCATTCGGACCTACCGCGTCCAGTACGACGCTCGTGGATGTCTCGGATGTTCCGACATCGATCGTCACGACCCGAGTTCGTGAGCCGTACGCGCGCTCAACACACGGCGAGATGAATCGATGAGGTGCGCCGGAGACGGCGGCGAATCGGATCGATATGGACGGCGGGACAGCCGGCGCAGTTGATGCCGATCCGAACGACACGTACCACGCGACAGCACCCGGCGCAGGAAGGTGCGCCGGGTGCTGGTTTCGGGGTGAGGTTGTATCTGGTTAGTTGTTGTCCTCAGTGTCGTTCGTCGATGTAGATGCGGCAGCCTGGTCGTCTGCACCATCGTTCTCGTCATCGATCGAGTCGGACTTGTTCGACTCGTCGTTGACATCGTCCTTCGAGTCGGACTTTACGGAGTCGTCCGCGTGGCTCTCATCCTTGGAGTCTGATTCCACGGAGTCGTCCG
>CAYWPC010000016.1:25709-52990 GCA_964460075.1 uncultured Acidimicrobiaceae bacterium
CCTTGGAGTCTGATTCCACGGAGTCGTCCGCGTGGCTCTCATCCTTGGAGTCTGATTCCACGGAGTCGTCCGCGTGGCTCTCATCCTTGGAGTCTGATTCCACGGAGTCGTCCGCGTGGCTCTCATCCTTGGAGTCTGATTCCACGGAGTCGTCCGCGTGGCTCTCATCCTTGGAGTCTGACTCGAGAGAACCGTCATCGTTGACGTCGCCCTTCGAATCGGAATCTGCCTTCTCGTCGTCAGCAGCAAGCGTCGTGGAAGTCTCACTCTGGCTCACCTGGTCGTCGATCGTCGCATCCGGTGCGTCCACACCCTTGAGATCCACAGACGTGTCCGTGCTGTTGTCGACCGTGGGATCTGCCACTGCACTGCTATTGACGTCGGTCGTGGTAGTCGTCGTGACAACAGGTGTCGACGTGTCCTGATCGGTGGTCGTATCGGTCGATCCTGCGGCCATTGCGGCGATCGTCATGATCGGAACCAGCAGTGCGCCAGCGACCAAGGCCCAGAACCAACGTCCGCTCTTCATTCGTAGTGTCTCCATCATTTCTCCTTAGTTTCAGACCAGCACCAGCTGGCGTTGATGGCTATACCAGAATGCGACAGACGTCGATAACCATGCGATAAGGCAAGGGAAAGCGAACTGAAAACGTCAGAAACGTTTTTGGACACCGATCGTGGCGACACCGGAGGCAGGCGTCGACGGTGAAAGTGGTGGGCTTCTGTTCGTGGCCGGTCGGGGAATCGGTGCCTGCGTGATCGTCCTGCGACAGGCCACTACGACGAAAGAGGAAGCTGAACCACGATGCCGGCTCCTCCGAGAGCCTCCGACTCGCCGATCGCGAGAATTCCATTTGCGCCCTCTACCGACCGGCGAACAATGTCGAGGCCAAGACCTGTCGAGTTTCCACGAGAGGTACCACGAACCATGACAGAGGCATCGGTGAAGCCTGGTCCCGCATCCTCGACGGAGATGACGACACTGTCCGACCCGACCTCGACTTGAACCCGGAACCGGGTGCCGTCGGGTGTGTGCGATAGGACATTCTCGAGCATGGCGTCAACCATCGCCTCGGCGTCTCCGTCTGGGATTGCCACAGGTGCCGATCGACCATCGATGTCTACGTCGACCTCGCGGCCCTGCTCCTGGGCGAGTGGATGCCAGAACGCGACTCTGGCAGCAACAATCGCAGAGAGGTCACACCAAGACTCCGACTCTCGTCGGACCGGTCGCCTGGCCTCTCTGATGATGAAATCTGTCGTCCTCTGAAGTTCATCGAGATCGGCGTTGAGTCGATCCTTCTGCTGACCGTCATCCAAGCCATCGACGCTGAGCCTCGCAGCCGTCAGCGGGGTTCTCAGCCGATGGGCAAGATCAGCAGCGGACTCGCGCTCGTCCTGGAGCAGTCGGCCGATTCGATCAGCGAGTCGGTTGAGTTCGAGGCCGACCTCCTCGATCTCACGTGGGCCCGCCTGCTGCACACGAGCAGAGAGGTCGCCATGGCCGAGCATGCGAGCAACGGCCGAGAGTTGCTTCACCGGCTGCACCATCGATCGGCCTAGCCGATCGGCAACCCACACAGCGATCACAACGAGGGCTGCGCCCAACAGAGCAAGCGTGAACCAACTCCTCCGAACGCCCGCGACCATCGCTTCATCGGTAACAAAGACCCTAACAACGGCAGCGGACCCGTCCGATTGGATTACCGGTATGTACACAGCGTCCCCTCCGCCCACGGGCGCGATAAAGGAGCTACCAGCCAAGGCAAGTGACAGATCTTCACCTTCGGGAACGTCGAGACCGAGAACGGTCCCGTCAGGAAAAATCACCGACCCGCTAACCGACGCGATACGGTCCTCGCCAATGATGTCGGCGGCCTTTGAGAGATTCTCCTCGACGGTGAGTACCGACAGCACCCTCGCGAGGCTCTCCGCATCGCGTTCGGCAGACGAAATGGCGCCGTCACGCGCCAAGTCGCTCACGAGGATGAACAGGGGAACCAAGAATGCGAGAACGACCATTGCGGTGATAGCACCGGACAACAGAATGAGTCGTCGTCTCACTGTGTCGGATCGACGAGACGGACACCGACCCCGCGCCGCGTGTGCAGGTACTTCGGCTCAGCAGCCGACTCACCGAGCTCTTTGCGCAACCACGAGATGTGGACGTCCACTGTCTTGTCTGCACCTCCGTATGGCTGACGCCATACCTCAGCGAGGAGCTCCCGCTTGCCCACCAATCTTCCAGGACGGCTCGCCAAGTATGCAAGAAGATCAAATGCACGGGCAGTGAGATCGAGGTTGCGCCCTTCGAGCGTTGCCTCATGTGCAGCGAGATCCAAGAAGAGAGCGCCCACGGTTATGGTGTCGTCCTCGCTGACGTCGCCACCTCGACGCAGGACGGCACGGATCCGAGCTGCGAGATGATCGGCCGAATATGGCTTGATGACGTAATCGTCGGCTCCGGCATCCAGCACGCTGATGATCTCTGCTTCATCGTCGCGTGCTGTCGCGACGACAACCGGCACCCGGCTCACGGCCCGAATCATCCTCAGCGCCTCAGCTCCGTCGAGGTCCGGCAACCCGAGATCGAGCACTACGACATCGAAACTGCCTGACACCGCCCGCTCAATACCCTCGATCGCGCGAGCCACCGTCTCTATGTCGTGACCTCGCTCGGAGAGTCTTGTCGCAAGCGACTCGCGAATGCGTTGATCGTCTTCGATGATGAGTATGGATGGCATGTAACAACACGATACCAATACGAGCCGCCGGACCCGCGCTGTTAGTGATCCGATGACCGCTGATTAACCCTGCGTTATCCCAATTGCCGCTGATGTGCGCCAGACTGTCAGCATGAAGCGAATCGCAGGCACCGCAGCTGCATGGACTGCAGCAACACTCCTCGCCGTCACCGTGGCAGCAGCTGCAGTTGGCAGCGTGAGAAGCGATGTGACCAACGCCCCAACCGTTCTTGGTGCGCCGGCCGTGCAGGCGATCGACGGAGACTCGCCAGATGTGGTGCTCGATGCTGGAGGGCCTGTGGGCCCTGACACACCAACATCCACGTCGAGCATTGTCGTACCGATCGATGAGCCATCGGAGGCCGCAACACCGGCCGAGGTCGTCGAGGCCAATGCCAGCACGACGACGACGCTACCGCACGACCACGAGTCGAACGCTTCGACGACGTCGACAACCACGACAACGGCGGTTCCCGACACCACGACCACGACCACGACCTATCCCAGCTACACGAAGACCTACGACGTCGAGGACGCGGGCAGCGTCACCATCAGAGTGTCTGGTGACTCGGTCACCTTCGCCGGTGCATGGCTGCAGAAAGGTTGGACGTTCAAGCTCAAGGATGGCGGACCTGAACAGGTCGAGGTCCGATTCGAGAACAACGACGACGACAAAGAACAGATCGTCTTCAAAGCCAAGATCGAGGCAGGCGAACTCAAGGTTTCGACCTCCGAGAGCGACTGACGCCTCACCCGCGTGCCACCAACCGTACAGAGATCGGCCCCGTCAGTCTCGCTGAGTGACAAGACGAGCGATGCTCACCCCTCTGCCGGTGCGTCAGCGGGACGGGACAGAAGGCTCATAACGCCACCAATGGCAACGAGCACTCCGGCAAGACTCCACAGATACCAGCCAAAACCAATCGAGACCGTGAAGGCGTCTGGGATCAACCCGCCCTGGGCTGCCTGTGCGAAGCCTGCTTGAAGCGTGTCAGCTCGGTCGCCAGCGCCAAGCGTGGAGAACACGGCAATCAGGAGCATCAACACACCGAACGTCGAAGCCGAGAGGCCATAGATCCGCTTCATCGAATCACCAAGTGGGGGGATCAGAGCGATCGCAAGAGATCCCAGTGCAAGCAACGCGAACACGATCGCAGCCCAAGCTGTGTCGTTGTACAGCGCCGTCCACGTGTTGTCGAAACCCGACGGGAACGCAGGATCTGCTTGGTTCAAAGCCGGCAGCACGACATCGCCGGCCGAGGTCGCTGACTTGAGAACGAACCCGACTGCTCCAACGACGACTCCAAGCAACGCAAGAATGCGTCCAATATGCATAGGTCTCCTTTTCCTCGCACATCGAAGTGTAGGAATCGCGACAGATCGGATTCAAGTAGCACGGTGCGCTGAGGGTTGTCGGAACGCCAACGCTCAGCATCCTGTGACCGACGAGATGGCCGCGGCTGCATCATCGAAGCGGGCAACCCACACCTTGCCATGGGCAGGCGTCCCTGATCGATCGAGGCAGAACACTAGATGATGCCCCAACTCGTGTGCGATCGTCATGAGCGTCGTACGTCTTCCGAGACGGATCGCACCGCTCGCGGGAACAGGGCCCCAACCCGACGATTCACGCCGTGCAACCTCGTGCTCACCCAACAGATCTACCCAAGCAGATCGGGGCCGCTCAGTTGCGCCGGTGTACATCGACCTTCGACGGTGAAACTTGATCGTCGGAGGGTTGACACCGAGCAATTCACAACTCAACTCGATGATGGTTCGCGCCTCAACATCGTCGACTATCAACATGTCGAGTTGCTCGAGCAGCAAGACGTCTCGCGAGAACTTCCGCACCCGGGCATCGTGTCGACGAACAGGCCCACTGCGTCCGAGGCCAGGCGTTGCTGTTGATCGCATGCACACAACCTATCGGACGCCTCTGACATCCGTATCGAGCGGTGCTCACCGACGTATGACGAGCCAGCTCTCCTCCCCTGGCTGCAAGGCATCACCGACCTGTAAGACTGATGGCTCGCACATGGAGGCAATATGGAGTCGAAACGAGGTATCTGGTACGCCATCGGCGCGTACGCCGCGTGGGGACTCTCACCACTGTTCTGGAACCTTGTGCCATCCATAGGAGCCGTCGACCTCCTTCTCAATCGGGTGGTGTGGTCCGTTCCGATGCTCATCGTGGTGCTCATCGCTACAGGGAAGTTGCGGACGGTCGTGGCGCACTACTCGTCATGGAAATCGAGACTCCTCACCGTGTCGGCAGCGGCGCTTATCGCCACCAACTGGGCGCTATTCCTCTGGTCCGTCACCAACAACAGGCTCGTGGAGGTGTCACTCGGGTACTTCATCAACCCACTGGTATCGGTTGCGTTAGGCGTGGTAATTCTCGGTGAGAGGTTGCGGATGCTGCAGTGGGTAGCTGTGGCGATCGCGACTGCCGGTGTGATAGGCATGACCGTCCGTGTTGGTGCAGTGCCGTGGATCTCACTGATTCTCGCGTTCTCGTTTGGAACCTATGGACTTCTGAAGAAGCGCCAGGAAACCCCTCCTCCGGTCGTCTCTCTTCTGGGTGAGTCGACGTTGCTGGCGTCGCCTGCGCTATTCGCGATGATCTTCATCTGGAATCCCTCCGGGCCCAGGTTTGGAGACTCTCTCGGAGTCAGCGCGTTCCTGGTCGCGACCGGCTTGATGACCGTGGTACCGCTGCTGCTCTTCGGGGCTGCCGCGAAGCGAATTCCGCTGTCGACTGTGGGGTTGCTCCAGTACATTGCGCCAACTATCCAGTTCGGACTCGGTGTGTTCCTCTACGGCGAGGAGCTAACGCAGGACAAGATGATCGGGTTCGTAATCGTGTGGGTGGCACTGATCTTGTACTCGTTCGACAGCTTCCGGGCGATACATTCGTCACCGATCGCGGCCCAACGCGCTGCGTAAGGTGTGGCCGTTACCTCGTCATCGGCCATTGCAAGAGCACTATCGCCAGCGAACAGCCGTGCACACCACAGGCGCACAACGGACATGCACGTCTCGTCCTACGTAGACACTTCGCCCACGGTGTCCGCACCTACCTCCAGCTCGTGCTGCACTAGGCCTTCGCCATCCCCCGCTGTACCATCAGCTCCGTTGGGGGACCTTCGAAGACCAGCAATCACGGCGTCCTGAATGCTCTTGAGTTGATCCCCTCCGACCTTGCTCGAGAGCTTGGCGGCAAGAAAATCCCTGATCTCGTCGTCTGACATGTTCGATAGCTTCTTGTTGGATACGAACGATGCAACAACAGATGCCACGACGCCGACGAGTGCTACCAAGAAAACGATCTTGACAAGTTTCTTCATCGACACTCCTCTGTCTTTGACAACGCTACCGCGCTCGGAACACCGATGAACCGCCGCTCGTGTCTGGGCCTTCAACACCGCTGGCACCGATCAGAAGCCACGGAACACGTTCGAGACTCCTCGCAGCCGAATGCTCGCGGTCGATGCCTAGTCCCCGCCGCCGCCGGCGAGCCACTGGATAAAGGCTGCAGCGGCGTCCGCCTCAGCATCGGAGACCTCATCGAGAGTCGCCCGGTACTTGGCAACGGCGACATCAAGGTCAGCGCGCGTCCAAGGTCCGAACGACGTTCCAGCTGCGGCAAGAGCAACCGCTGCGTCCTCGACGGTAAACCGGCCGGCCGTCACCTCACGCCCGACCACGAGACCTGCAAGGCTCTTCCCATTCACCTCGATGGCCATCAACCGTTGAATGTCATCGAGATCACGCACACCACCCGCAGCAATGACCGGTTCATCGACGATCCCGACCGCCATCGTCAGCGCCTCGATATTTGGTGGGTCGACGAGCGCGTCCCTGCCGACCTCTGAGATCATGAAACCCGCGGCTCCCGCCGAGGAGAGGTGGATCAAGGTGTCCTCGAGATACTCGCCTGAATGCTCGGTCCATCCCTTGGTGACGATTTCCAGATTGGAGTACACGTCGAGAGAGACAACGATTCGTCGCGGGTACTTCCTGTTGAGCTCCCAGAAGAGCACCTGGTCGATCATCGGCAGCGTGCCGGTGACGACACGCCATGCGCCCATGCCGAGCACCTTCGCGATCTCAGCTTCCGACCGAATACCTCCACCTACCTGGACGGGTACATCAACAGCTCTGATGATGTCACCGATCAGTGCCCGGTTCTTGTAGTCGCCGTAGGCTGCCGCATCGAGATCGACGATGTGCAGGCGATCGGCCCCTTTCGACACCCAGCCCTTTGCTCTGTTGACCGGATCGTCATCGAGGGAGATGACCTCCGAAATGTCTCCGTGGGGGAGACGGACGGCTCTTCCGTCGAGAATGTTGACACGTGCATAGAGTTCCATCTGACCAACATACAGTGAGAAACGGACTTGTGGGACGACGAACACCCTTGTCACCTGCCACAGTCGGTTACCTGTCTACTGTGCACCACATGAATGCGATCGAAGCCACGAACGTCGAGTACCGCTACGGCCAGTCCGTTGCGGTCGCGCCATCGTCGTTCGTGGTCCCGCAGGGAGCCATCACTGCGCTCATCGGCCCGAACGGCTCAGGCAAGTCGACGCTGCTGTCAGGTATTGCAGGACTTATCACCCCATTCAGCGGCTCAATGGAGGTGCTCCAGGCGTCGTCGAGCACACGAATCGCCGTCGTTCTCCAGATGACGAAGGTCAACGAATCCATTCCGATTACGGTCAGGGAAGTCGTTGGTATGGGCCGCTACCCGTCACTCGGCACGTTCTCTCGTCTCACCTCCGGCGACCGCGACATCGTCGACGGGGCCATGAGTCGAATGGCGATCGGAGACCTAGCGAACAAACATCTCCGAGAACTGTCCGGTGGACAGAAGCAACGCGTGTTCGTGGCTCAAGGCCTTGCGCAGGATCATGATCTTCTCCTGCTCGACGAGCCTCTGACTGGGCTCGATATGCCTTCGGCACAGGCAATCGATGCCGTGATCCACGAGGAACAAGCACTTGGGCATACCATTGTCATGACAACACATGATCTTGAGGAAGCTCGGGTCTGTGACCACGTCATTCTCATGGCTGGCCGTGTCGTCGCCTCAGGACCACCAGGACAGGTGCTTACTGCAGGTCTCCTGAGGGAGGCCTATGGCGCGTCTCTCCTCCACGTTCAAGGTGACCAGATCTTTCTCGACGATCCGGCGCACCAGCCTGCAGCAGGACACCATGTGCATCAAGACCGAACCATTCACCCTGAAGCGACGCCAGAGGATCGGCACGGGTCCTAAGTGCCCTTCGCGCTGTCGCCAGGTGGTACCTGGCGTTCTCGACGCACCAAAGACAGCTCCTACCGCAGAACGAGGACATTCCCGATTCTGGGCATGTAGTGAGAATCTTTCCGATACGCTTTCGTCATGACGTCGATACTGAGAGCCGAAGCCGAGGTGCACGAACTTGTGCGGCGACATCTCAGTGAACAGCACATCCGCTATACGACCGCGCGAAAGACCGTCGTCACAGCGTTTCAGCTCGCCTCGGGACCGCGCAGCGCGGCGGAACTGGTCACGATGGAGGGGATACGCATCCCGGTGTCTTCGCTCTATAGAACTTTGGCGGTTCTCGAAGAGTCCGGTGTGCTGCGAAGGAACCACGACACTGCAGGCATTGCGCGGTATGAACTATCGCAATGGTTGTCGGGACATCATCACCACGCAGTGTGCGTTGCTTGCGGTGCGATCCAAGACATCGAAGTACCCCACGAAGCTGAACAGATGCTTCTCAACATGGTCAACGAATTGGGTGACGCCGCCGGATACCGAGTCGTCGACCACGTACTAGAAGTCGAGGGCGTGTGCAAAGCATGTGATGCTGAACGAGACGCTAGCTCACCGATCGCCTAGCGATACCGCCACACGATGCGACCCATGCTCGGATCGTATGCCGAAACATCGACCTCAACGGCATCGCCAGGGATGATGCGGATCATGCGACCCTTGCGCATCTTGCCCGATGCGCGAGCGGTCACTTCGTGACCAGTCTCCAGTTTCACACGGAAGGTCGCGTTGGGCAGCGTCTCGACGACAATGCCCTTGGCTCTGAAGTAATCGTCCTTGCCTGCGATGAGTTTCTCCATTCCGTTCGACAGTCGGACTCATCACACGTCGAGAGTCGCGGTATACGAACGGAACAATCGTACCCGTATGATCGCCGTGACGGCACTTCTCACCGACGCTGGGGATCGTGTAGATCGGCACGCAACTGTTCATCACGTATCTCGTGCGTTGGTTCCTCAGCACGGATATGGCAGCGGAATGTCAGAGATCTCGCCGTTGCGCGCCTCTGCGACATTGACCACGGGACGATACCGGTGCGGCGAGAACACGCAGGACACGAGATCCACATCATCGATACAACGCATCGAGCCCCCACCCGTCGGTGAGGGCTCCCGAATGGTTCGGTGGGTGACTGGCTCGGTTGGTACGGATTGCCTTGCTTGGGAACAAGTAGCCTCGCCGGCCTCCCACCTACCTACATCATCGTCGCGATGCGATCGCTGCTTGAGGTTTCAGCCATAGGTCGTACGAACCACTTTCGAGTGCAGATCGTCGATCCCTGCTCTCTCACGTTCGATCTTGAGACGCCCGACTCCATGAGCCGCCGCACTTCGTCAACACCTCCAACACGCATCCTGAACTACCCATGTGGGTCGGTCGTCCCCTCCCAGTCTGCGTGCAGCACGGCGTACACGCCACCGCCGGCGACGAGTTCCTCGTGATGACCGTCTTCGACAATCCTGCCACTGTCGAACACCAGGACACGGTCTGAAGCTTCCGCGGTCGACAGTCGATGCGCGATGGTGAGCGAGGTTCTCCCTGACGTAAGGAGCCCGATCGCTCTGCGAATCTTCACCTCGAGCGCAGGATCGACAGCCGAGGTGGCTTCGTCGAGGACCAGAACGCTTGGGTCGGCAATCCACGCTCTAGCAAGGGCGACGAGCTGACGTTCGCCCGCGGACAGATTGCCTCCACGTTCGCCAACTTCGTACGACACTCCGTTTGGAAGGTCGTCGATCCAGCTGAGCAAGCCGAGATCCGAGAACGCCGCCCGAATACCGAGGTCGTCCACCCCAGGCCTTCCGTACCGAACATTGTCTGCGATCGACCCTTCGAACAAGAACCCCTCTTGAGGCACATATGCCACGCGACGTCGAAGCGCCGAGACGACGACACGATCGACGTTCTCGCTGCCGATCGAGATGGAGCCGACGTCAGGCACGAGCAGTCTCGTTGCGAGCTTCGCAAACGTCGTCTTGCCCGACCCGGTTTCACCCACGACAGCGACACGACTGCCCGCACGGATGTCGACGGATACGCTGCTGAGAATCTCTGGTCCACCAGGGTAGGCAAATGACACACCATCGAACCGGATGCCGAGTGCATCGTCACCCAATTCGACGCCACCTGAAGGATCGGGAATCGATACAGGCGTGTCGATCACACCGAGAATCTTGCGAAGACCCGCTCCGGCAGACTGGGCTTGGTCGATCGTCTCGACGAGTCGCTGAATCGGCTCGATGAGGAGATTCACGAGGAAGAGGAACGCAACCAGTGTTCCCGCGCTCATGCCCCAGTCACCGCCATACACAACACCAACGCCGACGACGAGGGCTGTGAGCGTACCTGCGAAGAGCTCTGCGCTTGAGAACAGGGACGACGCGAATACTGCGGTTCTTACCTCTGCTGAGAACTGTCTGTCGAGCGTCGAATCCACCCGTGCCATCACCGTGTCTTCCATGCCGTAGGCTCGCACGGTTGAGATCCCCGATATGGCCTCACCTGTCGCGGCGAGGGAGTCTGACACACGCTCGCGAACCTTGTCGTAGGCCCGAGAGAGAAACCGCTGGAACATGACGACGAGCACGGTGTAGACAACAACGCCGACGAACACGACGATCGCTAGCTGCCACCGGTACACCACCATGGCAACCATCGCGAGCAGGACCTGGGCTGTCCCGAGAACCATGCCCATGCCACCCCACTCCATGAATTGCTGGATTGTCTCGATATCAGAGGTGACCCGTGCAACGAGTGCACCTCGTCGTTCGCCCTGAAGCTCAAGCATTGACATTTCGTGGAGATGCCCAAACGTCTTGATGCGAAGCTGTGCCAATCCAGCCGCCGCAGCCCGTACAAGCCTGCGCAGAGAGAGCCATCTGGCAACCATCGCGAACGCGACAGCGAGGAGGGCAACACTGCCGAGCCTTACCACAGCTGCTGTGTCGGCCTCGGCAGTTCCGAGAATCTGATTGTCGATGATCTGTTGAATCACGATTGGCACGATGAGCTGAAGCGCTGTGCCCACCACGGCAAGCACCAGCGTCACCCACATACCTTTGGCCAGTTCGGGCGCGACGGTGAAGGATCGTGATAGTGCCTCGGATGTGCGCATAGAACCCGGGTCCGTCATGTCGTCACCTCCCCACGACTCCGCTGTGCGGTGCCTTCCTCCTCGTACGCCGTCAGCAAGCGGACGTAACCAGGGGTTGTAGCCATCAGTTCCTCATGGGTTCCTTTGGCGACGACGCGGCCCTCCTCCAAGAACATCACTTCGTCCGCGAGCACGATGGATGACTTCCTGTACGCAACGATGATGACCGTCGATGGGAGCTCAGAGCGCCGTAGACCCCTGAGTATCTCCGATTCGACCGAGGGATCTACCGCAGACGTTGCATCGTCGAGTACGAGTACGCGCGGTCGACGAACCAGTGCCCGTGCGAGGGCCACACGCTGGCGCTGTCCTCCCGAGAGGGAGGTACCTCGTTCACCGATCCTCGTGTCGTATCCGTAGTCGAGCTCGTCGATGAACCGCGCAACCCCAGCCAAGTGTGCCGCTGCCATCACGTCCGCCCTTGGGAAGTCGATCCCGAGCGTGATATTGCCTTCGATCGTGTCGTCGAAGAAGAAGGAGTCCTGCGATACGAAGGCGACCTCGCTCGCGAGTTCCGATCGGGCGAACGCTCGCAAGTCTCTGCCATCGAGGGCAAGCCTCCCAGACGTCGGATCCCACAAACGAGCAAGCAGAAGTGCCAACGTCGACTTCCCTGAACCAGTCGGTCCGACAACAGCGACTGTGCTGCCACCTGAAATGTCGAAGTCGACATCGACGAGTATCTTCTCGCTCTCGGGATAGCTGAACGTCACGGCTGTCGAGTCGACCGATCCACCGGTCGTATCCGTTGTTGCGTGTGTCCTCCCGTGCTCGACAACGTCCCCGGCATCGAGAACTGCCTGCACTCGACGCCATGCCGCCAGCGAGTGGACCATCTCCCACACTACGAATCCAAGCAGCGAGATCGGCATTGTCATCAAGGACAACAAATAGGTGATAGTCACGAGGTCGCCTGCAGACACATCGCCTGCAGACAGTCGGAACACGCCCACGATGAGCAGCACCGTGATCACAACGGAGGGAAGCGACTCCACAACTGCGCGATAGGCCACCCAGAGGCTGTTCACATGGATGATCTTGTCTCTGAGGCGGTTGGCTGAAACGGCGAATCGCTCCGTCTCCTGCGTACCGCGCCCGAGCGCCTTGACGGTGAGGGCGCCATCGATCGACTCATGAGCAATTCCGCTCACCACACCCCGCTCATCTTGCACATCTACGAACGGACGGAACGTGCGAAATGCTCCTTGCACATCGATCGCCACGATCGCAGTGAGACCGACGAACATCACGACCCCGAGGAAGATGTCCGTCATAGCGACAAGCACGACAGTCCCTATGAGGAGCAATAACGACCCCGTCGCGTATGGGAGCGGGGCGAGAACGAACGTCCCCTGATTGGTGTCGACCTCAGAGACCGAGAGAAGGTCTCCTGTGCTCCGCCGATCGTGCCACGCGAGATCGAGTTGCATCTGGTGGTGGATGAGTCGCTTTCGCGCATCGGAACGCGTGGCGTACTGAAGCCATCCAGCTGCCGCCCGTCTCAGGGTGATACCTGCGGACTTCCATAGCGCAACAGCGAGGATCAAACCGATGGCCTGCCAAAGCTTGTCATCTGCTCTTTGACCGTCCTGGAGCACGGGGATGATGAGCGAATCGGTCACCCAGCCGACCACAACCGCCGAGGCAACGATTGCCGACACGAACAGGACTGCGCCACCTACGGCAAGAGCGAACGACCACGGGCGTCGTTTCACGAATCCCCACGTCAGATGCAGACCGCCACCGAGTGCCCCCTTGGGGATTTGAGGCATAGAGGCGCTTGTTTTCTTCCGGTCAGACATCCTCCCGATGGTAGGAGTCCCGATACTTCACCCATCACAGGGCAGTGCGGGCGGCGGCCGTCACGGCTTCTCGCCCCCGGGCCTGTGTACCCGCTACACAAAACACGCGATCGAGCCATTCGGCACAATGCGTACTACGTGGCGTCTCAGCGGTACGCTGATCGCCATGCTGAACCTCATTCTTGCAACCGAAGCCGCCACGGAGGCTCCGCCAGGAGATGATCTCGCGACGTTGGCCTACGCACTGCTCGGCATTGCGGTTCTCGTGGCCGTCATCGCAACGGTGATCATCACGCCTAGGGCGAAGTCACACGACTAGGAACAGACGGGCCACTGCGATGGCGATAGAACCGTCGTACCTGAGTCCCTATCGACTGCATGCGGCCGAGCCACAACCAGTCGTGTCAAGATCTCACTGCATCAGTGGATCATCGCGTCGAAGGTCGCCAGGATCCTATCGAGTGCTTTGAGATCGGCATCCGTGACCACCTGAATCTGGACAAGAACAACGAACTCGACTCCAGACGGGTACGCCTCGAGAATGACGAGTGAAGTGCTGGTACCGCCGCAGTCCCGCCAGACATCGTACGCTCCTCTATAAATCGCGTCCTCGTAGTCATACCGGCTGTCGTAGACGCAGTCGTCAGAGAAGTCGTTGCGGTCGAGAATGCCTCCAGGTTCGACTTCGTTGTACAGCACCTGGGAGACCCCAAAGAACACGCCGGGAGTCTCCCAGCTGCTGTAGAAGGCATCGAGATTCGGCGCAGCAGCAATGGAGTTCCCCAGCACCCTGGAATCATCGATCCATTCGGTGCCGCTGACATCGGCCCAGCTTGTTGGGACCTCCATGACGAGGATGCCCGCATCGTCGGACACCTGTGTGTACTCGTACTCGACGACAGATTCACCAGCAACGCCACCTGAGAGTTCCTCTGTGAAGGAGAAAGCTAGTTTGAGTTCGTCGTCTGCGTTGAGTGTTCCTTCGAACACTTCCCCGGATTCGGAGCGCACGATTTGCACGGCGATCGGGTCGTCGTTGCTCCGGCTGCGAAGGATGTCGCAATAGTCGGCCTTGGTGCCGTCCGTTGCCAAGACGAGGCCCTCCATCTTTGTGATGATGTCGCCACCAACAATCCCGATGCTGGCGGCAGGTGATCCGGACTCAACGCCCGAAACCCAGATACCGGAATACTCACCATCGGAGAACGCGAACCCGTTGACACCGATCGAGCTCACGTTGTTGCCTGCCAGCAACTCATCGAGCACGACCATCGCCTCATCGCGACTGATCGCCTCGTTGATGTCGTAGTCTTGTACGCCTGCATAGTTGATCGCGAGCACTTCCCCGTCAACGGTTATGAGGGGACCCCCGGAGTTGCCAGGCAGAATGCGTGCGGTGTGCTGGATCACGGAGTCCACCGAAGCCCAATACGTCTCACCGTCGGCCTTCTCCTTCGAGATGATGCCTTCGGTTATCGTGTACTCAGGGTCACCCAACGGGAATCCTGCGGCATATACGTCGATGCCTGCAACGATGTCCCCATCGAACCAATCGAGATATGGGAAGCCGGAACCGTCGATATCGATGATCGCGAGATCTGAGCACTCAGACACGCCGAGGATCTTTGCGTTGCGTGGCTCGTCCTCACCCTCGATGAAGACCTGCAGAAACGCTGCCCCTGTGACGACGTGGTTGTTCGTCACGGCGATGCCGCTCGGGTCGATGATGAAGCCCGATCCGGAACCGGATGTGTTGTAGACGTTGCCTTCCACGGGATCCACAAAGCTACCTTGTGCCACGATGCGAACCACGGCTGCTCTGGCGTCCCTGAGGTCAGAGGCCGCACCGGACGGCGTAACCGTGGTGGTCGAAGTCACAACAGTCGTCGTCGAGGTCGCGACAGTCGTCGACGGTGACCCACCGGCAGTGTCTGTCGGCTCGCCACCGGTGTCGCCGCCACCACAGGCTGCGAGCAGGATCGCGGCCGAGAACAGAAGCAGAATGAGTCGACGTGCTCTGAGGTTGATAGGCGCCCCCTTTGGATCTACCTCCACGATAATCTCACACACCGCCAGGTTCCAACCGCGACAGTGTCTTGTGCCTCGGAAGTGGAGCGATCGGCTGTGTGGCGCATGCACCTGCTGCTTCGGGCGACGTATCGTCTCAACGCCGACACGAACGTTCCGGAGTTCGACACCGAGTCGCGATTCCTCGTAGTCGGAACCATTGCCGCTCACATCATCGATGCAGCAATACGATCCTCATCAGGGATGCCGGATGCTCATCTAGCTCAATCGGACCGCATGGCAGCCAGGTCACGCCTCTCGTCGATCCATTGGATGAGGTCGCCGACTCCTCCCAGGACGACATCGGGACGTTCTTCGACGGGTGCAGCCTCGACGTCGCCCGTACCCGTTGCACCGGTGAGCACCAGGACGGTGCCCATCCCTGCGTTGCGACCCATAGCGATATCAGTAGAGAGTTGATCGCCCACCACCACACCTCTCTCCGATACAACACCCAGTATTCGCATCGCCATGCGACCGGACCACGGGGACGGCTTCCCCGTCACGATTGGCTCGCATCCGGTAGCGTACGCGACTGCCTTCACCATGGCACCGGTACCAGGAGTGAACCCACCCGCTACCGGCAGTTTCGGATCGTAGTTAGTAGCGAAGAACTCGGCGCCGTTCCAAATAGCTTGGCAGACGATATCGAGACGTAGCTGATCGAAATCCGGGTCCTTCCCCATGACGACCGCAGCCGCACGATCCGCCGCGCCGTCAGGGACCATTTCGAGATCCTTCGCATCGAGCGCCTCGATAAGCCCCACATCGCCGATGGCGAGGAGGGGGCTCTCCGCATGGAGCTCGGCCATCACTTCCGCCGCGACGAGGGCAGATGTGACGATCTCATCTGGCGCTGCATCGATCCCCATCGCGCCAAGGCGCTCCACCCACGACCTGACAGGGCTCGAGTTGTCATTGGTGAAGAAGGCGAATCGAATCCCCCGACGGCGCAGCTCAGCCAAGGTCTCGATGGCACCAGGGAGGACCTGACGTCCCCTGGCAACCGTACCGTCGATATCGAAGATGATCCCCTCAACAGGTCGTGTCACGCCACCATCACCTGGTTACCCCACACCCAGACGCTCATCCGAAATACTCCTCCCAGTGGTCCTTCACATGAGCAGCCATGTCATCATCGAGGTAGATCCTCGGCGGCCGCTCATCTTCACCCCACTCATAGGGGGTGGTGCAGTCGATGATCACACGCGAGGTCATGAACCGGCTCGAACGGGGTAGCGAAGGATCGAGCGGTGTCGATCGACCCCTGTGAAGGATCTGTGTGCCGAACTCCGGCTGATACTTGAAGCTCAGGGCGTACATCACCTGATCCATGTTCTCGACGTCGATGTCGTCGTCCACGAGTATCACGGTCTTGAGGCCGTAATTGCCAGTAGTTGAAGCAAACGCGGCCAAGCCGACCTGTGTGGAGTGTCCGTGATACATCTGCTTGACAGAGATGATGACCAACATCCGACCAGCTGAAGCCGGGGGCCCGTACACGGCCTTGATCCCAGGGATCTGCATCCGCCGCAGGTCGTTCCACAGCGACGCAGTGCGATTGACACTCATGATCATGTGTGTGTCGGTTGTGGGGCGCCCAACGGTGGTCGACCAGAGAATCGGATCGTTACGATGGGTGATCGCCTTGACTCTGATGAAGTACTGCTCTTCGTCACCCTTGCCTGAGTAGTGGCCTGTGTACTCGCCGAACGGTCCCTCCGGCCGAGTCTCGCCTGGCACGATCTCACCTTCAACGACCCACTCTGCCGTTGCTGGGACCAGAAGATCGGATGTCTCTGCTTGCACCACCTCGACGGGTGCTCCACGGAGTGCTCCTGCAACGTCGTACTCGCTCTCGTCGAGGCCGAAGAGTGTGCTCCCGCACAGGAACAAGGTGGGGTCTGATCCAGAGACGTACGCCACGGGCATCGGAATCCCAGCTTCCTGGTAATCCCGAAAATCGATCTCGCCATCTTTGGCCTTGATCATGTAGATGCACAGCTCCTTGCTGTCACCGACCATCGCCCTGTACGTCCCAAGGTTCAGACGCCCGGTCTTGAGGTTGCGGGTTATGAGATACCCGGCAGTACCGAAATATCGACCGCCATCCCCCGGGTAGAACCAAGGTGAAGGGATTGTTGTGATGTCGGCATCGTCGCCGACAAGGATGTTCTCCTTGGTCGGACCCCAGTCCAGCTGCTTCGGCGGCACTGACTTGCCGTGGATGCGATCTACCCACTCGTGGGAGAGGTTCATGAGGCTTGTTCCCTGCGGCATGTCGAGTGCCAAGGCAAGGCGTTCGCGTGCTGTCATCGCACTGATGAATACGCGGTGGCCCGGATAGTCCTTGACGCTTTCGAACAGGAGGGCGGATCCTCCTCCTTGTCGTTCCTCGTTGAGCTTGGCAACATGGCTCAACTCAAGGTTCCAGTCAACCTCGCGCTTGATTTTATGGAGTTGGTTCTCCTCGTCGAGTCGGTCGATGAACGATCGTAGGTCGTCGAACGGCACGGTATGTCTCCTTGTTGTGTTCGTTACTTCTCTTCGCGTGCGCCAGGTGGCGGCTGTGAGCTCGCTCCCTGCACACCCTTCGACTGACTCGACTCGGCAAGATCGCCGCCGAGCTGCGTCGAAATCTGTTGTGCCGCCGACACGGCAGCCTTGATTGCCTGCTCACCTGGCTGATCTCCGCTTCGGGACGTGAACCCGACGACGGTAAGTCCCGCAACGACGCCGTCTGGGCCCATGAGTGGCACCGAGACAGCGCGTACGCCCAGCAGGTACTCCTCGGTGTCATCGACCGCGTATCCGCGCTCTCGAACCAGGGCCAGTTCGGCCTTGTATGCGTCTGGATCGGTGATTGACGCAGGCGTGAACGCCTCGAGGCCGTACTTGCTGATGAGGACATCGACACGGCTTTCGGGAAGCCAGGCGAGAAATACGCGGCCGAAGGAGCCAGCGGAGAATGGGATCTGCTGGCCGATGGCAGCGGACACATGCAGGGCTCCCACAGGATCCACCTTGTCGATAATGGTGAGCCTATCTTCGTGGAACGTTCCGAGAAGCACCGACTTGCGAATCTCGGCAACGAGCGACTCCATGTGCGGCAGAGCAATGCGGCGCACATCGGTCTGCTCATGGGCCAGAAAACCCAACCTGATCAACGCTGGCCCCAACCTGTACCGAAGGGTTTGCGGGTCTCGCGTCAAGAATCGATGGTCGGTGAGCGTCTGCAGAATGCCGTAGGCGGTGCTCTTGTTCAGCGAGAGCAGCGCCACGAGCTCGGTCAGGCTGTACTCGTCGCGCATCTCGAACGACCGCAGAATCTGGATCCCTCTCTCGACTGCTGACACCCGTGCTACCACGGCCGCCTCCTTGGGGGTCGGGAGTCACCAACGACGCTGAGCGGCTGCCCGATCTCCCATGTTCGCGTCATAGAACCCTGTTCTTGATACAGAAACATAGTTTCCTATTCCCCTCCAGTCAAATACTCGACGATGAGGTGACTCGCCGGGGGCAGGGATCCCCCGACGAGCTTCGGTCTCTCAGTCGAGGATCTTCACTGTCCCCGCAGCGCCATCAACGAGCAACCGCTGACCCGTCTCGATCCGTTGGGTCGCGAAGCCTGTGCCTACGACCGCAGGAACGCCGTACTCCCTGCAAACGATCGACGCGTGCGACATCATGCCTCCAATATCGGTGACGGCCGCAGCGATCTTGGAGAACACCGGTCCCCAACTTGGATTCGTGATTGGGCAGACGAGCACCTCGCCCTCCTGCACGTCTCGGAGCTCATCAGCGCTGAGAATCACCCTTGCGACTCCTTCGACCGTGCCAGGAGACCCGGCAAAGCCCTTCAGGTCGTAGTCGGCATCGTCACCTCCATCGCCGAGACCAAGCCAGTTCTGGATGGAGTCCGTTGTAATGCCCCAGAGCATGATCGTGAAGGGCTCGGTAACGACCTCCGGCGGCTCTCCCAGTGCGGGGATCGGCGTCCACTCCGACAGCTTCTCGAAGAGGTCCTTCCGCTTCGTGATCTCCTTCGGCCAATATCCCGGCCCTCTTGCCGGCGTACCAACGCCCCACGATGCGATGAGGTCATAGAGGGCAGCCTCGACTTCGAAGCGATGAAGGTAGAACATGTCGTCAACCTCTGCGAAGAAGCCGGCGTCGACGAAGATCTGTCCGAACTCACGCATCTTGTTCCAGAACACGGCGTGATGCCAGTGCTCCACATAGAAGTTGTGATCCTCGATGAAGGGGAACACCGTTCGTGCGAGTCCGAGTTGCTCGTTGAAGTTCTTGAGATCATCTCCATCCAGAAGTGCCGCATACTCAGCCGACAGCCGATCTCTCTCTGCAATGACCTCCTCCATCGGTCGTTCGATGCTTACGCCAGCCTCGATCTTGCGGATGTAGTCGGCAATCCCAGCGAACGGGAACGTCTGATCGTTGATCCATGTCTTGTGGTGGTGGTAGAACCCCGAACCCGTCGAGAAGTAGAACCAGGGGTCCTTCGCTTTCTCGAGCTCGGCTATCCAACGCAGACCTGCGTCGGACTGCTCAAGGACCTCGATCACCTCGGCCGGGTCGGTGTGGTCCTTGAGAGCATCACCAACACCGAAGTCGACCGCCTTAGCCGCGAGCTTCTTCAGTTCAGCGTCTGGTCGGAATAGGAGCACATCGATACCTGCCACCATCTGAGCCACAACTTGGTCGGGGATGTCAGGGAACAGTTCCTTGCAGAAGCCGAAGTAGGTCAGGTAGGCGGCGTAGCCGAGGTTCAGGAACTCGAAGTGAAGATGCCAGATCTTGTGCATGTTCTCAACGACTCGGTTGTATGCGACAAGGAGGTCGTACGCTGAAGTGAGCCCGCGCCCGGAACGAACCGTTTCGAGATCCTCCATCTCCGGCAGCGGCGTGACCTTCACGGCCTTCAGATCCTCGATCGTCTGGCGCGCCTTGCCCTGCCACTTCTCGTACAACTCATCCCAGTGCTCGTAGTAGTAGCCTGCTCGCTCCATGAAGTGAGCGACGCGAGCACCGACCACCTCTTCGTCCATGATCGCGTTCGCGCTGATGTACAAGCGTCCGTTGAGGACCCTCTGATCGATCCCCAACGCAGGAGGAACGATGTAGACCCTGCTGTTCATCTCACCAAGGGCCACCCACCAACTCTCACAGGTGATCGTATCGAATGGGTACAGAACTTCGGGATGGTGCATGCCGTCGAAGAACCAGAACTTCGACTCTTCGAACTCCCTGCGCTCCTCGCTGAACAGGTAGTAATACGGGTACAGCTTCTCCCAACCCTCACAACCTTCCGGGGTGGGTACCTCGAAAGGATTCGGGAACCGTGTGTCGCTCATCGTCCTCTCCTCGCCTTCGCTCGTCTGGTCGTCGCTCGAGTGCGTCACCGCCGCATCGAGACTTGCCGCGACGGTCCACGCCGCATCGGAACGTACCGAGTAACGCTTCACGTCGAATCGCAACCGAGCGTGCCCAGCACGCAGGAGAAGGCGCAACCGCTCCGTTTGACGGAGTGGCACTTCCCACACAATGCAAGCAATGGTGCACGCTCGTCGAGTTAGCCGACGAGAACCGCTCAGCACTTCCCTACGTCACTGACCACCTCCGCTTCCCCTGGCATCCTCTTGCCTACCACGCAGCCGCACCCCCGCGAGAAGGTTTGCCACGATGAAGTCCATCGTCGAGTTCTCGGCGGACGACACCTGAGCCCGATCCTGGCCGCTCCACACCGTCTCGGGTCGGCTCTGAAGCAGCACAATGTTGTCTGGGGGCTCGAGGTCGGCGTCAATCGCCCATTCAAGATCCTGAGGACACCCATGATGGGCCTCGACTCGCCGTGCCAACCCGCTGAGGGTGAGAATCTCATCATCCGAGAGACATGGAGCATCTCGCCGATCCTCCGGCACGTCCGTTCGCACCACACGTCGCTCGGCTGGAACCGCTCGGTACTCGATCATCTTCGACGAGACCGTGCGACGAGCTATTCGACGAGCGACCTTGTCCACGAGATAGTTATCCGGAGTCACCTCTCCTGAGGCGACCGACTCGCCGAGCCCCCAACTCGCATCGATCGCCACTTTCGAGCGGTCGCCGTTGATCGGGTTCAGCGTGAACATCACACCAGCGGCCCGTGCGTTGACCATCTTTTGGATGCAGACGCTCATATAGACCTTCTCGTGGTCGTATCCCTGCTCGATCCGGTACGAAATCGCCCTAGCCGTATACAGGCTCGACCAACAACGCTTGACGAACGCTATGACATCATCGGCACCCACGACCCACAAGAACGTGTCCTGCTGACCAGCGAAGCTCGCGCCAGGCAGATCCTCGGCGGTAGCACTCGAGCGGACAGCAACCGGAAGCCCTCTGCCGTTATCCGTTTCGGTATCCCCTTGACTGCACATCGACGAGAGTCCCTCGTATCCGGCTCTGATCGCGGTCTCTACGTCCAACGGCATGGGGGCGCCTTCGATCTTCGCCGCGATCTGAAGCGAGATATCTTCGAGTCCATCGATGTCGTCAGGATCTGCGCGTCGGAGAAGATCGGAGATCTCTCGTTCGGTACGTCCAGTTCCGAGCATTGCGCGATACGCGAGGGTTGTCACGGCAAAGCCAGGGGGAACGGGTATGCCCGCGCGAATCATGCTTCCAAGCCCGGTGCTCTTCCCTCCGACGAGGGCAACGCAGTCGCGAACACAATCTTCGAACGCGAGCGTGTACTCAGAAACCTTGGTCATGCCCGCATCAATCTTCCACCGTGTCGAGCGGTTGGCTATCGAGCATCCAAGTGTCCGATGCCTGGTATCGAGCAATCAGCTTCGACCCGGTTCGAAACCGGGGACGAGCAGTGATGCAGATTGACCAGGACGTGTGATGTGTTCGCACTATAGAACCTTGTTCTTGATACAGAACCGTAACTCGTTGTTACCGACACGTCAAACGGCTCTCAGCACAAGCCCCGGATCGCACACAAGAGCACGGACGCCCCCCTGGTCGACCCCAAAGCTCAACCGCCGCCCCAACGAGCAACAAGATCGTTCTCAATCCCGAAGAGATCGAGCACCCGACTCACGGTGTGATCGATGATCTCTGCAACCGATGTCGGTCGGTGATACAAGGCAGGGACGGGTGGCATCACCACAGCTCCGATCTCGATGGCTTGTACGAGCAGACGCGCATGTCCGAGATGCAACGGCGTCTCACGGGGTAGCAGAACGAGTCGACGACGCTCCTTCAGCGTCACGTCTGCGGCCCGAAGCAACAGATTGTCGCTGTAGGAATTCGCAATTCCAGAGAGCGTCTTCATCGAACATGGCGCAACAACCATGCCCATTGTTCGGAACGACCCGGACGAAAGTGGAGCAGCCACATCACGCACATCGTGAACCTCGTCGGCGAGCGCCTCGACATCGCGAAGTGCGAAATCCGTCTCCAACTCGATCGTACGCTCCGCCCCACCGCTAACTACGAGATGGGTCTCGACGTTGGCGAGATCTCGCAACACCTCGAGAAGCCTGACGCCGTACACGGCACCGCTAGCCCCAGCAATCCCCACAACAAGACGACCGTTGACCACCTGCACACCCTCCTCAAACCGCTGAACCAAAGTACCCTCATGCGAAACATACTCAGAAAACGGAGGGGGTGTGCAATGTCTGAACGACACGAAGATGCCCTGGACTACGTAGAAAGTCATCACGTCATGACGCTGGCGACCAGCGGTCCCCTCGGGCCATGGGCTGCGGCCGTCTTCTATGCCAACGACGGGTTCACCCTCACTTTCCTGTCGTCACAGAACACCAGACACGCTGGCAACCTGGAATCCGATGCGCGCTGTGCGGCAGCCATACATGAGGACTACACGGAATGGACGCAGATCAAAGGTATCCAAATCGAGGGCAATGTTCACATACTCTCCGGAGCGAACAGAGCTCGCGCCATTGCACGCTACGCGGAGAAGTTCCCGCTGCTCAAGCCGGGCAACGCCCCAGCCTTGATCCGGACGGCATTGAAACGCGTTGCGTGGTACGAGCTCGTTCCCGAACGCTGCTTCTTCATCGACAATGCCGCCGGCTTCGCACACCGCGATGAGATCCCACTTCCCTAAGGCTCGTGCGGCGAACGCGAGAGCGACACCAGCGCACACGTCCCACCGATCGCAACAACGCTGAGCCGATCGACTCATCTCGGCTAGCGCCGATTGGGGGCAGCCAAGACAGCGTTCACCTACACCCGGCCGGTACCGAACAGGTCATCCAACCGAGTCTGAGCGACACGATCTACCGCCCGTCAGTCGGGTTGCGTACCCCAACAGGTCGCTCCGGGCCACCGCAGTTGCATAGACTGGCGAAAGCCCCACCGACTGGGGACCAGCGCCGGCACGATGCGAGACAGAACGGAGCAGGAATGAAGATTGTCGTCGGATTCATCGACAGTCCCGAAGGCAACGCGGCTATCGACCGAGCTATCGAGGAGGCAGAGCTCCGCAACGGAAGCTTGGTCATCGTCAACTCGAAGCTCGGAGGGCGGCACGACAAGACCGAGGACTACGTCGCCATGGCTCGGGCGCTCGACGAACTCACAGAGCGACTCACCAATGCAGGGATCGAGCACGACGTTCACGAGTACGTGAGGGGTGACAGGCCGGCGAGGGATCTCGTTCAGGCAGTCGCGGACCACGGGGCTGAGATGATCGTGATCGGTATTCGTCAACGGTCGGCAACCGGCAAGATGCTCCTTGGGTCGAACGCCCTCGACATCCTCCACGACTCCCCGGTTCCCGTGCTCTGCGTGAAGCCCCACTGAAACACCCCACGTCCGGCTTGCGGTGAGCGCCTTGTGCTTCCGAGAGGCAACGCAGCGCGCCGAAAACTCTCTAGGACAGGGCAAGGTGTTGAACGGCCCAACGCCTACGGTCTTGGTGTCTTTCGTCTCCTCGGATAACGGCTCGATAGGGCACGCAGAGCGCCGACAACGCCCTTGGGAAACGCGAGGAACAGCACAATGAGCAGCGCACCCTCGGCTATGAGACGCAACTGGCTGAACGACGCAAGCACTTCACCGATGTAGGTGAAGATGGCCGACCCGAATATGGGGCCCATCAACGTTCCGATTCCGCCGAACACCAACATCACGAGCACGGGAACATCGACGTGGACAAACGTGAACGTCGCGGGACTGATGAAACCTTCCACGTGTGCCCACAACGCTCCTGTAAAACCAAGCATCCCGCCGCCGATAGCACCCGCATAGATCCGATACCTAGCGACATTCACCCCAGACAACTCTGCGGCGACTTCATCGTCTCTGAGAGCCCGGAACGCCCACCCTATATGTGAGCGATGGAGCACGACGTAGCCAACCAGGAACACGATGACGACTGTAAGGAACACGTAATACGGCGGAATCTGTCTACGAAGGAACGTACCGGATCCAGCATCGACGACGAATCCGGTCTCGCCACCTGTGATGCCTCTCTGGCCGAGCAGAAGGTTGTCGAAGGCCAACGAGAACGTCAACGTGACGATCCCGGTGAAGATGATGTCGAGCGATCGCCGGACGGCGATCCAGCTGAACCCTCCGCCTATGAGC
Organism: uncultured Acidimicrobiaceae bacterium; assembly: GCA_964460075.1. Taxonomy (GTDB): domain Bacteria; phylum Actinomycetota; class Acidimicrobiia; order Spongiisociales; family UBA5794; genus JAMBLL01. Next base: position 50,430 of record CAYWPC010000016.1, read on the forward strand.
ATTGACATTCCTGTCGCGACCACGATCGTGATGGGGAACGGCACACCGAAACTGTCACTCACGATGGCAGAGGTGTACGCGCCAACCCCAGCAAGCGCCCCAACCGCCAGAAATAGTTGCCCCGTGCTGCCAAAGATCAGGTTGAAGGCGATCGTATAGGACGCAAAGAGCAGCCCAGTTACGGCGACACCCATCAGGGTGCGCGAATCGCCGATCCATATCGGGACGAGAGCGAGAATGAGGGCAGCCACGGCAATCGCGGCGAAGGCCGGCACACTTGAGACTCGTCGACCTCCGCCTCCCGCTCCCAAGAAGCCGGAGTCACCAGACGGTGGTGCACATTCTTCTGCTGTCATGCGTGCCTCCCAAAGATGCCGGAGGGACGAACCAGGATCGTGAGCGCTGCCGCGACGAGCAGAATGATGGTTGTGACGTATGAACCGATGTAGAACGAACTCATCGCGTTGATGATGCCGAGGAGGAGGCCTGCGAGGAACGCACCCCTGACGCTCCCAAGCCCTCCGACGACGGTGACGAGCAGAGCGAGGATCGTTATGTCGAATCCGGCGCTGATAGTCACGGGGCTGGTCATCGACTGTGTCGCAGCCACGAGGCCCGCAAGTGCGCCACTCAAGGTAAAGATCAGCGTACGCACCGCTGAAGGGTTGACTCCACATAGCCTGGCGCCCACCTCATCCTGAATCACCGATCGCACAGCCTTACCGGTCGTAGTCGCCCGGAAAAAGACGATCAAGGCACCTCCCGCCACGATCGTGATCCCGGATGCCAACAAGCTGCCCGTGCGCATCGGCACACCGAGAATCGAGATCGGCTTACCTCCGATGCTGAGACTCAGCGCCTCGATTGGAAAGCGCCATACGAGCAAGCCGTCGATGATGAAAGCAACGCCGATCGTCAAGAGCAGACTGAGAAGCACCCGATCTTCGCCCCGTCTTCGGTACACCGGCTTGAGAACGGTGAGGTTCAGAACGAGCCCGATAGCGGCTGCAGCGAGAATACCGAGCAGTACCGCAGGCCCAGCAGCCAATCCTGAGCGCATGGTCACCGACACGACAACAGCCGCAACCACAGCCATCTGCCCGTAGGCGAGGTTGAGGACACCCCCCATGCCGTAGACAACCGTGAGCCCAACACCGAGAAGCCCGAACTGGAGACCAAGCACGATTCCGTCGAGGATTACAGCAGTCACACCACTCCTAGGTACGCACGTCGAACAACCGGGTTGTCTCTCAGTTCGCTAGCGGAACCCTCGAGCTGTATCGCACCATTCTCCAACACGTATCCTCTGTCGGCGAGGCCGAGAACGAGCGGAACTTGCTGTTCGGCGACAAGAATGGTCATCCCCGCAGCACCCAAGACGGCGAGCGACTCATACGCCTGGGCAGCGAGCTTCGGTGCCAGACCTGTCGTGGGCTCGTCGAGGATGAGCAGCTTCGGGCGGGACATGAGAGCACGCCCAACAGCAACCATCTGCTGCTCCCCGCCACTCATCGTGCCCGCTGCCTGGCGACGGCGTTCAGCGAGCCTGGGAAAGAGATCGAACACTGTCGACAGTTGATCCGTGTCCGGCCTGTGGGGAAACGCGCCGAGAGCGAGGTTCTCCGCAACGGTCATCTCGGGGAAAAGGTGCCGTTCCGCAGGTACGTACGAGATTCCGGCACGCGCGACCTCATAGGCAGCGAGGGCCGTGATCGATCGGCCTTGATAACGCACATCGCCAGCCGACACGGGGAGGAGACCGCATACGGCGCGCAAGAACGTGGTCTTCCCAGCCCCGTTGGAACCGATGACGGCAACAGTCTCTCCATCCGAAACATTGATCGACACACCAAGGACCACAGCCTTGGCGTCGTATCCCGCGTACAGGTCTGAGACGTCAAGCATCTGGCAACGCCTCGCCGCCCAAGTACGCCTCGACCACGGCCGGGTTACGCATGACCGTCTCCGGGTCGCCGTCGGCGAGAAGTCTCCCGAAATTCAGCACCGCCACACGCTCTGCAAGATCCATCACGGCTTTCATCACGTGCTCAACCCAGATGACGGTGACACCGAGGTGGTCACGGGCCGATCGGATCATCTCGATCGAGGATCGGGTCTCCGTGTCGTTTAGGCCGGCCATGACCTCATCGAGCAGGAGCAGCCGCGGCCTCCCAGCGAGCGCTCTCGCGAGCTCGACGTACCTCTGCTCGTGCAAGTTCAACTGCTCGATGGCAGATCCGCCCTTGTCGGACAGACCGACGAAGTCCAGCATCGAGCCGGCCTCTTCATACGCGTCGCACTCCGGCAGTCGCTCCGCCCTCTTTCCGAACATCGCCCCGACGACGACGTTCTCCTCGACGGTGAGCGATCGAAATACCCGCGGAGTCTGCAGCACCATCGCAACTCCGGCTTGACGGATCCGATGCGTTGGCATCTTCGTCGTGTCGACATTCTCGATCCTGATCGCACCGCTCGTCGGCGTCAACAGTCCGATTATCGACTTGAGCAGCGTGCTCTTCCCAGCGCCGTTGGGGCCGACGATGGCGAGAATCTCACCATCG
>CAYWPC010000017.1:0-4342 GCA_964460075.1 uncultured Acidimicrobiaceae bacterium
AGGGGGGACCGTCGGGAGGGACCTAGCATGGCGGCGGCAGGATCAGCAATCATGGGCGCAACCGAAGAATGACAGACCCGAGCATCGAAATCGAGATCGAACTCACACCGATCGACGGCTCAGACACGTCCCCCTCACCGACACGGTGGTGGATGATCGTCACCCTTGCCGTGGTGGCTGTCGCCGCCGTGCACATCGCTGCGATCTTCGGAAACCGAGGACCTGTCCTCTACAGCGACGCACTTGGATACCTCGGCAACGCACGCTTCCTCGCAGGCGGCACACCCCCAACGTTCGACGGTGCGTTCTCCTACGCCCCCGGCTACTCCGTGCTGCTCATCCCCCTGTACTGGGTCACCCAACAAGCAGACGCCGTCTGGACAGGGGCGGTGCTCCTCAACGTCGCGTTCGCCACGCTGATCATGGCCCCCGCATACTGGCTTGCACGCAACATGTTCAGCCTCAGGCAACACCCGGCGCTTCTCAGCGCAGCGGTGGTGTCGCTCACACCTGCGCTCATCCTCCAGCCAGGGCGAATCTGGACAGAAACACTGTTCCCCCTCGTGTTCCTCACAGCCGTTGCGGCCGTGACATCGATGTTCGGTATGAAGCCGGTCAGCGCCACGAGGATCGGCCCCGCTATCGCCTCCGGCGCTCTCGTTGGATACCTCGTCTCCATCCACGGCCGTGGCATAGCGGTCGCAGCCGCGTTCGGCGCCATCCTCCTCTTCGGCGTGGTGTGGTACCGCATCCGAACCAGCACAGCGCTCATAGCTGCCACAGCGGCAGGCATCGTCGTTGCAGGCGACCTTGCCGTGCGGTCCTACCTGCGGAGCGAACTCTGGACACCTGGCGACGTGCCGGCCAACGCAGGATCGGTGAGGAGGATCCTTGCCGCATACGCCCCGGACCAGATCACCTCGACCCTCTCCACGGCCCTCGGACACGGCTGGTACGTGATTGCGGTGTCCTTCGGCCTTGCGGCCCTCGGCTTCGTCGCCCTTACCCTCGTTGCTGCACGCTCACCGAAATGGCATCCGACCAGCGCATCGGCACAGGCAGGCGCAGCCTTCGCCATCCTCGCCGTTGTCGGTGTTTGGCTGCTCTCGGCAGGGCTCCTCACCAACGTCAACCGGGTCGACCACCGTGTGTACGGCCGCTACCTCGAAGGGGTGACACCGATCCTCATCCTTGCGGGCACAGCAGCGTTGCTCAAGGTTCGGGTCGCCTGGCGTGCACTTGGGTACAGCGCTGCGCTGATCCTCCCCGTAGGTGCTGGGCTGTACTGGCTGCGTGGCCCCGAACAGTTCGTGGGGAACGTACAGAAATTCACGATCCCTGGACTCGTCGGCATGCAGTCGATCTTCAGCCCAACGAACACGGTGTTCCTGGATCGCATCGACGTCGTTGCAATCTCCGTCCTTGCAACCGCGATAGGGATCGTGGGTGCGTTGGCGATTCGGCGAAACCCCTCCACCGGGATTATTGCGGTGCTTGCGATCACTGTCGGGCTGACGTTCCTTGGCAAATCCGCGTCGTGGGATCCGTTCGTTTCGTTCTGGTACGACGCATACAACAACGTCCCTGCCGCCCTGAACGAACTGTCAGAGAGCGAAGCCGTCACCTACGACGTTGCCTTCCTCAACCCAGACGCAAGGAACCTGTACGAGTTCCGGCTCGCACCCCGCCAACTCGCCTTCGTCGAGGGCGCATGCACCCCGGAATCGGGCACCGTTGTCATCTCGACCGATGATCCGCAGGCAGCAGGTATCGAAGGCACCCCGCTCACTGCGGACACCACCCCAGGGCAGGCGCTGTGGTTCCTCGGCGAAGGCACCTCTGCTCGGTGCCGATGACCAGAGGATCGACGGCAGGCTGACCGACGGGGCGGACGGTACGCTTCACCCCCATGGGAGAGCGACCGATCACCGTGATCACAACGGTTTTCAACGAAGCAGACACGATCGACGCATTCCTCTACTCCCTTTCGGACCAGACACGGCGGGCAGACGAGATCGTGATCGTCGACGCAGGATCAACCGACGGAACCCTCCAGCGGCTGACCGAAGCAGCCGCAGCAGACGAACGCATCCGTGTCATCGTGGAGCCAGGTAACCGCTCCCACGGACGCAACACAGCCATCGAGCACGCCACGTACAACGTCGTGGCCTGCACCGACGGCGGCTGCACACTCGAGCGGGAATGGCTCGAACACATCACCGCACCCTTCGAGGGCGCAACCGGTGGGGAGAACGTCGAGTGGGTTGCGGGTTTCTACCGAGTCGATGCGCCGACGACGCTCGATCGATGTGTCGGGCTGACCATCGTGTACGTCATCGAGGAGGTCGACCCCGACGTGTTTCTTCCTTCCGCTCGCTCGATGGCGATGACGAAGTCGGCGTGGGAACAAGCTGGGCGTTTCCCTGAGGGCTCAGAGTTCGGTGAAGACACCCGATTCGACGAGATGATGCTCGCCCAAGGCTTCCATGCACTCTTCGCCCCGGACGCGGTCGTTGCGTGGCGGCCACCCTCAGGGTTGCGTGGCCTTGCACGCACGACGTTTCGGTGGGGCCGAGGCGACGGGGCGGCCAAGCTTCGTGGCAGGTACTACGCCGGCGCCTTGGCTGCGTACGGTGCCGGGCTTGGCGTCACAGGGGTGCTCGCAGCGATCGACCTGCGCCTGACCCCGCTCGTGGCGATACCTGTTGGTGTTGCGGTGTGGCGCACAATCCGGCACAAGCTCCGCCACGAGCCAAACGCAGGGAAGTACCTGTACCTGCCTGTGTGCAGGCTCACCGCCACCACCGCGAACCTGGCAGGCTACGTCGTAGGCCGCTTCGTCGGTGAGTGACCTGTGGGCGCTCTACAAGTCGACGATCCGTTCGTCCTTGCCGTAGTGGGCGACGGGGCGACGCACCACAGCCACGTCACCCACGTCGGTGTGCGTATCGAGGTCACGCAACGCGACACCGGCCTGTTGAAACATGCGCCCCAGCCGCTCGGACCACGAATGTTCTACAAGCGCTGCTGCACGATCCGGCTTCGACGCATCCAAGGCAGCCGCCACCGCCGTGACAAGGTCCGTGTTGGTGTACACACCCGCAATGCCGTCGAGCGCCCGAAGGGGGGAACCGGCGACAGGGACACCACTTGCAAGGTATTCGTACACCTTCAGCGGCGACACCGCATGGGTGGCCTCAGACACGGTGAAAGGGACGAGACCGACATCGAAACGCTGCACATACGCCGGGAGGTCGCCGAGCGCCTTCGGTCCCAGGAAGTGGACGTTGCGTGGAAGGTCACGGGCGACACCGCCATCGTCACCGATCATCACGACTTTGCCTTGCGGGTACGCCAAGGCGACAGCCTCAACAGCTGACCAATCAAGCCACGCACCGTACAGCGACCCGTGGTACCCGATCGTGGGGCCCTCACCGAGTGGCAGATCGTCGGGGACCGCAGTGGAGTGCACAGAGAACACCGTTGCATCCACACCGTTGGGGACGACGAGCGCACCACCTGGTGTGTCTGGCACCAGGCCAGGCGCCGAGACAGTGACAGCGTCAACGGATCGCATGAGGCGGTCCTCGACCGCCTTGTCGTACCAGTCCCATCCCAGGGCATGGTCGGACCAGTCATCGATGATGTCGTACACGGCCCGATACCCCGCAGCCATGAGCGGAGCGACGTTGCGGACCATTTCGCGTGCAGGGGCTTCGACGAGCACCAAGACGCGATCGTGGGGAGCGACGCGACCGATCAGCTCGCCAGGGTCGAAGTCCCACACCCAGCGCTGCTCCAAGTTCGGGTGGATGTAGCGGAGACCGAGATCGGCGCCGACGGAGCGGTGCGCCGAGACGAACGTGACGTGGTAGCCACGCCGAACCAGTTCAATGGCGATCCTCGCCGAGCGCCCTCCCCCGCCGACGTCGTGGAGAGGGACGAGAGAGAGCACGACCACCGACGGCGACCCAACCGTGTCTGTGCGCATCGGTGTGTGCGGCTCACCTTCACCTGGATGTGGGAGCAGGGCGAAGCGATATCCGGCGTCACGCAGACGCCGATACAACACACCGGGTGAGGATGGGTGGCCATTCCCTCCGATGTGTGTCAACGCGCTCTGTCTGACCGCTACACCCAGAGGCTCGATGGACGGCTCCTCAACGATCCATGCCGTTCGACGAAACGCTGTGCGGGCGACCACGACCGCATCCACCGACGGGTCCCCAAACACACGCTCGGCCGCCTTGAGTTGGTGTGCGTCCCACTCGCCTGCAACGGCAACGTCTCTGAGGCCTGTTGGGAGATCGGTGACACCTACCGCGCACTCCGTATCTTCCAC
>CAYWPC010000017.1:4442-49037 GCA_964460075.1 uncultured Acidimicrobiaceae bacterium
TCTTCCACGGGGTCTTCCGACAGGTCGTCCGAGAGGCTTGTCAGAAGTCCGACACGGTACGTGTCCGGGGTGTTGGCTAGCCACCGCTTCTGGTCGCTCGTGGATGCCACCACGACATCGAAGTTCGTCCGCGGGCGGGCACGGTACCGAGCAGTGCGGTACCGTGACACAACTGAGTAGGGCAGCACCCATTTCGACACACGTCGCACAAACCCGATGGAGAACCTCCGGCGTCGGCCGTAGCCTATCCCACGACGACCGACACGTCGGTTGCAAACCAGACGCACCACACGCAGGCACATGACTCACAACATCCTCCTCGTCACAACCACCCCGCTGCTACCCGTCAACTCCGGGGGCCGCGTGTACACGTGGGGAACGACAGCACCACTGGCGGAGAGATTCAACTACCACCTCATTTCTATGGCGAACGAAGCCGAGCGGGCAGAGTTCGACGCTCAGAGAACGGACCTCGACGCGCTGTACCGAGACGTGTTCAAAACCTACGCATTCGTCGACCGGCCCCCGATTCCCTCCGAACTGAACCGAAGCGACGTGTTACGGCACCTCGTCCGCCACACCCGCCTCGGCCTCCCCCTCATGGACGTGTCGTACTACAGCGAAGCTGCGGTTGCCGCCGTTCGCAGAGTCGTGCGTGAAGAGCACATCGACCTCATCGAGGTTGACCATCTCCAGATGGCGTTCGTCCGCAGGTTCGTGCCAGACATCCCTGCCGTCCTTGTAAACCACAACATCGAAGGTGACCTCCACCCGTTCTGGATGACGGACCGCTGGTCTGCACCCGAACTCGCGGTGTGGCGCTCCTTTGCAGAGATATCGAGGAGGAACGGGCGACGCATCGAGATCGGCAACAGCCTCGGCTTCGGAGCGAAACTGTTCATCTCAGCGGCGGACGCAGCCAGAGTCGACGATGCATGCCCGAAGTATCTCCTCCCCGTGCCGATGCGCACGTCGCAGCGCACCGAGCCGTTCCACAGCACCCGATTCGAGATCCTGTGGCTCGGCGGTTTCGACTGGCCACCAAACGCCCAAGGGGCACGCTGGTTCATGCAGCACGTCTGGCCCCGGTTCCTGCAACTCACCGACACCGACGTGCTGCTCCGCCTCGTCGGTGGCTCACCGCCCCAGGAACTGCGCTCATACGCGGACGACCCCTGCGTCGAGGTCCCGGGCCACGTCCCAGACATCTCGCCGCTCAAGCAGCGATCCGACGTGCTCATTGCCCCGCTGCTCACCGGCAGCGGTGTGCGCGTCAAGACCGTTGAGGCGATGGCTTCAGGCCTCCCCGTCGTTGCGACAACGAAGGGTTACGAAGGCCTCGACTGTGTTGCAGACCGGGACCTCCTCGTTACAGACGACCCTGAGGAGTTCGCACAGCACCTCGCTCGCCTCGCCGACTCGGTGACACTGCGCGAGCAACTCAGCCGTGCGGCCGTCGACTACGTGGCGACCCATCACCATCCGACCCGGGTTGCAGGCATCAAAGCAGACGTATTCACGACGCTGCTCTCGGAGTGACGCTGCTCAGCCTCGCGACGAAATGGCGTCGCTGAGCCACTGGGGCAACTCGCCCGCTTCTTCAGGGGCCTGGCGGATGACTTCGAGTTCCCGATCGGGGAGGCTCGCTGGGACCGTCCAGCCGTCGGTTGGAGCCATACCGCTGCTCAACCACCCGGAGCGTGCGTCACATCCCGGCACCGTGACGTGCCCATGCGGGTCGGCATCAGGGTCGAGGAGCACCCACCGCCGCCACATGACGGGGCGATCGCTGCCAGGGCCTGCCGTTGCGGCCTCCTGGTCATCTTCGAGGGCAGCAGCCATGGCACCCAGGAGACCGCTGTGTGCAGACATGATCGTGTCCCACGCAACAACGAACTTTCCGTGGCTCCGCCGGACCGCCGCCTCGATAGCTGTTGCATCGGGGCCGTGTGCATCGGGGCCGTGTGCATCGGGGCGCAGCTTCCAGGCGTGATGCTCACACATCGCAGCGAGCCGGTCTCTGACGTTGCCGACACCGACCACCTCAACATCCGTCATGTCCTGTGTGTCGAGTGTTGCAAGGTCGGACTCGGACGTGACCAGGACACTCACCCACGGGTACCAGTCACGCTTGAGCAACGACGCAGACGCGTAGAGCGCCCGATGCCTGCCTGCCAGTTCGATGCGTGCGTCCTCAAGGCGGGCGAGCGTCCCGATACTCATCGAGATACCTGCCCTGCGGTACCGGAACAGTGGCTGTGGTTCCTTGACCTGCCCCCACCCTGCTTCGAGCAGGCGCAGCCACAGGTCCCAGTCCTCGTTGCCTGCAACCATTGCGTCGTCGTACCCGCCGACCGCCTCCCACGCTGCCTTGCGCAGGAGCACGCATCCAATGACGGAGTTCGACAGGAGGAGTTGGTACGGGTTGAACGGCCGTGTGATCCAGTAAGCGTCGAGGTCCGAGAAGTAGCGGCCGTTGCAGTGCACGTACGCGGCCTGTGGGTTGTCCTCGAGCGTGGCTTTGAGGACGGAGAGAAAGCCTGGTTCCAGCACGTCGTCTGCGTCGAGAGGCACAACGAAACGTCCACGCCCCGCTGTGATGCCGACGTTGCGTGCAGCGGGCAGGCCACGGTTCTCCTGGCGGATGACACGGGTTCGTGGCCAGTCGAGCGCGTCGATGGCCTGCAGCGTTGCCTGATCCGTCGAACCGTCGTCAACGACGACGACTTCGAAGGACGGGTCGGTCTGGTTAAAGACAGACATGATCGCCTCGTCGAGGTACTCGCCGTGATTGAAGCACGGAATCACGATCGTCGTATCTGGCTCGATAAGGTCTGGGAATTCCCCCGCTTCGATACGTCGACGCATCGAAGCCCTGCGCTCACTGTTGGCTCGCGTCTCGGCTTCGACTCGCCAGTCCGCAATCGTGCGGAACCGGTCCTTCAGCGACTGGGGAAGGACCCGAACCGCGACACGCGCTACGGGAGTCGGGAGATGCGAGAGTGCCGCTGCTGCGAGTCGCCTGGCAACACCATACTTGGGATCGTCTGTCGCGGTTTCGGCGTCGAGGCGGTGCAGCGCTGCGGTCCCGAGGGCGGACTGGGCGACGTGGGGACGTGTGGCAGGCGGCGGGTCGCTGTAGGCCACGAGAGCGTCGTCGACGAGCGGCGCTGGCGCCGCGGCGAGCCGTTCAAGGCGTTCCCTGTCTGCCAAGAGTTCCCGCAGCGTTGCAGTGAGATCGGCCACGGTTCCGTCATACCGCACACCGCCTGTTGCGTTGTTGAAGAACGGGCGAAACGCCTCGAGGTCGGGGACGAGCGTCGGGAGGCCGGCCCTTCTCACCTCGTGGGCTGCGAGGCAGAAACTTTCGAATCGGCTCGTCACCACAGCGACCCAGGCGCCCGACAGCGTCTCTGACAAGCGGTCGAGGCCTGGGGAAGGCTCGAAGAGCACACGCTCCTCGACGTCGTGAGGGACCGCCTCGACGAGTGAGGCACGCATCGAGCGATTCTCTGTGATGTTCCAGCCGTCCCGCCCGATGTAGCGGAGACGCAGGTCGGGGTGCTCCCGCATCAGCGGCAGACATGCAGCCAGCAAATCCATGGAGCCCTTCGCCTCGGCGAGGCGGCCATATGACACGATCTCTGGGTGTGGTGCGGGTCGGTACTCGATCGGGGTGACCTTCGGCACGATCGGTGGTGCGACGACGATGCGACGCGGCTCGACACCGTAGCGGCCAATGACGAGGGCGCCGATGGGATCTGAAGGGACCAGCACGGCGTCGCACATCGCGAAACTCTCGCGCTCCATCACCCCAGCTAGGACGAAGTCCTCCACCGGGTCAATGCCTGCGCCTTCGAGAAGAAGTTGCGTCGGGCCGTGGAATCGGACCGTGATCGCAACGTTCGAGAGGCCAAGGTCCGAGCGTTCGCTCAACGTCACGAAGGCAAGCCCTTCGAAGTCGTGGAACTCGACGCGTTCGATGCTTCGCTGCGTGCGTAACTCCTCGAGCGCCGACGCCGCCGCTCTGCTTCGCTCGAGGAACCCGTCTTTGGACGGCACGCCAACCACAGAGACTGTCCCGTCGTCGGAAGTGTCGGCATCGGACATACCTGCGTTGGAGTGCTCGGAGCCGATGAGGAGCACAACGACGTGTCTGCCACCGGCGGCGAGACGTGTTGCAACGCTCGCAATGAGTGTTCCCGCACCCCCGGGTGCGAACGGCTCGTACTCGGTCGTGACGAACACGACACCAGATCCGCTCGCGGCCGCACCGGTCACGGCTCCACCGGTCACGGCTGCACCCTCCGACGGCCCAGGGCTTCGAGCCTGTCAAGTATCGGCTCTATCCGAGCCGACCACTCGGCCCGGTGCACCTGGGAGGCGGCTGCACGGAGAAAGTCCTGGTCGTCACGTTCGTCGAGTGCCGCATCCAGCGCAGCGACGAAATCGCCCGCTCCCTCCGCGGTGTGGACGATCTCGGCCTGCGCCGCAGCGGGGAGAGGTGTCGCGACGATGGGCACCGGCACCGCGAGATACTCGAACATCTTCAGCGGGCTCACAGCGAGCGTCATCGTGTCGATGCGGAAGGGGATCAGCCCGACATCGAAACACTGCACATAGGCAGGGATGTCGTCGCTCGACTTCGCACCGACAAGATGCACGTTCTCAAGCGCAGCCACGCGGTCGGCTTCGTCCTCTGCGCCAGGAAGCACAGGACCGACGAGCACGAAGTCCCATCCAGGACGCATGCGGGCCACGTCGTAGATGAGGTCGAAGTCGAACCAGTACGACAGCGCACCGTGGTAGCCGACAACCGGTCCTGTGGTGTCTGGGAAGTCGCTCGGTCGCGTCGTCGGAGACTGGAACACTTCCGCGTCGACGCCGTTCTCGACAACGATGAGATCCGGTGCTTCGTCTCGGTGCCGGTCTGCGAGCACGTCAAGGGAGACGATCGTGACGTCTGCTTCTGCGACGACCGCGCCGTGGTGGGCAATGACACGTTGCTCGGGTGGGACGTTCACCTCGTCTGGGTGGTAGATGGTCAAGTCGTCGTGAATGTCGTAGATGACGACGGGATCGTCGAAGAGGTCGAACAGTTCCCGCAACGGTGCGAAGTGGACGAGCAGGATGACGCCGCTTCCGGGGACGTCACGCAGCGACGGCACAATATGCACACCGTCGACGTCCCTGAGTGCCGGCTCTCGTGGGTCGACGAAGTAGGCCGGGTGCCCTGCCGCGGCGAACGCCTTCATGAGGTACTGGGGGCGTTGCCGCATCTCGTCCCAGCGTGCCCACGTCGGCAGATACACGATGGCTCTGAGTTCGCCGAGGTTCGGCCCTGGAAGCGTCGGGACCTGCGGGGCATTCACGTACCGCCGCTGAACGAACGGGAGCGACTTGAGCAGCCTTTTGATCGGTGCAGGGAGCCGCGCCCCGACCCGCACCGTCCACGGCCGCCTCGAACGGACCGTGTCGGTAGCGTCACTCTTTTCGGTCATGGAACAAGGCTACCGGGAGGATCACACAGTCCGGCGCATGCCACCGCGACGGTCGCTGGCTCGCTAGCTACGCACTCCCCCAATCTGTTCTTGCGTAACTGAGTCCCGCATTGCGGGACTCAGTTACGCAAGAACAGAGAGAGGGGGGAGGGCTAGCGGGAGCCCAGCGCACCGACGATGGGGAGGGTCTTGCGTGCGTGGGTGTGGAGATGGATCACATGATCCGCTGGGCCGCCGGCGTTGACGAGCTTGATGTACCAACTGCTCTCAGAAGGCCGGTACAGAGCCACGGTGTCCCTGCCGTCACCGTTCCAATCGCCAGCGACCGGCACGTCACCTGCCTCGCCATACACAAACGACGCATCGGGGGCACCACCCTCGAGGTTCCACTTGAGGAAGATGCGACCCGTCTTCGGCCTGTACAAGGCAACCTCGTCGGCGCCGTCGCCGTCGAAATCGCCAACGAAGGGAATATCCCCTTTGGAACCGAACGTGAAATAGAAATCCGCAGCGCCAAGGCCCGCACTGGCCTGGCCGAGCTGGTTGATGATGTACATTCGCTGCTCAGACGGCCTGAACACGCTCACCGTGTCACAGCCATCGCCGTTGAAGTCCCCAACGAGAGGCACATCCCCAGGGTCACCGAAGTAGAACTCCCTATCGGCAATACCCTGCGTGTTCACGTTGCGCAGATACACGAACCCGTCCGAGCGCCGGTACAGGCCAGGAGTATCCACACCGTCGCAGTTCCAGTCGCCGGCAAACGGAGCATCGCCCGGGTCGCCGTAGTAGAAACTGTTCACATCCGGTTCGCTTCTCGGCCGATCAGCAATCGACCAGATGCCGCCCGGGTTGACGAAACCGATCGTGTCACACTCAGAAGCAAGGCACTCAGGGCCCGCATCGTGAGGAATCGACTCGTCACTCTGGAACCACGCGTCCGGTGCGCCGGACGAATTGCCGCCGAGCGCAATTGCGAGCGATGAACCTGTGAGCACGAACAGGTCCTCACGTCCATCCCCGTCGTAGTCGGCAAAGTCGACACTGGACCACTGCGTCACCGGTACAGCCGACGTGAACGTCGCCGAAGCCCCCGCAGCTGTACGGATCGCAACGGTTGGGCTCTGACCGCTCGACACAGCGAACACGTCACTGACACCGTCGACGTCGTAGTCGCCGGTTGCGAAATGCCAGGAACCATCGGCACCCGCAGGCAACCCAATCCGTGCCGTGACCCGTCGGTACCCACTCTTCGACCCGTACACGGAGAACGACGAGCCGTCGAACACGTACACATCAGGCAGATAGTCGTCGTCGTAGAGGCCGAGCATCACGTCGGTCGAAGAACTCGGAGCGGACGTGTACACCGACACCGACTGGCCGAACTCGGATCCCCACGTCCACACATCGAAACGGATCGTGGGACCGCTGCGGTCGGGAACCCAAACATCTGGGCGGCCATCGAGGTCGTAATCCCCCAGCACGGACTCGCTAGAGCCAGAACCTGTCGATGCCCTCACCGCCAACTGGCCGTAGTCGCCAACAGCGCCAGCCACCTCGACACGACCGGACCCGTCGAGGCGGACAAGGTCAGGGGCGCCTTCACCGGTGAAGTCGCCGAGGGACACCGTTGCACCAGGTGTCGTCGAAATCCACGACCGCAACGCAACCGTTGCGCCCTGATAACCCGACACGGACGTCACCGGCGGATACGGTGCCGGTCGCCCCGGATAGTTAGGCGTCGCCACAGGGCCGCTCCACGAGAGATGCATTGCATCCTTGACGTCGACCCAGTTCCCACCCCAGCAGAACCCAGCATCGGTGAACGACCTGACGAACCACTCCGGCATGTCCGTGCGCAGCCGATTGTCTGCGCTGTACGGATTCGACCGTGGATTGATGTCAAAGGCGGTGCCGAACGCATGCTCCGATGCCTGGCTCTTACCGCCAACGGTTCTCCACAGCCACGCAAACGCCGAATACACCCTGTACGAATTCCCCTCGGCCAGTCGCGCACTCAGGTTCGCTGCCGCCTGCTCGAACGCTGGGAGTGTGCGCTCATGCACCCGAATCGACCTGTTCGTCCCAGGCACGTCCCACCACACAAGCGACCCTCGGATCTGGCTATACGTGCGCCCGAACATGTCGCCCCACGGGCCACGAATCTCGTCCCTGACGGACATGGCGCCGCTGCTCGGAACGTAGGGGCGGCTCGGTCCGGCAAGATAGGGGGCGCATCCCCGTGACTCAGAGAAATTGGCCACGCTGACGCCTGCGTCGCTCGCCATGGCAGGTAACGGAGAGAGAACGCCCACTAGGGTCACCAACGCCACCCAGACAACGATGGATCGTGCTGCACGCATCAAGCCGAGAGGCTAGGCCTGCCCTGGACAGGAACGGTGCCTTTTCAGCGGGCCCCAAAGCCGGTGAGCACCGTCCAGATGCTCTTTCCGAGAATCTGGAGATCGAGCCAGAACGATGAGTGCTTGATGTAGAACAAGTCGTAGGTGAGCTTCTCGATCGTCTCTGCTTGGTCATCGGCATAGCCGTAATTCACCTGAGCCCACCCCGTCACCCCTGGTCGGATGAGGTGGCGGGCCTCATAGAACGGGATCTCGCGCGTGAACTCTGCAACGAACACGGGACGCTCCGGCCTTGGTCCGATCAAGGAGAGCTCGCCCTTGAGAACGCTCCACAGTTGCGGCAACTCGTCAAGCCTGCTCTTGCGAAGGAAATGCCCCATTCGTGTGATCCTTGGATCGTCGGGCGATGTGAACTGCGGACCTGCAGCCTCGGCGCCAACGACCATCGTGCGGAACTTCGTGAGCGTGAACACCCTGCCACCCCTCCCCACCCGCGGCTGGCGGTACAACACGGGGCCGCGCGAATCGAGACGCACGACGAGGGCAACGACGGCGGCGACCGGCACCCATATCGGGATCGTGACGGCTGCGAGGAAGACGTCGAGCATCCGTTTCACAGGGGCGTACTTCCCCCTGCTGACCGGCTGTGACAGCTCCCACCCTTCTGCCAGGTGCATCATCGGGATCCGGCCTGTGTGCTCCTCGTACACGTCGGTGAGTGTGCGGATTCTCGTCCCAGAGATCGACGCAGACGACACGTACTGCGCCATCGACTGCGACAGCACGGCGCGGAGATCCACGGCGAGGGTCACACCCTCATCGACGGGGATGCCTGGAGACTCCTCACCGGGATCGAGCAGCGAGGCAACGGTGGCGTGCGGTGCGTCTCGCAAATCCTCGACAAGGGCCTTCTCATGCGTCACGATCGCTAGCGCCTCCTGCCAGGGACGAGCTCTGCGAATCGACCTGTGGAGTAGCGTCAAGCCAAGCCAAATCGCCCCAAAGGTCAACAGGAAGGGCCTCGAGAAGTAGGCCCTGGTCAGAACGAGACCGACGGTTGTCAGCACACCTGCGAACGTGACGAACCCAACAGCCCTCGAGTACAGCGGTCGTGGAACGGTGCCGCTCCACGACGCCATCGACAGTGAAAGACCGATCGCCGCGCCGAACGTCAGCATCGTCATCATCGGCCACACCGAGCCACCGCCGAGGAGCGAAACGGTCCAGATCAGTGGCGTGTCGAAGACGGCAATAGACGCTGCAACGACTGCAACAGCGAATGCAAGGATGTCCGAGATCAATACGGATCTGAGGAATCTACGACCCATAACGCACAAGGCTACCGTTGAAATACGCGTTCGACTACTGGAGGAGCCGCCATGCCGTCACTATTCACCATGATCATCAACGGTGACCTTCCAGGGAACTTCGTGTACAGGGACGACAAATGCGTCGCGTTCTTGAGTATCGAACCGCTCTCACCTGGACACACACTCGTTGTGCCTATTGTCGAAGTTGACCACTGGATCGACCTCGACACCGACCTGGCGGCACACCTCATCGCTGTCGCCCAGCGCGTTGGGAAAGCGATAGACAGCGTGTACAGCCCACGGAAGGTGGGGATGATGATCGCAGGGCTCGAGGTGCCCCACGTGCATCTCCACGTGACACAGATGAACACGGTGACCGACCTCGACTTCGCCAACGCACGGCCAGCCGCGGCGTCCGACCTCGCAGATGTGGCCGCAACGCTCTCGGCTGCGATGGTCAGCTAGGGTTCAACAATGCCCGCAGCGACGTTCTCTCACACCGTCACCGTCGATGCCACTACCGAGACTGCATGGCAGGCGCTGCAGCGGCCAGAGACGTGGTCGAATATCGGTCCGGTGGCTGGCGTATCGAACCCGGTGCATCACGCCGACGGAACCCTTGCATCCTTCGACTGGGTTGCGAACCTCGGTGGGAAGGCGTACGCAGGGGTGGCGACGACGACCTCGTATCGGGAACCGGAACGGTTCGAGCTCACGATGGACACGTCAGAGATAGCAGGCGACATCGTGGCCACGATCGCTGAGGCGGGAGAGATGTGCCGCGTGAGCGTCCAAATCACGTTCCGGACGAAGGGGATGCTCTCGACGATGTTCTTTCCTGCGATCAAGCAAGCCTTAGCGAACGGCTTCCCAAAGCAGGTAGAGGACCTCACATCTGTTCTTGCGTAACTGAGTCCCCCGTGGGGGGACTCAGTTACGCAAGAACGGATTAGTTGGTGGGGTTGGCCAGGGCGGCTGCGGCTTCTCTGGCGGCCTCGACACCGCCTTCGGTCAACTGAGCGCTGTCGGTGAGCAGCGTCACCTGATTCTTATAAATCTGCAAGAAACCGCCATGAATAGCCGCAGTCGTCACACCGCCCTCGTGATGGATGCTCACCGCACCTGTCGCGAGCGCAGCCATCGTCGGCTCATGATCGGCCAACACACCAATGTCACCCTCGGTCGTCCTGGCCGAAACCATGTGCGCCTCACCCGACCAGACAACAGCCTCAGGGGTGACAACGTCGACCTGGAACGGTTTTGCCATCAGAGACTCGCCTCGAGCTCCTTGGCCTTGGCAATGGCAGCGTCTGCCCCGCCGACCATGTAGAACGCCTGTTCCGGGAGATGGTCCAAGTCACCTTCGAGGACAGCCTTGAACGACGCAATCGTCTCATCGAGCGGCGTGAAGATGCCGGCCTGACCGGTGAACTGCTCGGCAACGAACATCGGCTGGCTCAAGAACCTCTGAATGCGCCGTGCACGGTTCACAACAAGCTTGTCCTCCTCTGACAGCTCGTCCATACCCAAAATGGCGATGATGTCCTGAAGATCCTTGTACCGCTGCAGTACAAGCTGCACCTGGGTTGCGACGTGATAATGCTCCTCGCCCACAATCTGTGGATCCAGCGCGCGGCTGTTGGAATCCAACGGGTCGACAGCCGGATAGATGCCGAGTGCCGTCAAAGGACGGGACAGCACCGTCGTTGCATCGAGGTGAGCAAACGCCGTGTGAGGCGCCGGATCGGTGATGTCGTCTGCAGGCACGTAAATCGCCTGGAGTGACGTGATCGACCGACCCTTGAGCGACGTGATGCGTTCCTGGAGCGTTCCCATCTCAGACGACAACGTCGGCTGATACCCCACAGCGGACGGCATGCGGCCAAGCAACGTCGAAACCTCCGAACCGGCCTGTGTGAAACGGAAGATGTTGTCGATGAACAGCAACACGTCCTGCTGCTGAACATCCCTGAAGTACTCAGCCATCGTCAACGCAGAAAGTGCAACACGGAGACGCACACCGGGCGGCTCATCCATCTGGCCGAACACGAGGGCAGCCTTATCGATGACACCCGACTCGCTCATCTCAAGGAACAAGTCGTTGCCCTCACGGGTCCGCTCACCAACCCCTGCGAACACCGAGACACCGCCGTGCTGGGTCGCAACACGGTTGATCATCTCCTGGATGAGCACCGTCTTGCCGACACCTGCGCCACCGAACAGGCCGATCTTTCCACCTTCGAGGTACGGCGAGATGAGGTCGATGACCTTGATGCCCGTCTCGAACACCTTCTTCTGCGGCTGTACATCCTCGAACGGGGGCGGATCCCTGTGAATCGGCCACCACTCGCCGTCAAAGTCGTGATCCGGAGCATCGAGGGAGTCGCCCCAGACGTTGAAAATGTGTCCAAGGGTCTGATCGCCCACAGGAACCGAGATCGGCGCTCCGGTGTTGCGCACCTCAGCCCCTCGGGTGAGACCGTCGGTCGGGGCAAGGGCAACTGCACGAATCCTGTCGCCGCCCAACTGCTGGGCAACCTCACAGATGATGGTGCTCTTGGTGCCTTGTACCTCGAGATCGACCTCAATGGCGAAGTTGATCTCTGGCAAGGCGTCCGGTGGAAACTCGACGTCTACCACCGGGCCCGCAACCTTGACGATGCGACCGGAGGCGAGGGTTGTCACGCTCATGTGATGCTCTCCGTCTTTCTCAATGGGTCTATCAAACGCCGGACAGCGCCTCGGCGCCGCCAACGATCTCGCTGATTTCTGTTGTGATCTCTGCCTGACGCGCCTGGTTCACCTCACGGGTCAACAGACGGGTCAGCTCTTCGGCATTCTCTGTCGCGGCCTTCATTGCGCGCCGCCTTGCAGCGTGCTCCGAGGCCGAGGCTTCCAACAACATTCCGAAAATCGTGCCTTCGAGGTACCGCGGTAGAAGCCTCCCGAGAATCTCCTCGGGCGACGGCTCGAACTTGTAACCGAACGGCTCCGAGACGACCTCGCTGACGGCCTCAGGTGGTTCGATGGGTAGAACCGGCAGATGGATGGCCGTCTGGGTCAGGGCTGAGATGTACTCGGTCGTGAACGCTTCCACGGCGTCGACACGTTCGCTCGAGTACTCCTCGAGCAGGGTGTTGGCGATCGAACGAGCATCACCGTACGTTGGGGTGTCGGTGACGCCTAACCATGCGTGGTCGATCGTGTGCTTGCGATACCTGAAGTAGCTCTGCGCCTTGCTCCCGACGGCGTACACACGAACGACCTTGCCCTCGGACTGGTGACGCCGGATCGCAGCCTCGGCAAGCCTGATCACCGAAGAGCTGTAGCCGCCGGCGAGGCCACGATCGGATGTCACAACAAGCGCGCCGACCGTCTGGACATCTCTGCGTTCGAGGAGGGGATGCGACAGCGAACCGGCCGCTGCGGCGATGTTCCGGATCACGTCGTTCATCTTCTCGGTGTACGGCTTTGCAGCGGCAACGCGAACACGCGCCTTGCCGATACGTGCCGTTGCAATCAGCTCCATGGCGCGGGTGATCTTCATCGTCGACTCGACGCTCTTGATGCGTCGGCGGATTTGGCGTACTTCGGCGGATGCCACGGTTCGCTAGGCCTCCACGTCGCTGGTGACGCCACGATCGTCGATCGACGCCTTGTAGGCGTTGATGGCACTGACAAGCTCATCCTCATGGAGGTCGCCAGTGTCGGCAATCGCGGCGAGGACCGCCCCGCTGCGACTTCGCACGAACTCTCTGAGCCCTGCCTCGAACCGGGGGATGTCCGACGGTGCAACGTCGTCCATGTGACCCTCCGTCACGGCGTACACGACGAGTACCTGCTCCTCGACGGGCACTGGCTGATACTGGCCCTGCTTGAGGACCTCGACCACCCTGCGGCCCCTGTCGAGCTGTGCGAGTGACGTTGCGTCAAGCTCGGAACCGAACTCGGCGAACGCCTCAAGCTCACGGAACTGTGCCAGGTTGAGCCGCAACGGGCCTGCAACCTTCTTCATCGCCTTCACTTGAGCCGCACCGCCGACCCTCGACACCGAGATACCTGCGTTGATGGCGGGCCGAATACCGGAGAAAAACAGGTCGGTCTCGAGGAAGATCTGGCCATCGGTGATCGAAATCACGTTCGTCGGGATGTACGCCGAGACGTCGTTGGCTTTCGTCTCGATGATCGGCAGACCCGTCAAGGACCCGCCGCCAAGCTCGTCCGAGAGGCGTGCACAGCGCTCGAGGAGGCGACTGTGGAGGTAGAACACGTCGCCCGGATAGGCCTCACGCCCCGGAGGACGGCGCAGAAGCAGCGAGATCTCACGGTACGCGATCGCCTGCTTGGTGAGGTCATCGAAGATGATCAGAGCGTCCTCGCCCTTGTACATCCAGTGCTGACCGATGGCAGAACCTGCGTATGGGGCGTACATTTGCAGCGCAGCGGAATCCCCAGCCGACGCGTTGACAACAACGGTGTACTCCATGGCGCCCGCGCTTTGAAGCGTGTCGATGACTTCGGCAACGGTCGAGTTCTTCTGCCCGATCGCCACATAGATGCACTTCACGCCGAGGCCCTTCTGGGCCAAGATCGTGTCGACCACGACGGCAGTCTTGCCTGTCTGGCGGTCGCCGATGATGAGCTGGCGCTGACCACGGCCGATCGGCGTCATCGCGTCGATCGCCTTGATACCGGTCTGGAGCGGATCCGACACCGGCTGGCGCTCGACCACAGAAGGCGCCTGGGTTTCGAGGAGGCGCCGCTCGGTGGCGTTGAGCGGTCCCTTGCCGTCGATCGGTGAGCCGAGAGAGTCCACGACGCGGCCAAGCAGTTCGTCACCGACAGGGATCGACAACACTCGACCCGTCGAGCGAACCTCGTCACCCTCTTCGATACCGGAGGCATCGCCGAGAATGACGGTACCGATGGAGTCCTCGTCGAGGTTCAGAGCAACTCCGAGCAGTCCGCCAGGGAACTCGAGTAGCTCGGAAGCCATGGCGTTCGGCAAACCTGTGACGCGTGCAACACCGTCACCGACCGAGGCCACATAGCCCATCGTTTCAGATTCAAGTGAGGGCGACCAGCCCTCGAGATTGGACCGGAGCGCTGCGGCAATGTCTCCAGTGTTGAGTGTGAGTTCAGCCATCGTGCATCAGCCCCATTGCTCTCGAAGCTCGGTGAACCGGTTCTGTACCGACCCATCGAGCACGGTGTCTCCAACCTTTGCCACCACGCCGCCGATGACGGACGGGTCGACAATGACCTTTACCTGGACCCGCTTCCCCGTCGCCTTCGACAGGGCAGCCGTGAGCCGATCTATCTGATCGGGATCGAGATCCAGCGGTGCGCGTACCTCTGCTACTACTTCACCTTCGGCCTCTGCTGCCAACGCTGCGAGCTTCGTCGCGATGTCGCCGAGATGTCTCGCCTGGCCGGCACCGACCACGAAGTTGACGGCAGCAACCGTCACCCTCTGGGCGCGTTGGCCGAGAAGCTCATCGACGATGCCCTGCTTGCGCTCTGTCGGGATCCGAGGATCGGAGAGCACATCGATCAACTCTGCGTTGCCGTTGAGCGCCTGCACGGCACGAAAAATCTCATCGGCGACACCCTCGCCTTCGGTGTTGGCAATATTCAGCAGAGCCGACGCGTAGCCATCGACGCGCTTCACCCGATCGGTGGCGTTGTCCATCGGCTACCGCACCCCTCCGAGCTCGTCGATGTAGCGATCGACCAGTTCACGCTGTGACTTGGCGTCGATACTCACCGCAACGACCTTCTCTGCGACATCGATCGAGAGGTCCGCAACCTGACGGCGAAGCTCCGATGCCACACGGTCACGCTCTGCCAGGACCTCGTCATGGGCGCGGGCCTTGATTTGGACAGCTTCGGCCTCTGCGCGCGAGACGATGTCCGACTTGACGGCCTCGCCAGCGTCGCGGGCTTCGCCGACGATCTGGGCTGCCTCATTCTTGGCGCCTGCGACCTGGCTGCGATAGTCGTCAAGGAGCGTCTCCGCCTCGACCTTTGCCTTTTCGGCGGACTCGAGCTCGGCGGCGATCGCCTGCTGGCGAGCCTCGAGCGTCTTGTTCAATGCAGGTACGGCCCACTTCCAGATGAAGAAGAAGACGATCGAGAACGCAATGATCCCCGCGATGAGCTCTTCAGGGGCAGGCTGGAGCAGACCTGCCCCGCTGCTGGCTTCAGGCTCCGGTGATGCCGGCGCCACATCTGAAGCAGCCAGAATCACCTGTGCAAACACGTTGGTAAGCATCCGTTGCTCCTTGGACTATGCCAGGAAGAAGAGCACAAAGCCGATAAGCGCAAGTGCCTCTGTGAACGCGATTCCCAAGAACATCGTAGTGCGGACCATGCCTGCGGCCTCTGGCTGACGAGCCATTGCCTCGATGGCACTGCCGGCGACGATACCGATGCCGATGCCGGGGCCGATGGCTGCCAAGCCATACCCGACCAAGGCGATCGCCGATTTGATTTCTACCATGAAAGTTTCCTTCCTTGCTTAGTGCTCTGGATAGAGAGACGTCTGAATGTAGACGGCCGAAAGAAGTGTGAAAATGTAGGCCTGGAGGACGATGACAACGATCTCGAAGACGAAGATGCCAAGACCCAGAATGAACCATGCAAGCCCGATTCCAGCTCGCAACCCGATGTCACCGACCGAAGACAGGAAGATCCAGCCTGACACGACGAGGAGGACGACCATCAGGTGGCCGGCCACCAGGTTCGCAAAGAGTCGCACGGCGAGCGTGAGAGGCCTAAGAAGGATGATCGAGAAGAACTCGATGAGGCCGACGAGGGGTCGCAGAAAGACGGGAACGGTCTTGGGCCAAACAATGCCCACGAAATAGCCGATGCCCTGCCGTTTGATCCCAGCTACCACGAACACAGCCCAGGTGAGCACAGCAAGGAACACAGGAAGAGCCATGCGAGACGTGACAGGGAAGTTGATGAACGGTGTGATCTCGAAGGCGTTGCCGATCAAGATGAAGATGAACAGTGACATGAGGTACGGGAAGAACTTGATGCCTTCCGGTCCGATGATGCCGACAGCGATCTCGTCACGAACGAAGGTCATAAGACCCTCTATGGAGAGCTGAAACTTTCCAGGACGCAATGACTTCTTGCGCAGACCGAAGTACAACAGCGCCATGGCAAACACGCCAGCCAGGAAAATGAGGAAAACCGTACGGGTGACAGGGAACGACCCGATGTAGAACATCGCCTCCCGGAACTCGAACAGTTCACCTACGTTGGCCGGCGCGCAGATGATGTCGACTGCGGGATCGCATGCCGCGCTCGCGAGTATCAACTCCACTCCCCTAATTCCTTTCTCGCTCCTCGGAGCATTGCAAACGATTCGAGTACAAGAAGCACCAGGAAGACGCCGATAGCCGAGATGCCCAATGTTGCGCGGTCGACCTCGAAAAGCCACGCGGCTGCAAACATCGAGAGGGTGATCAGCCCAAGCCTCACGAGGAAGCCGAAGAGGGCGGCTGCGTGGTACACCTGCATTGAAATCTGCGCGGCTCGCGACAGCGCCCACCCTGAGAGGAGGAAGTTTGCAACGATGATCGCCACTCCGATCGTTGCGGAGAACGCGCCAAGGGACCCTTTCAGTGCCCAGGCAATCCCAATGGTCAACGGACCGATGACGAGGGCGCGCCGCACGATGCTGCGCGCCATGATCGCCTCGACATCCACGGCAACAGGAAAAGGATTCTTGTATGCCTCGGCTGAGGCGGCGTCAACTGCCACGAAGTTTCCTCATCAAGTCCTGGGCCTGATCCTCGATGGTCGCCGACGCAACGTACATCTTCCTGAAAGCGCCGATTGCGGCCACGATGACGAAGCCTATGACGAAGCCAGGTGAGGTGTTCAGCCACGCGTCGAGAGCGAGGCCGATGAGGAGTCCTGCAAGTAACGAGCCGAAGAGATCTCCGGAGGCGGACCAGCCGCGAATAATCTCACCTCGGTGGGTGGTTGCTTTCAAGGTCGGACTCTCTCACGAATGCTTGTTACGGCGACAAATATACATACGCCCGTGTTGCCAATCGCAGTCGATGTCATGTCGCGGCTCGTGCAAGCGCTACCTGACGGTTCACTTACACGTATCCGTTGAAATCCTCGGGGTAGGCGGGGAACGCTTCGGTGAGCTCTCCAATGACGCCTCTGAGCTGATCGAGCACCGCGGGGTCGTGCCGCTTTCGGAGAATCTCGACAATTGCGGAACCGAGGATGACCATCTGCTCCTGCTTCATGCCGACCGTCGTGACCGCAGCAGTGCCCATCCGGATGCCGGACGTGACAAACGGCGACCGCGGATCGAATGGGATTGCGTTGCGGTTGAGCGTCACACCCATCGAGTCGAGCAGCGTCGCTGCTTCCTTGCCTGTCAACTCCTCATCGATCGACCTGAGATCTGCAAGGAACATGTGGTTCTCTGTGCCACCCGACACGACCCTGGTGCCACGGGAGATCATCGTGTCCGCAAGCACTGAGGCGTTGCGAACGATCTGGCGGGCATAGGTTGCGAACTCTTCGGTGGCCGACTGTTTGAAGCACAGCGCCTTGCCTGCGATCTGATGGTTGATCGCACCGCCCTGGGATGTGGGGAACACCGCCTTGTCTATGGCTTTGGCATATGCACCAGTAGAGAGAATCAAACCTCCCCTCGGCCCGCGCAGAGCCTTGTGCGTGGTGGCGGTCACGATGTGGGCATGCGGGACAGGGCTCGGATGTGCGCCGCCTGCAATCAGTCCAATGATGTGCGCCGCGTCGACCAGTAGCACAGCATCGACCTCGTCGGCGATCGCCCGGAACTGCGACCAGTCGATGATCTGGGAGTACGACGAGTATCCCGCAACGATCATCTTCGGCTTGTGCTCAAGAGCGAGGCTTCGCACCTGATCCATGTCGATGCGTTCCGTCTCAGAGTCAAGACCGTATGCAACGAAATTGAACAACTGTCCAGAGAAGTTGACGGGCGAGCCGTGGGTGAGATGCCCGCCCTGATCAAGTCGCATGCCAAGGATCGTGTCACCGGGTTTGAGCACCGCTAGGTAGGCAGCCATGTTCGCCTGGGACCCTGAATGCGGCTGCACATTTGCGTGCTCGGCTCCGAAGAGGGACTTGGCTCTGTCGATCGCAAGGGTTTCGATCTCGTCGATCACCTGGCAACCCTCGTAGTAGCGCCTGCCCGGATACCCCTCCGAGTACTTGTTTGCAAGCACCGAACCTGCCGCCTCCATCGTGGCGTAAGAGACGAAGTTCTCCGACGCTATCAGCTGAATATGGGACCGCTGCCTTTGTGCATCCTGAGCAATCAGGGATGCAAGCGTGGGGTCGGCGTTGGAAAGCGACATCATGTCGGTCATCGAAACTCGCTCCTAAACGACTGCGAACAACTGGAATCTAACGGACTGCAGGCACCAGGCGATATGACCGACACGTATCACGGTATCTGCTCGTGTATGACGTCCCTCCCCCTGTCGAACAATCGGTCCGCTATGCCGAGCGCCGGCAACGGAAAGAGAGGAGCCATCAGCCCGAACGCGGTGGGCTCAACGGTGAACACGAGATACAGCGTGACGGCCACCACACTCGACATCGCGAGCCTCGCGGTGTTGCGTCGCTTGTCACGGGTCGGGGCGAGAGCCCACGTGCCACCGAATCCGATAGCGAGCACGGGCGCCAGGACGATGAACGGCCGTATCCCCGTCAACCCGAACATGGCAACAGACGACGCCGCAACGATGAGCGCGACGAGGGCTGAGGCAAACCCTGTGTCCATCGGGTTCTCGGCCCCGGAGAACCCTGCAACGGCATACATTGCAAACGCGATACCGACCCCGGCGATTACGAGCCCCATAAGCACGTTCGCTGGAATCGCCAGGATGCCGAACCACAACGACAGCGACGAGAGCAACGTGCCTACGCTGATCCCGACCCAACGGTTGCCGTTCACACCCTCACTGGGCCTTTCCGCAGAACAACCTCTGAAGGCATGGTCAGGTCGACGAGCGTCGACGGCGCCCCTCCCGCCGCTTCTCCAGGTAGATAGGTGAGGACGTCGTCACCGAAGATCGCCTCCGCCTGGTCCGCTGTGCACACGGGGTCTGCTCCTGCCCTGTTGGCAGACGTGACGGCGAGCGGACCTGCCTGCTCGAGAAGCTCGAGGGCTACGGGGTGGTCAGGGCAGCGAAGCGCGACGGTGCGCCTCTGCGGGTGGCCGAGCCATGGGGGTGCAGTGTCGAGCCTCGGTACAACGAGGGTCACAGCCCCAGGCCAGTGCTGATCCGCAAGTTCGAGTGCCCTGTCGCTCATCGCGCCAAGGATCAGGCCCTGTTCGAGCGAGGCGACAAGGATCGCGATCGGCTTTCCCTCCTCGCGACCCTTGAGGTCATACAATCGGTCGAGCGCTGCTTCGTCGTAGAGATCCACGGCGAGGCCGTAAACCGTGTCCGTAGGCACACCGACGATCTCGCCACGTTTGATTGCTCTCACTGCTGCCTGAACGTCCAAAGTTCCTCCCAGAACATGTGACTGCTTACGCTACTCGACGCCACGGCGACCGATCACGAACCGATCTCTCCCTGTGAGGTCACGGCGAATCTCACCGCCCAGATGTCGGAAGTGCCTAACCGTTCGATCGGCGAAGAACTCGGAGATCTCACAGACGATCACTCCTCCAGGCCGTAGCCAGCGGTGTGCATCTCGCGCGATCCTTTGCACGACCTCGTCTCCCCTTGCCCCCGCAACAAGAGCCATCCGTGGCTCAGCGAGAACATCTCGTGGAAGCCCTTCGACCTCGCTCGAGGCGAGATAGGGCGGGTTCGAGACGAGCAAGTCGACCTTCCCGAGAAGGTCGCATGGCAGCGGGTCGAACAGGTCGCCTACCAGTATCGTGATATCGAGCTTGTTGTGCTCAGCGTTTGCATTGGCGACCGCAGCGGCATCCTGGGAGAGGTCGACGGCGTACACCGTTGCGTCCCGGAACGTCGCCGCAAGGGCGAGAGCGAGATTTCCCGAACCTGTACACAGGTCGACGATCACACTCGGATCCCTCACCGACGCTGCCGCCTGTTCGAAGAGGTACTCGGTCTCCGGCCTCGGGACGAGTACCCGAGGGTCAACCAGCAGATCGACCGGTCCGAAGGGCACAGACCCCTCAATGTATTGCAGCGGCTCGTCGGCGAGTCGTCGCACAACGTAGGCGTCAAAGCGGCTCGCAGCCTCAGGTGTCACTTCGAAGCCGAGGAGCACATCTGAACGTGAGCGCCGTGTTGCAGCGCTCACCAGCCGAACGATCTCGTGCTCTGGGAGAGCGACGTCTACGGCGAGCAGGTCTCTCGACTGCACGGGGTCACGACACCGCGGCGAGCTTCGTGGCAACGTCGTGCGCAACGAGTGCTTCGTGGATGACTGCCAGGTCGCCATCGAGCACTGCTGGGAGTGCATGCACCGTGAGCCCTACACGGTGATCGGTGACCCGGTTCTCCTTGAAGTTGTACGTTCGGATCTTCCCCGATCGCTCACCGGAGCCGACTTGGGACTTGCGAACCGATGCACGCTCACCGAGCTGCTCGTCGAGTTGGACCTGGTAGAGGCGTGCACGCAGGACTCGCATCGCCTTGATCTTGTTTTGGAGCTGAGACTTCTCATCCTGACACGACACGACGATGCCTGTGGGCTTGTGCGTTATCCGCACGGCGGAATCCGTCGTGTTGACAGACTGGCCGCCTGGGCCTTGGGAACGCATAGTTTCGACGATGAGGTCGTTGTCGTGTATCTCGACTTCGACTGCCTTCACCTCAGGGAGGACCGCAACGGTGGCAACGGATGTATGCACCCTTCCCTGGGATTCGGTCTTCGGGACACGCTGTACACGGTGCGGTCCCGCTTCGAACTTGAAACGGGAGTATGCCCCTTTGCCCTTCACCGCAAACGTTGCTTCCTTGATACCTCCAGCGCCGGCATGCGAGACGTTGATTGTCTCGATGGACCAGCCGGATCGCTCGGTGAAACGTTCGTACATCCGATACAGGTCGCCTGCCCACAGCGCGGCCTCTTCGCCACCTGTTGCAGACCGGATCTCGACGATGACGTCCTTGTCGTCGTCCGGGTCCTTAGGGACGAGCAGCCTTTGGAGCTCAGCCTCGATGGTGTGTAGCTCGGCCGTGCGCTCATCGATGGTCTCTGTCAGGTATTCGGCCATCTCTGCGTCGTCTTCGTCCTCTGCGAGCGCCCTGGCCTCTGCGATGTCGTCGGTAGCTGAGCGGTACTTGCGGTAGCTCTCGACGATCGCTTTGAGCTCTGCATGGCGTGTTGCGACCTCCCGATACCGGTTCTGGTCTGCCATGACGTCCTGATCCGCGAGCTGGGTCAGTGTTTCGTCGTACGCTGACTCAACCTGCTGGAGCCGGTCGAGGAGCCTGTCATCCATCGTCAGAACCGAGGTCGTATTCGGCGACCAACGCTCCTGGGGCGATCGCGCCGCGTTCTTTCACCGCCTCGACCTCGTCTGGTTCCAGCGCCGTGAGCAGTGACACGATCGCTACCTCGATCTGGTCGTCGGAAGGCTCTTTCGTCGTGATGGACTGAATCCAGATTCCCGGCTTGGAGGCCCAGGCGATCCAAGGCTGTCCGGCTGCGGCACGCAGCACTTCGTACGAGATTCCAGCGATGATGGGTATGAGCGCGATGCGGGCAGTCACCTGCCATACGAAGGGGAACGGCGCAAACGCGAGGAACACGACGAAAGCCACCATTGCAACGATGATGATGAACGACGTGCCGCACCGTGGATGGCGCGGACTGTACTTTTGGATCGATTCGATATCGAGGGGGTCCCCGCCCTCGTATGCGTGGATCGTCTTGTGTTCGGCGCCGTGGTATTCGAAGACGCGTTGAATCTCTTGGCTTCTTCCGATGAGCCAGATGTATCCAACGATCAGTCCGATGCGAAGAATGCCGTCTATGACGACGAACAGGATGCCGTTGCCGCCGACGAGATCCTTGATCCAGTTCGCCGCGAACGCTGGTGCGATCACGAAGATTGCGAGCGCACCCACAACCGCGATCAGCATCGTGAGGATGATCTCCTTGCGGCTGATCTCCTCTTCTTCTTCCCCTGCCTTCTCAGCCGACCAGGACAGTGCCTGGAAGCCGAGCTGGAGGGATTCGATCAGGACGAACATGCCTCGCAGAAACGCGATCTTGACGTACCGGTTGCGCGAGGAGAGCGCCGGGAGTTCGTTGCGTTTCGCTTCGATTACGCCGTCGGGACGTCGAGCGGCGACAGCCCAGGCGTCCGGGGCGCGCATCATGACGCCCTCGATGACCGCCTGACCGCCGACTGAGGCGCCAGGAGAGCGGCTCAACTACTCGTCCGAGTCTTCAGTGGAGTCCACGGAAGCTGCCTCTGGGGCGGCAGCCATCTGTCCGTACCGCTTGCGGAACCGCTCAACACGACCAGTGGTGTCGACGAGGATTTGCTTACCGGTGTAAAACGGGTGACTGGCCGACGAAATCTCGACCTTGGCGAGCGGGTACGTGTTGCCATCTTCCCATTCGACGGTCTCAGATGTGCTGATCGTCGACTTTGTCAGAAAGGCGAAATCGGATGACGTGTCCTGGAACACGACCGGACGATAACTCGGGTGGATGTCGGGCTGCACGGGATCTCCTGATTGATACTGTTGAACTGTAGCTGGCTCGCTCAGCTGCTCATCACTGGCCGCTCTTGGCCACTGAGAGCAGGAACTCTGCATTGGACTTGGTGCTCTTGAGCCTATCCATGAGCAACTCGAGAGCCGCACCCGACTCGAGGGCGAGCAGCACCCTTCGCAGCTTCCATACCTCAGAAAGCTCGGAGCGATCCATCAGCAATTCCTCGCGGCGGGTGCCTGAGGGTGCGATGTCGATCGCCGGGTAGATGCGCTTGTCTGCAAGCTTGCGGTCGAGCCGCAGCTCCATGTTGCCTGTGCCCTTGAACTCCTCGAAAATGACGTCGTCCATTCGGCTGCCGGTCTCAACGAGCGCCGTTCCGATGATCGTCAAGCTGCCACCTTCTTCGACGTTGCGTGCAGCACCAAAGAATCGCTTCGGTGGGTAAAGCGCCGTCGAGTCGACACCACCCGAGAGGATTCTCCCAGAGGCAGGTGTCGCGAGGTTGTGTGCCCTTGCAAGCCGCGTGATCGAATCCAACAGGATGACGACGTCCGTGCCCATCTCGACGAGGCGTTTCGCACGCTCGACAGCGAGCTCTGAAACCTGTGTTCCCTCTTCGGCAGGCCTGTCGAACGTCGAATACACGACTTCGCCCTTCACCGAACGCTGCATGTCGGTGACCTCTTCTGGACGTTCGCCTACGAGTACGACCATGAGGTAGCACTCGGGGTTGTTCGTCGTGATCGAGTGTGCGATGTCTTTGAGGACCGTCGTCTTTCCAGCCTTCGCCGGTGACACGATCATGCCGCGCTGTCCCTTGCCGATCGGTGCGATCAGATCGATGATGCGAGACGCCATCAGCGTCGGCTCACCCTCCACTTCGAGGCGGAGGCGCACATCGGGGAAGAGCGGGGTGAGCTTGGCGAACTTCGGGCGATCCATGGCCTCGTCCGGGTCCATGCCATTGACCTTTACAGCGCGAACGAGTGCTGGGAACTTCTCCTGCGCCCTGGCGGGGCGGACAGGGCCTGAGATGACATCACCCTTGCGGAGGCGCGACTTGCGCACAAGATTTGCTGCGACGTACACGTCCTTGTCGCCTGGGAGGTAGCCGGTGACACGGAGGAAGCCGTAGCCCTCAGGGAGAATATCGAGGATCCCCTCGCGGATCTCGAGCTCTGACTCGTCGATCGGCTCACGGTTCCGGTTCCTGTTGCGGTTCCGGTTCCTGTTGCGGTTCCTGCGACTGCCCTGATGATCTCCACCGTGGTCGTCGTGGTCGTCCGAGTCGTTGTCGCCGTCGCGTGTGGTCTCGCCCGACGATGCGCTGTCTGACTCCGTCAGCGTCTTGGCTTCAACGGGTGGCTCTGGCTTGTCCTCGGGGAGCATCGAAGGATCGAACTTCTCCGATTCGAGAATCACGGCAATGAGTTTCGACTTCTGCAGGCCTTCGTGATCCACGTCGACCGATGCAGCCATCTCTCGGAGTGCAGGTAGCTTGAACTCCTGCAGTTTGGCCCTTGGTGTGCTCATCTCGTGTGTGCCCCTTTCGAGATGGTCGGGGTTCATGGCCGTACGGCCGGGAACAGCGGCGATCATGCGCGAAAGCTGTGGAACGCCTTAGAAATACCCATGAAGGAGCCGGGACGGCTGTTCAGTGGGAGTGAGCCAAAGTATAGGGCGCTGCGTCCGTAACGCAACCAATTCACTCGCTGGTGAGCGTTTCCGCCTCGATGGATGCCACTGAGGTCTCGCCTTCGCCCAGGTCGAGACCTTCGATTCTTTCGCTGCGAGTGACGATCTTGTGGGTACTCGTCTTGATCTCGGCAACGTCTTTCGTCACTTGCCCGAAGTGGGTGTCGAGGTGTTTGACGCGGTCGTCGATGCGACGAACGTCCTTGAGCAGCATCCCTACCTCGCGCTGGATGAGCGACGCCTGTTTCCGCATCTCCACGTCGCGCAGAATCGCCCGCACGGTGGTGAGCGTTGCCATCAGCGTCGTTGGCGACACGAGATACACCTTGCGTTTGTGGCTCTCGGCGACGACCGCCGGGTGATGTGCGTGCAGCTCACCGTAGACGGCCTCGGACGGGATGAACATGAGGGCGTTCTCTGCGGTCGACCGCTCGTCGTCGATCGGCTGGGAGACGTATTTGTCTGCGATGTCCTTTATGTGCTTCTTGGTGTCTGATGAGAGTTGCTTCGCAGCCTTGTCGCGGGTCGCCTGGTCCGGGGCGGCCAGCATCTCCTGGTACGCCTTGAGTGGGAACTTCGCGTCGACCGATATCGGCCCAGGTGGATGCGGCAGCATGATCAAACAGTCGACCTGTTTCCCGTTTGCGAGGAGTGCCTGCATCTCGTAGGCGAACGACGGCAGCATGCTCTCGACGATGTCCGCGAGTTGCATCTCCCCGAAGGCGCCTCTGGCCGGATTGTCGTCGAGGACGTGTTGCAGGCTCACGACCTGTTCCGAGAGGGCTTTGATGTTGTCCTGGGCCTTGTCGATCGTCTCAAGGCGCTCTTTCAGACCCGCCAGCGACTTCGCTGTGTCCTTGGAAGACACAGCAAGGTTCTTGGTCATCTCAGCTTCGAGGTTTGCGAGACGCTCGTTGAGGCTCCTCCCGAGTAGCTGCTGGGACTGGCTCATGGAGTCGGTGAGCGCCTTGGAGGATTCGACCTGCTGCTTGGAGACGGTGTCGACCTTGCCTACAAGTGCCTGTTGGGCCTGCATGAGCTCCACCAATCGCTGCTGCAACGCAGCCGCGAGCGGATCGTCTGCCGGTCGAGACACTCGGGACTGGGTATAGACCAGCACACCAACCCCGACGACCAGCACCACAAGCACGATCAACAGAACGTCATTCACAATCCTCGACCTTTGCGTTAGCTACAAAGAGGGTAGGGGTTGGGCGCGACAGAAAGGAGGATGTCCCAGAAGCGATAACGGACTCCCCCGTCCACCTCTCCAAGTCGGCGAAGGCTACGTGTACCCCAGTGTGTCGGCGACGACATCGACATCCGCTGGAAGGACATCTGGCAGCGTCACGGCCTCGATTGCGGTGTCGGGGTCCTTGAGACCGTGCCCGGTCACCGTGCACACGACATCTCCATCGGGGAGGTCGTCCGCAAACTTCATGATGCCTGCAACACCCGCTGCGGACGCCGGTTCGCAGAACACGCCGACCTTTCTCGCCAGAAAGCGGTACGCCTCCAGGATCTCGGCGTCCGTGACGGCTTCGATCCTCCCCATCGAGGCATCCCTAGCCTCAACCGCCCCGTCCCACGATGCAGGATTCCCGATCCTGATCGCGGTTGCAATGGTCTCAGGATCGTCGAACACCTCGCCGTACACAATCGGCGCAGCACCTTCGGCCTGGAAACCCCACATCCGCGGAGCGGCCTCCACCTCGGTGTAGCCCTTCCAATACGCCGTGATGTTGCCTGCGTTGCCGACGGGAAGCGCATGCACAGCCGGCGCATGGCCAAGATCGTCGACAACCTCGAACGCAGCCGTCTTCTGCGCCTCGATTCGGTACGGGTTCACCGAGTTCACGAGGGCGACATCGAATCGCTCCGCAAGAGACCGAACGATTGCAAGCGCATCGTCGAAGTTGCCCGCTATCGGCACGATCGTCGCTCCATGGGCAATTGCCTGAGCAAGCTTCCCCGCAGCGATCTTGCCGGCAGGCAGCACAACGACGCAGCCGATGCCTGCGCGAGCGGCATACGCTGCGGCCGACGCCGACGTGTTGCCCGTCGAGGCGCACACCACGGCGCTCGCTCCCGCCTCGAGGGCCTTCGACACCGCAAGCGTCATGCCTCTGTCCTTGAACGACCCCGTCGGGTTGACACCTTCATACTTGAGATACACCGCACGATCCACGACGTCGCTCAACGCCGGAGCGGGAATGAGCGGAGTCCCGCCCTCGAGCAACGTGACAACCGGCGTCGCCTCCGACACGGGGAGCCGTTCCCAGTGCTCAGCGATCACTCCCCGCCACGTCACCTGTCGTCTCCAAGCACACGGATCACCGAGGCAACCTCGATGACCTCTTCGATCCCTTCGAGCGACGACAACGCCGCTCGTTGCGCAGACTCAACAGCCTTGTGAGTGACGACGATCAAGGCAGCCTCGTCGTCGACGCCCTCCTGCCACACCGACCGAATCGAGACACCTGCATCACCGAACCCTGAAGCGACCTGTGCGAGCACACCTGGCTGGTCGTTCACCTGAAGACGTACATACCAACGAGTCTCAACGTCGGTGAACGGCAGAACCTCAGTGGAGGAGAATCGTATCCTCGGCGCAACCTGGGCACCTGCGAGCGTCTCGCGTGCAGCATCGATCACATCACCGAGCACCGCTGTTGCGGTCGGTTCACCGCCCGCTCCTGGACCTGCAAGCAACAGAGAATCGATCGACGGCCCCTCGATGAACACTGCATTCATCGCACCCCTGATCGATGCGAGGGGATGATCCACAGGGATCATCGCGGGATGCACACGAGCACACACACCCTCGGGCGTGCGCTCGCACACAGCGATCAGCTTCACCGCAAACCCGAACTCGGCTGCGAACCCCATGTCAACAGCGGTCAGCGCCTCGATGCCCTCGGTGAACACGTTATCGATGCCGACCCACGTTCCAAAGGCGAGCGAAGCGAGGATTGCCGCCTTCGCAGCGGCATCCGCACCGGACACGTCGGCCGTGGGATCAGCCTCCGCGTATCCGAGTTCCTGAGCCGCAGCAAGGGCCGCAGCGTAGGTCGCACCCTCGTCAGCCATCTGCGTGAGGATGAAATTCGTCGTGCCGTTCACGATGCCGAGCACCCGGTCGAGGCGTTCACCTGCAAGCGTCTCAGACAACGGCCGAATGATCGGAATCGCTCCGCCCACAGCCGCCTCGAACAGGAACGGAACACCGGCACGTTCTGCTGCGGCGATGAGTTCTGGTCCACGCGACGCAATCAATTCCTTGTTTGCCGACACGACCGGCTTGCCTGCCTCGAGAGCAGCCAAGATGAGGTCGCCAGCGGGATCCTTCCCCCCCATGACCTCGACGACGAGATCGACCGTTGAGTCGTTGACGACCTCGAACGGGTCGTCTGTGAGCAACCCCTCTGTGACAACGAAGTCGCGGGCACGGTCGAGGCGGTTCACGCCGATCCTGCGCACGTCAAACGTCAACCCCGTCTTTGCCGCGATCGCGTCGGACTCGCCGACGAGTCTGCGAACCAGCGCACCTCCGACGGTTCCAGCCCCGAGGAGACCTATACCAATCGATCGTTCCATAGAACTCGCGACGATAGTGCAAACACAGCGCCTCGCCACAAGCAGCAACACCGATGCGCTCGAAACCCACGCTCTCTGACCCGAAGCCCGACACGGCCAAGCACCACGGGCCATCCGGATCCGCTCAATGACTCCACGAGGTCACGCTGGTCCACGAGACGTACAGGTGTGAGCAGACACGGCCAGTCGACAGCGAAGATCTCGATGAGTAAGATTTTTGACAATTGCCTGGTCGCATGCCGAAGGGGGCGGACAGGCATCACAGGAGGGGACAAAATGATCGCCAAGCTCCGATCGGCGATGATCGTCACATCGCTCGTACTTCTGATCGCAACCCCCGCCATGGCCCAGACATCTGGGTCTGGCGACCAGCCCAGACCTGACCCCCGTGCCCAGGTCGCTAATGCAGAAGTCGCCATCGATAACGTAGGCGACGTCTGGATCCATCTCGAGTTCAACCAAGCCTGGGACGGAACACCGCCAGAGGACCTGTTCTCGTATTTCTTCCAACTGTATTTCTCAGGCCCATCGTTCTCCGCCGGCCTCGGATGGCAGGTACACGACGGCGAGACGATGCCCTTCGGCAGCAACACCGACGGGGAGTTCATCCCAGAGATGTACATCCTCGAAGACGGCAGCGTGCTCATCAAAACGGGCCTGACGTCCGAAGACGACCTCTCAAGTTTCGAGGGTGGGGTCGACTCGGGATCCTGGGTCGACGAGGACACCACCACGTCGGTGTTCGAGAACTACCAGTTCTTGATACCTGAAGAGACATTCCTCATCGGTGAACCGTTCGACCTGTTCGGGCCCCCCGTCTACGACCTGACCGAAGGCATACCGATCGCGCCGCCACCGACGACGACGACCGTTCCTGAGACGACGACTGTTCCTGAGACGACAACCACCCAACCGGAGGCCACAACCACGACCTCGGCCTCGGTGGCACCGTCTCCAGAGACGACAACCACCGTCACGACCCCGCCGATATCGACCAGAGAGCGCACACCTGCGGTCACGGAAGGATTCACATCGGACTGCACCTCGTGCTCGACGCTGGTCCTCGTCATCCTCCTGCTCCTCGTGTGTGTGATTTTCTTCTGGATGAAGTCATACGACTGGTGGTCGTGCTGGATCCCGTGGTTCTTCGTGATCTGGGCCTGGGCACCACTCGTACTCGTCTGGATCGTGTTCTTCGGACCAGGCATATGGTGGTGGTGGATACCACTCCTCTTATGGTTCCCACTCATAGCCTGGGCATGGCTCTGGTGGGCAAAACGCCGCAGCTGGTGGCGACCAACCATGGCGTGGTACCCCATTGCGTGGATGACCGCCCTCGCCGCATCAATGTTCGTGTGGCAGCCCTACTGGTGGTGGATACTGCCTCTCTTCTGGCTGCCGGGAGTCGCGTTCTACCTGTGGTACCGCGGCATGCGCCGACCATGGTGGCAACCATGGATGTGGCTAGCGTTCGCCGCCTGGGTCGTGTGGGTATTCATCTGGGCCATCTGGCTGACACCCTGGTGGATCTGGTGGTTCCCCATCGCGTTCTTCCCCATCCTTGGATGGTGGATCTGGCGTAGCGGCAACCGCACATGGTCCCACTGGGGACCCAAGCTCTGCTGGC
The DNA here is from genome assembly GCA_964460075.1 of uncultured Acidimicrobiaceae bacterium. GTDB lineage: Bacteria > Actinomycetota > Acidimicrobiia > Spongiisociales > UBA5794 > JAMBLL01. The sequence continues at coordinate 34,225 of CAYWPC010000017.1, forward strand.
TCATCCCATGGGCATTCCTCCCATGGCTCGCATGGTGGACCTTCATGTGGGGCTGGTGGTGGTGCCTGATCCTCGTCCTGATCCTGCTACTCCACCTCGTGTGTGTGATTTTCTTCTGGATGAAGTCATACGACTGGTGGTCGTGCTGGATCCCGTGGTTCTTCGTGATCTGGGCCTGGGCACCACTCGTACTCGTCTGGATCGTGTTCTTCGGACCAGGCATATGGTGGTGGTGGATACCACTCCTCTTATGGTTCCCACTCATAGCCTGGGCATGGCTCTGGTGGGCAAAACGCCGCAGCTGGTGGCGACCAACCATGGCGTGGTACCCCATTGCGTGGATGACCGCCCTCGCCGCATCAATGTTCGTGTGGCAGCCCTACTGGTGGTGGATACTGCCTCTCTTCTGGCTGCCGGGAGTCGCGTTCTACCTGTGGTACCGCGGCATGCGCCGACCATGGTGGCAACCATGGATGTGGCTAGCGTTCGCCGCCTGGGTCGTGTGGGTATTCATCTGGGCCATCTGGCTGACACCCTGGTGGATCTGGTGGTTCCCCATCGCGTTCTTCCCCATCCTTGGATGGTGGATCTGGCGTAGCGGCAACCGCACATGGTCCCACTGGGGACCCAAGCTCTGCTGGCTCATCCCATGGGCATTCCTCCCATGGCTCGCATGGTGGATCTTCCTGGACTGCTACCTGTAGATCGATGGTGATACAAGGTTGAGACGCAGCCGACCCCTTCTTCGTCGGGTCGGCTGCGTCCACGCAAGCTCTGTACTTCGCCAGGTTCGCCCTCAGGGCCTGTCGCGGCGAATGAGATCGTCGTAGGACTCGCGCTCTATGACAAGGCGTGCCGCAGCGTCGCGAACGAACACGACTGCTGGGCGCAACACCTTGTTGTAATTGGAGCCCATCGAGTGCCCATAAGCACCCGTCACCGGTGTTGCGAGCAGATCACCAACCGAGAGACTGGCCGGCACCGACGCGTCGCGCACAATGATGTCGCCAGACTCACAGTGCTTGCCGACAACGTGCACGGTCTGGGACCGCTCATCGTCAACGTTGGTGACCATGAACGCCTCATACCCGCTGCCATAGAGCACCGGCCTCGGGTTGTCCGACATCCCACCGTCGACCGCCACGTACGTGCGAACACCTGGAACACGCTTGATCGTGCCAACGGAATACACGGTCACCGCAGCGCTCGCCACAATTGAACGACCAGGCTCAGCGAGGATCTTCGCCTCGATCCCAGCATTGGACGCCGCGTCACGCACTGCATCCGCCCACGCAGTGATCGAGACCGCTTGCTCCCCAACGACATAGGCAACACCGAGCCCGCCGCCGATCGAGAACTCATCAGCGCCGGAGTCCTTCACGAATGGGGCGAGTGCCCCGACCGCACTCGCAAACGATCCGACGTCGAACACCTGACTTCCAATGTGGGCATGCACGCCGAGGAACCGCATCTTCGACGAGTCCCTCACATGGTCGATAGCGGCTCTGGCGATGCCGTCGGCAAGGGGGAACCCGAACTTCGAGTCGGTCACGCCGGTCTGGAGATACGCGTGGGTGTGCGCCTCGATGCCAGGGTTGACCCTGACCAGGACACGGGGCGGCTCGGCGCCGCGATCGACGAGCGCCTCGATACGCTCGATCTCGTCCCACGAATCGACGACGATACGCCCGACACCGTTGTCAAGAGCCATTGCAAGCTCGACGACAGACTTGTTGTTGCCGTGGAACACCAGCCGCTCAGGGGACACACCGCTGTTGAGCGCCACGAACATCTCGCCACCGGTCGACACGTCGACCGCCATCCCCTCCTCATCGACAAGCCTCGCCATGGCGGTGCACAAGAAGGCCTTCGATGCGTAGGCGACATCTGGCCCGAAGGCTGCTACCGCCTCGCGGCACCGGGTGCGAAGATGTTCTTCGTCGTACACAAATAGCGGTGTGCCGAACCGTTCCGCAAGGCTCGCGACGTCGCACCCCCCTATCTCCAGCCTGCCATCGACTGTCCTTGCCGTGTCGGGCAGCAGATCGGGAGGGATACTCGACGACATCACATGCGGTCCGGTATCTCGATACTGAGAAGGTCGAGGAGTCTGGTCAGCACGTCGAGCGTCAGTGACACGAGGCTCAGCCACGACGCCTGACGGTCAGCATCGGACTCGCTGAGGATGTGGCAGTGCTCATAAAACCGGCTGAAATCGGTTGCAACCTCGTACGCGTACTCGGTGAGGACGTTCGGTCCCCGCAAGTCTGCCGCCCTGGTGATCGTCTCTGGAAGCCGAACAAGGCGCAGCATCAGGCTCCGTTCCTGAGCGACACTCGGCGCAACAATCTCCCCACCTGCCAGGCCGCGCTCGGAGGCACGCCGAAGGATCGACTTGATGCGGACCGCTGAATACTGCAAGTACGGACCGGTCTTCCCCTCGAAGGCAGCAAAGCGCTCGAGGTCGAAGGTGTAGTTCGACGTTCGGTGGTTCGAGAGATCCCCGAATTTCAACGCAGCGATGCCGACCTGGGCAGCGATCCTGTCGCGCTCGTCTGGTGGGTAGCCCTCGGCAATGTGCGCCCCGTCGAGACGTTCCCTCGCTGCTTGGGTTACCAGTGTGATGAGATCACCGAGGCGGAGCACACCGCCTTCTCGGGTCTTGAACGGCTTCCCGTCCTTCCCGTTCACCGTCCCGAACTTGATGTGCTCCACGACGGCGCCCTGTGGAAGGAGTTTCATCCTTCGAGCGGCTCGGAATACCTGCTCGAGGTGGAGACCCTGACGGGCATCAACAACGTACAAGCCGAGGTCCATGCCCATGTCGCGTACCCGCATGTCGATCGTTGCAAGGTCGGTTGTTGAGTACAGATATGACCCGTCGGACCTGGTCAGCAGCAGCGGCGGCATCTCCTTGGCGTCGTCGGGCTGTGTCACATCGACGACGATGGCGCCGTCGGATGTGTGGGCGACACCGTCCGACACGGCTCTTTGCACCATCGCTTCGAGGCGGTCCGCAACCGTCGATTCGCCATACCAGACGTCGAACTCGACGCCGAGCGCCTCGAAGTCCTTCTTCTGCTCTGACACGGACACATCGTGAAAATGCTGCCACAGGGCGAAGTACCCCATGCGACCGTTCTGGAGTTCGAACGTCGCAACTCGTGCCCGCTCTGCAACCGCCGGATCGTCTGCGCATCGCTGCGTGATGACCGGGTACATCTCGGAGAGATCGTCCAACGTCACAGGGGATTTCGTCGGATACGGGCCATTGAGGGCAGGGTCGTACTCTGGGTCGAAGTACACGAGGTCAGGTTGGCGATCCTGAAGTTCGACGATGAGCTGCCCCATCGGCGTTCCCCAATCACCCATGTGGATGTCGCCGATGGTGGTGTGGCCCAAGAACGCGAAGAGACGTTTGATGCTCTCGCCGATGATCGCTGCACGCAGGTGCCCAACGTGGAGTGCCTTCGACATGTTCGGCCCTCCGTAGTCGACCACTACGGTCATTGGCTCAGTGACAGCCTCGACGCCGAGACGGCTCGTGCCCGCCATGTGTCGTGACGTGTCGGCGAGGGCACCGTCTGTGACCACGATATTGATGAAGCCGGGACCCGCGATGTCGAGACGGGCGATGAGATCTGGGGCGTGCACGCGCCCGACCACTGCTTGGGCGAGCTCTCGCGGATTTCGCTGTGCAGCCTTCGCTGCGCTCAGCGCTCCGTTGCACTGGTAATCGGCGAGTTCTGGGTGCTGGGCAACGACGACCTCACCGAATGAAGCGTCCACGCCTTCTGCGGCGAACGCCTGTGCGAGTTCATCTGTGAGCCGCTTCACAAGAGACATCGAGATCCGTATCTGTTGGTGGCCCAAACAACGAGGGCCAGTGCTGAAGGCACAAGGTTACAATCCGCGTGCGCCCCAGTAGCTCAGGGGATAGAGCACTGGCCTCCGGAGCCGGGAGCGCAGGTTCGATTCCTGCCTGGGGCACAGGGGAATAAAGGATGTATGACGGCGTGTGCAATGGTGCGCATGCGTTGCCGCACGACACCTCTCGGGAGCCCACATGTCGATTCAGGACCAACTACGAGACGATCAGAAAACGGCAATGCGCGCCAAGGACAAGCCGACGCTCAACGCGATCAGGTCTGTCCAGACGGACGTCGCTGCGGCGAAATCGGCACCAGGCTTCACCGGCGAAATCGACGACGATCTGTATCGCAAGACGATCGCGACCTACGTCAAGAGAATCACAAAGTCCCGCACCGAGTATCTCGACCTCGGAGAACGTGGCGAAGAGCACGCAGCAATCCTGAGTTTCGAGATCGAGTACCTCGAGCAGTTCCTTCCCAAGACGTTGGACGAGACAGCCACCAGGGCGCTCGTTCAACGCACGATTGCCGACCTTGGCGCTGACGCAGGAACACCCGCAGGCAAGGTGATCGGTGCCGTAATGCGCTCGGGTGAGAGCCTCGATGGAAGTCTCGTGAACCGGATCGTGCGCGAAGCTCTCGCCTGAAGACCGCCTCTGTTCTTGCGTAACTGAGTCCCCCGCTGGGGGACTCAGTTACGCAAGAACAGATATGGAGTGGCCAAAACTGGGATTTTTCGCATCCCGTTGCGATGAGCCACAAGAATCGTTTGACATTCGGGGGTAGTTTGTGAAAACATTCACTTTCAAGGCCCCTACACCACTTGAAGCCCAAGGAGACCCACGCGTGCTCACCGTAACCGATTGGAGAGAACTCTCAGCTTGTCGTGACTCCGACCCGGATATCTTCTTCCCCGTCGGAACCACAGGACCCGCTATAGAGATGATTGAGAAGGCCACAACAATCTGCAGCGTTTGCACGGTGCACGAGGAATGCCTTCTGTACGCCCTCGAAACAAACCAGGAAGCCGGCGTGTGGGGCGGGTTCCCTGAAGACGATCGACGACGGTATCGCAAGCGGTGGCTTGCCGAACGGCGACGTCAGCGCCAAGCCAGCTGACTCGTTCTTGCAACGCAAAGGGACCCGGAGCACTCCGAGTCCCTTTCTCTTTGATCTCGACGGATTGTTCTCGACAGAAACCTCTTGCACTCAGGCGACGCCGAAACCGACTCCGCTGCTCTGCGGCTTCTCGAACTCGACGAAGGCGATCGACGCCACAGAGATTCCAAACTCGTGGCCCCGTGAATCGGTGATCCAAAGAATCGTGTCCTTGCCCTTGAGCGCCCTTTCGTAGGCTGCGCTGACGACCGATGGATCATCGACCTGGATGTCGAGCTCGCGAGCCGACGAGATACCGATGCGTACAGTGAGTGATTCGCTCATGTGATCCTCTCTTATCCAAATGTGCCGCTACGAGATGACGAGTTCAGGATGCGTTCGCGTGCGCGGTCCGATCTTGATGAGCCTGTCCGCCAGGGCGAAGAACGCTTGAGACGCCTCATCGTCGGGATCCGTGACCGTGATCGGGAGGCCCTCGTCTGCGCCTTCACGCAAGGCCAGCACGAACGGCACCTGTCCCAACATTGGGACATTCAGCTCCTCTGCGAGGCGTCCCCCACCACCTGCTCCGAAGATCTCATACCGCTTCCCGTCGTCTCCTGTGAACCACGACATGTTCTCGACGACACCGATGATGTCCTGGTTCACCTTCATCGCCATGAGCCCTGCACGGATCGCAACACGCTGCGCCGTGGGTTGGGGGGTTGTGACGATGAGCACCTCGGCACGTGGCAGGTACTGGCTGATGGAGATTGACACGTCGCCCGTTCCCGGCGGCATGTCAATGAGCAGGTAGTCGAGATCACCCCAATGCACATCGACCAGGAACTGCTCGAGGGCCTTGTGGAGCAGAGGACCCCGCCAGACAACCGCCTGGTCCGGCTGCACGAAGAAGTCCATCGAGATGACAGAGACGCCGTGCACTCGTGGCGGGAGGAGAATCTCCTCGAGGACGGCAGGCGCCCGCTCGATGCCCATCATCTTCGGAATCGAGAACCCCCACACGTCGGCGTCGAGAATCCCGACGCTCTTCCCTTCGTGGGCCAAGGCAACAGCGAGATTCGCAGCGACAGACGACTTCCCGACGCCACCTTTCCCCGACGAGATCGCGATGATTCGCGTCCTCGACCCCGGCTGAGCAATAGCGACCTCGCGTTGGGCAGCGTTCGGGCCACGCAGCTCCGCAGCGATACCGGAGCGCTGCTCGTCTGACATTGCGGTGAAGTTGATCTTCACATCAGAGACACCCTCGACCGCTGAAGCAGCGTCAGTGATTGCATGGCCAAGATCGTCGACGGCCAAGCTCTCAGGCAACGCAAGAGCGACGAGGACCGTAACAACACCGTCTGCTTCTTCGAGATCACGAATCGCATCAAGATCACCGAGTGATCGATGGATCTCGGGATCCTCGACCTGTTCGAGTGCACTCCGCACTGCTGCCATATCGACCAAGGGAACTCCTAACGGGTTGTGAGCGCGAGGCTAGTGGCGTGTCGCTGAACTGACACCCGAATAAGAGATTCCAACCACGGCCGTAGGCGCAATCGTCTGATGTGCGTCGTATCATTGCGTGATAGGAGGAAACGTCGTGCCGGTAGCTGATTTCGATGCCCAGGTCGAGACGATCACAGGTGCACTCGGCGACGCGACTCGCAGGGGCATCTACGTGATGGCACGCGAGTCGCACGACCCCGTCACGGCAAGCCAGATCGCCGCGTCGTTCCAGATCCACCCGAACGTCGCACGGCACCATCTCGACCGCCTCCTCGCCGATGGTTTCATCCGCATCTCCGATCGCCCGTTCGAGACCCCAACAGCCGGCAGACCGGCGAAACGCTACGAGGCGACAGAGAAATCCGTTTCGATCCAGTACTCGGCACGCAAGTACGACAGGCTCGCCGAACTCTTAGCCGAGGTAATCGGCGAACTCGACGACGGACGAGCGAGCGAGATCGCTCACGAGGTCGGACGCAAGTATGGCAGACAGCTCGGAGGAGAGATCGGGCTTCCCGAAGAGGAAGGGTTCGAAGAGGCGGCACTCGCCGTTGCGCGTTCGATGATGGGACGCGGCCTCGGATCATCCACTGTGCCGTCTGAGAATCGCATCATCGCCCAGTTCTGCCCTCTGTGCGATACCGGCAACAACCAGCCCCAAGTCGTTGAGGACATCGACCTGGGCATCGTCCAGGGACTCCTCGAGTGTGCCGCCGAGCGACCGGTTACGCTCGACGTTCGCCCCACTGCCACAGGCTGACACACGTGGCCTGGATCAACACCGAACGCGAGGACGAGTGGGACGGAGATCTGGCCGACCTCTACGCCAGAATCGTCGACAAGGCTCACGGCAGGGTCGACAACATCATGCAGGTCCATTCACTCGACCCGGCCGGCATGGATGCCCATCTCGGAATGTACACGTCTGCCATGGCTGGGACGAAGACGCTCCGCAAGGTCGAGCGCGAACTCATCGCCCTCGTCGTGAGCGCCATCAACGACTGCCACTACTGACTCACCCACCATCGCCGCGGTCTGCGGCGCCTCCTCAAGGACGACGCCCTCCTCGCTGCCGTTGAGCGGGATTGGAGAACAGCCGGTCTCGGTGAGAAGCGCACCGCCATGCTGACCTACGTCGAGAAACTGACACAAGCCCCCGGGAGCGTTGCACGCGCAGACGTCGACGCGCTGTTGGAAATCGGATTCTCACACCGTGACGTCCTCGACATCTGCGCCGTCGCTGCGTACTACGCGTACGCGAACCGCATCGCAGATGGTCTCGGCGTGCAGCTCGAAACCTGGATCTCCGACGACACCTGACGTTCTTGCGTAACTGAGTCCCGCATTGCGGGACTCAGTTACGCAAGAACGGATTGGGGGGACTACTCGGCGGCCATTTCTCGGAGGACCATGTGGAGAATGCCACCGTGACGCAGGTAGTCCACTTCGATCGGTGTGTCACAGCGGGCCACCGCCACGAACTCCACCATCGTCCCATCCGACTTGGTCGCCGTCACGGCAACCTCCTGGCGTGGCACGAGCGAGTCATCCACTGCAATGTCGAACACCTCTGTGCCGTCAAGCCCGAGTGAGTCCGCGCTCTGCCCTTCGGCGAACGTCAGCGGGAGGACACCCATCATCACCAGATTCGAACGATGGATGCGCTCATAGCTCTCCGCAATGACCGCCCGCACCCCGAGAAGAAACGTTCCCTTGGCCGCCCAGTCCCTCGAAGAACCCATGCCGTAGTCAACACCTGCGAGCACCACGAGCGGGGTTCCAGCATCCTTGTAGTTGAGACTTGCCTCGTAGACGCTCTTGACCTCGCCGTCGGTGAAATCCAGCGTCCAGCCGCCTTCCGTTCCTGGCGCCAGCTGATTGCGGACCCGGATATTTGCAAACGTGCCACGGGTCATGACACGGTCATTCCCACGCCTCGATCCGTACGAATTGAACAACCGCACTGGAACGCCCGCCTCAGTGAGAAACACGCCGGCTGGCGTGCTGAATCCAATGGCTCCAGCAGGTGAGATGTGGTCGGTCGTGATCGAATCTCCGAGCTTGAGCAGCACCTTTGCTCCGACGATCGGCGTGATCGGCGTCGGCTCCGGCCCGAGATCCATGAAAAACGGCGGCTCCTGGATGTATGTAGAGGCAGGACTCCACTCATACAGCGCCCCGCCGGACGTCTCGATGGCCTGCCACTCAAGAGACCCCTCGAAGACCGAGCCGTACTCCTTCTTGAACTGGTCGGTGGACACGGACGACGCGACCGTTTCGAGAATCTCGTCCTGCGACGGCCAGATGTCGCTCAGGAACACGTCGTTGCCTTCCCTGTCGACACCGAGGGGCTCCGTCGTCAGATCGATATCGACCGTTCCTGCAATGGCATAGGCCACAACGAGCGGAGGACTTGCAAGGTAGTTGGCTCGAACGTCAGGGCTGATCCGTCCCTCGAAGTTGCGGTTACCAGACAGGACTGAAGTGACAACAAGATCGTTTGCACGCACACCGGCGCTGATCACATCCGGCAGAGGTCCCGAGTTGCCGATACACGTCGTGCACCCGTATCCAACGGTGAAAAATCCGACAGCTTCGAGATCCTCGAGAAGACCTGCTGCCCGCAAATAGTCGGTGACGACCTTCGAGCCTGGCGCGAGGGACGTCTTGACCCATGGCTTCCGGTTGAGCCCGAGATCTCTCGCCTTCCGAGCAACCAGACCCGCCCCGATCATCACTTCCGGATTCGACGTGTTCGTACAACTCGTGATCGCGGCGATGACAACGGCGCCGTCCGCGACATCAAAAGTTGCGCCTTCGAACTCGATATCTCTGGCCGTCCCTCCCTCACCCCCGTCTGGCCGAAGCTGACCGTCGAGGTCCACATGCCACTGCTGCTTCATCGCTGCGAGCTCGATGCGGTCCTGCGGACGCTTCGGGCCGGCGAGCGACGGTACGACCGTACCCATGTCGAGTTCGAGCGATGAGCTGTAGGTGATGTCGCGAGAGTCATCACGCCACATTCCCTGCAGCTTGTAGTACTGCTCGACGGTCGCGACGAGTGCGTCGTCACGTCCAGACAGCCTGAGATAGTCCAGGGTGAGATCGTCGACAGGGAAGAACCCAACCGTTGCACCGTATTCGGGCGCCATGTTTGCCAACGTTGCGCGGTTAGCTACCGGCATCTCGGCAAGACCCGGACCGTAGAACTCGACGAACTTTCCGACGACGCCGTGCTCTCGGAGCATCTCTGTGACGCGGAGAACGAGATCGGTTGCCGTCGAACCGTCTGGAAGGGCACCGGTGAGCTTGAACCCGACGACCTCGGGGAGGAGCATGAAGATCGGCTGCCCAACCATCACAGCTTCGGCTTCGATGCCTCCGACACCCCATCCAAGGATGCCGAGACCGTTGATCATCGTCGTGTGAGAGTCCGTTCCAACGAGTGAGTCCGGGTACAGCGAGCCACCCTCGTCCCATACGACCTTGCCGAGATATTCGAGATTGACCTGGTGCACGATGCCTGTTGCTGGCGGCACCACCGAAAAGTTGTCGAACGCCGACTTGCCCCATTTCAGGAACTCGTATCGCTCGTGGTTACGCTCGAACTCGAACTCGGAGTTGATGCGTAACGCGTCCCGAGAGTTGAACGCATCGACCTGGACCGAGTGATCGATGACGAGATCAGACTGCACCTGCGGGTTCACCTTTGCGGCTGCAGACGGATCGCCGGTCATTCGCACGATGGCGGATCGCATCGCAGCGAGGTCCACAACGGCTGGGACGCCTGTGAAGTCTTGGAGAACAACACGCGCCGGCTTGTACGCAATCTCGGAGGTCCCAACCTTGGAGGCGTCGTACTGCGCGACCGCTTGGATGTCTTCGTCTCGAACGACGCGACCGTCATGATTCCTCAAGACCGACTCGAGGAGGGCCTTGATCGAATACGGCAGCGAATCGATGTCGCCCATGTCTCGCAACGCGTCGAGGCGATATACGACACGCTCACCGAGAGGTGTGTCGATGACTGATCGGGCGGAGAAGGGGTCGTGACTCATTGGTGCCTCTCCAATTTCGGGGGGTGATGTTTGCACTCTCAGCATCCAAGATTAGGGGCGTGTCGAACCACATATCGTTGCCCAAGACTTCGCGCAATTCACCAAAACGCCACGCATCGCTGTTTTTTCGGATCAACCGTCTCCGAAACACATCTCAACGAAAGAACGGGCAATCTTCGCGGTTCCCTCTCCGGAGGCGGCACGCGGAACGTTTATGCACATGAGGGCTGTGGAGCCTCCGCTCGCGGAAGAACCGATGACTCCGCTGCCCGTCCCCCTCGAGTCAGTCGCCCCAGTAGCGCTGCTCCGAGAACGGATCGCCATACATGTGGTAGCCGTTGCGCTCCCAGAATCCGGGTTGGTCGCCATCGATGAGCGTGAGGCCTCGCACCCACTTGACGGACTTCCAGAAGTACAGATGCGGGACGACGAGACGGAGAGGGAACCCGTGCTCTGGTTCGAGCGGAGCCCCTTCGTAGGTGTGCGCGAAAATGTTCGGTGACCGCAGAAAGTCTTCTATCGGGAGATTCGCGGTGAACCCCTGATAGGCGTTCACGAGCACGTGGCTCGCCCCAGCCTTCGGAGTGATCTGATCCCAGATGTGTGACACGGGGATGCCAGTCCATGAGGTATCGAACTTGGACCATTTCGTCACACAGTGGATGTCGGCAGTCATCGACTCGGACGGCATCGCCTCGATGTCATGCCACTGCCACGTCACGGTCTCTTCGACGAGTCCGTCGACGACGAAGTCCCATGCTTCGAGGTCCACGACGGGAACACTGCCAGCCTGAAGCACAGGGAATCGCTTCGTGTGATATTGGCCGGGTGGGAGCCGCTGTGGATCGATCCCGAGCTGTTCGAGCTCTGCGCGGTTCCGTTTGAAGAAGCTCATGGCCGAAGCGTAGACACACCGCGGTTGCGCGACGACGGTTCGGCCGTGTCATCCCGCACCCGCCCATGTTCACCGTTCTTGCGTAACTCAGTCCCCCGTGGCGGGACTGAGTTACGCAAGAACGGAGTACGGTTCTGCATGTGAACGGATCTCGACTCAAGCGCCACTCCGTCGCCGGGGTCCTGGCGCTTGCATTGCTTGCCAGCGCGTGCTCCCCCTCCGGTGCACAAACCAAGGCATCGGGTGCTTCGCCGGACGGCGAGCTCGCACCACACTTCACCGTGCCAACAGCCACAGGCGACGAATTTTCGCTATCCGACTACCTCACCAACGACGGCAGGCCCTTGTTCTTGAACCTGTGGGCGTCATGGTGTTTCCCCTGCCGAGAAGAGATGCCGGCAATCGACGCCGCGTCGAAGCAGTTTCCCGACATAGCCTTCATCGGAGTCGCCATCCAAGACAGGCGCGCAGATTCTGAGGCGTTCCTCAAGGAAGTAGCCGTCACCTACACCATCGGGTTCGACGATGACGGGTCCGTCGACCGTGCGTACCACCCGATCGGGCTACCGGCGTCGTACATCATCTCCTCCGACGGCCTGATCCTGGAACGAATACTCGGGAAGGTCACACAGGAGAGCCTCGCCGAGAAATTCGCCAAGTACTTCGGGTAGCAACGAAAGCCCGTGCAAGGTAGCTCACGCACGGACGGAGGACCACCTGGAGGAATCGACGAAGATCACCTTTGTTGACGGTGTGCGCGATGTGTCTCCGCTCCTGTTGGGCATTATCCCATTCGGCCTCATCTTCGGTGTTACCGCCTCAACGTCCGGCGTGCCGATCGTTGCCGCCTGGGCGAGTTCGTTCATCGTGTTCGCCGGGGCCAGTCAACTCGCCATCATCGACATTCTCGGCAACGGAGGAGCCGCTGCTGTGGCGATCTTCACCGCGGTGGTCATCAACGCCCGACATCTCATGTACTCAGCCGACATGGGCAGATACACCGTTGACGAGCCCCTTACCCGCAAGATTGGCATCGGATACGTGCTGACGGATCAGGCATACCTCATCACGAGTCACCGCTTCCCCGACCCTGCGTCTCGCGCCGGCTTCACATCGTTCTTCTTCGGAGCCGCCCTGACCCTCTGGTTCACCTGGCAGGTATCGACAACGGTCGGCCTGCTGCTCGGTGCTGCAATACCGGCGTCGTGGTCGCTCGAGTTTGCCATCCCTCTCACCTTCCTTTCGCTCCTCGTGCTCGCCATCAAGGACAAGCCAGGGCTTGTCGCAGCGGCCGTAGGGGGCGCAGTCGCCTTGGGGACGGTCGGGCTTTCATACAACCTCGGCCTCCTCATCGGGGCACTCGCAGGCGTTATCGCAGGTATGACCGCCGAGAGGTGGTCGAAGTGACTGCATGGATCGTCGTCATCACGGCGGGTGTCGCAACGTTCGCCATGCGGTTCGTTTTCATTGCGCTCTTCGGGCGAATCACCGTCCCGGACTGGCTGGAGCGGGCGCTGCGATACGTCGCGCCTTCGGTCCTTGCAGCCATCACACTGCCAGCAGTGGTCGCACCCGGCGGGGTGTTTGGGCTGTGGAACCCGTTCGTTCCGGCTGCGATCATCGGAGGTCTCGCAGCGTGGCGAACGAAAAGTATCGGCATCTCGATCGTCGCGGGACTCGTCTCCCTGTGGATCCTCCAGTGGGCGATCTAGACGCCAGAGCGTGAAGCCCTACCGACCGGTCCACGTCGGGTCGCGGCGCTCCAAGAAGGCCGAAACACCCTCCGTGGCGTCGTCGGTGAACGACACGGCGGTAAGCCCAATGTGGAGATTGTCGAGTGCTGTGTCTGGATCCATCGCCGCCGTCGCGTAGAACGCTCGCTTGCCCATTGCGAGGGCCGCAGCTGGTGCATCCACAAGCTTGTCCACGACCGTCGCTACGGCCTCGTCGAGCTGTTCGCGCGGGACACTCATCGTCGCTATACCAAGCTGCGCCGCGCGGTCCCCCGATATCACTTGCCCAGTCATCATCATGTGCAGGAGTGCTTTACGTGGCACGAGAGGAAACAGAACGGCTGAGATCATCATGGGCCACAGCCCGAGGCTGATCTCGGGCGTTCCCAGCTTTGCGTCGTCAACGACGATGGTGATGTCGCACGCGGCAGCGACACCAAATCCACCACCGAGAGCTGCTCCGTTGATGCGACCGACCACAGGCTTAGGAATCGTCGTCATTGCACGAAACAAGTTCACGAGCTCTCCTCGCGAATGGTGCCCTGCCAAGGGCGTGTCGACGAATCCCCCCGCAAGGTCTCCGCCAGCGGAGAATGCTCTGTCTCCTGCGCCCGTTAGCACCACAACGCGGACCTCTGGATCGTCCCCTGCGCGCAGCACCGCATCCTTGAGACCGCCCATGACCTCGTTCGACAGCGGGTTTCGTCGCTGCGGGTCGTCGATAGTAATTGTCGCAACGCTGCCATCTATGTCATATCCGATCACGGCAAATCTCCTGACTGCGGCCTCGCGAAACACTAACCAATTCCTCCGTATCGGGGTAACTCGCAGACGGAGGCTTTGGCTACAGTGAGCGGATGCCGTGGATGTTGCTCGTCATCGTCATCTCGATCGCCTTTGGCGCGTTGCGTGGAGGAAAACTTCGCAACCTCACCGAGATTCGGGTCAAGATGTGGTGGATGCTGATCGTCGGCTTCCTGATCCTGTCGATCGCAAACTTTCTCCCACCTGAGAATCACACGCTCGCTGTTTGGCTGATCCTCACGTCGTACTTGCCGCTGCTGCTCTTCGTGTGGCTGAACAGGAACTCGAGCGGAATCTGGATCGCCGGCATCGGCATCCTCATGAACTTCACCGTCATCGTGATCAATCGGGGGATGCCCGTCCTCGTGGAGGCTGCCGTGATCGCAGGTGGGGGGAACGGCAATCTCGTCCTTGGCGCAAAGCACGTGTTCCTCACGGTGGAGACGACTCTGCCGTTCCTCGCCGATGTGATCCCGGTACCTGGAGCGGTGCTCTCGCTTGGAGACGTTTTTCTCGCTATCGGCATCGGGGTCTTCCTCGAAGATCAGATGCGTCAGCCGCTCTCACTATTCGCCCACCGGGTCACGGGAATCCCTGGCTCAGCAGCGGACCCCGATCGGCGACCCTAGCAACCCGATCCCCCTGCATCGTCGCTGCGCTCCTCTGCCGTCCCCCTAGCTGCGCGATCCCCCTGCATCGTCGCTCCACTCCTCTGCCGTCCCCCTTGAAAGGGGGACAGGGTTCCGTTTCCGACCGTCCCACCTTCAGGGGGGACAAGCGAGCCTTCGAGCGAGGGGGGCCTGCGAGCCTGCGAGCACGGTACGGCAGGAGTCCCGCA
>CAYWPC010000018.1:0-47477 GCA_964460075.1 uncultured Acidimicrobiaceae bacterium
TCCCACACGCTCGTCCGGCTCAACCTCAAGGAACTCGCGCTCATGCACACCGGTTCGATCGACGAGTTTCTCACCGATCTGCTGCCTCGCTTCGCAGCCCTCAACGCTGAGCTGATGACGGCACGTATCCGCTACCTCGTCGAGGAGGCAAAATTCTTCGAGCATGACTTCCTCGCGCGCGAAGGACTCGTTCGCCTCGATCGATTCTCCGCAATGTTCGGCGTGTACGGCCTCGCCGAGGCAGTGAACCTCCTCATGGCGAACGCGGGCCTCGAACGCCGCTACGGCGATGGCGGTGAGGCGGACGAACTCAGTTACAGAGTTATCGAAGCCTTGCGAGGGTTCGTCGACGACCAGCCAATGCCCTACTGCAACGGTGGGAACGGACGGGCTTTCTTCCATGCCCAGTCAGGGATCGACTCGGACATCGACGTCACTGCGGGGACACGCATCCCGATCGGCACTGAACCTGAGACGTTTCAACACATCTCGACTGTTGCACCTCACCATCGCCATTTCAACGCAGGCGTGTCCGACATCTTCAACATCGAAGACACCGTTCGGAACAACCCTGAGGCGATGGTCGACATCATCCGGGGCGCCTTCATCTCAGGCATGCGTGATTTCACGTTCAACGTCGACTCCAACGACTTCGTGCGCATCACCGGCTACCTGGTCCGCAAATCGGAGCTCACAAGGTTCGCCGAGAATGGCGAGCGGCACGGAAGCACCGTGTTCGCTGCTGGATCCGTCCAGAACTCCCACGTGACCGAACGGACAGCGAAACGTGTACTGATCCATGAGCACAGTCCTCGGCCTGCTGAATAACACGATCGAGTTCTCGGCCGTCGACGGTCCGGGCAACCGATTCGTCATATTTCTCCAGGGGTGCAACTTCAACTGTGTCACCTGCCACAACCCGTACACGATCACGCGGTGCAATAGCTGCAGCGTATGTGTTGGCATGTGTCCCGAAGGAGCACTCACCACCCGAGATGGCCCCCATGTAGTCGTCGACTGGGCGGTATGCACATCATGCGACATCTGTATCGACGTGTGCCCTGCAGACAGCACCCCGCTGGCGAAGTGGGTGAGTGTCAATGATCTACTCGCAAGGATCCGGGTGGTTGCTCCGTTCATATCGGGAGTCACGATCTCCGGCGGAGAAGCAACCATGCAAGCCGACTTCATCGCTGAGCTGTTCATTGCGATAAAAGGCGACGATCAGCTTTCATACCTCACAACATTCGTCGACAGCAACGGCTCCGCATCCATCGACGTCTGGGATCGGATCGTCAACGTCATGGATGGAGCCATGATCGATCTCAAAGCACTCGATCCAGAGACACACATCAGGCTGACTGCACGCGAGAACGGCCAAGTCCTCGACACCATCAGGTACCTAGCCGACAACGACCGGCTCCACGAGGTGCGTCTCCTCATCGTTCCTGGATACAACGACGACCTCGACACCATGCGCGATACAGCTACCTGGCTGAGAACCGTCGATCCATCGATGCGAATCAAGCTGATCGGGTATCGGAGCCACGGCGTTCGACCGGAAGCACTCCACATCAAACAAGCCACCTCCGAGCTCCTCGACAAGCTTGCGTTGGTGCTCACGAACCACGGCTTCGATGACGTAACCGTCATGTAGAAGGCAGCAACACCCGCGTTACAGCTCGCTGGGACGGTTCCGTCACCGACGCAACGACTTCGCCCTGGCTATCTCGCGTTTCTGTTGGCGCTCGACGATCGCCTTGCGCTTGTCATAGGTACGTTTACCCCTGCCAAGTCCCAGCTCGATCTTCGCCGTTCCGCCCGAGAAGTACATCTGCAGCGGCACAAGCGTCAACCCATCCTCTCGGATCTTGCCGAATAGCCGGTCGATTTCTCTTCGATGCAGTAGCAGCTTGCGAGGACGCTCCGGCTCATGGCCGCCGTTCTCTGAGAACGAGTATGGTGCGATGTGGGCATTTTCGAGCCACACCTCTCCCCCACGAATCGTCGCATACGCGTCCTTCAGTTGGACGCTGCCGGCACGCAGCGACTTGACCTCTGAGCCGAGGAGCACCATGCCAGCCTCGTACGTATCGAGAATCTCGTAGTTGAACCGAGCCTTGCGGTTCGTAGCGACGATCTTGCGTTCTGCCATGCCCTGGAGGCTACCCAGCGAGTTACAAGTACTTGGCTGCGTCTACCGGTGATCCATTGATCCGAACCTCGAAGTGGAGATGCGGACCAGTCGACAAACCGGTCGACCCGACCCAGCCGATGACCTCACCTGCCTCGACCTTCTGGCCAACCTTGACTCGCAGTTTCGACTGGTGGGCGTACAGCGTCACCATTCCCCCACCATGATCGATCATCACGGTGTTGCCATAACCTCCCTTGACACCCGCGAGAATGACCGTTCCATCAGCAGCAGCCTTGATCGGATCTCCACTTCTACCGTGCATGTCGAGGCCGTTGTGCATCCTTGTCTTGCCGGTGATCGGGTGCACGCGTAGCCCGAACCCTGATTCGATCCGACCAGGAATCGGTCGCACGAGCTTGCCAGGTCTCGTCGCTTGCGCAGCCTCGCTCGCCGCTGCCGCTGCGGCCTCCGCTGCAGCGATCTTGCGACGAATCGATGCCTCGTCACGTGCAAGCACTGCAAGCTCTCCCTCGAACTCGGCAACGGCGGCCTCGACCTCGTCGAGAAGCGCCGACTGCACCGCGACCTCGTCGGCGAGTTCGGCGCGCTTACGCTCAAGCTCACGAGACAGTGCCACCGCGTCGGCTTTGGTGCCCTCAAGTGCATCCACATCCGAAGCGATCGACGCTTCAAGCGACTCCACTTCCGCTTCCTTGCGCTCCTCTGCGACCACTGCTGCTGCATATCGGGCCGCAGCCGACGAGCTGTAACGTGTCAAAACGTCGAGATACGCGATACCGACCGAGATGTCGACGATGTCCGCAGCCGAGAACGCGATCGATGGCTGTGCGGCCCCGCCACCCGTGTACGCCTCCACAGCCCACGACTCGGCCTCTTCTCTCGCAGCGTCGCGACTCGCCCGAGACTCGGCCAACTGTGTGAACAGCTCCGCAAGCTCGACCCGCACGGCATCGAGCGCCTGCTCGCGCTCGACGAGCTCCCTGTCGATACGATCCACCTTCGCGGTCGCCCCAACGACACCCAACTCGGCTGTCTCAAGCCGTCCCTGAGTCTCGAGAACTTGGTCGGCAAGATCTGACCGTTCAGCTCCTGAATCCTCGATCTGAGATCGCAACGCCGACATCCGTTGACGAACCTCGGACAGATCACGCTTCAGGCCACCGCCAAGGGCTGGCGTCACAGAAGTGAAGATGAACAACACGCTGAAGGCAAGAAAGGAGAGTCGCCGGATCATGAGCGCAAGGTACGATGGACTGCAAGACTCAAAGAGCTACCGACAAGGCCAGCAACAACTCCGAACAGCAGGACCAGCGCGCCCTGTCTCAGAAGGAAATCGTTCTTAATCGCGAGGTTTATCCACGCAGGCAGGTCCGAGAGTCGATCGACAGCCAGTTGCTGCGCGACAACGATGAACGTGACAGCGAGCGCGCCACCAATCAGGCCCTCAATCGCCCCCTCGATCAGGAATGGTGTTCTCACGAACCAGTTGCTCGCACCCACCAGACGCATAATCTCGATTTCTTCGCGGCGAGCGTAAATCGCCATGTGGATGGTGTTCGCGATCAGCATCACCGCCGCGACACCCAGCGCGACCGCAAGTAACCAGAACATGACCTGGAGACCGTCGCGAAGGGCAATCATCGCGTCAATGGCATCATCGGCAGACGTCACCTTCTCCACACCAGGCGTAGATTCCAGACGCGTCACAATGAGGTTGTAATCCTCGGGATCGACCGGCTGCACACGAAGCGACGCCGGAAGAAGGTCCGGGTTCTCATCAAGCACCTGCAGCATGGCGTCATCGTTCGAGAAAAGGATCAGCGCTTCCTCCTGCGCCTCTGGCTTGGACACATAGAAGACATCACCGACCTGAGGCCAGCCTCCGACCTCTGACTGAAGTTCCTGGGTTGCCGCAGCCGTCATGTCGTCTTGGAGGAAAGCGATGACACGAACGTCCTGTGCCCACTGCAACGTATTCACCCGCACCACTTCGCCGAACACAAGTGTGCCGAAGGTCAGCGTGAGAGAGATGAATACGGCGAGAATTGCGCCGAGTGCAATGAGTGAGTTGCGCCCGAGGTTGTTGAAGGCTTCCCTGATCGCGTAGGTGAAGGCCGTCACGTCGAACCTCCCCCGCTGTCAGCGTCGCCGCCCAAGTCGCTTCCGTCGAGGTCGCTTCCGTCGAGGTCGCTTCCGTCGAGGTCGTTGCGGTCGACTCCAGGAGATGCCGGCCTGCCATGATCGTGCGAGGAACTGGCCGCATCGAGCACCTCTGATACTTCGCCAGGATCCACGGATTTATCCACCCGTGGTGTAGCGCCTGGGACAGGTGTCGAAGTGTCTCTGTTGGATTCACGAGTCGTTTCGTAAATCCCACGCGATTCGTCACGTGTGACACGTCCGCGATCAAGCTGCACAACCCTCCGTCGCATCGCATCAACGATTGCATGGTCGTGTGTCGCCATGACGACTGTCGTTCCCGTGCGATTGATACGGTCGAGAATGCGCATGATCCCAACCGATGTTGCGGGGTCAAGGTTGCCCGTCGGCTCGTCTGCTAACAGGATGAGAGGTCGGTTCACGAAAGCTCGGGCAATCGCAACCCGCTGCTGCTCTCCACCAGATAGCTGCCGGGGCAGTCTGTCCGCATTCGCTGAGAGCCCGACGAGCTTGAGTACTTGTGGGACCTGGTTACGGATGATGGACCGGCTCTTGCCCGTCACTTCCATCGCGAACGCAACGTTTTCGTACACCGTCTTCGTCGGTAGAAGCTTGAAGTCCTGAAACACCGTGCCGATAGAGCGACGTAACAGCGGCACTTTCCAATTCTGCATATGTGAGGCGTGTTTCCCCGCGACCCAAACATCACCGTTCGTCGGTGCCTCCTCACGCATCATCAACCTGATCAGCGTGGATTTTCCCGAACCGGAGGCGCCGACAAGAAACATGAACTCACCCTTGGCGACCTCAATGTCGACGTCTTTGACCGCAACAGTTCCACCGGGGTAAACCTTTGTGACGTTTTCGAGTTTGATCATTCAAGATGCCCAGGGGATCAGCTGCTGCATGGCCATTCGCCAGCCAGGCACGAGGATACCCCCCGATCACGGAAACCCTAGGCAATTCAGCAGCCACAACCGGATTTGCGTCGAACCACGGCCTCACGCCTCGAAGAGTTCAGCCCTGCGCCACTGGAGATACGAGTCGATCAACCCGTCGATATCACCGTCAAGCACGCCAACCACATTGCCGACCTCGTAACCGGTTCGGAGATCTTTCACCATCTGATATGGCTGCAACACGTAGCTCCTGATCTGGTGCCCCCAACCTGCTTCGTGTTGATCTCCCCTGATCGCGGCGACTTCGGCCAACTGATCCTGCCTCGCACGCTCGGCGAGCCTTGCCGCGAGGAGTTGCGTCGCCCTTACCTTGTTCTGCATCTGCGAGCGCTCGGCCTGACAGGAAACAACAACGCCGGTCGGGATGTGCGTGATTCGCACCGCCGAGTCGGTCTTGTTGATGTGCTGACCTCCCGCCCCAGATGCACGATACGTGTCGATGCGAAGATCCTCTTGCTCAATCTCGATCTCCTCGATGTCAACTTCTGGAATCACGTCAACTCCTGCGAAAGCCGTGTGCCGCCTGGCATTCGAGTCGAATGGGCTGATGCGAACGAGTCTGTGTGTGCCCCTCTCTGACTCGAACGTTCCGTACGCGTTGTCACCCCTGATGGTGAGGGTCACCGACTTGATGCCTGCCTCCTCGCCTTCTTGATACTCGTCGACGACGAAACTCATCGATGAGCGTTCGAGGTACCTGGTGTACATCCGCAACAACATCTCGGCCCAGTCCTGGGCATCGACACCACCGGCGCCTGCGTTGATCGAGACGATCGCAGGGCGCTCGTCGTAGTCACCGAAGAACAACGACTCTCGCTCAAGGATGGCGAGCTCGGATGTGAGCGATTCGAGCTCGGCTTCTACTTCCATGAGCGAGTCCGCGTCGGACTCGTCTACAGCTAGCTCAAGCAAAACATTCGTATCGTTAATCGACGAGTCCAAAGCCTCAACGTGCCTGATCGTCGTTTCGTGCCGTGACAGGCGACTCGTGACCTCACGCGCTCGATCCTGGTCGTCCCACAGATCAGGAGCGGAGGCCTGCTCACGCAACTCGACGAGCTCGCGTTCCTTGCCCTCGATGTCGAGGAACTGTCTGGCATCGCCGAGACGGCTTTCCAGGTCTGCGATGATGGCACGAAGCTCTACGGGTTCCATGACAGCCGAGGGTAGTGAGAATCCGTCGCGACGACCGGCGGGCTATGTGTCGAGTCCGACCGAAGACTGCGCAGGAAGGGGTTCTGCACCCGCTGCACCGTGACACCGTTTGTACTTTTTCCCCGAACCGCAAGGACAAGGATCGTTCCGGCCGATCTTGTCACCTTGCCGTTGAATCTGGCGGCGTGTCGACCCATCACCCTTGGCACTCGAGGTCGACACCGCGGTTGGCTTCGACTCCTCTGGACGCTGGGCAACTTCAACATGGAACATATACCTGATCGAATCGACCTTCGTGGTGTGGACGAGGTCTTGGAAGTACTCGTAGCCTTCGCGCTGATACTCGACCAGCGGATCGCGTTGCCCCATCGCCCGCAACCCGATGCCTGAGCGCAAGTAATCCATTTCGGCAAGGTGCTCCCGCCACTTGTTGTCGATCACCGAGAGTGCAACCGTTCGCTCCAGGGACCGCATGACCGGCTCTGACATTTCGGTCTCTCGCTGTTCGTACTTCTCCTCGGCATCAGCCACAACAGCTTCGACGAGCTCCCCGACGGTGAGGCCCCGCGGATCACCGAAGGCCTCCGATGCGATGGTGGTCGGGTACAACTCGGTCAGCCTGGCAACGAGCTCTGCCCAATCCCAATCAAACGGATCGACGCCACCGACTACTTCCATCACGATGTCTTCGACGACTTCGTCCCGCCATCCAGCCAGCAAACTCTGCGTGTCGTCGCCCTGGAGAACTTGGTTGCGCCACTTGTACACAATGGTGCGCTGCGTGTTCAACACCTCGTCGTACTTGAGCACATTCTTTCGAATCTCGAAGTTCTGATCCTCGACCTGGTTCTGCGCCCGTTCGATCGCCTTACTCACCATCTTCGCCTCGATCGGCACGTCTGGGGGAATCTTCAACCTGTTCATGATCGAAGCGACGCGGTCGTTCGCGAACCGCCGCATGAGGTCGTCCTCGAGTGAGAGGTAGAAACGGCTCTCACCGGGGTCTCCCTGACGTCCCGACCGACCCCGAAGCTGGTTATCGATGCGACGAGAGTCGTGGCGCTCGGTTCCGAGCACGTATAAACCACCCGCTTCGAGCACGAGCTTGCGGTCCCCTGCTGTCTCCGCAGCGAAGCGCTCAAAGGCCTCGGCGTATGCATCGGCGTACTCTGGATCGTCTGGAGTCAGGCCACGCTTGCGCATCTCGGCCTTCGTGAGTTCCTCGGGGTTCCCGCCGAGCGCAATATCGACACCACGACCTGCCATGTTCGTCGCAACCGTGATCGCTCCCGGCTTGCCAGCCTGGGCGATGATTTGCGCCTCACGCTCATGCTGCTTCGCATTGAGCACCTCGAAGCTGATACCCCGGCGCTTCATCGTTGCAGCGAGCCGCTCGGACTTCTCGATAGATACGGTGCCAACCAGGATCGGCTGACCGCCTTCGTGGCGATCCTCAATGTCATCAGCCACTGCGGCGAACTTGTGATCCTCGTCCATGTACACGAGATCTGGCTGGTCCATCCGCCCGATGGGCTCGTTGGTCGGGATGACCACGACCTCGAGTCCGTAGATCTCGACGAACTCACCCTCTTCGGTGATGGCGGTGCCGGTCATCCCAGACAACTTCTCGTACATACGGAAGTAGTTCTGAAGCGTAATCGTTGCGAGGGTCTGGTTCTCCTCCTTGATCGTTACGGACTCTTTTGCCTCGATCGCCTGATGGAGGCCCTCGGAGTATCGCCTGCCCTCGAGCACACGGCCCGTGAATTCATCAACGATCATGATTTGGCCGTCGCGAATGAGGTAATCGACGTCACGGTGGTACAACGTTTTGGCCTTCAGTGCCACATCGAGGTGGTGGATGAAGTCGACATTCGCGAAGTCGTACATGTTCTCGACGCCGAGCATCTCTTCGACGCGGGTCACACCGTCTTCTGTCGTGACCACCTGACGTTTCTTCTCGTCGACCTCGTAATGGTCGTTCTCGCGCAGCCTCGCTGCAATCCGAGCGAAATCGGTGTACCACTTGCCTGTTTCGCCGACCCGCCCCGAGATAATCAGGGGAGTTCTCGCCTCGTCTATGAGGATCGAGTCGACCTCGTCAACGATGGCGTAGACGTGGCCCCGCTGCACCATGTGATCGGGGTTCATCGTCATGTTGTCACGCAGGTAGTCGAAGCCGAACTCGTTGTTGGTGCCGTAGGTAATGTCGGCCGCGTACCCCGGTCGGCGCTCTTCGGGTGTCATCCATGCCTGGATCAATCCGACGCTGAGGCCAAGGAAGCGGTGCACACTCCCCATCCACTCGGCATCTCGACTAGCTAGATAGTCGTTCACCGTGACGATGTGGACGCCTTCTCCGCTCAACGCGTTCAGGTACGACGGCATCGTGGAGACGAGCGTCTTACCCTCACCTGTCTTCATCTCTGCGATGAGGCCACGGTGGAGCGAACCGGCGCCGATGATCTGAACGTCGTAGTGCCGCTGGCCAAGCACCCGCTTTGCGGCCTCCCTGACCGTTGCATACGCCTCGGCTTCAATGTCGTCGAGCGTCTCGCCAGCGGCGAGTCGCTCCTTGAACATGACTGTGCGATCTCTCAGTTCGTCATCGGTGAGAACTGTGACCTCAGGTTCGAGCGCGTTGACTCGCTCCACAACCTGCTCAAGTGTTTTGAGACGCTTACCTTCGCCAACGCGAAGCATCTTGGTGAAAACCGACATGTGATGCAATGTTACGGCGCGTACCGGTAATTCAGTACACCCTCACGCCTCAAACGAGCGTAATCAAGTTCTCACGCACAGCGTAGAGGACCGCCTCGTTTCTCGAGTGCAGACCTAGTTTGTCGAGAACGTTACGAATGTGATTCTTGACCGTGTTCTCAGAGATGAACAGCAGGTCACCGATCTGCTTGCTTGTACGTCCGTCGGCTACGAGTTCGAGCACCTCGATCTCTCGACCGGTCAGGGTCGGCTTTCTCGCTCCAACGAGCTGCTGATGCCGCAGAAGTTGCCTCGTGACGTCAAACAGTTTTCCTGCCATCTCTGGCGACACGGCAGCTCCGCCGTCGGCAATCTTGTCGATCACCTCGACAAGTTGGTCGAACGGCATGTCCTTGAGTATGAAGCCGCGTGCACCACCCTTGATCGCAGCGACAAGATCCTCCTCGGATTCGGAACCCGTCAGGAGCACGACCGCAGCATTCGGGGCGACGGCACGTACCTTCTCGAGCGTCTCGATTCCAGACATTCCTGGCATCAGCAGATCAAGTAACACGATGTCGGGCTGCTCGACCTCTGCGAGGGCAACCGCCGATTCACCGTCTGGTGCTTCGCCTACGACGTTGTAACCCGCGCCCGTGAGCGCTGCTGTCAGGCCAGAGCGAAACAGCGGCACATCATCGACGACCAATAGTTTCTTCATTTCGGCTCCGGTTCACTCCGGTTCGATCAATCCCACGTTGCCGTCGCGGCGGTGATACACCACAGAGTGCTGGCCCGAATCTGCGTCGAGGAAGAAGAAGAACTCGTGTCCGAGCATCTCCATCTGCAAAGCAGCTTCCTCGGCGGTCATCGGCTTCATCGCGAACCTCTTGGTCCGGACGATTCTGCCGCCACGGTCATCCATTACATCGGGTCGACCCTCGAGGTGGTTGAGACCTTTGTTGGCGACTCGATTTCGTTGGATCAGCCGCTCCTTCAACCGTCGCAGCTGCCGTTCGTACTTGTCTGATGCAAGATCGAGCGCTGATCGGGGCTCAGGAGCGTCCGCTTCGATTCGCACGATATTCCCTGCGGCGCTCGACGTGATCTCGACGCGATATCGCTCATCGGCAATTCGGGGGTTTTTATGCTCGGTGAATTCGACGTCGACACTGCCTCCGTCGTCGAAGATCCTGCCGGCGTGCCTGACCCGGTCCTCGGCGATCTCCCTGATTTGATCTGGTACCTGCATGTTCCTGCCATGAATGCGAACGGTCACCCGCGCTCCTCTCGGTTCGTGATCCCCATCGAGCGCGCGAGAATGCCGCGTCCTCGAAAGGGTGTATCAGATCGGGATCGTGGCAACGCGGCTGGTGATCGATCAGCGTTCGATCGACGCTCGGTCGCCACGTCACCTCCCAGGTTCGGGACCTCTTCGGTTCCACGTCTCATAGTACCTGCTGTCGTAGCAACCAGGACCGAGAATCTCGAAGGCGAGATCGCTCGGCCACACGAGAGCACTGTTGACCCTGTCGTGAACACATCGTCGATGAGAACGGCGCCGTCTGGCACACGACCTCTTGCGCGGAACGAGATCGGTGCACGGGTGTCACGCGGCGCACCGGCCCTGCGTGCCCACCACAACGGCGGGACCAGCACGTCGGCTACCGGCACCCCCGTGAGATCGGAGATAGCTCGTGCGAGAAACGCCGCTTGATCGATTCCGTACCCAACGCGACGTGCAATCGACCTGCGAACTGGGACAAGTACGTCGACACGGTGTGGCAAGCGACCAGCCATGGCCACTGCAAGAAACCGTCCAGCTATGTGCGATCTCCGATATTTCAGATTGTGAACGAGCCGCGCGGCTGTGCCGGAGTGCGCAAAGGGGACTCCAACGACAACACCCGAGACGACGAAATCGTGCGCTGGACTCAAATCTCTCGAACATGCAGGGCACAAGGGGTGGCCAGGCATTGCACAGGCAATACACAACATGTGGACCAAGCTATCTGCCACGTATGACACATCTGGTCTCCAAGGAGACCGAGTAGTCCCGCAGCTCGCCTCTGCGCGGTGCTATCAGACCGAACGCTGATGACCTGTCGAAGTCAGGTTCCGTGTTGCCAAGACGCGAGGTATTCAACCTGCTCCGCCGTCAATTCCTCAAGGCCTCCTCCGAGCGCCTCGAGCTTGAGCCGAGCGACCTCCTCGTCGAGTTCCCTCGGCAGGATGTACACCTTGGGCTCCAGAGTGTCGGCGTTCTGAACAATCCATTCGGCTGCGAGGGCCTGGTCGGCAAACGACATATCCATCACGTCCGCCGGATGACCTTCCGCCGCGCCGAGGTTCACAAGACGACCCTCGGCCACGACAAGGATGCGACGTCCATCCGGGAGCGCGTACTCCTCGAGGTTGTCACGAAGGATGCGACGCGAATCTGCCATCTCGTCCAAGGCAACCAGATCGAGCTCGACATCGAAATGGCCGGCATTCGCGATGATGCTTCCGTCCGGCATCTTGGCGAAATGCTCGGCGCGGAACACGTGTATGTTGCCTGTTGCGGTGATGAAGACGTTTCCGACCTCAGCTGCGTCTTCTGCCGTCATGACACGATGCCCCTCCATCGTGGCCGCAACCGCACGAATGGGGTCTGTCTCGACAACGATGACGTCCGCGCCCATCCCCTTGGCTCTCGTTGCGATACCCCAGCCACAGTCTCCGTAACCGGCAACCACTACCCGTCTCCCCGCAAACAAGATGTTTGACGCCCGAAGGATGCCATCCAGGCTGGATTGGCCCGTTCCGTGCCTGTTGTCGAATAGGTGTTTCGTCTCAGAGTCGTTCACTGCAACAATTGGGTATCGGAGAACGCCATCGTTCGCCATTGCTTTCAATCGGATGACGCCGGTCGTCGTCTCTTCCATGCCACCGACGATCGGCTGATCGACGCGCTCTTTGTGCAGGACGGTCGTGGTATCTGCACCGTCGTCAAAAACGATGTGCGGATTCGTGTCGAGGATGGCGTTGATGTGGTCGTAGAACGCATCGGAATCCTCACCACGCACGGCATACGTCGGAATGCCGACATCAACCAGGGCAGCAGCGACATCATCCTGCGTCGAGAGGGGGTTCGATGCGCACAACGCAACTTCGGCACCGCCGGCAATGAGCGTCAACATCAGATTCGCTGTCTCGGTGGTGACGTGCATGCACGCAGCAATGCGATATCCAGCGAGCGGCTGCTCGGTTACGAAGCGCTCACGAATTGCCTCGAGGACAGGCATGCGACGCGCTGCCCATTCAATGCGAAGGTGGCCGCTTTCGGCAAGAGCGATGTCGGCAATGTCGTAGTCCATGTGTCCTCCTGGGGTGAGTATTGATGATACTGAGAGTCGCGCGTGCATGGCCGCGGAGATCCGATTGTGCCGACAGAGGCGACCATTGATCTGTCATCTTTCGCTCATGCAACGGCAGGTACCATGCTGGGAAGCGATAGGAGACTTCGGCTTGGATGCACGGAACTTTGATCTCAACGCCGAGGACCGCCTGATTCTCGGTGAAGCCGACCGGTTCGCACGCGAACAACTCGCACCGTTGGCACAACGGATGGACGACGACGAGTGGTGGCCGGAGCACCTCTTCCCCATGCTGGGTCGTCATGGGCAACTAGGACTCACCATCCCACCGGAGTATGGAGGCCAAGGACTCGACCTCTTCCAAGCCGCGCTCGTCGGCCAGGCCTACTCAAGATGGAACCACGCTGCAGCCCTCAGCATCGGTGCTCACGACAATCTGTGTGCAAACAACATCTACAGAAACGGCAACGAGGACCAGAGGAGTCGGTATCTTCCCGGCCTGTGCTCCGGCCAAGCGGTAGGTGCATTGGGCCTGACCGAACCTGGTGCAGGCTCGGATGCTCTCGGCTCGATGGCCACAACTGCTGTACGCGACGGAGACGTGTATGTGCTCAACGGTTCGAAGATGTTCATCACAAACGGCCCGATCGCCGACATCGTGCTGGTGTACGCGAAGACTGATCCGCAGGCAGGGACACACGGCATCTCTGCGTTCATCGTGGAATCGTCATTCCAAGGGTTCCAGGTAGGCCGGAAGCTCATGAAGATGGGGTTCAGAGGCAGCCAGACAGGCGAGTTGGTGTTCACAGACTGCATCGTGCCTGCAGAAAACCTTGTAGGGAGAGAGAATGGTGGTGTCGCTATCACCATGAGCGGCCTCGACATCGAGCGCATCTACCTCGCTGCTGGAGCAGTCGGCCTCGCCGAGCGATGCCTCGAACTCTCGATCCGACATGCAAACAGCCGCGAGCAGTTCGGTCGACCGATCGCCGAGTTCCAAATGATCCAATCCAAACTCGCAGAGATGTACACATCGTTGGAGGCAATGCGAACGTTCGCCTACCGAGCCCTCATGGCCGCCAGGAACCTCGAGATCGGAGAGGGCGGACGTGGCAATATCCACACCCTCGCCGCTGCGGTCGTGTTGTTCGGCGGACAACAACTGGTCAAGATCGCAGATGATGCTCTTCAGATCTTCGGTGGAGCCGGGTTCATGTGGGAATCCGAGATAAGCCGGATCTACCGAGGCGTCAAGCTGTACGACATCGGTGGAGGAACCGCCGAAGTGCGCAGACTCATCATCAGCGAAGCGTTGAACAACGAGTGGCGAGCTGCAAACCAATGAAGGTGATCAGCGCAGATCTCCGATCAGAACACGATGCGATCGACGCGATAGTCTCGCCGCTCGAAGCGGACGACTGGAGCACCCCAACACCTGCAGAAGGCTGGACGGTCCAAGATCAGATAGGGCATCTCACCTACTTTGACGAACGGGCAACTGTTGCGATTTCCGATCCAGAATTGTTCTCTCACGAGTTGATGAGCGCCACACGAGACATCGAGGCATACCTCACGGCCCACCTCGAAATCGCACGCTCCTCGGAACCGAGTGCCTCCCTCGCCGCGTGGCGTGCCGCCAGGGAGTCGCTGCTCGAGGCGCTCAGTTCGATCGAGCCAACCGCGCGAGTCGCGTGGTATGGCCCTGATATGTCGGCAAGGAGCTTTGCCACGGCCCGCCTCATGGAGACGTGGGCGCATGGCCAAGATATTGTCGACGCAGTCGGGGCGTACCGTGAGCCCACGGATCGGCTACGTCACGTCGCCCTTCTTGGGGTGAAAACGATGACGTGGAGCTTCATCGTCAACGGACTCAACGCACCGCGTGAGAACGTTCGAGTAGATCTGACAGGGCCATCAGGGGAACAATGGGTGTGGAACGCAGACACCACAGGCGACGTCGTAAGCGGAGACCTCGAGGAGTTCTGCCTCGTCGTCACACAGCGACGCCACCTCGATGACACAAGCCTCGACGTGATAGGCCCACTAGCGAAGCGCTGGATGGAGATAGCCCAGGCCTTCGCTGGACCGCCGGGACCCGGTCGGCGGCCAGGCATATTCACCTGACGGTCGACACTACCCTGGGGTCCATGGCGACGCGAACCGACAAACCCTGGGGATATGAGCTCCTGTGGAGCAAGACCGATCACTACGCGGGGAAGGTCATCCACATCAACGCAGGAGAACGGCTCAGCTTGCAATACCACGATGCCAAGCACGAATCCGTCTTTGTGCTCTCCGGCACGCTGATCCTCCACCTCGGTCGCGGTGACACTGCAAGGGTCATACCAATGCACGTCGGTGATTCCGTCGATATCGCAGCAGGTGACGTGCACAGGTTCGCGGCACCCGATGGTTCCGACGTCGAAATCATCGAGGTCTCTACGCCCGAACTGGATGACGTCGTGCGCTTAGAGGACGACTACGACCGTACGTGAGTCGACGAACGAAGGGACGCCGATCGCTCCAGCGTCGACCGTCGCTGTCCTGTACCGTTGAGAGCAGTCTTCCCCGCAATCACGCGTGGACGAGCATCTTGTGAAATCCGGGCTCGCGTCGCGAAAACGCTTCGGCAGCAACCGGCATCTGAGACAACTCGACGCGGTGAGAGAACACCATGGACGCATCCACATCACCATCCTCGAGGAGTTGCAGCGCCCGACCCATTCGTGGCTGGACATTGGCAAGGCCGTTGAGGCGGAGCTGCAAGTCGTTAGCAAAGAGCAGAGCCAGCGATGTCGGATGGGCGCTCTCGACCCGGTACACGCCTCCACCGGCGAGCACTCCGCCAGGACGCAGAATCGACGTCGCGAGATCGAAGGCATCGCCGCGACCCGCAAACTCGATGACAACATCTACACCCAACCCACGGGTGGCTTCGTCGACGATGCCACCCACCGAGTCTCTCTCGATGTTGATCGGTACGCCACCGAGTGCTGCCGCCCGGTCTAGCCGATGAGGTACTCGGTCGAAGACGAGGGGGGGCTTTCTCGTGCGGGTAACGATGAGTTGGAGTGCGAGGAGGCCAGTCGGCCCGGCACCGACAAGCGCGACCACGTCGTCGACGTGCACGTCCGCTGCATCAACGACGATCAAGGCTGCTGGCAGGTTGCACGACAGGAGCACGGCGGCTTCGTCGTCGACGATGTCTGGTAGCGATAGGAGATGACCGTCAGCCAAGGGAACTCGCACATATTCGGCATGACTCCCCGCCAGATCTCTGAAGCCGTAGATCGCCTTGTCTGATGTCAGGCAATGACCGGTGAGTCCTAGAGAGCACATGTGACATGAACCGCAGCTCACCGAGAACGGGAACGTGACACGGTCGCCGACCGCGAACCGCTTCACCTTGGTGCCGACTGCAACTATCTCACCAACGATCTCGTGCCCGAGAATCGTCGATCCTGGAACGGCGAGATCCGGCATCTCCCCTTGGTACAGATACAAATCTGACCCACACATCGACGTCGCTGAGGTCGCAACGACAACGTCTCGTGGATCTTCGATACTTGGGTCCGGTACCCGATCGAAGCGGAGATCGTGGGGTCCGTGGTAAACGATGGCACGCATTCGGGGTCCTTTCCCATCAGCGTTCAATTTCTCCGATTATCCGTCCCCCCTTCAGGGGGGACGAGCGAGTCCTCGAGCAAGGGGGGCCTGCGAGCCCGCGAGCCCGGTACGGTGAGGGCTCGATAGGACAAGCGAGCCCTCGAGCGAGGGGGCCTGCGAGCCCTTTGCTACGCGATCCCCCTGCATCGTCGCTTGCGCTCCTCTGCCGTCCCCCTTGAAAGGGGGACAGACTTCCCGTCCCAACCGTCCCCCCTTCAGGGGGGACAAGCGAGCCCTCGAGCGAGAAGGGCCTCCGAACAAGGAGGAACCTTCCGGGGGAACAAGCGAGTCCTCGAGCAAGGGCGGGCCTGCGATCCCCCTGCATCGTCGCTTGCGCTCCTCTGCCGTCCCCCTTGAAAGGGGGACAGACTTCCCGTCCCAACCGTCCCCCCTGACATCGTCACTAACGCTCCGCCGGTGTTCCCGCTGCTGGGGGAAGCTCCGCCTCGTCCACCAGCATCACGGGAATCCCGTCACGTATTGGATAGGCGCGCCCACACTCGCTACATACGAGTGCAGGGGAGACGTCTCGCTCGGAGAGCTCCCCGGCGCATGCCGGGCACTGCATGATCGCCAACAGATCCTGCGATACCAGAGGTTCCTTTTCCGTCATGATTCCTCCTTGATGATGCGCCGCACCAGCTCAACAAGATCCGCGACATCGTCGTGCGTCGCCGCCTCCACGTTCAGTCGGAGGACAGGCTCGGTGTTGGATGCCCTCACGTTGAACCATTTGTCGCCTAGGTCGACGGTCATGCCATCCAACCGGTCGATCGCGTGATCTTCGAAGGCACGCTCAACTGCGTCAGTGGCTGCTGTCAGATCCGCGACGGTGAAATTGATCTCACCGGATTGTGCGTACGGTTCGTACCTCCTCCTGAGCTCTGACAACGGAACACGTCTCTCGGACAAGACCCTCAACAGGACCAGCATCGCCATGATGCCTGAATCGGCGAAAAAGTTGTCCTTGAAGTAGTAGTGCCCCGAATGTTCACCACCGAATACCGCACCCGTCTCGGCCATCACCTGCTTGATATAGGAGTGGCCGACCTTGGTGCGAATCGGCACACCGCCTCCAGCTTCGATCGTCTCACGCACAGCCTTTGAACAAATGAGGTTGTGGACGATGGCACTCCCCTGTCGTTGCGCGAGAAACCAGTCGGCGATGATGGCCGTTGTCGTCGATCCCGGCAATGGTGACCCCGTGTCATCGATGAAGAACGCTCGGTCGGCATCACCATCGAATGCTACACCGAGGTCCGGACGCCGATCTTTCACGAGAGCGACGAGGTCGACGAGGTTCTCAGGCCGAAGTGGATCGGCTGGGTGGTTTGGGAACATGCCATCAGGTTCGAGGTACAGACCGATCAACGCTGCGTCGATCCGATCGAACACGTCACGCAGAGCAATGCCCGCCATGCCGTTCCCACCATCGACCGCGACGGTAAGACCAGAGATCTCAGTCGCGCCCGTGGCGGAAATGACATGGTCGACGTATCCGCCAATAACATCCTGACGGGTGACCGAACCGGGTACCGAGACCGGTTCCAGCCCAGCTTCAGCCATAGCTCTGATGTCTTCGAGACCCGTCTCGGCGCCGATCGGTGCGGCTGCAGGTTGACAGAATTTGAGACCGTTGTACTGCGCAGGGTTGTGTGATGCTGTGATCACGACTCCTGGAAGCGACAGTGCGCCCGATGCGTAATACAGAACGTCGGTCGGGATCTCGCCTATGAGCCTCACTCCGACACCCTGGCTTGTGATGCCGTCGATGAGTGCTTCTCGCAACGGTGGCGACGACAACCTGCAATCGTGTCCAACGATCACTTCGTCGGATTCGACGAATGCTGCAAAGGCGGAGCCGATCCGAAAGGCAGCTTCTTCATCGAGTTGGTCAGGGAACACGCCGCGTACGTCGTACGCTTTGATGATCGTGGAGTAGTCCATGTGGGAGATTCTACGATGAAGCTGCTCACCTGCCTGAGAGCGGGCCATGTTCCTACACTTCCGCACCGATGCCTATGCCGCCACGACCTTCGATCACCGTTGTGATCCCTGTCCACAATGAAGCCGTGTTCCTACCGAGCGCGCTGCGGCAGCTGTTCGCGGAGCTCAAGACGGTGGATGCAGACCTGACGGTCGTTATCGCAGAGAACGGATCTCAAGACGACACGGCTCGCCTCGTACGCGAGGCAATGGCCACCTACGACAACCTCGATCTCCTCGAGCTGCCGACTCCGGACTACGGCGCTGCGATGCGTGAAGGGTTCTTGCGGGCAACGACCGAGTGGGTGGCGAACTTCGACATCGACTATTTCTCCGGCGCGTTCCTCAACGATGCCCTTGCCCTTGGAGACACAGCGGACATCGTGCTTGCATCAAAGCGGGCAGAAGGCGCAAACGACCAGCGAGGATTGGTCCGCGTTCTCGCCACGTGGACTTTCAATCAGATTCTGCGACTCGCGCTCTCATCTGGAGTCTCCGACACACACGGCATGAAACTCCTTCGATCGAGCGTCGTGGAAGCCGTCGCCCCGCAGGTGATCTCGACGACCGATCTTTTCGACACCGAATTGGTCGTGAGAGCAGAGCGAGCAGGATTTCGAATCGCTGAGCTTCCCGCGTCCATCGAGGAGCTCCGAGACGCGCGATCAAGCCTCATCAAGCGAGTTCCACGCACGCTGAAAGGCGTGTGGGCGATCCGCAAATCGCTACGCGACGCCTAGCCGCACCTACCTCGTGCGTAAGTCCACAGGCTCATCCTGTTGCTTCAGAGCCTTTCCGAATACCACATCACGGTATCCAGCGAGTTTCGGAAGAATCAGTATCCCGGCGGCAAACAAGAGAGCAATGTTGTAACCGATCGTCGAGAGCGGGCCGAACAGCCTCTCGGCGAGCCACACAATCCCCACCGATGCCACGTAGGCCAGAATGTTCACACCGAAGAACGATGCTGTTTCTCGACCAGAAACACCACCTTCGGTCAACAGGAAGGTCCAGCGCCGATTGATGACATATGACATGAAGGTCGTGAGAGCGAACGAGACCGTTATCGATGCGAACCATGTCCAACCGAGCGCAACGAGAAACACGTTGAACAGCGTGAAGGACACGACAGTGTTGAGAACACCGACGATCGCGACCTTGAGGGCCTGATGTAGCGATTCGCGGTTCGCGAACGTCATGAGATAGGTTTTCACGCCACTCTCCTTCGTCGACGCCGTACGACGACTCCATAGCTGAAGAGACCAATGACCGTAATGATCGTGACTGCCGTACCAACGTTCTCGACCCAACGATTCGAGAACTGAAGGGTTACATCCTCCTGGGTCGGGATGACGAGCATCAGAGATGGAGCGACGCGGTACACGCCCTCGGCGCCCGAAACTGTCCAATTCGGGAAATAGGACACTTTGACGAGATGTGGAACGCCAACCGCATCTGTTGAGAAAGATACGGTCTGATCCGCGAACGTGGTGATCGTGGCCTTCCCGCCCCCGTTGTACGGTCGGCGATCGATCAGACGCTCATCGACCGACGTGACTCTCCTCCACTCGCTCGGACCATCCTCGACAAGCCACGTATCGAGATTGTCCACGTCGTCGTACCACTCGAGAGCAGCGTCGACGAAGCTGGCGTCGCCCGCCCATACGACCGGCTCGTACCTTGCTACGTCCACACGATCGGCGGCAGGGAGGGCGAATACGGTCCACGGTGCAGGTTCAGCAAGGACTTCGAGCCCGAAATCCTTGGCGGCCAGCGTCGCTGCATCTGTGTACGACACGTAGTACGCAACGTCGTAGAGCGCGAGATGTTTCGTGCCACGGTCGAAGTTCATCCCGCGGTAGTTGAGACCGCGGACCGGATTCGACGGGCTTCGGCTCACCTCTGAAGCGTTCAGGAAGTGAAATGGCGTTGTAAGCGAGCTCTCGAAGAACAGTCCCTCCATAGACGGGTGACCCTCAGACCAGAACGGGAACAGCATGAGCGCCATCGGTGTGCCGTACTTGTTCATCTCGGAGTTGGCCTCCCACATGACGCGACCAGGAGGAAGCGCATCGACGGCACTCATCAGATTTTCGTACTCCGGCCACACCTGTTTGTTCTCATAGCCCTCGTAGTTCCACTTGACCCAGCCAGGCAGGTCGTGCATGGACACCCCTGCGGCTCCGACCATGAGGAGTACAGCAACTGTTCCAGTGACAAGAGTCGCTCGGGAAGCATGAGCGAAGTGGCGGGCGAAGGCGGCTGCCGCTAGCGCGATCGCTACACCGGCGAAGATGTACACGCCGAAGAACCAGTATGGGAGCAACCGGGCGTTGTAGAGCACGGTGAAATCGAAACGGGCGATCAAGAAGTAGCCACCCAGGGGGAACAGGGTCATCCACAGGGCGATCCCAGCACGATCCCTTCGCAGCATTGTCCACGCCATACCGACGATCCCTACAGCCAGCACGGGGACGAACTCGCCTGGAATTGGTGAACCTGGATTCTGATAGCTCCCGATGACGGTGGTCACCGGAGCCCAGCCCATGTCAGACGTCATGCCGCTAAGAACGTTGACGCCAAGAGCAAGCGACCAGAATGCCGACACGCCGAACCCGACCACGTAGGACGACACCACACCAATCGAACCCCTCAGAGCGTTGGAGAGTTTGTCACGGTCTCCAACGAGCGCTACCAAGGGAGCCAGAACAAGAGGGAGAGTGGCTACCACGACCACGATCGTCGTTATGACGTGCGTGAGCGCCGTCAGCCCAAGAACGATCCCTGTCCATGGATCGAACACTCTTGCTTTTCGATAGTTGCGCACCACGAGTCCGACGTAAAGGATCGAAAGTGCGAACGACCACGAGAACGAGAACTCCCCAGCTAGCGTCGATTTGATGTTCGCACCGAATATCGAATAGCTCTCCATGAAGACGAAGAGCGAGCCGGCGACGCCCGCAACACCAGCAACGAATCTTGTGAATCCGAGGAACTTTACGAAGAAGTATGCAGCGGTGGGAAGTGTGACCAGGCCAACGATTGTCACGAGCTTGAATGCAACGCCATATGGCAAGAAGACGTCGAGCAGAACGGTGACGAGCGCGGGAATGGGGAAGTAGAAATACAGCGCAGGGAATCCGGCGTACCAATCCATGCTCCAACCGAGCAATTGCCCTGATGGGAGGAGATCCTCGAGCAGTATCTTCGGCAGGAGCACATGGGCGCCCATGTCCCCTCCCGTCGGAGTGCTAGACACGAACAAGTAAGGCAACCGCCATATCGACTGACCATCACGAAGAATCGGACCGAGCGCCCCAGACATTGTGAGGAAGATCAGAGTGGTCGGTGCTGCGATGAGGCCGAAAATGAACCACTTCGACAACACCCGAGCCGAGGAATTCGGTTCGGGAGGTTGCTGAGAGGTCTCGGAGAGTTCCGGGATCTTAGGTGGTGCGGCCGTGGTCACACAGGAATCCTACCGAGGGCTGACGGCTGTAACGGGAACCGCGAAACAGATCGCTTTGGGCTCGCTCGTGCTTCAGCTACTCATGCACCAGATCGATGATCCGATCAACAGAAACCTCTTCACCTTCCTTGTCCCACCACTTGGCTTCGCACTCGTGGCACGAGCAAAAAATAACTTCGCTCCCGTCGGGGAGCTTCATTTCGATCTGTATCACCGACGCCTGACCACACGACGTGCACACAAGCCCCTCAGTTTCAGCCTTCCTCACATCGCCTCCCTCAAATCCGGTCGCCCAACGACCACCATTAGTATTGCATTACGCGCTAAGTGCGTCTACTTGATCTCCGCTTCTGGAAGGTCGTCGTACCGCCCTAGATACTTGGAACGCTGCCTTCCTTCTTCCATCCAGTAGGCATACACGTATGGGCCATGGGGACACGACGAGCAGGAGGCCTTGCCACACCTCACCATCTGGGTGCGGATCTTGACATCCGGTCCCAACTCGGGGAACGAGTGGCCTCTGCGTTCCAGCCTGGCTCTCGTCAACATGAACAATCGCCGCAACTCGGGTTCGCCCATCTCCCTGATCGCCTCAAGCACGTCTCGATCGATCGGCATCAATGCACCGTGCCCTCGACGAACAGGTCGGGACCGTCCCGTCGCCGATCGATTATTCGCCATCCTCTGGGTGCCGTGAAACGACCTGCATGGACCGCGCACAGCAATAATCCGTCGTACGCTCGCTCGTGACCCTGAACGTCATCGAGGAAAGCCTCGGCATTACCGTGGTCGTAGGTCAGCAAGGTCGTTGGTCTGGAGGAACAGCGGACGCAGGGAGTGATCATGGACGACTCACGCTACGCACCGTCAAGGACCTAACCAAGGATTTCACGTAGCTGCCTTGATACCGGCTGCCTCGACCGCCCGACGCAACCGCTTGATCTTTGGCACACCTGGCAACACAGCAACAACCGCTCCTCGGCGATCAAGAATCACGGTCAGGGGCACAGCGAGGACTCCCCAAGTTTCGAATCGGTGAGACTCAAGTTCATACGTGACTTCCCTAAAGGCGATGTCTTCGGCCTCAACCCGATCAATCGCCCTCTTGCACGTCGAACAATCCCCGGACGTGAACAATACGACGCCAGGACGATCCCCCACCTCACCAACGGTAACCGAGGGATGTCCCTGGCTGCGGAATCGGTTGAACAGCAGTGCCACGAGCCCTGCAAGTGCGATCACCGCTGACGCAACGACGAGCCTCGCCAACGGATCCGTCATTCGACGTGTATCCCTGACACAAGGGCAACTCCACGATCTCCGACTATCTCCCATGCCGCAGAAATCGGGATATCTGAACTGACCTGGTACCCGAAGGTCCCTATGCCGACATCGACGGGGATCCCGAGTACGGAGCCTGGCTCGATCTCAACCGACTCGGCAGCGAGGAAGTCTCCTTCGCCGAGAGCAAGAATCGAAACAGTTGCTCGATCGACCTGGTTGTTCATCAGCCAAAGAGTCGTCTCAGACCCTCGAAACGTGTCGAGCGGGACAACCCACGAAGTCGACGGCTCTGGACTACCGGTCGTTCCTGCGAGACCGCGTATGAAATTCGCTTCGGTTGCGACGGTCGTAGGAACCTCTTCCACGCCCGATGTCGCCGAACCATCGCCCTGACCGTCACCTGGCGCAGCACCCCCCTCACCGCCGCCGAGCTCTGAACCGGTTACAACAGCCACGACCGTCGCAGATATCGGTGCTGTTGCCGTCACGCGAACACCGAACGGTGGTGCGGCAAGGTCGGCAAGTGGTATCAGGGCAGGGGTGAACGACTCCAATGTGATTTCGCGAGCGAACGGGATCGTGCCCTGCTCGGTGACGATGTCGATGGTCACGACGACAGCGTCTTCGTTCGCTGACATCACAGATACGAAAGGCGTCAAACCGCCAGGAGCGACGACAGGAAAATCCCAGGTCGCTGACGGTGTCACGGCGTTCCAGACCGCCTCCCCTCCCTGGTCTGTACGGACAAGAACGGGGATCACGAGACCCTTCGTCGCCGATATCTTGAATGCAAGCTCGTCGCGGAACGGCAAGTACGGCTCGAAGTCGATGGTTGTCCACGAGCGACCCGCAACATCGATGGTCTCGAGACCGGGGATGAGATCGAGGTTGAACTCCGAATACGCTGTGATCGCGACCTCGGCGTTGTCTGCGAACGGGTTGAACAATCGCAACTGGGTGAACGATCCCGTCTTGGTCGACCCACCAGTCAGATACGACTCCTTCGGAACGGCCGAAATGCAACTGTCAGCTGAGACAAATCCGTCAGCCCTCTGGGTGGAGATGGCCGATGCTGGACCGTCCGAAATCTCGACGATCGCTGGGGACTCACCTCGCCTGATCAGGTCCCCCGTCTCAACACCTGTCGCACTTGGACCCTTGATTGTGAACGAGGATTCCGTCGGCTCAGCATTCGTGAGCGGATCGAGTAACGTGATGTTGACATCAGCGTCACTCTCTGAGGCAACGGCGATCGCACTGTCGCGCACATCGCCTGCCTCGATCCAAGGGCAGTACCAAACAGTCGGAATGGCTGCCGCTCCACCGGAGTGGACCTCGCCACCGAGATCGAAGGTTGGCGGTGGCGGCGTGCCGGGCGCGACCTGGAGCAGCCCAACGAACGCCGCGAGCGCCGTTGCGATGAGGAGAAGTAGCCGTCTCATGTCCGACTTCTCCCAAGGACGGCAAGACCTACGAGGAGGATCAGTGCCACGCCTGCCGCTATCGCCTGCAATCTCCGAGAGAGGTTCGGGGCGTACGTTGCAACGCCATCCCCCGCAGCAACCTCATTCGAGAACTCCGTCGTGATCCTCGGTGCCGGGCCCCACGCATCGTCTGGGTTCTCGGCGATGAACACACGCTTGCCGCGCGATGGCTCACCGCGATACGTCCAACCGTCGCGCACCCACGAGTCCGACGAGGAGGTCAGAGCCCGGCCAACCGGCCGCACATCGCTGACAAACACCGCGTTGGTCGTACCTGCATTGAGCGGAAGCAGATCGAGTTGACCGGCGAACACCTCCCGCCAAGCAAGCGAGGCCTCGTTGGCGTCAGTCCCCGTGCTGTCGCCGACCACCACAATCCACTTGATGCCAAAGATGGCGAGCTCACCACCGGCACGCTTCGTCTCACCCGACGTGATCAGGTCCAATTTGACCCTGAGGTAATCATCGAATGCGAGCGGGTCGGCGAGGCGTGCCTCGCCGAGGTCTGGCACCGGTGCCGACACCACTCGGTATGCACCACCCTTTATCTTTCTGCTGTCGCCTGGCAGCAGATCCTCCGGACCGACGAGGAGGACTCGGGACCGCACAGCTGCGCCCTCCTGTGCAAGCGTGAACGCAAGATCCGATTCGATGCGGTCGCCTGGAAGACCGACACGCCCGCCAAGCACGATCGTTGCAGCTGCCACGACAAACACGACAACGGCGACAGAACCAACGCCAACTGTGACACGACGCCAACGGACCGTATCGGGCGCAGCGACTGTGGAGGTAACGATCGCGATCAGGACGGCGAAACCGAGACCAGCTGCTGCAAGCGC
The DNA here is from genome assembly GCA_964460075.1 of uncultured Acidimicrobiaceae bacterium. Taxonomy (GTDB): domain Bacteria; phylum Actinomycetota; class Acidimicrobiia; order Spongiisociales; family UBA5794; genus JAMBLL01. Next base: position 25,220 of record CAYWPC010000018.1, read on the forward strand.
TACCGATTCAGTCTCCAACCCCCAACCAAATGACCCTGCCCTCGACAGCAGGAGCCCGCCACCGGTGAGAGCCCCGGCCCAACCCGCAACGAGACCGAGCGTTCTGCTGGCACCAGCTATGCCAGCCATCACCACCACTGCTCCGGCAACCACGACGATCGGCGAGACACTCCAGAACGCGTAACCGTCTCGCGCTATCCCAAGAAGTCCAACACTCCATATCCATGGACTCAGGAGCACGAAACCGCCAGCTGTTCCGCAGAGAGACACAATGAGCGCCCGCCACGCCGAGCCACTCGTGAACAAGATCAACGCATACAGGCCGACCGCAGGAACTGGGAGGAGCAACATCAGCGGTGAGAACGCCCCGAGAACAGCGTACACGGAGATCGCCGCCGCCACCCTGACAACGCCAGGCCAAAGGCCGTCACGTATCGGTGCGAGAGCTATACGTAGCGCCCACGGCAGAACTCCTAGTGCAAGCAAGGATCCGAGGTCGGTGTTCCCAGCGATTCCTTGGGCCAATGGGCCCGCAACGTACACCACGCCAGCTATGAGGGCGGGGGTGGCGCGAACAGACCAGGTTCGCAGCAGCCTCGTCATTCCCCAGATTCCCGAGAGGAGAGCTCCAGCACCGAGAATGTACTCACTCAACGCGCCAGCATGGAACGTGACGATCTTGGCAATCCCAGCAATTGCGAGAAGAGGCCGCAATGGTTCGGCACTGCCCAGACCAGCAGGGTTCCATCCTCCCGCGTAGCTACTCAGGACATCCCATCCGTTTGAGGGAAACGGCAGCGTGTAACCAGCGGCAGGGAAGCCATCAGTCCACAGGTTCCTTGCAGAGAGCAACACGAATATGAGAGCCAGCAAACCGACAACGAACGCTGGCTGACGTACGTCGCGGCCGATGGACTCGACCGTGAACCGGTCATCTCCAGGCATGCGTCGCCGCATCGCAGCAACGGTAGATTCGGTCAGTTGCGACATCTTGACGCTTCCGCTGCGTTGGAATCGGAACAGGTCAACGTCAGTGGTTACCCGACCGGCGCGGGCGCGCTTTCGCGCTGTGATCGTTCCTGGCAGGTGGAAGAGGTTCCACAGCCAGGAACGAACCCAATCGAATACGAACCATCGGCCGAGAAATATCGACACGACGAATTCAACGATGCCTAGGAAGAAATCCAGTGGCACAACCCATAACAAGGTCAGCGGCCCATAGACCTTGAGCACCGATCGGATACGGCTCGCTTCGGCCTTCCACCGGGGAAGATCCTCCGTCGGGTCGTCAATCTCTACTTGGGACGCTGGCGTGATTGCCACCACAGCGCCTCTCAGGCGCGCCCGTTGCCCCAGGTCGATCGCGGCTGCCAGAGGCGTCATCGTCTCGTCTACACCGCCCAGGCCATGCAGAAGATCCGTTCGAATGAGCATCGAGACACCCGAAATCGCTGCCACTTCGCGAACGACGTCGTACTGACCCTGGTCGCGTTCTGACATGTCAAGACCTGTGTAGGGAACATCGAACACGTCGGTGAGGAGCCCAATCGACAGCAGCGATTCGCGATCATGACCAACGATCTTGGATCCCATGATGCTGGCACCGATCCGATCGGCATCCGTCATGAGCGCAGAAAGAGCATCTGGGGCAGGGATCACGCCCTCACGCACTACCCAGAGGTAATGGACAGACGAGTCAAGAGACCCGATGAGCTCAGCAAGTGATCCAATATGAGATAGACGATCTGATGAGGGCGACGAATACGATCCCGAGACTGCACCGACGATGACGACCTTCGATGGCTCGTACACTTGTCGCTCAAGAGCCACGACCGTAGGGCCGATCCTGCCTGAGTCATCGGCGACCAGTGCAACGACAACGGTTGCCTCGTGGGTTGGCGTCATTGACATGTGAGGTGCATTCTGGATTCGAACCGGCGCTACAGCAATCATCGTGTGACACTGCTCGCCGGCGGGGTCGGCGGAGCCAGAATGGCCCGGGCACTTCGCTCGGTCCTCGATCCTGGCCATCTTGTCGTCGTGGTCAACGTCGGCGACGATACCGAACGATACGGCGTTCGCGTGTCTGCCGACCCCGATACGGTGCTCTACACGCTCGCAGGCATGCAGGGTGCCGACGGCTGGGGGCGAGCGAACGACACATCGAGGTTGATGGGTCACCTCTCCGACTTCGGAATCGACACGTCTTTTACCCTCGGGGACAACGATTTCGCGTTGTGTGTCGTCAGAACGATGATGCTTGGGCGCGGCGACCGTCTGTCGCAGGTAACTGCCCATCTCGCGAGGATGCTCGGCGTCACGGACGTCACGGTGATTCCGGCGACTGATGACCCGCTTGCAACGTTCGTTCAAACCGTCGACGGCGACTGGTTGGACTTCCAGGAGTACTTCGTCGATCGGCGACACAGCGATCGGGTTGCCTCACTCGCGTACCACGGATCAACCGAAGCACACCCAGCACCAGGCGTTGTCGAAGCGATCGAATCCGCCGACATGGTCATCATCGCGCCATCGAATCCACCGCTTTCGATCTGGCCCATTCTGGCGATCGACGATATTCGGGACGCCGTTGCGCGCCATCGCAACAGTGCAGCAGTGAGCCCGCTTTTCGGTGGCACGCCCTTGCGCGGACCGGCAGACACCGTGATGCGAGCAGTCGGCCTCTCAGCGGGGTCGCGTGGCGTTCTCGAAGCGTACGATGGCCTCATCGACCGCCTCTTCATCGACAACCAGGACAGCGACGACACGTCCCTCGGCCCAGAATTCGATGTCACAGTCGTTCCTGGCGATACGAACCTCAACGGCCAAGACAATGGCGCCACATTCGCGCGAAGCATGCTCGCGGAGATGAGCCTGTGACAATGGTTGAGATAATCGGCATCGAAGGCATCCCCGAAATCCGCCCTGGCGACGACCTTGCAACCCTGATCGTCGAAGCCATTGACCGAAGCGGCAACAGCCTCCTTCACCAAGACATCGTCGTCGTTACCCACAAGGTCGTGTCAAAGCAGGAGGGCCGCATCGTCAAGGTCGCGACAGAGCAGGCGTACCGAGACCTCATCGCGGACGAAACAGTGAGCGTTGTCCGCAGGCGAGGCGACCTTGTCATTGCACAGACTCGGCACGGGTTCATCTGTGCTAACGCAGCCGTCGATCGTTCCAACGTCGCAAGCGGGTATGCCCTTCTTCTGCCCATCGACCCGGACAGGTCGGCTCATCGGCTCAGGACGCTCATCGAACGCGAAACGGGTGTCGACATCGCGGTGGTCATCACGGACACGTTCGGACGTCCGTGGCGAAGGGGCCTCGTCGATGTCGCAATAGGCGTTAGCGGGATTACACCGATCCTCGACCTGATCGGAACGAAGGACACCTACGGCAACGACCTCAACGTCACAGAAGTAGCCATAGTCGATGAGATTGCTGCCGCCGCAGACCTCGTGATGGGCAAGGCGACATCGATACCGGTTGCGATCCTGCGTGGCTTGTCCCTGGCAGGTGACGGAAGAGTCACAGACCTCGTGCGCCCCGCACACGAAGATTTGTTCCGATGATCCCATGTCATGCCTGAACTACCGGAGATCGAGGCATACATTGCAGCCCTCCGACCCCGGATCACGGGTGCGACCCTTGTTGGCCTTCGTATCGTGTCGTTCTCGCTCCTGCGAACCTACGAGCCTCCGATAGAGACAGCCGAGGGTCTCGCCGTCACCGGTCTCGCTCGAATCTGCAAGCGGATCTCGATCGATCTCACCGAGGACCTGCACCTCGTCATCCACCTCATGGTTGCTGCCAGGCTCACATGGAGCACCGAACCCGTGCGTGTGCCCAAACGCGGCGGTCTCGCGGCGTTCGACTTCTCCACCGGCTCCCTGCTGCTCACCGAAGCAGGTACGAAGCGACGCGCATCACTCTCCGTGGTCACGACCGATGGGCTCGCGTCGCTCGACCCTGGAGGCCTCGAAGTAGCCGAGTCGTCGCTGGACGAATTCACGGAAGCGCTCGTTGCGAAGCGCCACACGTTGAAACGAGCGCTCACGGATGCCAGAAATATCTCAGGGATCGGCGGAGCGTTCGCAGACGAGATACTCCATGAAGCAAGATTGTCTCCAACGCAGATAAACACAAACCTGTCGGATGCAGAATTCGAACGCCTCTTCCTGGCAGCGCGATCAGTCCTTGAGATGTGGACCGAGAAGCGAATCGCGGAGACGGGCGAGGCCTTCCCTGACAAGGTGACAGCGTTCCATCCGGACATGGCCGTCCACGGCAAGTTTGGCCAACCGTGCAGCACATGTGGAACACCGATCCAAAGAATCGTATCGGGCTGGCGCGAGACCAACTACTGCCCAAACTGTCAGACCAACGGCAGAATCCTGGCAGATCGTGCACTCTCGCGACTCCTCAAAAGCGACTGGCCAAACACGCTAGGTACCACCACCGGGGACAGTCACTCTGGGCACGAGGTCGGCTAGAGGGCGGTGTCTCTGAACCATTCAACGGTCCCAGCAATGCCTTCGGGCAACGGCGTCCAGGCCTGCCATCCAAGATACTCGCGTGCCGCGGAAGCATCGAGACACGAACGAAGTTGCTCTCCCCTTCGCGGTGCGGCCATCTGCGGAGCGATGTCGGCACCCACAGCTTCCACGATGAGGTCGTACAGTTTCAAGATCGAGGTCTCGACACCCGTCCCAACGTTCAAATACCGCGAGCCGCCGATCCGTGCTGCTCGAACGAGGGCATCCGCAACATCTTCGACATATACGAAGTCACGAGTTTGGTTGCCGTCGCCATATATCGTCGGTGTTCGTCCTGCGAGCAGGTCACCAACGAAAATCGACACGACGCCCGCCTCCCCATGGGGATCCTGACGAGGTCCGAAGACGTTCGCGAATCCGAGAGACATAAAGTCGAGATCGTACGCATCTGAGTAGTACCGGAAATACTCCTCCATGACGTACTTCGATACACCATACGGGGAGCCAGGAACCCGCTTCTGGCTTTCGGGTGTTGGGATGTTGAACGTGTCTCCGAACGTCGCACCGCCAGAGGAAGCAAAGACAAACCGTTCAGCGTCGCCGTGGCGCGCAGCCTCGAGCGCGTTGAGTGTGCCAATGATGTTGACCCCGGCATCGAACACCGGATCGCTGACCGACCGTCGGACATCGATCTGAGCTGCCAGATGGAACACGGTGTTCGGCCGATAGTCACGAACGAGGCTTACGATCTCGTTGGCGCGGATGTCGATCTGGTGGACCGTAACGTTCCCCCTCGTTCGGGCGTCCTTCAAGTTCGCGAGCGATCCAGAGCTGAGATCGTCGAGCACGAGAACCTCGTGACCCTCATCTACGAGCCGATCCACGAGGTTCGATCCGATGAATCCCGCACCACCCGTCACGACAGATTTCGTCATATTCACACCCTCGGTGGTAATTCGTCGGAAAGAAACGTGATGACACGTTCGAACGTGTCGCTAGCCAAACTCGCATCAAACCCCTTCGCGGCATCGCTCCACCAGCCCTCGGGTGCGGCCGGGTACACAACGAACGTCGTTCGAGGGACCGTGTCTCGAACAGCGAGCGATGCCTCAACGTTGCACGTTTGGTCCTCCCTGCTCCCAATGAAGAGAGCCGGGATGTCCGCGGCAGCCAAATGCTCGGTGGCGATGTCGTCGAACGTTGTTGCGATCGCCGCCAACGCGACGAGATGGCCATCTACGGCACCCAGCGCTGCTGCATCGTAGATGCCGGTTCCAATAGCGAGGGCGCCGTACCCGAACTCCGAGTTCGACCATGCACCAGTCGGGTCGGTCATAAACGCGACGACCTGAGACGTGATCCGCCTGTTGGCTTCATGATCCACCGTCAGTTCTGGCGCCAGGGCGGCGACGCCATGACGGGCGAGTGATCGGCAGATGTTCTTCACTGTCGATGTCGGGATGGGCTCTGGACCGAACACGAGCACGGTCGGCCACGCTCCAACGCCGTCAGGGCGAGCGAGATAACCGCTGTGGATCGCAGCTCCCGCCGGAATACTCGCGGAACCGTACATGATCTCGTTCGTGCCTTCCCCCGTTTGAACGGCCACTGGTCCCTCTCCTCGTTCGCCACGGCGAATCTAGCGTCTCCCACGCGTGTGCACCTCTCCCGCGTTGATCACAACCCGGCCATCAGACGTTTCGACAACCAGTCCTCCACCGACATCGAGTCCGACCGCCCGACCGGTTCCCGCGTCCCACGAAACATCGCGGCCCATGGTCCACGATCTCGCAAAGTACCGCTCCCTCGGCCAACTCGACGGCCCACATGCAAGATACGCGAGTAGGCGATCCACCCATGACGCCGCCAAACGTTCAGCGACCTCGGGGCCAGGGTCTGCATCGAACATCGCACCAGCGAAAGGAGGATGATCTCGCCACCACACATTGGCACCGCACCCAACGGTGACTGCGTCATCAGAGGACTCAACGAGAATTCCAGCGATCTTGTTCCCTGACCACAACAGGTCGTTCGGCCACTTGATCTCAGCATGGATGCCGACAACATCGTCAATCGCCTCAGAAAGGGCCACGGCAGTGCACAAGGTGATGATCGGCCATTGGGACTGGTCCCAGTCTGGCGTGAACGAGAGTGAGGAGAACATCGCTCGGTCTGGCTGCTCCCAGCGACGCCCCTGCCGACCGCGACCCTCGGTCTGGCGCTCGGCGACCACGAGCGTCGGTCGCGCAGAGATCGACAGCTCGGCCTTCGCCGCGTCCTGGGTCGAGGCGACAGACCCGAGCCTCACGATGTCGTAGGGTGTATCCAAACCGACGCTCCGAGAGTCGAAATCAACGTAATCCCCAGCGAGCCTACCGGGAGGTCCGGTGAGCACTGAGCAACGAATCGAAAAACTCCGTGAAGTCCGCGCGAAATCGCTGGTACCAGACAGCCAGCGCGCCGTGGACCGTCAGCATGATGCGGGGAAGCTGACCGCCAGGGAGCGGATTGAGCTCCTCGTTGACAAGGAGTCCTTCCAGGAGATCGACCCATTCGTCCAGCACCATGCCACAAACTTCGGGATCGACAAGAAACGACCGCTCGGCGACGCAGTAGTCACAGGGTGGGGAACGGTCGACGGTCGCAACATCTTCATTTTCGCCGAAGATTTCACCCGGTTCGGCGGCAGCCTCGGAGAGGTCGTCGCCGACAAGATCTGCAAAGTGATGGACCTAGCGCTCGACACAGGAACACCCATCATCGGGCTCAAGGACTCCGGAGGTGCACGCATCCAGGAAGGCGTGCTCGGCCTCAACGGATACGGCAGAATCTTCGAGCGCAACGTGCGCGCATCCGGGGTGATACCTCAGATCTCGGTCATAATGGGGCCGTGTGCAGGTGGGGCGGTCTACTCGCCGGCTCTCACCGATTTCATCTACCAGGTCGATGGGACGTCACACCTGTTCATCACCGGCCCTGACGTCATCAAGACGGTCACGGGCGAAGAAGTGTCAATGGATGATCTCGGCGGTGCGCACGCGCACGCCGGTCAGAGCGGTGTCACCCACTTCGTTGCATCCGACGACCGAGATGCCATGGAGGCGATCCGATACCTGTTGTCGTTCTTGCCGTCGAACAACATGGAGGTTGCTCCGTTCTTCACACCGCTCGATGCCCCGGACCGAATGGATGAGACGCTCACCACGATCGTCCCTGACTCGTCGAACCAGCCATACAACGTGGTCGAGGTCATCGAGAGCCTTGTTGATGACGGCGAGTTTTACGAGGTGCACGAGCACTGGGCAGGAAACATCGTCGTTGGACTCGCGCGTCTCGACGGATATACGGTCGGCATCGTCGCTAATCAACCGGCTGTGCTCGCAGGAACCCTCGACATCGATGCTTCGGTGAAAGCGGCGCGGTTCGTGCGATTCTGCGATGCATTCAATATCCCCCTCGTCACGCTCGTCGACGTCCCAGGGTTCCTACCAGGGGTCGATCAGGAGCACGACGGCATCATCCGCCACGGCGCCAAACTCCTCTATGCCTTCTCGGAGGCAACGGTACCTCGCATCACGGTCGTCATGCGCAAGGCCTACGGCGGTGCGTACCTTGTCATGAATTCGCGGGCCGTGCGAGCGGATGTCGTGTTCGCGTGGCCATCTGCTGAGATCGCGGTGATGGGTGCACAAGGCGCCGTCAACGTCATCCATCGCAGGGAGCTCGCTGCAGCAGAGGATCCCGACGCGAAGCGAGCCGAACTCGTCGCCGACTACGAAGACCGCCTCAACAACCCCTATATCGCGGCTCAGTACGGCCTTGTTGACGACGTGATAGAACCACGCGAGACACGACCGAAGCTGATTCGAGCCATGGAGATGCTGCGGAACAAACGCGAGAGCCTGCCCCCCAAGAAGCACGGAAACATCCCGCTCTAAGAACTCGGTTCTATCAGGTCGGTGCCTCTACTGTTCGTAACGTGAGCGATCAAAGGACGAACCTCAACCGCGGCGGAATTGCGGGGCTCCTCACTGTCGGGCTCGTCTTTCTTGTGCTCTTCATCGCGACCAGGGGTCCGTCTTCGGACGAGCCGGCTGTGACTACATCCTTCGCCTTCGCGACAGCTACCACGGTGACCGTTCCGGCCTCAACCTCGACGTCGATGCCGCTCGGCGAGACAACGACGACATCACGCGACGCCATAGAAACCATGTTGAGAGCCTTGGAAGCACCCGGGTGGCGCTCCTTCGGCGGCGGAAACCTCGGTGCGCGGACGGGCTTCAGCACCGTCTGGACGGGCGACCGGTTCGTCGTATGGGGAGGAGTCGACTTCCTGGGCAACGAGGTACAGACACAGGGTGCAGAGTATCGATCGGACGGCTGGCAAGAGATGGCGCCGAGTCCGATCGTCGCCGACAATGATCCTGTGATTGTGTGGACGGGCAGGGAGCTCTTCGCCTACTCGGGCGCGACCGCCGCATGGAATCCGGTGTCCAACACCTGGCGCACGCTCGCCTACCCACCGACGGGCTCGGCGGCGTTCGGCCAACCACTCGCAGGCGTGTGGGCCGACAACGAGATCATCCTCGTCGGGTACAAACACCCGCCGGCGTTCGAGGACAACCTGTTCGTCGTCTCGTACGGGCCAGACCTCGGGTGCTGCGAGGTCCTGCCGGAGCCACCGTTCAGCCTCTCGTACGCCGACGCCCTCTGGACCGGGGACGAGATGCTGCTCATCGGTGCGTCCACAGACGCCGAAGGCAAGCCCATGACCGATGACGGTCTCGGACGATTCGCTGGTCTCGACCCGAACACTGGCACGTGGACCGAGTACGACCCGCCGCCGTTACCGCAGGCCGACCGCATCTCAGCAGCCTGGACGGGCGCCTCCGTCGTTGCATGGGATGCGCGGCTCAACTCAGCCGAGTGGACGAAGGAGCGCGGCTGGCGGACGTTGCCCGATGTGCCGCTCCCACGATCGGACTGCCGCCCACAGTCGACCGCCATCAGTCATAGTGAAGTGGCCGCGTCGCCTCTCAACGACGTCGTAGCCGTCCTATGCGGTGAGGTCGCTATCTGGGATACCGAAGCCGACCGGTGGTTCTCCATCGTCGGCCCACAAGCCGTGATCGGAGACCCACCCGCTGCCTGCGGCGTCGAAGGATCATTGTCCTCGAATCTCTTCTACCTGTGGTGCTCCGGCAGCACGAGCACGAGCGGTCAATTCTTCTGGCGGATCAATCCTTCCGAGGTCGAGGCCTCGCGGTACTCGGAGCCGGCGAGGAAATCACAGTGGGAGCTCCTCCCGAACCCTGCGGCCACGTCGCTCGAATCGACATCGATGGTCTGGACCGGCACCGAACTCACCTACTTCGGCGGCCGCGGTGAAATAGAGGAGTCGTTCGGCGGCTGGGGGTACGACCCGGAGCGGAATGTGTTGCACCGCATACCACCCGCGCCGTATCCAGGGCGGTTTGGACAGACGGCCGTGTGGACCGGTGACGAGATGCTCGTGTGGCGTGGTGTTACAACGGCCTGGAACCCCGTCACGCTCGAATGGAGAACCACGGAACCATCTCCCTCGCTGACGGTTCTACCGTTCACGATTTGGTCGGGAGAAGAGGCGATCTTCTACGGATCGCGCACGATGCGGCCGTCGAATGTGGGCGCAGCCTACAGACCCGATACCGACACCTGGCGCTCAATCGCGACCGCACCTGTCGCGGTGGCGGTCGGTGTTCAGGTCATGGCATGGTCGGGTAAAGAGATCTACGCCTTCGGCAACTACGCGGATTTCTCCGAATCCCAGTCGGGCGCCGCATACAACCCGATATCAGATACATGGCGCCTGCTGCCGCCGATTCCCGCCGAGTTCGCGCTGTCGGGATCGGTCGGAGACTTCGTCGACGGCGAATTCATCGTCGTCGGCGAGAACTGGAATCCGCTCCTGACCGATGGCGCCCCTCTGATCGCCGGGCTTGCCTACTCACCGGAGCGCGACACGTGGCGGACCATCGCGACGCTAAAAACACTCGACAACTTGCCGCAGCATGTTGGGTATCCAAGGTTCTTCGATACGTCCATGGCAGCCGTCAAGCATGGAAATAAACTCGCTGTGTTCCTACCGGTCGGATATTCCAGAGAGACAGCATCGATCGCTTTCTACAGCCCGGCGACAGACACGTGGCGCTACGTCGATGGCGCACCGGCGGATGCGACGGACCCAGAACTGACATCAGGCGCGAACGACTCAGACCTGATGGACCCAAACCTGATATTGGGTGCGATAGGCCCAGAACTGATATCAGGCGACACCTTCGTGGCCTACCTGAGCGGCGACGGTACCGTCCTCCTCCACGACGGCTGACCACCGATTCTGCATACCCAGGGTTCTGCTGCACTTGTACGTGCAATGTGGCCCATAGAACGACCCGGACCGCGTCTCGTAACGTCGGTCAGGCACCCAGGGTCGTATCCCCCGAAGGTGGTTCGTTTCCGACCATGACGCCGCTCCCTCCTAGGATGCACACGTGGAATCAATTCTCATCGCAAACAGAGGCGAGATCGCCGTTCGGATCATCAGGGCTGCAAGGGACCTCGACTTGCGAGCCATAGCAATCTACTCCGAGCTCGACCGCGACGCTGTGCACACAGCGTTGGCGGACGAGGCCTGGAACGTCGGACCCGCACCGGCCGCCGAGTCGTACCTCAACGTCGAGCGCATCCTCGAGATCGCCCGAGAATCAGGTGCGGATGCCATCCACCCCGGCTATGGCTTCCTCGCGGAGAGCGCCGATTTCGCGACTGCCGTCCTCGACGCCGGCCTCATCTGGATCGGCCCGCCGCCGGAAGCGATCTCGATGATGGGCGACAAAATCGAATCCCGCATCGCGGCAGAGAAAGCGAAGGTTCCCGGCGTACCAGGAACCCTCGAACCACTGACCACTCCAGGCGAGGTAGAAGAGTTCGCAGATAAGCACGGCTTCCCCATAGCCATCAAGGCCGCAGCCGGTGGCGGTGGGCGTGGACTGAAGGTCTTGCGATCACTCGACGGTCTGAGCGACGCATTCGAGTCGGCGGGACGGGAGGCAGAGGCCTGGTTCGGAAATCCCGCCGTGTACGTGGAACGATACCTAGAGAATGCCAGGCACATCGAAGCCCAAGTACTGTTCGACAATCACGGAAACGGTGTGTTCCTCGGTGAGCGCGACTGCTCTATGCAACGTCGACATCAGAAGCTCCTCGAGGAGAGCCCCGCACCTAACTTCACGGTCAAGCATCGCGCAAAACTGGGAAAGCTCGCTCTCGCACTCGGCCACGCGGCGGGCTACCGGTCAGCGGGCACGGTCGAGTTCCTCTTCGCAGACGACCAGTTCTTCTTTCTCGAGATGAACACGCGAATCCAAGTCGAACACACCGTCACCGAGGAAGTGTTCGGGATCGACCTGGTCACCGAACAGATCAAGATCGCCATGGGTGAGCCGCTCTCCACAACGACCACCCCTGAGCCGACAGGTCACGCGATGGAGTTCCGTATCAACGCCGAGGACCCATCACGCGGATTCATTCCCAACCCCGGAACTCTCGTGAACTATCGCCAGCCAAGTGGACCAGGCGTACGAGTCGATTCAGGCGTCGTTGCCGGCTCGACTATCAGTCAGTACTACGACAATATGATCGCGAAGCTCATCGTCACAGGCCGCGACAGAGACACTGTCGTTGCCAGGGCGCGGCGTGCCCTGCGTGAGTATGAAATCAGCGGCGTGGATACGACGATCCCTGCACACTTGATGATTCTTGACGATGAGCACTTTCTCGCAGGCAACGTGAGCACCCGCCTCGTGGAAGATTCGATGGACTTCTCGACGCTTGAGAGATCGAGTGCACCGAAACTTCCAGAGGATGAGGAGTTGTCCGAGCGCGCCATGACCGTCGAAGTGGGAGGGCGACGGTTCACGGTCAAGTACTGGGCGAAGGTGATGACGGCTCCCGGCTCAGGAAAGCGCATCGCTCCGCGACGCAAGGCACCAAAGCTCTCTAGGCAGGCGACCGGTGCAGGTGGTGAAGGCGCACTGACGTCTCCCATGCAGGGAACAATCGTCAAGATCCACAAGAAGGCCGGAGAGTCCGTCGAGGCGGGGGAACCAGTCTGCATTCTGGAAGCCATGAAAATGGAGAACGAGATCAAGGCACCCATCGGTGGCGAAATCGTCGATCTCAAGGTTCAGGTCGGAGACACCGTGTCGTCGGGCACGATACTGATGGTGATCAAGTAGCTAGACCCGGATCTCCTGTGTTGCACGATGCGCATAGGGCCAACTCGTAGCCAGCGAGCCAGAGGTCATTCCGCTGCTTCTGCGATGCTCTCGGAGAGACTTGGGTGCACCATGATCGTCTCTACGAGCGCTTCGACCCGTAGCCTGGCGTGGGTAGCGAGGACGATCGGTGCAATGAGTTCGGACGCATGATGGCCGACGACGGTGCCTCCAAGCACTACCCGCGTTGCGGGATCGGACACGACCTTCACGAAGCCGCTCGTGTCACCCTGGATCAATGCCCTCGGATTTGAGGCAAGCGGAACTTTGGTGATGCGCACCTTCCGCCCCTCGGCGGCTGCATCGACCTCTTCGAGTCCGACGGACGCGATCTCAGGCTCGGTGAAAATCGCCTGAGCTACCTTGCGGTATTCCAGCGGACGGACCTCAAGCCCCATAACGTGGCGAGCAATCTTGCGACCCTGCATCGTGGCTACAGACGACAACGGCAATCGACCGGTGACGTCACCTGCAGCATAAATGTGCTCGACATTCGTGCGCTGGAAGTCGTCTATCGGCACGTATCCGCCTTCCATCTCGACCCCTGCTGCTTCGAGTCCAAGATTCTCGGTATTCGGCGTCGAACCAACTGCAAGCAGCACGTGGGTACCGATGACAGTCCGCCCGTCCTCCGTTCGCACAGCGACCGTGTCCCCATCCCTTTCGATCGAGGCCGCACGTGAGCCCTTCAGCATCTCGACACCCCGCGACAGGAAGTCCTCTTCAAGTACTGCAGCGACCTCTGCATCTCGATACGGCAAAACGTGGTGACGAGACACAAGCAAGGTTACGTGCGATCCAAGAGACGAAAAGATGTGCACCATCTCGACGCCAGTCACTCCTGAACCGATGATGATGAGCCGCTCTGGCAACTCGTCAAGGTGGTAGGCGTGACGAGTCGTGAGAATGCGTTCACCATCGATTGGCGCCCACTCGGGAACACGCGGTCGTGAGCCTGTTGAGACGACGGCGTAGTCAAAGCCGATCTCGACGTCGTCACCGTCTCCTGACACAACCGCTGTGTTGGGGCCGGAGAATCGCCCTCTGCCTCGAATGATCTCGACACCCTGTGACTCGAGCATCAGGGTGAACCCTTCAGCGAGAGAATCGGCGATGCTTGTGACGTGCCCTGAAACCTTTCGCATGTCGAGTTCCACATGCCCAGCTTCGGAAACACCGAGCGTCGCCGCACTGCGAATCGCCCGTATGCGCATGGAACTCGCAACCATCGCCTTCGAAGGGATGCAGTCCCACAGATGCGCGGCACCACCGACAATCTGATCCTCAACGAGCGTTACGGAGCCTCCAAGCGTCGCGGCGGATGTAGCAGCGGCGTGGCCTCCAGGGCCTCCCCCGATGATGAGCAACCTGGTTGGAATGTCGTCGTTGTACACGGATCGCCTCCTCGCTCAAAACGAAGGACGGTACCTGTCGAACACCGGCAGCAGGGCCTTCGTGACCTCACCGATGGTAGCTCCGAGGCCGAGTGCCCTCTTCATCGGGTACATCAGATTTTCGGTGCCTCTGGCAGCCACCGTGATCGCTGCGAGCGACGATTCGACTTCGACTCCATCTCGCTGTGCTTTCCGTTGAGCAAGTGACCGCACTTGCTCTTTCTCGAGAAGCGGATCGATGTGGAGCACCTCCGCCTCGGACTCAGGTTCGGCGACGAAACGGTTCACTCCGACGACGACCGTCGAGGCGTCATCGACAGCCCGTGCGTGGGCGTAGGCCGCTTCCTCGATCTCTCTCTGCTGAAATCCCGCTTCGATCGCCTGGATCGCTCCACCGAAGTCATCAATCTTTGCAAGCAATTCGACGGCATCGGCCTCGATGCTATCGGTGAGGGACTCAACGAAGTAGCTGCCGGCGAGCGGATCCACGATGTCTGCAACACCCGACTCGTAGCCGAGAATCTGCTGGGTACGAAGAGCAATCATCGCTGATTCCCTCGTGGGGAGACCCAGCGCCTCGTCATAGGAGTTCGTGTGCAACGACTGCGTTCCGCCCAACACGGCCGCAAGCGCCTGATACGAGGTGCGAACGACGTTATTGATCGGCTGCTGCGCCGTGAGTGTCGAACCTGCTGTCTGTGTGTGAAAGCGCATACGCCACGCATCGGGTGATGTCGCTCCGACGCGGTCGCGCATCAGCCTTGCCCACAGCCTTCGAGCTGCCCTGAACTTCGCGGCTTCCTCGAACAGGTTGTTGTGGGA
Organism: uncultured Acidimicrobiaceae bacterium; assembly: GCA_964460075.1. GTDB lineage: Bacteria > Actinomycetota > Acidimicrobiia > Spongiisociales > UBA5794 > JAMBLL01. The sequence continues at coordinate 40,250 of CAYWPC010000018.1, forward strand.
ATTCCAGAAAAACGATAGCCGTGGGGCAAAGGTGTTCACTTCGAGTCCGGCCTCACTCGCAGCCTTCACATACGCGAGTCCGTTGGCGATCGTGAACGCTATCTCCTGGGCTGCCGTCGAACCGGCCTCCCTGATGTGATAACCCGAGATCGAGATCGTGTTCCAATTCTCGAGTTCGGCGTCACAGTAAGAGAAGATGTCGGTGATGATCCTCATCGAGGACTCGACCGGGTAGATGTAGGTCCCCCGCGCTATGTACTCCTTGAGGATGTCGTTTTGGATTGTTCCACGCAGTGACGCCGGGTCGACTCCCTGCTCCTCTGCCACGATCTGATACAACAACAGCAGGACAGAAGCCGTGGCGTTGATCGTCATCGACGTCGAGACGGAGCCGAGGGGAATCTGATCGAACAACACCCGCATGTCCTCGATCGAATCGATAGCCACCCCGACCTTGCCAACTTCACCGGCAGCCAGGGGGTCATCCGAATCGAAGCCCATTTGCGTCGGTAGGTCGAACGCAACAGAGAGCCCGGTTTGACCTGCGTCAAGCAGTGCTCGGAACCTGCGATTCGTCGATTCAGCGTTTCCGAACCCAGCGTACTGACGCATCGTCCACAGCCGGCCCGTGTACATGGAGGCATATGGACCGCGGGTGAACGGGTAAGACCCCGGTTCGCCAAGCTGGGTATCAGGGTCCCAACCCTCAAGGGCATCCGAGCCGTAGACACCGCTCTCTTCGGTCATTCTGTGAAGTCCATCAGCTATCTGGAGTCCGTTCCTAAGCTCAATTTCGCTGCCGATAGTACAGCCGTGCCCGTCCGACGGGCCGGCGCCAATGGGATACGATGAAACCTGAGATCCGTGACGTTGAGCGGGCCGAGCGCCGGCGCAGACGACTCCCGGCCCTGGTCGGGCTTGGAGTGGCCGTCGTCATCGCCGCGACCTGGGTCGGATTGTTTGGATTCCTCACGGTCAATTCCGCGTTCGGGACCGTTGAGACCGTTTCGGATCGATACCTCTGCGACACGTCTACGTTCGATCTCGAGTTCCCGAACCTCTCGACGTTGTCAACCGTGCGTACCTATGACGGGGTCGAACTCGGGCAGCTTACGGAACGAAATTCGCTCCCTGTGACGTTGGACGAAACGCCCGATCTCGTGATCGCTGCGCTCCTGTCGGCAGAGGACAAGGCCTTTTACGAACACGAGGGAATCGACTTTTCGGCGATCGCCAGGGCAGCCATCGGCAAGGCGACGAGTAGCCAGGCCGGCGGCGGCTCCACGATCACGCAACAGGTCGTGAAACAGAACTTCCTCTCTGACGCCTACACAATCGAACGAAAGATATGTGAAGCAGAGATCGCTGTGGAGTTGGAGCGTCGATACACCAAGGATCAGATTCTCGAGTTCTGGGCAAACTCGGTGTTCTTTGGGTCGAACGCTTACGGAATCCGTGCCGCTGCCAAGGAATACTTTGGCAAGGACCTCGACGAACTGACAATCGCCGAGGCGGCGCTCCTCCCTGTCCCGATCCGCAATCCAACGTTTTACCACCCTCGGTTCAATCCAGACAATGCCCTCTCCGCCCGAAACAGGACCATCGATCGTATGGTGATCAACGGATACATCTCCCGGGGAGAAGGCGAAGCGGCCAAAGCGGAGCCCCTCGGCGTCATCGAGCAACAACGGTTCCAGTCTGTTTCTGAACTGGTCATGATCGCCGTGCGCCAGGAACTTCTCCGGCCGAACAAGTACGGTCTTGGCGAGACCCCGGCTGAAATAAAGCGTGCCGTGTTCGGATGCCCCGCCGCCGTGACCGACTGTGACGGCGGAGGCGGGCTGACCATCGAGATCACACTCGACAACAGCCTTCAGCAGGAAGCGAACCGGATCCTCCGGGCATGGTTCCAACCGGGCTTGGACGGGCCGACAGGAGCCATTGCGACCGTTGACAACGCATCCGGTGCGATCCGAGTGTTGGCGTCGGGCCTCGAATTCGGCACGGACATCGATGCAGGGCAACGCACCTACGACCTTGCAAGGAACGGTGCGCGCCAACCAGGCTCTGCCTTCAAGCCTTTCACCCTCGCCGCGGCCCTTGAGTCGGGTGACCGTGCGGGCAACCCTGTGACGCTTGGGTCGTACTGGGATGATTCCTCACCGGCAGTCATCGAATGCGATTGTCCCGCCGACGGGAACATGTGGACAGTGGAGAATGCAGGCGGATCCGCCCCCAAGGGCCTGCGTACCTTGGAGTCGGCAACCTACAACTCCGTGAACACCGTGTACGCGAGGCTCGTCGCCGCCATCGGGCCCGAGGCCGTCGTCGACATGGCGCACAGACTCGGGATCACGAGGGAACTCTCACCATATCCGTCGATCACGCTCGGCGCCCAGGGTGTTCCCCCGCTTCAGATGTCTGCGGCATATTCAACGCTTGCAAACTTCGGTGCCCGCGTCGACCCGTACCTGATCGAGAAAATCACGGCCAGTGACGGTACGGTCATCTACCAGCACGAGGTGGAACCCCGCCAGGTGCTATCCGACCGCATCGCTGCCGCCGTCGTTGGGGCAATGGAGAAGGTCGTAACGAAGGGGACGGCGAGGAAGTGGGCGAACATCGGTCGCCCACAGGCGGGCAAGACGGGCACGGCTAACGACTCGACCGACGTGTGGTTCGTCGGGTTCGTGCCGCAATTGACGACGGCGGTCTGGGTCGGCTACGCGGACGGCAACAGCCCACTCGTCGATTTCACCGTCTGGAACGACATCACCGGTGAAGCACAATTCTACCGGCGAGCGTTCGGCGGATCGCTTGCAGCACCGATATGGAACCAGTTCATGACCTATGCCACGAGATACCTCCCTCCAATCGACTTCCCTGAGGACCCGCCTGGCACGGACGTCTACCGCCAAACGCCGTTCGCCACAGTCCCTCCGCTTGAGCAATCAACACTTGAGACTATGGATGCTCTCTACGCGGTTGGCCTCCTCGGAATCGTTGTCGAGGTGCCAAGTACCCTGCCCCAGGGGACGCTGATCGGTACGGCTCCGGTACCTGGGACAAAGCTAAGACAGAACACAGAGGTGACCGTAGAAGTTTCGAGCGGTGTCGCCCCCGAGATTTCGATGATCGATCTCCGGGGCTTGGCACGGGCCCAGGCATCTCAGCGACTCAGGGAGTTCGGAGACGCCGTCGGGCTGCAGATCACGTGGAGTTTCACGGAAGTCACCGTCTCGAACCCTGCGTCATACGGCACGGTCGTGTCGACCAATCCGCAACGTGGTGCTCCGGTCGGGCCGAGCGAAGCGATCGAAGTTCGCCTCGGCAAAGCACCCTAAGGGCCGTCACAGCGACGTACGGCTACGCTCGGATCCCATGAAGGACGACGCTACACCACTCGTACGCCTCTGGTCATACGCGTCGGGCTACCGGCGCGAGATCGTTCTCGCAACCCTCTGGTCGTTCCTGAACAAGGCAGTCGACATCGCACCGCCGTTTCTGATCGGGATGGCGGTGGATGTGGTCGCCAACGGCTCAGACAGCCTGCTCGGGCAACGCGGTGTCTCCGATCCCAAGACGCAGATCCTGGTCATTGCGGCCATAACGTTCGTGATTTGGGGGCTGGAATCGATATTCGAGTACCTACTCGGTGTTGCATGGCGCAACCTCGCCCAATCCATCCAACACGACCTGAGGATCGACACCTACGAGCACGTTCAACAACTCGACGTCGCATACTTCGAGAACCGATCCTCAGGCGATCTCGTTGCTGTGCTCAACGACGACGTGAATCAACTCGAGCGATTCCTCGACATCGGAGCGAATGAAGTCATCCAACTGATCACCACGGTCGTTCTCATCGGGGCGACCTTCTTCGTCGTCGCACCGTCGGTGGCGTGGCTTGCGTTCCTTCCGATGCCGGTCATCTTGTGGGGCTCATTGCGATTCCAACGGCGGATCGAACCGAGATACGCCTCCGTGAGGGGTGAAGCCGGGTCGATCAATGCGCAACTCGCGAACAACATCGGGGGGATCTCGACGATCAAGGCGTTCACTTCTGAAGATCGCGAGGTCTCACGAATCCGACAGGCCTCGAACCGCTACAGAGACGCAAACGCCTCTGCCATCAGCCTCTCTTCAGCATTTACGCCGCTGATTCGCGTCGCAATCCTCGTCGGGTTCGCCGCGACGCTGATCTGGGGCGGGTTCCTTGCTCTCGAAGGGCAACTGAACATCGGTTTGTACTCAGTCCTCGTGTTCCTGACTCAACGCTTGTTGTGGCCCCTCACACGTCTCGGGCAGACGGTCGACCTCTACCAACGCGCAATGGCTTCGACAAGGCGGATCCTCGTCGTACTCGACACACAGCCGACGATCCTCGATGGAGGCAGGACGATCGAGCCGGCAGAGGTGCAGGGGACCATGTCGTTCGACAATGTCTCGTTTGCCTACGGCAACGGATTCCCTGCGCTGTCTCAGGTCGATCTGAACATCCAACCTGCAGAGACGACCGCCTTCGTCGGGCCTACCGGTTCCGGAAAGACGACGTTGATCAAGCTGATGCTCCGCTTCTACGACCCGGACCAGGGCGCTGTTCGTCTCGAAGGGATTGACCTGAGGGATCTGCGGCAGCGTGACGTTCGCAATTCGATGGCTCTCGTGAGCCAGGACGTGTTCCTGTTCCACGGCACGGTCATGGAGAACATTGCCTATGGCCTGCCGGGAGCCTCGCAGGAAGCGATCGAGCACGCGGCCAGAACCGCCGAGGCACATGCGTTCATCGAGTCCCTTCCAGATGGATACGAAACGGTGATCGGCGAGCGCGGACAGAAACTCTCTGGTGGTCAGAGACAGCGGCTATCGCTCGCCAGGGCCCTGCTCACCGAGTGCCCGATTCTGATCCTCGACGAGGCAACATCAGCGGTGGACAACGACACGGAGGCGGCGATACAACGTTCGCTCGCCAGAGTCGGTCACGACCGCACAATGGTCGTTGTCGCCCACCGCCTCTCAACGATTCGCAATGCAGACACGATCTATGTCATCGATGCAGGACGAGTCGCCGAGGTGGGAACGCACGCGTCGTTGCTCGAATTGAACGGTATCTACCGGAACCTGTGGGATGTCCAGACCGGTGCGGCGCGGCACTGAAACCTTTCGCGCGTTTCTTCGTGCTACTTGCTGTTACTTGGTGGTATCTGATATCACTGGCGTATGGCTTCCACTCACCTTCCGCAGACGCCCGGGGTGGACCCCTGTCAGGTCCGTCCTCCCTCTCATGGGGTCCGAACACCGAACCCGGGCGTCGCGGAGCCAAGGATTCGAGCAACCGCCCTCGTTCGACCGGACGTCGAACCGGTACTCGCCACTTCGACAGTTACTGGATACGTGCCATCCCATGCGTATGTGCGCCGATTCTGGATAGCTGTCATCGGACCGGGAGCGGTCGCAGACCTGCTACGACTCACCGCCGCTGCACACAGCGGCCGCTCCCTCAAGAGACCTGTCCACCTGTCAATGCTCATAGCCGCGGGGCTTGTCTCGCGTACCGAGGGATCGGTCAGCGTTCCCGATAGGGTGCCACCACTGCCAGACCACCTCGTTCGGCGCCTGCCTCCCGCATTGCGGAGAGCCCACGCCGAGACAACCCAACTTGGCGATATGCAGGCCCGATAGGGGCTCTACGCTTCTCCGTGTGAATATCGCTTCAGCCGAAGTCGGACCAGCCGCCGTTGACACGGGCTCGTTCGACGCAATCATCGACGTCAGACCACACGCCTTGAGTGCTCATGGAATCGAGGGCTCGGTCGCCGTGCACCTCGAGCAACTCTTCGCTGATCCAGAACAGGCAATCCCGTCCAAGACGTCCCGGGTCCTCATCGTGTGCGACATCGGGCTCCGATCATCTACTGCTACTGAGAGACTTCGAGCGATGGGGTTCGTCAACGTCGTGTCTCTCGCCGGAGGCATCGATGCATGGCGCAGGGAAGGACGTCCTCTCGTCGGAGAAGCGAACCTCACAGAGGAAGAATTGGAACGGTACGACAGGCATCTGAAACTTGCATCCATCGGAACGGTCGGCCAGCGGTCGCTGCTCGACGCACACGTCGTGGTCGTAGGCGCCGGAGGCCTCGGATGCCCTGTGATCACCTATCTTGCTGCCGCTGGCGTTGGCACCATCACGATCATCGATGACGACACCGTCGAGATGTCGAACCTGCAACGCCAGCCTCTCCATACAATGGCCGACGTCGGTGGATTCAAGGTGGACTCGGCTGCAACATCCGTACGCGCAGCGAACCCCGATGTCCGCGTCGTCACTCGGTCCATTCGTCTCACCCGCGAGAACGCACGGCACCTCTTGACGGGAGCAACGGTGGTCGTCGATGCTTCGGACAATTTTGAGGCGAGGTACGCGATCAACGATGCTGCGGTGCAACTCGGTCTGCCGGTCGTTTTTGCCTCCGTGTACCAGATGGAGGGCCAGGTGGCGGTGTTCGACGCCAGCACGGGTCCGTGCTATCGATGTGTGTTTCCGAGCTCTCCGAATCATGACGTGCCATTGGATTGCTTCACCGTCGGTGTGCTCGGATCCATTACGGGCATGCTCGGATCGATCCAGGCGACCGAGACGATCAAGCTCATCGTCGGCCACGGCAATCCGCTCACCGCCAGATTGCTGATCTACGACGGATTGGACCAGTCGTTCAGGTCGCTACCCGTTGCGAAGAACCCTTCCTGTCCGACCTGCGGCTAATACCTCAAAGATGCCACACCAGCGCACCGGCACGATCACGGCGTGGTGGTCACTCCAGCGGGTATCGAGATAGCCAGCGCTGGGACCCGCCTTGAGCAACCGGGGCACTCGATTATCAGCCTCCGCTCAGTCTATGCGCTAGTCGATGATCCCTCGGAGAGTGCCAGGGCGACCGTGACCAACAACGAGAGTCGCTTTCTGGGTCTGTGCTTGTTCGAGCGATCCGTAATAGCCAGATGACTGCTGCGTGCCATTGTCAGCCGACTCGCTCGCTCCATAGGAGGTCGAGTCCGAATTCGCTGTTGATGTCGCGCCGTTCCTTGACACTGCGGTGGCAGGCGTCGTCGTTGCGACTGCCACCGAGACGGGGACACTCGTCGCTGCCACAACAGGTGGAGTCGTCGTCGTGGTCACCACCGAGACAGGAGCACTGACAGGTGCAACAACAGGTGGAGTCGTCGTCGT
>CAYWPC010000019.1:0-16532 GCA_964460075.1 uncultured Acidimicrobiaceae bacterium
TCGCTGAAACCGTCACAGAACGCGAGAACCCCCGATTCATGCGACAGCCCCTGCCGCAAGGGATTCCGCATGATTGAGGTTCCTCGACCGTCTGACGCTTGGGAGCCATTCGCTGCGCCATTCTCATCTTTCGGGTGGTGAGCAATGTCACACCACGTTGATACGGTGAGCTTGAGAAACCGCGGCAAAGACGGGACCAGAGGCTAACTTGGCGTTGTCGGCAGATCTGCTGCGAGGAGCGACTGAACATGAGTATCGATGCGCTGAATCGTGAGCTCTACACGATCGCCGAGGCGGCGCGGTTGCTGCGCGTTCCGCAGAGCACGTTGCGGTGGTGGCTTGAAGGTCGCGATCACTACCCGCCGGTGATCCGGCCCGAGCCGGCACCGTCTGGAACGGTGACTTGGGGCGAATTCGTCGAAGCCGGGTTCCTCCGTGAATATCGTCGGTCGCGCAGCCTGCAGCAGCTTCGACCTGTGATCGACGAGCTACGAGACAGGTTCGGTGTGCCCTGCCCACTGGCGCACTTCAAACCGTTTGTCGGGCCAGGACTCCAACTAACGCTGGAGGCTCAACAGTCGGCGCAGCTTCCCGAGGATCTCACCATCGTATACGAGATCATGACGGGCCAGCTGGTCCTCGCCTACCACGCCCAGGAATTCATCAAGAGGGTCGACTTCGCCCTGTCGCAAGAGCAGTGGGCACAGCGGATCTACCCGGCAGGTCGCGAATCGCCGGTGATCATTGACCCCGACTACTCCTTTGGGGCGCCATCTGTTCGAGGAATCAAGACGAGCGCTATTGCGGAGCTCGTTGAAGCGGGTGAACCGCCCGAGGCCGTGGCAGACGACTTCTCGCTCCAACTTGCCGAGGTGAAAGCCGCAGTCTCATATGAATGGCAGCACGCCGCATAGGGGCCGTCCTATCGCGGTCCAGTATTACTTCGAAGCCGACGTACTTGGTCTCGCCAAGGTCGTAACCGCCATTCGACCTGATGTCACGTATCCGAGCGATCCTGGTGGCGAGATCCGTAAGCGGGTTCGGCCGCCCTGTGTTATCGCGGATCCGGCAACTGAAGACCTGGCGTGGATTCCACGAGTCGCCCGTGAGGGTTGGAGCATCATTAGTCGTGACCGGCACATCGAGGCATACCCTGCCGAACGTGACGCTGTGATCGCATACAACGCCAAGATGTTCACGATCGCCAGCGACGAGAAGCTCGACCTATGGCACCAATTGGAGATCTTGATGACACGATGGCGTGACATCGAACGCCTCAACGATCAACCCGGACCATTCATATACGCCCTCTACCGTACAACTGCCACCCGACTGGTGTGATGACCGCTGAGGTCGTGCGAATCATGGACGCCTGTGCGCCTTGGGAGCCAAGTTGGGATCCATTCTCTGTGGATCTATGTGGAAGGCTGTGGACGCCTGTGGACACGGCTTGGAGATCTGCGGATCAAAAGGTTGGGGGTTCGAGTACTGCAGTGCCAGGAGCTGGCCAATGTCCTCCGGCATCTGTCGATTCCGGTTGCATCATCGACGTCTGGGACCGGCTCGGTGCACGGACCAACCCATAGCCCTGTCTCAGTTTCGATGACGCCACACGCCTGGCCGAGCAGGCCCTCGCCTACGGCAGTATCGACGACCGGACCGTCGCCGTCCCCCAACCCCCAACCGCCCAGCAGGCCCGCCCCAGCCTGTCCTTCGTCAACGCCAGCCGGCGGATCCTCATCGTCCCCATCGACCGAATTGCTCAATGGCCGCGTCGGGGTACCCGCAAGGTCGCGAAAAGAAGACCCTGCGAGTCGCGCGACGAACCCGCCCTGCCGGACACATACACAAGTGAAAGGGCCGACAGGCGGCCCTGAGCTCGACAGAAGGAGGAACGGACTCTGAAACGTCTTCGGATCATCGCAGCAATTCTGCTCGCTTTCGGGTTGCTTACCGCCACGACAGCAGCTGCGCAGACCCCACCGGATCGGACTCTGACAGAGGTCGCATCATTCCCATTTCAGGTGGCGCCGTTGGACATCCACGACCCGGTCTCTGTATCTGACCACGCGAACGCCGGGGATCGTCCTGGTACTGTCGTCATCGATGGAAGGGAACACGGCCCAAGGGATGGCCTTAGAGTCGATACCTGGCAGCTCGAGATTGAACCTGGAGCTGGTCCTGTCGGAATAGTGTTTGACGGTACGTCAAGCAGCCCCGGCTTGGTGACACCCCTGGCTACTTGGGGATCGAGCTATGCCAATAGCACAGAGACCGTACAGTTGTACTACTCGGGCAAAGCGAAGGCGGCCGCCAACGTGTACAACGGTAAGCGCATCATTCAGGTTTGCATTTGGTCCACGCGGGGCGGTGTAATGAAGAGTGCCAAGGTGTGCTCCAATGCAACTTCGGTCGGTAGTGACTGGTCGTCCGGCAGCGAGGTGAGAACTGGCGCGTGGGACTCCCTCAACCCGTGGGCCCCGCCCACGATCCTCAACATCTCGACAGTGAGAATCGATCCACGTGTCTACCAGTCACCAGGAGATGACCGGCTCCAAGTGTAGTTTCGCGACCGGAGCGGAGGTGGGAGTGGCATTCCAATTGGAGGAGGTGCCGCAGTGAGAAGTCGATGGCGATGGCTCCTTGCTGTGACTCTCGGGCTCGCGCTTGTGGCTGCGGCATGCTCGTCAACCACCTTGACGGTTGACGACATCCGAGATCAGGCATTTGACAACTCCGACGAACTGGTGGCCTGGCTGGAGTGCGACGGTCAGTGGACGAGTGTGACTGGTTCGCTGGTCGGATCGTCAGAAGTCGACTGGAACGCCAAGAAGGTCGTGGACACGGCGAAAGAGCTCATGGGCACGGACGAGCCACGCGCAGCGACGGACGCGATTCTCGCCGGAGGCATGTGGGTGCTGATCGATGCGCAAGGGCGGCCTTTTGGCGGCATGGAACCCGGTCGAGCTCTCATCTTCTGTTCCGATCGATAGGAGGACGGAATACAGCCGTCAGGGAGGACGCCGCACAACAAGGCCCGCGTTCACCGCCGCGTACCGCTAGCTTCCGCGAGCATGCGCTTCTGGGGGGGGGCGCCGCGGGTTGAGGACAGCGGCTGTTCTGGTGGCGGTGCTCACCCTGCTGTCGGTGTGTGGAGGAACGGCACAGACGTCCAGGGTCATTGAGGGAACCTGGGTCTGGGATTCGGCCGAGGTGGCGGGTGATCCCTTCTCTCTCGATCCGGAACTGTCGACCCGTGAGATCCCCGGAGTGCCAGGGTGGCTGCGGTCCGACACCGACGGAACACTCACCGGTGAAGGTCCATGCGACCGGATCCGTGCCCGATGGCAGGTCGGCGGCGACCTGCTCGCAGTGGAGAACGCGACGGTGACCGCGGGGGCCTGCGTCGGCTGTGACGGGGGAACGCAGATCATTGATGCCGAGGCGGTGCTGATCGAATCCTTGCTAGGGGGTGAGACGTTCACCTGGGACGCCAACGACGAGTTGACCCTTCACACGTCGAGCACCACGCTCAGGTTCCATCGCCGCTCGAGCTGAACGTCGGTTGTGGCGACAACCCTGACGCTGCTTTCCGAGTGCGCGTATAAGGGGGAGGATCGGGGAGTCGGGCAACCGCGGGACCGCACCGGTTCCCGGTCGATCGGAGCGGGAGCCCCGGGCGGGCTTGCGAGCCGTTGGCGGGCTGAGGTTCACCGTCGCAGTCGCCGAACTCGGCAACTGGGCACCGGTCCTGACGTCCACCGACCCGCATGTGGCCGTCGGACCGGAGGTGCTCATCGGAATGGTGTCGGGCCCACCCCGTTGTTTGCGCATTGGGGGTCGCTTCAGCAACCAGCCCACGAGCGCAGTGGGGGCCGCTGCGGGAAGGAGCCCGCCGGTCTCGCGACCGTGGAAGGTGTTCCGGTCCGCATTTGGTCCGCGGGAGGACGAGAAACGACCACAAACGATGCGAACCAACGAAAGGTGAAAACGCAATGGACACAAGGGATTCCGCCGAATTGCCAATAGAGGCCCAACCCCCTGCGTCTGACTACGGATCAGAAATTTGGGGGTTCGAGTCCCTCAGGGGGTGCTACGGAAGCCCACGCACGTCAGGGGCTATCGCATGAGGGGGATCTTCGACTGTCTGACGTTTGGGAGCCATTCGCCGGTTTGGATGTACTGGACTCGGACTGCGAGCTGGTGATCACTCAGGTGACATCGAGAAACCGACGAATCGCCTCGCGAATGATCTCACTCGTGGTGGCGTGCTCGGTCTCTGCCCTGGCCTCGATCGCTGCCAGAAGCTCCGGGTCAATCCTCACCGGTACGACGTCGGCTGGGCCTGATCCCATCGGAGGTCGACCGCGGCGCCGCGTCTTGGGAACGTCCACGTTGTAGTTCTTCTCGACGACTTCAGTTGCAAGCGTCTCGAGATCCCCGTTGGTGAGGGTGCGGCCACTATCGGTGCGGCGGGTGCTCGGATCGGTCATGGCATGTCCTCTGCGGGTTTTGCTCGAATCAGGTCGTAGAAAGCGGTGCGCAAGGCCATGGCATAGATCACAAGCTGGGCGTCGTCCGCGAGTTCGAGTCAGATGGCCTCCAGAAGGTTTCCGGCTCGGTCGGGTCCGATTGCGAGCACCTTGGGTGGATCGGAGTCGGGCTCGAGGTCGACGATCGTGAGGGCATGGTCGACGGCGTGGCTGAGGGCAGCGTCGTCGATACCGTGTTTGCGGGCAGTGTGATAGATCTCCACATCACAATATCGTAATACGAAATGTGTGCGAAGGGAAGCTCCGAGTCTGGGTCCAGCGATGGCCCGCTTGTCTTGGGAGCCAAGTTAGGAGCCGACCGTGCTGGACTCCTGTGGACCGGTCGAACGTCGATGGACACGAGTCCGATGTATACCGAGACCCGTGAACGTCTGTGGATGCTACTTGGCGCTCCACGGATCGCCAGAGCCCAGAATCGACGAAGCCCCCCCGATGACGGAGGGGCTTGGTCGGGACGGTCGGATTTGAACCGACGACCTCATCGTCCCGAACGATGCGCGCTGCCAAGCTGCGCCACGTCCCGTTGGCAGGGGGAGTGTACCGAGCTATGCGACTCTCTCCACCCTCACTCGGCCGACACGTTGGCGGTCCATCGTGAGCACGGTGTATCGGAATCCGTTGTCGATCACCTGATCACCTTCGTCAGGGATCTTGCCAGACAACGACATGATGAATCCTCCGACCGTGGAATATGGACCCTCAGCGAGTGCGACATCGGTGGCTTCGGAGAGGTCCTCGACGTCGAGGCCCCCATCGACGAGCCAGACTCCTTCCGATACATGAACGACGGCGGGGATGCCTGGGTCGTATTCGTCCTGCAACTCACCGACGAGTTCCGCCACCAGATCCTTGATCGTCACAATGCCTTCGACGCCGCCGTGCTCGTCGACAACGACCGCCATCCCATAGCGATTCGCACGCATCTGCTCGAGCGTGTCGAGAACGGACATCGTCTCAGGCACATAGTTCGGCGGCCGTATCAGGGAGCGCAAGTCGATGCCGTCTCCGAGTAGAGGGTGCTGCAGAAGATCCTTCACGTGAACGATGCCTACCAGCTCGTCGACGCCCGATGGTGACACGAGGAACCTGCTGTGCCCTGTTGTGCTGACCGCTTCCCTGATCTCATCAGCTGCGAGCGGGAGCCGCAGGGTCACGATGTCGAGCCTCGGTGTCATCACGTCCCGAACCGACCTGTCGGCCAAGTTGAATACCGCATCGATGATCTCCCGTTCCACTTCCTCGATGTATCCGCCCCGGTGACCGAGTTCAGCGAGCGCCCGGATGTCATCCTCGGTGACGCTGCTGCCAACTCCCTCGGTGTCGACCCGAAGCAGTTTGAGAAGAACTCGTGTGATACCTGAGAAGAACGTCGCGATGGGAGCAAGGATGATCGACAGATTCCAGATCGATCCCGCAACTCGCAGCGAGACGGCCTCCGGGTGCTTCGTTGCGATGGTCTTTGGCGTTATCTCTCCGAAGATGAGAAGTATGGCCGTCATGACCCCGGTTGCGATCCACGGCCCCCAAGTCTCCCCGATGAGTGACACGAACAGGATCGTCGCAACCGAAGCCGACAGGACGTTGACGGCGTTGTTGGCAACGAGGAGCGTCGACAACATCCGATCCGGGTCCGAGATGAGGCGTTCCAGCTTCGGACCCCTCGGGTCGTCCTCCGCGAGTCTGTGGACGCGTTCTCGCGATATCGCGATGAGAGCAGTCTCGGATCCGGAGAAAAACCCTGAAGCGGCTGTACACACAGCGAGGATGCCGAGGTAGATGAAGACTTGGGTGGTCATCGGATTCGTGCCGATGACCTGCCTGTACTTGCAGGATCCTTGTCGACGGTCACGGACGTTTCTCTTGGGGTGTCACTGCGTTGCGTAGATCTGCCGCGGATGCCGGCTTTAGAAGCCAATTCGTCGCACCGGACCGGCCGGCGAGAAACGCGTCAGCGTCGCGGTCGAGCAGAATCGTCACGGGGATCGGAGAGCCATCTGCTGCCGAGTTTCTCACTGCATGCGCAACAGCCACGGCACCCATGGAGCCGACCTGCATGTCGACAACGACGGCGTCGACGCCCTCGGCGTATGCCACGGCTGCTGCTACTTCGGGATCTCGTTCGTCGATGACTGTTGTACCTGGGTTAGAAAGTGCCGCGTGTACCGAATCGATGACCCGGTCACTATCGGTCACGAGAAGGATGGTGCTCATAACCAGGAGAGTACACAGCGAACCGACTTCAGTGTTCAGCGGTCATGAGAATGTTCCATCTGTGATGCAGTGGCCAGAGTCGCACGATCGTGCCGATCTCGGCGATGAATCGGTGCACCGGCGAGGACGTAGAAAGAGGGCGCATCCACAGACAGGTCGAGGTAGAGGCCAACGCCAGGGGTGTCGAGAGCCAGAGAGTGCTGCGGCGACTATTTCTGTGACAGACGACGAAGACCGCTTTACTCTCTGCACCGTGCGTCCCCTCCGATTTGCCGCCATTGTGACTATCGCCGCAGGTGTGATCCTGAGTGGCGTCTCGTTCGCCCAATCGAACGCCGACCCGATCGTTGTCATTGAGGTTGGTGGCCCGTTGGATCAACGGATGATCGATTATGTAATTGGAGCAATCGATTCCGAGAATGCGCACTTCTACATCCTCAAGATCGACAGTCCTGGCGTATCGTCTGGCGATCTCAGCAAACTCTTCGACGCGGTCGACGAAGCCCCCGCGCCAGTCATCTCATGGATCGGACCGAATCCTGCAGTTGCATACGGGGGGGCTGCGTACCTCGCCAACCATGCCGACATCCGTACAGCAGCCCCTGGCGCGGCGGTCGGCTACCTGGAACCGGCTGTACACAAAGGTGCGAGTGATCCTCCTTCCATCCGTCAAGGCAACGATCCGGACCGGCTCCTCGCGGTGATGGACGAGTTGTCGAATGCAACGCAGGTCGTCACGGAGAAGGACCCATCGATCCTTGGCTTCGTCGACCGACTTGAACCGGCTCTCCCTCAGCTGATCGTCTCCCTCGATGGGACGGTTGTCCTGCGCGGCGATGCATCCTTTCCGCTCTCGACCGCGCGCACCGAGACGATCAACGGCCAAGATGTGCTGGTAGCGACCAGGACGGTCAAGTTCGTGAAGGCGGGCCTGTTGGACAGATTCCTCCGCCTAGGCGCCAGGCCAGAGGCAGTGTTCCTATTCCTGTTGTTAGGGGCCGCCTTTGCTGTTTTCGAACTGTACGCGGCAGGAAGCGGGCTGATGGCCTTCGTCGCATCTCTCTCATTCATACTTGCCGGCTACGGCCTTGCCACCCTCCCGATCTGGTGGCCAGCGGTTGTGATGGCGTTCATTGCGGTGTTGATTCTGGTATGGGGTTTCGTGCAGAATCGCACCGATTGGCGTGTCGTCGTGGGCACGGTACTCCTCATAGTCGCCGGCTTGACGCTGACAACCACGAGACCCCAGTACTCCCCTTCGATCTGGATGGTCCTTCTCGCGGTCGGTGGGAGCGTCACGTTCATGTGGTATTCCCTTACGACAGTTGTCGGTGCGCGGTTCGCAACTCCGACCGTCGGCAGGGAGGATCTTGTCGGCCGTCGGTGCCTAGCCGTAGCGGATCTTGACCCAGTGGGTGTCGTCCTCATCGACGGCGCGCGGTGGTTGGCTGCCGCCGATCGCGGTGTAGGTATCGCCGCTGGAGCACCTGTTGAGATCGTCGGTGTGACAGGGCTCGTTCTCGACGTCGACCCCATCGTGGGGGGAAGTCGCGAAGAATCGTCCTGATTCTCGAAAATTTCCCTTGGCAGCGCACGTCTTTGAGACTAATTTCGACAGGGTGTGCGGCATTGCTGGGCCGTACGGGAAAGCGACCCCTGAGTAAGGAAAGAGATCCCTGTGATGTCACCAGACCGTTCTTGGCAGCCGACCGCGTTGTGCAGTGGGAACCACTCCCACCTCTTCTTTCCGCCGAGCACACAGGAGCGCAAGGACGAGAGGGAACGTAGGGAGATGAGGGCCAAGGCTGTGTGCCAAGTGTGTCCCGTGCAACGGCAGTGTCGCGACTACGCAACATCGATCAAGGAGCCCTACGGCATTTGGGGCGGATTGACCGAAACAGAGCGACGGCACGTAGTCACGAGGGTTGCTGTCTAGCGACCCTTCCGTCACCTGAGCGAACCGTCACACCTGTACGGTCGAGCCACTCGAGCATTGGCACGGCTTGGCGACGTGTCATCCCAAAGTGATCCTTGAATGCAGAGACGGTGAAACCTGCAGGCAGCAGGCGGACACGTTCGATGATTGTCGAAACCTGTGTGTCCGTGAATGCAAGGTCGTCGTCGATCTGGACGAGGTCTCCCCGACGCATTACGGCGTGGAGGAGTTCGGCTGGTAGGGGTATGGCACTCATACGCGGGACGTTGAAGGATGTCTCAAGCGCCTCTCTGGCAACAATCCACTGATGCTCCTGCTCGCTGTCGACGTCGTTCGTGAATCCGGCAAGACGCACAGCCCCCTCGACTGAGCTCAATCCCTCACTAATTTCGACGACTGCTGGAACGATGTCGTCGGCGACTCGGAGCTGACTCGCAAGCTCGGCTTTGCCCATGCCAGGCCGCAGCGGGTAGCTGGCGTGATACCGTCCAACCAGGTCGCGCATCTCGGATGCGATAGAGTCTGCAACGCTCCTTGCAACCACGAGCCTTCCCGCGAAGAGTCCCTCGGTCGCCCTGCCACCTCCAGTTCCCAGGGCGAGATCAACGGCTGTAGCGATACCTCGTCTTTCGAGCAGCGCGTTCGCCTGATCGTCCGGCTGGGCGTCAAGAATGTCGAGGAGCACTGCGACGTCTGATGCCTGCGGCTGGTCATGTGGCTGTGGGTCCAGCGTTCGTCCACCGCCCACGATCGCCCTTCTTCCGCTGTCTCGCAGAATGAATCTGTCTCCAACGGTCGCGGCGACCGGTTCGGCGGTGGTGATGAGAAAGCCATCGGTTCCCGCGATGCGGCGAATCGTTGCCGCTGTATCAGCTGTCCCGATGTGAATGTGGAACGCTCCGCGTCGAGGCACCTCGTCGAACGAGCGGGTTGGGACGATGGTGCCGAGGAGGCGTGACGTGACAGCTACGGTCGAAGGAGTCGCCATGAGGTTGCCGCGCCCGATGTCGTCAGAACTTCCCGAGGCCAGGTTGATGGCAGCACGATCGCCTGCCAGGACACGGTCGGTCGGTGTGTCGTGCCGATGCAGGCCCCTCACACGGATCGTGTTTCTGAAAGGAAGCACCTCGATGTCGTCTCCAACACGTATTGAGCCTGCCGCGACCGATCCCGTGACCACCAGGCCCGCTCCCCGAATCGTGAACGAGCGGTCTATCCACATACGAAAGGGTGCTTCACTTGACCGGCTTGAGGTGATCCTCGCTGCGAGATGCTGCACCAGCACGTCGAGGCCGTAGCCCGTGATCCCAGACACGGGCACGATCGGCCAGTCCGAGAGCGGGGTCCCTTCGATCTCCTCAAGAATCTCAAGGGTTGCCAACTCGACGGTGTCCGTGTCGACAAGATCCGTTCGTGTCAGAGCGATGACTCCAGCGGCCGTGTTGAGCAGGCTGAGCACTGCAGCGTGCTCCTCGGTCTGTGGCATCCACCCGCTGTCGGCGGCCACTACGAGGAGGGCGCAGTCGACAGCCCCCACGCCTGCGAGCATATTCTTGATGAAGCGCTCGTGGCCTGGCACGTCCACGAAGCCGACGGCCTGACCGCCTATGTCGGTCCAGGCAAAACCGAGATCTATGGTGAGTCCACGCTCTTTCTCTTCAGGCCACCGATCGGGGTCTCTGCCTGTGAGTGCCTCGACAAGAGTCGACTTTCCATGATCGACGTGACCTGCGGTCGCGATGATGGGCATGTCAGGAAGAGAGCCCCATCAGCGCCCTGTTGACTGCCGCGTCGTCCTCAGGCAAGACGCTCCTGAGGTCGAGAAATACGGCGCCTTCTCGTCTGGTTCCAATGACGGGTGTTGCAGCTTCAGCAAGTCTTGCCCAGGTCCGATCGACGTTCCCTGTGACCCTGATTGCCCTAGTCGGGATCGTCTCCCCTGGGACGGAGCCTGCGCCTGGGACCGAGACAGCGTCGACGATTTGCGCGTCCAGCGAAACACCCTCGAGGACCGCGATTGCGCGACTATCGAGCTCATCGACGGTCGCTGACGCCATTCTCCAGAACGGGATGTCGAGCACACGCTGATCGGCATACATCTCGAACGTGTCGGCCACAGCCGCAATCGAGCCACCGTCGAGACGCACTGCACGGGCGATCGGGTGCGCCATGGCGGTGTGTACAGCCCTGCTGGACCCGACGACGACGCCGCATTGGGGGCCCCCGAGGAGCTTGTCCCCTGAAAAAAGTACGAGATCTGCTCCGGCGGCGACGGTCTGGATGACGCCGGGCTCGTGCGCAAGCCACGACCGGTCTCCGGCGGCGAGCCAGGGAGCGCCTTCGTCGATAAGGCCGGAGCCAACATCTGCCACGAGAGGTATGTTGGCCGATGACGCGATGCGTGCAAGCTCGGCGTACGAGGCCTCCTGATGGAAGCCGTCGATGCGGTAGTTGGAAGGGTGAACCTTCAAGATCGCGTCAACCGACCCTGCAACGGCCGCATAGTCGCTGGGACGTGTCCGGTTCGTCGAACCCACCTCCACGAGCTGGGCACCGCTCGCTGCCATGACGTCTGGCAGGCGGAAGGATCCCCCGATCTCAATGAGCTCCCCCCGACTCACAGCGACGCTGCCACCTGAACCAGCGACACTCGCGAGGGCGAGCAGCAGCGCACCGGCGTTGTTGTTCACTGCAAAGCCTGCCTCGGCATGCGTCACGAGTGGCAACAGCACCCCCAAGTAGTCGTGGCGCTTGCTGCGTTTGCCTGACCGAATGTCGATCTCCACGTTGCTTGCGGATCGGTGAATCTGCTCGGATCTCTGGGCGCTGTAGGCGTCGAGAGGTGCTCTCCCGAGGTTCGTGTGGAGAAGCACACCCGTTGCGTTTATCACCGATCTGGGGCGAGATGCCGCAATGTCGGTGAGCGTCGCAGCTGCAACAGTCGCTGGGTTTACCTCTTGGTCTGTTCCGATCGCGTTGCGGGCGCTGTCGATCGCCGACCGGCAGGCATGTGTGATAACGGGTGCAGGCAGATCGAAGACGTCGCTCAGCTGCTGGGTGAGTGCATTGACGGATGGAAGGCTCGTGAGGTTCATGGGGGCAGAGTACTCCGCAGGCAACGGTCCTCCTCCAGGGACACTTCGGAACTGCGACCGGCCGATACGTGGTGGTATTGATGCACGAAGAAACTACTGCACCGTGCGGCGCGCAGCATGACTCGATCTTCGCGCCCAGCCGTCTCTTCCGAGTGGGGGCTGTGTGGTGATCGCTGTCCTACTCTGTGTACATGCGCATCCGCACATGGCTGTTCTCGGCATTCCTGATCGTTCCGATCGTCGAGATCGTCCTGTTTCTGTACGCCGGTTCGTTCATCGGCGTGTGGCCGACTGTCGGACTTGTTGTGGTGTCGGCACTCATCGGGTCGTGGTTGGTCGCACAGCAAGGCCGTCAAGCCTGGGTGAGTATCAGGGGCGAGATTGCACACGGAAGACCCCCGACCGTTCAGGTGGTGCATGGGGCCATGATCCTCGTAGCCGGTGCACTGCTATTGACACCAGGATTCTTGACCGATGCCGTCGGGTTCTCCCTTCTCTTTCCACGGTTTAGGGAGATCTTGAGGGTCTGGTTCGTCGCAAAACTGACCTCGCGGTGGGTGGTGACTCGATGAGCGAGTTTCGAAGGGCGTCGACCGTGTGTCTCGTACGAGACCGAGATTGTATGGAAGTCCTCATGGTGCAGCGTCCACTCACCTCGCGCTTCATGCCGGGAGTGTGGGTGTTTCCCGGTGGGGCCGTTGATGACGCAGATGCCAACGCCCCTGCCTCGTTCGGTCCCTCCGAAGAAGGTGCTGACTGGTACGTTGCCGCGTTGCGTGAGTTGATCGAAGAGACCGGAATCTGGCTCACCACGGAAGGTGCTCGATCGATGCCGCTTGAAGCCGATGTCTTCTCGGCAGTCGAGTCGTCCCGGTTTCGCCTCGACCAGAACCGACTGATCTACTTCTCGAATTGGATCACGCCGTCCGCCTTTCCCATTCGATTCGATACGCGATTTTTTCTCGCGATTGATGATGGCGACGTTGAGGCGACATACAACGGCGGCGAACTGATCGGCCTGTCGTGGATTTCGCCTCTCGACGCCCTGGCGAGGCATCGAGAGGGCGTCTGGGATATAGCGTTTCCCACCCGCAAGATCCTCGAGTTGCTCGCAACGCAGACCTCCACGGATGTTCTCGCCGACGAACTTCGATCTCTCAAGATCGTGACGTCGATCGAGCCACGCCTGCACGTTGGTGAGTCCGAGGCCGGGATCCTGCTGCCGGACGATCCAGGTTTCGCCGCCGCGGGACCGCAGCAGAGTGACCCAACGATTCTTGATCGTCTCGCAAGAGTTGTCGAGCGAGGTGGGTCCGTGCCCGTCGAGTTCAAGAAGCGCTCATGATCAACCGTGTCCTTGCTCCAAATCCGAGCCTGTACACCGGTGCGGGGACGAACACATACATAGTTTCCAGCAATGGCGAAGCCCTCGTGCTCGACCCTGGACCGGCTCTCGATGTCCATGCTGTTGAGATCATGAAGGCGCTCGAAGGTCTCTCCCCTGTGGGAGTCGTCGTCACCCACACACACCCAGACCACGCGCCAATGGCCAATCCGCTCGCTGTGAGACTCGACGTCCCCGTGTACGGCTATCAGCCTGGCCCTGCGTTCGAACCCGACATCAAGGTCGGTGATGGTCAGAGCATCCGATTCGGCTCGCTTGAGTTTGTCGCGATCCACACACCAGGTCACACACCGGACCACCTGTGTTTTCGACTCGGCACCGCTCTGTTCACCGGTGACCACATCATGGGAGGTTCAACGGTTGTCATCGAGGATGCGTCCGATTATCTGGCGAGCCTCTATCTGGTCAGGGAGCTTGGGGTTTCCCGCTTGGAGCCAGGTCACGGTGACACCATGGACAACGCCGCAGAAGTCATCAACGACTACATCGACCACCGGCTTGAGCGAGAGCGCCAAATCGTTGACGTGATCAGGGGTGGTGCGAGGACTGTTGGCGACATCGTTGATGTCGTGTACAGCGAGGTCCCAGCGGGGCTTCGGTTTGCTGCAACACATCAGGTCCGCGTCCAGTTGACCAAGCTCAAACGGGATGGCGCGGTATGGTTTGGATCGGGATCGGCGGAGGAAGATACAGAAGTTCACCTGAGATAGGGGACCGATGCGAAGCCGAGTCGTGATTGCCGTTCTGATGCTGATCGCCTTTGCGGTGCCCGCGAACGCACAGACTCCTGACGAACTCACCCAAGGCGATGTCGACGCTGCGCTGCAACAGAGAAGGTCCGCCGGCGCGGAACTGGAGGCGCTCACCGCCCGGTTCGAACAGGCAGCCTCCGATGAAGAGTTCCTCAGGGAGCGTATTGCCGAACTCGCCAGGTCTGTTTCGGAACTCGAACAGGTCATCGGTGTAAGAACGGTGCAGGTCAAGGATCTCGTTGTGAGTCGCTACATGGCTGGGGGCCCCCTTGGCGCGGAGCGCCTGTTCGCCGCTCGATCGTTTACGGATCTCCCAGTCCAAGGTGAGTATCTCAGATTGCTGAACGTTGCAGATGTCGCTTTGCTCCGTGGCCTCGCGATATCTGAGAAACTTCATGTTGAACAACAGGAACTGCTCGACGCCTCGTTCCTGGACCAACAACGTGTTGTGGCGGACCTGATCGAACTCGCAGACGAGTTGTCTGGCGCCCTCGCTGCGGCCGACGCTGAGTACGATCAAGTAGCGGCCGCGTTCCAACGTCAGGAAGAGGAGCGCAAGCGTCAGGAAGTCGAAGAGCTTAGACGTCAGGTGGAGGAGGAGCTCAAGCGTCAGAAGGCGGAACGGGCGCGTGCTGAGGCGGCACGTAAGGCACGGGAGGCAGCCGCTGCAGCAACGACCACAACCACGACAGTTGTTGTGACGACCACTACCGAAGCCCCTCACGCCACGACGACTACGACAACGCTGCCTCCACCACCTGTCACGATTGATGGCAGGACCTGCCCTATCAATGCAGCGAACAGCTTCTCGGATACTTGGGGTGCGCCGCGATCTGGAGGAAGGACGCACAAGGGTGTCGACATGATCGCAGTCCGAAATGTGCCGGTGGTCGCGATCGAGTCTGGCACGGTTACTCGAATCTCGAACAGTTCGCTCGGTGGCTTGTCGGTCTACCTGACCGGCGCGTCCGGATCCCGCTACTACTACGCACACCTTGAGTACATCTCGGACGTCATCACGGGTGGTACCAATGTGAGCGTAGGAGACTTACTCGGTGGGAACGGGTCCTCCGGCAATGCCTCCGACTGGTTGCCTCACGTTCACTTCCAGTACGCCCCGGCCGGAGGGGACTGGGTCAACCCGTATCCTCTCGCCAAAGCTCTCTGTGGATAAGCTGATCGATTACGTATCACGAAGGCTGTGGGAGGGAACATTTGCTTTGGTTTCCTCAGCAGCTAGCCGATAAGCTGCTGACGCTCGGACCCGGACGGCCATGCCTCGGCACTCTCGACCACATCGCAATCTGTCCTTGGTCATTTCAATGGCCCTGGTCGTTGCGGCCTTCGGTGCGGCTCCTGTAGGAGCCTCACAGGTAACCAACGGTGAGAACCGAGCCAATGACATCATCGCTCCACAGTTGTATGCCCCTGTGGAGCTGTTCGGTGTGTTGACGCCCCAGACCTCGGTAGATGGAGACCCGCTCAACCTCGTCTTGTATCCAGAGGAACTCCGTCGGTACACATCGGGCAAGGACGTATTCGAGGTGTGGGAGTGCCCGGACGCCGATGGCACGCCGGCATCCGTGACAGCCGCGGAGTTCGTCGCCGCAGCCGAGGCACAGATGACTGAGTACTTCTCGTGGCTGTCCAACGGTCGCTACGACCCGGACTTCATCGTAGGAGGGGTTGTTCCCACGGTAGGGAGTGCTGCTCCGCTCATGGACTGTGCAGCGTGGGGGGAGAGCAACGCGACAGGGCTAGCGACCGGTGCGCTGTACATATCGAACACGGTCGACGGTCTCGGCGGTCCAGGGTTCTCATGTGCCGGGATCACGCTGTCGTGTCCTGCCACGTATCCGGAGAACCGTCGAGAAGGGTTTATCGGTATTGCTCGATCCGGCTGGCCCGCAACGCTGGCCCACGAGATCGGCCATATGCTGTCGTGGTCCCATTCCAAGACTGGCGTGTCGGGATCCGACTACGACAACGCCATCGACGTCATGTCTGGCAATTATGGGGAATGGGCTTCCGGCTACGGCTCATACCCAGACCCATACGCGACGGTGGCGATCAACAGGTATGCCGCAGGTTGGATCGACCCTGGCGGTGTTGCGGTGTGGGATGGAACCGACACCCAGGTCACTTTGGGATCCATCGGTGGTGTCGGTGCCGAGGCGCTGGTCATCGATCAAGGAACGTCGTATTTCGTACTCGGCGTACGGGTCACATCTGCTCTCGATCCGATTCCGTTGGTGTGGACGGGCGTCGAGGCATACGAAGTCACTCGGTGTCCGAGTTGCTGGGGATTGGATGCCCGGGTCGCACCGACACCGCCCGTTCCGTTCTCATCCTCCGATCTCTCAGCGTATTCCAAGCCGCTGGCACATGTTCTCGCCGTTGGGTCGACCATCAGCATCGGAGGTGCCGAGGTGACGGTCACGGGGCGAACGGGAGACTCGTTCACACTCGCCGTCGTCCGTTCGCAGTCCGCTGGCACGTTCACGGACGTTCCACCAGGTGATACGTTCTTCAACGACGTCGAATGGCTCGCTGCCGCAGGTATCACAAAGGGTTGTAATC
>CAYWPC010000019.1:16632-46896 GCA_964460075.1 uncultured Acidimicrobiaceae bacterium
CGCCGGTCAATGATCGGTTCTGTCCTGGTGATTTCGTGACCCGTTCTCAGATGGCTGCGTTTCTTGTTCGGGCGCTCGGATACACGGATAGTGGTGCTGGGAACTTGTTCACCGACGACGACGGTTCCATCTTTGAGGTAGATATCGACAGGCTCGGGACGGCAGGTGTGACGAGGGGTTGTAATCCGCCGGTCAATGATCGGTTCTGTCCTGGTGATTTCGTGACCCGTTCTCAGATGGCCGCATTCCTCCAGCGTGCTCTGGCACCCTGAGTCTCCGTGCTCATGCAACTCGCGTTCGATACGCGCAAAGCTGTGCTTTGCCAGGACTCAGGTCGTTGGCGGTAGAAGGTCGTCGATCAAGGCGCTGAGCCTGCCGACGCAGGTGTCGAGCGAGAGCGGTGGCAGGATCTCGGTTATGCGGGAGGACACGGCAACGATCTCGGTCGCTGCAGGTGCGTCGGGGTGAACGCTCACGACAGGCCTCCCAGCATCTCCGCCCGAGGACACGAACGGGTCGATGGGGACCGAGCCGAGGAGGGGGACACCGAGCTCATCTGCGAGTGCGACTCCACCGCCCTCACCGAATATGTTGTAGTGCTCACCTGTTGTCGCCGTGAACCCTGCCATGTTCTCGACAACACCCACGATCGGCATGTGCGACCGACGGGCCATGTCAGCCACACGAGCGGCAACTTTCTGTGCTGCGAGCTGCGGGGTCGTTACAACCACCATCTCTGCTTGGGGGAGCAGACGGGCGAGCGCCATCTGCACGTCGCCGGTGCCAGGTGGCATGTCGATGATGAGGTATCCCAGATCGGTCGGCCAGGCTACGTCGTTCAGGAACTGCTCTACTGCCTTCGTGAGCATCAACCCCCTCCACATCAGTGCGGTGTCCTCGTCATCGAGCAGCAAGCCGGTCGAGACGAGATGGATCCCCTGTGCGAGCGTTGGGACGATCTTGCGGTCGACGTTCGCCTCGAGGCGGGTGTGTGTCGCTCCGAGGATTCTCGGCGCAGAGAATCCCCAGATATCGGCGTCGAGTAGGCCGACCGAGTGCCCCTGCGCCGCGATCGCGAGGGCAATGTTCGCAGAGAGTGATGACTTTCCGACACCACCCTTGCCGCTACTTATTGCAATGACCCGTGTAGATGGGTGAACCGAGGTTGGTGTAGCCGTCTCACGAGCAACCAGACGGGCACGCTCCATCAACTTCGATCGCTGCTCCTGGGACATCACCGTCATGGCTATCTCGACCGCTGATACTCCAGGAAGAGCCCCGACGCGTCGCTTGACGTCAGACTCGATCTGCCCACGCATCGGACAGCTAGCGATCGTAAGAGCGAGACCGACTGTGACCTCGGTGCCCTCGATCGACACGGTTTCGACCATGCCGAGGTCAACGATGTCGGCATGAAGCTCCGGATCGATGACGAGGCTCAGTGCAGTTCTGATATCTGTCTCGGTGGCCATGCCGCGAGCCTATCTCCCGAAAAGACGTTGTCCCGCAGGTTTCGTCAGAGGGCACTTGTATTTCCCCTATGATCATAGTCCCAACACATCTCGGACCGTGGAGGCCCGCATGACTGCTCGCGAAACGACCCGGAGAATCAACATTCCCCTGACTCCAAAGACCAAGGGAGACCAGGGCATCACCCTCACATCGGCTGCTGCAGCCAAGGTGAAGGCACTCGTAGAAGCCGAAGGCGACGCCGACATGGCCTTGCGCGTTGGCGTGAAGCGTTCTGGCTGCTCCGGATATGCCTACGACATGCACTTTGACGCTGCGATCGACCCATCCGACATCGTCAACGCCACCGACGGAGTTCGTGTCGTCGTCGACGCTGCGAGCCTGCCCATGATCGAGGGGGCGGTCGTCGACTTCAAGGATGGAGGCCTCGCCGGATCCGGATTCGAAATCGATAACCCGAACGTCTCTGGCACCTGTGCCTGCGGCAAGAGCTTTTCGTAAGCGTCCCCGCCTGCCGCACTGCGTCCTGTCGAGCATGCACGTACACTTCGCCCCGTCCTACACCCCGTCTCGTGTGAGACAATCTATCTGAAACAAGCCAGATGATTGTTGAGGTTTTTCATGCCCAAGACCATTCATGACGCCCCGAGCGGCCCCACGCCGCTCGGCCCCTACAGCATCGTGACCGAGGCTCGTGGGTTCGTCTTCTGTTCAGGCATGGTCGCGATAGATCCGACGTCCGGGAGCACGGTCGAAGGCGACGTCGCAGCTCAGGCACATCAGGTCATGAAGAACATCGGCGCAGTCCTCGGCGATGTCGGTTTGACGTTCGACGACATCGTCAAGACGACGATCTTCCTTCTCGATATCGCCGACTTCCCCAAAGTCAACGAGGTGTACGGCGAATATGTCGGAGAGTCCAAGCCGGCACGATCGACGATTCAGGCAGGAGCGCTCCCAGGCGGGTTCGCTGTCGAGATCGAGTGCATCGCGGCTCGCTGAGCGCTTGGTGTTGACAGTCCGAACACGTTTCATCGAAATATCAGAGGAGCCAGTCCTATGAATCGCGAACAAGTGCTCGACGCCCTCGGCATCGCAAGCGTCACCTCAGGCGCATATGCAGCCGGTTGGCGCGCCGGAGCAGGGACGACGATTACTTCCATCGACCCGACAACCGAAGAAGTTATCGCCTCCGTGCAACAGGCGGGCATTGAAGACTACGAAGCCGCGGTGGTCGCATCTCAGGAGGCGTTCACTCGATGGAGGATGGTGCCTGCACCCCAGAGGGGTCAGTACGTGCGCAAGATCGGTGACGCCTTGCGCACGTACAAAGAGCCCCTCGGTGCGCTGGTATCGATGGAGATGGGCAAGATCCGCGCGGAGGGGGAGGGTGAGGTTCAGGAGATGATCGACATCGCCGACTTCGCCGTCGGTCTCTCGCGACAGCTTTACGGACTCACGATCGCCTCGGAACGTCCGCGACACCGCATGTATGAGCAGTGGCACCCCCTTGGACCGATCGGGATCATCTCGGCATTCAACTTCCCGGTCGCCGTCTGGTCGTGGAACGCGTTCCTTGCGGCCGTGTGTGGCGACTCGATGATATGGAAGCCATCACCGATCGTTCCTTTGACAGCAGTTGCGGTGCAGAACGTATGCCATGAGGTGATGGATGGCACAGATTTCGAGGGTGTCTTCAACCTGACAGTCGGTGATGTGGACCCTGTCGGAGATGCAATGGTCCGCGACCCGCGCCTCCCCCTCATCTCGGCGACAGGGTCGGTGCGTATGGGTCAGCAGGTCGGTACGACGGTGGCTTCTCGGCTAGGGAGATCTCTCCTTGAGCTTGGAGGGAACAACGCCATCATCGTGATGGACGATGCCGACCTCGAACTTGCCGTTCGGGGCGCCTTGTTTGCTGCAGCAGGGACGTCTGGTCAGCGATGCACGTCTCTGCGCAGGTTGATCGTCCACACCGATGTAGCCGACGACCTCGCACAGAGACTCATACGTGCGTACGGACAGATACCGATCGGCGATCCCCTCGATGATGGGACGCTGATGGGACCGCTGGTGAACCAGGCAGCGGTCGACAACACCATGGCATCGCTCGGCATTGCGTTGGAGCAGGGAGGAGAGCTTCTGTACGGTGGCGAGCAGATTGACCGTGCCGGCTACTTCTTCGAACCGACGCTTGTGCGAATCCCGCCAGACGCCCCGATCGTGCAACAAGAGACGTTCGGTCCAATGATGTACCTCATCGAGGTGGACTCGTTCGAGGAGGCGCTTGCGGTCCAAAACGGGGTTCCACAGGGGCTGTCTTCCGCGATTTTCACCGACTCGGTGCGGGTATCGGAGCGGTTCCTCTCCGCCGAAGGTTCGGACTGTGGCATCGCCAATGTCAACATCGGCACATCAGGAGCTGAGATCGGTGGTGCGTTTGGGGGCGAGAAGGAGACCGGAGGCGGGAGGGAGGCCGGATCGGATGCCTGGAAGGCGTACATGCGTCGCCAGACCGTGACCATCAACTGGTCGGCCGATCTGCCCCTTGCGCAAGGAATCGAATTCGGCTGAGTACACAGAATTGAATGGAACCTGATCGGCCTACCCAACCGTCACACCCATGACAGATTGGGAGAGGAGGTCGCGAATGCGACTGAAGATGATCGCTCTGGTTGCCGTTCTAGGGATCGTGGCTGGCGCCTGCACAGCCGTCAGCACTACCACCACGACACCTGCGTCGTTGACGCGGCCGGGTGGGGGGGATGCGCCGCGGGGACTCGAGATCTTCGCCGCATCGGCACTCCAGCCATTCGACTCGTGCGGTGATTTCCTTGCCTACGTCAAGCGCAACGCGCTCGAGTTGGTTGGGCCGTACGGCTTCGGCGGGTACGGGGCTTTTACCTATGCCACGACCGACGTGGCCATTGCTGAGGAGAGCGCTGCACAACGTGGAGCTACGACAACAATCGCCGATGGCGCCAGCATTGAAGGTGTGGACTACTCAGGCACCAACACCCAGGTTGCAGGTGTCGACGAGCCAGACCTCGTCAAGACAGACGGCGAGCGAATCTTCGTCGTTGCACAAGGACGCCTGTACTGGATCGACGCGTCAGGTGTTCCCGAGATCGTCGCCTCGATTCCTCTCGACGGTTGGGGGCAGCAACTTTTCTTGTCGGGCAACCGCCTTCTGGTCATGACGTCAGGTGGTGGCTACAACACTGCTGCGATACTCGAAGATCGCATAGCGCCTTCCCCAGGCCAGTGGCCCAGTGATCGGACCAACTTGGTAGAAGTTGATGTCTCGGATCCGTCCTCGATGCAAGCAATCAGGACGCTGACACTCGACGGAACGATCGTGTCTTCTCGCATGGCCGATGGGACCATCAGAGTCGTCATTCGGTCCCAGCCAACCGGATTTGCGTGGGCATACCCAGAGGGTGGAGGCATCCGTGCCGAGCGCAAGGCTGTCGAGGCAAACAAGGAGTTGATCGGCCTCTCGACGTTGGAAAACTGGGTTCCCTGGTACGTCCTCGAAGACGCGGAATTGGGAACGACCTCGGACGGACCGCTCCTTGGTTGCGATCAGGTCGGCTACCCGGATGAGTTCTCAGGGCTGGCGATGTTGACGGTCCTTTCGATCGAACTCGACAGCGGTCTCCAACCTGGAAACGGCATAGGGCTCCTCGCAGAGGGTCAGACCGTGTATGCATCGCGGGACAACTTGTACGTGGCGACGACACCGTGGGCGGCGTGGCCGAGAATTGCTGCAGCCGAAGGTGCGCTCACCCCCGAGGTACCCACAACAGCGATCCACATGTTTGATATCACAGATCCGACCACAGCGACATACGTGGCATCTGGTGAGGTAGAAGGAACACTGCTTTCGCAATGGTCGATAGATGAATACGAGTCGACGCTGCGAGTAGTCGTGACCGATGAGATCCCTTGGGGGAGTGCGGGGCGCTCCATCGAGACCCCAGACACGTCCGTCGTCACTTTGCAGCGCAGCGGCGACCAACTGGTTCAGATCGGATCGGTTGACGGCCTCGGTAAGAATGAAAGGGTGTACGGCGTGCGGTTCATTGGCGACCGTGGATACGTCGTCACATTCCGCCAGGTCGACCCGTTATACGTCCTGGATCTGGCGGATCCTCGGAATCCGCAGGTGACCGGTGAGCTGAAGATCAACGGCTACTCGGCATACCTGCATCCGATCGGTGAGGATCTGCTTCTCGGTGTCGGCCAGGATGCAACGACCCAGGGCCGGGTGCTCGGCACACAGGTATCGGTGTTCGACGTGTCGGACGCAGCGAATCCGAGGCGGCTATCCAGGTTGACGTTCAACGAATCTCAATCCCAGGCGGAGTGGGACGCCAAGGCATTCCTGTGGTGGGCGCCCAGCGGCATCTCTGTGCTCCCCATGCAGCGATGGTCGTGGGATGAGCAAAGCGGGACAGAGGATTACTTCTCGGGGGCGGTCGTTGTGTCGGTGACAACGCAGAGCGTTAAGCAGATCGGCGTCATCGAGCACCCGAACGCGTTCGAGGAGGAGTGCCCAGACTGTGGTGGATGGACGGCACCGATCGTCAGGTCCCTCGTCATCGGGGACAGGTTGTACACGGTATCGGAATCCGGCATTCTTGCATCGACGCTCGACACGCTCGAAGAGGTGGCATGGATCCCGTTCAACTGAGCACCATCTGCGTTGCGCGATCGGGGGATGCGGCGATGGCTTAGCCGAATCGGTAGCCAACAGATCGCACGGTCGTGATCCACGAAGCGCGCTCTTCACCGAGCTTTGCTCTCAGGCGCCGAATGTGAACATCGACCGTTCGTGATCCACCGAAGTAGTCATAGCCCCACACCCGAGCAAGAAGCTGTTCTCTGCTCCACACCCGGTTCGGATTCTCAACGAGATACCGAAGCAGCTCATACTCCATGTAGGTGAGGTCCTTCGGCCGTCCGCCGACCGTCGCCTGGTAGGTGCCAGTGTTCAGTTCGAGGTCTTCGTAGCGGATGACATCGTCATCGGCTACGTCGTCGTTCGACCGCGTTCGGATACGGCCAAGACGGATACCGAGCTCCACGGGATCGATCGGTGTGAGCACGAAATCGTCGAAACCCGCTCGCTCGTTCAGCTCTCCTGTGAGGGTTCGGTCCACTACGAGCAGCACAGGGAGGCCAAGCTCCTCCTGAATCTTGGATGCAACAGTGACGGCGACATCCGGGTCGCCTCCGATCTCGACAATGACACTCACCCAACCCGACTCAGGCTGCTTGGCTCCCGCATCGGCCACGCCGTCGATCGGCACCGGTCGATAGCCAGCCGCGAGGATCGCGCCCGTGAGGGAGAGAGATGGTGCTTCGGGGTACACAGCTACATACATCACAAGACCGGCAGGTACTCTTCGAGCTCGTAGCGAGACACATGTTGCTCGTATCGAGCCCACTCGCGCTTCTTGTTCTTCAGGAACCATGCGAAGACGTGGTCACCCAGCGCCTCTCGAACGAGGTCCGATCCCTCCATTGCGGTGATCGCCTCCGAGAGGCTGTGCGGCAGATGCTGAACGCCTGCATCGCTTCGCTCACGCGACGACATCGTCAACACGTCTGATCCCATCTCGCTTCGCAGTTCGTAGTTGTTCGCGATCCCCGCCAGCCCCGCAGCGAGAATCACCGAGAGCGCCAGGTACGGATTGCACGACGAGTCCGGGGACCGATACTCGATACGAGTCGAGTCGATCTTGCCCTTCTTGGTAGCTGGGATACGCACGAGCGCGCTCTGATCGTTACGAGCCCATGTTTGGTACACGGGTGCGTCGAATCCGCCGACGAGTCGTTTGTATGAGTTCACCCACTGGTTCGTCACGGCCGTTATCTCGGACGCATGCGTGAGCAGCCCAGCTATGAACCCGCGGGCGACCTTGGACAGGCCATGATCCCCGCTCGGGTCGTGGAAGGCGTTCTCGTCGCTCTGGAACAACGACAGGTGGAGGTGCATCCCGGATCCGTCGACAGCCTCGAGCGGTTTGGGCATGAACGTGGCGTATATGCCGTGCTCCATCGCGACCTCCTTCACGGTGAGGCGAGTGGTCATGATGGTGTCTGCCATTGTTAGGGCGTCGGTGTGTCTGAGATCGAGTTCATGCTGAGACGGTGAGACCTCGTGATGGCTGAACGCGACCGGAATACCGAGATGCTCCAAAGCGACGATCGTCGATCGTCGATACTCCTGGGCGACATCGAGCGGGGTGAGGTCGAAGTAGCCGCCCCTATCGAGCACCTTGGGGTTCGGCGAGGCGTCCTCGAAGTAGAAGAACTCGATCTCAGGTGCGACGTAGAACGAATAGCCTAAGTCGGCCGCTCGATTGAGATTCTGGCGCAGGACGTGACGGGGATCTCCTGGGAACGGGTCGCCATCTGGTGTGACGATGTCACAAAACATTCTTGCTACGCCTGCGTCGCCACTCTTCCATGGGAGAATCTGAAAGGTCGTCGGATCCGGTTTCGCGAGCATGTCGGCTTCGTGGGAACGACTGAAACCGTCGATCGACGATCCGTCGAAGGAGACACCCTCGTCGAGAGCGATCTCGAGTTCTGCCGGTGTGATCGCAAAGGATTTCAAGAAGCCCTGAACGTCGGTGAACCACAGTCGGATGAAGCGAATCCCGCGTTCTTTCACCGTGCTCAGCACATATTCCTTTTGGCGGTGCATGTCGTTCTCCACCTCTTTGGATGCTGTCATCGTATTGGATTTGCGCCGAAGTGCCAGACGAGATCAGCGTTGTAACACAGTGTTCACATTGCAGTTACCGGTAGGAAACGACTTTGGCGCATCCTTACAGCATTGGGGAAGTGGCTGAAGCTTGTCCAGAGGAAGTGCTTCGGAACCGAAAGTGAGGACCCATGCCGTATCGGGCTGAGTACATCTGGATCGACGGGCGCAAGCCAACCGGCTTGCTCCGATCAAAGACCAAGATCGTTGCCGATGGTCAGGAACCACCGATCTGGGGTTTCGATGGCTCGTCGACGGGGCAGGCTCCTGGAGCCAACTCGGATTGCGTTCTCCGCCCGGTGAAGGTCGTACCCGATCCTATCCGAGGCGGTGACGACGTCCTTGTCATGTGTGAGGTGCTCAACACCGACATGACGCCACACGAGACGAACACGCGAGCCGCGACCGTTGAGGCGCTCGACAAGTATGCCGACCAGGAGCCATGGTTCGGCCTCGAGCAGGAGTACACGTTCTTCAAAGATGGTCGCCCCCATGGATGGCCGATCGGCGGTTACCCCGCCCCCCAGGGTGGCTACTACTGCGGCATCGGTGCCGACGAGATATGGGGCCGCGACGTCGTCGAGGATCACACCTGGGCATGCATGGAAGCAGACCTCGCAATATCTGGGACGAACGCCGAAGTGATGATCGGCCAGTGGGAGTTTCAAATCGGTCCCGTGGGGCCCGTCGAGGTCGGAGATCAACTCTGGCTCGCCAGGTGGCTGTTGTATCGCATAGCGGAGGACTACGACATCTCTGCAACGCTGAATCCCAAGCCTGTCAAGGGAGATTGGAATGGCGCTGGGATGCACACCAACTTCTCGACGAAGGCCATGCGCGAGAGTTGGGATCCCATAATTGCTGCATGTGAGGCTCTTGGAGACAAGGCTCAGGAGCACGTCGCCAACTACGGAGCGGGGATCCAACAGCGGCTCACCGGCTTGCACGAGACCGCTCCGTGGTCCGAGTACAGCTACGGCATCTCTGACCGTGGCGCATCGGTACGTATCCCGTGGCAGGTCGATGTTGAGAAGAAGGGCTACATTGAGGATCGCCGTCCGAACGCGAACGCGGATCCGTACGTCGTTACTGCCATGATCACAGAGACCGTGTGCAGCAAGCTAGCTGACTGACGCAGCGATCTTTGCGAGTAGCTCCACCGGAGCGGCCATCTGATGACGCTGTGCGATCATGCATATCGCGCATGGGTTCCAATCAACGGCACGGCCGTCGTGGGGGACGTCGCTGTTCCCGCACGGAGCGAATGCCAGAGGTAGCAGCTGTCGCCATGCAAGCGTATGGGACCGGAGGGGAACGTGATCAAACGCAGATGCCCTCCGGACGCCGCTGCTGGATCTCAACTTGGCGTCAGGGCGCGGACCACGTCGAGCTGTGCCGTGAATGCAGTCGTCGAATCGTTGTACGCCTGAACGGCATCTCGTCGCAGCGAACCGTCGTCCGGTGCGAGCAGCCCTTCAAGGACGGCATCTGCCTGCACTATGAGATCCTGGGACGCAGTGATCGTGTCGCGCCATGCCGGCTTGAAAGGATCAGGCACCGTGGTCGCTGCCACCTGATTTGCGAGTTTCTGGGCATCGTCCCGAGCATCGGTGAACCCGGCCTCGGCGCCGTCATGATCGATATCTCTGGCCTCCCACTGCTCGTTGACGCTGGTGAGTTGGGCGACGAGATCAGTGGCCGTCTTGTCGAAGCGGTCGACTTCGGCGAGGAAAGCAAGGACTTCGGTCGGCAGCGTCGATGTTGTCGTTGGGGCGACTGTGGTTGTCGTTGTGACCGGAATCGTGGTGGTGGTCGATGCCGCCACATCGGCTGGGGGCAACGCATTCACAAACACGTAGGTGAACCCGATCAGCACAGCTATAACGATCGGGAGTATCCACCGGCCTGGTTTGGGGTCCGCTTTGCTCACGCCGATGAGCATAGGCGGTATCTGCAGATCAGAGCATTATCGCTACGATCGTCTCCATGGAACTTACCGGCAGGACGGCAGTCGTCACAGGGGGTGCGGTTCGTGTCGGTCGCGCGATCAGTATCGCCCTCGCCCGCGAGGGTGCACATGTGTTCATTCACTACAACCGGTCGGCTGAGCCGGCAGCAGTTCTACGCGACGAGATCGTCGCGGCAGGAGGTGTTGCGGACATCGGGTCCAGCGACTTGTCGAACCCTGTCGAAGCAGAGGCACTGATCACGGACGCGACAGAATCGCTCGGAACCGTGTCTGTACTTGTGAACAGCGCATCTGGTTTTCCTGCCGACACAATCGAAGATGTAACGGTCGATGGGTGGCGAGCCACGATGGATCTCACTCTCGGATCACCGCTCTTTCTCACGCAGGCGTTCGCACGCCAGATCAGTGATCGTCAGCAAGGCGCAGTCGTCAATGTTACGGACGTCAAGACGACGCGACCGTATCGCAAGCACCTCTCCTACATGCTCGCCAAGGGAGGCGTTGATACGTTGACCCGCGCCGCAGCTGTCGCTCTCGCGCCACACATCAGGGTCAACGCAGTGGCACTAGGAGTGATTCTGCCGCCGCCTGGGGAGGGCCAGGAGTACATGGACGCCATCACGGCGAACCTACCTCTTGCTCGGGCTGGTGGCGCCGACGTCGTTGCAGACACCGTGGTGTTCCTCGCAACGAACGACTTCATCACCGGTGAGATTGTTCGCCTCGATGGCGGAGCCGCGCTCGTGTAGCGCGCAGCGAGCGGCGTTGACGAAGTCGTTAGCCGTCGGCCGGCATCCGTCTACCCTTTGCGCATGTTCCTTGACCGGATATTTATCAAAGACCTCCTGGTGTCGGGAATCATCGGCATCAACCCTGATGAGCGACTGAACAAGCAGGACATTGCAGTCAACGTGATCATGTGGGTTGACACCTCTGCGGCAGCGAAATCTGACGACATCGATGATGCCGTGAACTATCGGACGATCGCAAAAAGGATCATTTCTCACGTTGAGGAGTCCGAGCCGATGCTTGTCGAGCGTCTTGTGCAAGAGATCGCTGATGTGTGTCTCGAGGATGCCAGGGTTGACAGTGTCGAGGTGACCGTTGAGAAGCCTGGTGCGCTGCGGCATGCTCGATCCGTGGGAATCAGCATCATGCGGTCGCGTGTTAACACCTCCACCTAAGGAGATGGTCATGGATGTCAAGGATGTACACGTTTCGGCTGTGATACTTGCCGGCTCGAATCTCGACAAGGAACGGTGCCTCCCCGAGGCGATGCGGCGGCTGCGTCGGCACCCTGACATTCAGGTTCGTGCCGTGAGCCCATGCTTCGAAAGCGCCTCGGTCGGCGGCCCGACGGACGCACCAGACTTTTACAACGCAGCAGCTCTCGTGTCGACCCGACTTGAACCGGAGGCTCTTCGCGGAGAGTTGCGCATCATGGAGGAGGACCTTGGGCGAGTTCGCACAGATGACCCCAGTGCGCCGCGTACGATCGACCTTGACATCGTCCTCTACGGTGACATCGTGGAAGACTTCGATGATTGGTCTCTCCCCGATCCCGACATCGAGACGCAGATGCATGTGGCTGTTCCTGTGGCAGCCGTTGCTCCGCGGTGGATCCATCCGATTCTCGGGAAGACCACTGTCGAGCTTGCTGAGGCATTGACCACCGCTCACCCGGAGGTGAACACAAGCATGGCCATCAAGCTCAGCACTCCCTACACGACACGTGCCGTTGAGGATTTCGACGACACGGAGGACGTGTATGCGCCACGCCTGGAGTCGATTATTCGCAACCAGCTCATCGAGATCGGAGAGGACCCGGATCGTGAGGGTCTTGCTCGCACACCCCTGAGGGTGGCGAAGGCGATGGACTTTCTCACCAGTGGATACGCAACATCGATCGAGGAGGTTGTCAACGGCGCCATCTTCGACGCCGAGGGTGCTTCCGAGATGGTTGTTGTGCGCGACGTCGAGTACTACTCGATGTGTGAGCACCACATGCTTCCCTTCTTCGGGAAGGCGACAGTCGCTTATCTGCCTAGGGGCAAGATCATCGGCCTCTCCAAGATTGCACGCATTGTGGATGTGTTCGCACGGCGGCTTCAAGTCCAGGAACGTCTCACGAATCAGGTAGCAGACGCCATGTGTGAGATCCTCGACCCGTACGGTGTCGGCGTCGTCATGGAGGGCAAGCATCTCTGCATGATGATGCGCGGTGTCCAGAAGCAGGAAAGCAACATGATCACGAGCGCTATGCGCGGGACATTCAAGAGCGATGCCCTTACCCGAACGGAGTTCCTCAACTTCGTCGGGTGAGCACGATCCGGCGAATGCACCCGTCAGCTCCAGGTACTGTTACGGGATGCAGCGAGACTCTCTCGGGCGCGTGATGCGCGATCTCCGAATCTCGGTCACAGACCGATGCAGTTTCCGCTGCGTCTACTGCATGCCTCGTGAACTGTACGACGATCATGAGTACCTCGATCGTTCAGAGGTACTGAACTACGACGAGATTGTGCGATTTGCGCGTATCGTGACGCACTTCGGCGTAGCAAAGATTCGGTTGACGGGCGGCGAGCCACTCCTTCGCAGGGAGATAGAGACCCTCGTAAGGGGACTTGCGGAGATAGAGGGCATAGCCGATCTTGCGATGACGACGAATGGGCAACTCCTTGCGAAGCATGCGAACTCCCTTTCGAGCGCTGGCCTCAACCGAGTGACGGTCAGCCTCGACGGCATCGACGATGATGTTGTTGCGAGGATGATCGACACCGACGTTCCTGTGTCTGTCGTACTCGACGGGATCGATGCCGCGAGCGAAGCCGGTCTTGGCCCGATCAAGATCAACGCCGTCGTGCGTCGCGGATGGAACGAAGATCAAATCGTCCCCCTCGTCGAATACTGCCGCGGTACAGGTCACACAGTTCGATTCATCGAGTACATGGATGTTGGCACTACCAACGCGTGGCGGGCCGACGAGGTTGTCCCATCGGCGACGATCCTCGAAATCCTCTCGCAGCGATGGGAACTGGTTCCCGCACAGCCTGCGTACGCCGGCGAGGTTGCCACCCGGTACCGGTTCGCCGACGAGCCGGGCGAGATCGGGTTCATCTCGTCGGTGAGTGAGCCGTTCTGTGGCGACTGCACCAGGCTCAGGCTCGCTGCCGACGGAACCGTGTACACGTGTCTCTTCGCCTCGAAGGGGACGGACATCAAGACGCCGATGCGCAATGGAGCAACCGACGACGACATCGCGGCGATCCTCTCCAGAGTCTGGTCAGAGCGCGACGACAGGTATTCGGAGCTACGAGGAGCGGTCCCCCTCGACTTTCCAAGGGTGGAGATGAGCTACATCGGCGGATAGCGTTCCCGAGCTCAGCAGACGTGCACCCCACGCCGACACGGATCGCTACCAGCAGCAGGTCGCGAAACTCTCTACGCATCGAAGGCAACGGACCCATTGCAACGCGGGATCAGGCTTGACATCGTCGAGCCATGAGTCCAGCAACCACCCTTTCGCTGTTCGTCGTACTCGTATCGAGCATGGTGCTGATGGCACTACTTCTTGTGCCAACTGCACGTCGGCATCTCGCCTTGACACGGCGGGGCGTCGACGCTCCTAGATTCCTGGCGGTGTCGGCCCTGGCACTTATGCTGCTTTCGGTACCTGGTGGCCCGTTGGCTGCAACGGCAGCGACTCCCCCGCCAGCGATGCGTGTCATGTCGGAGACGAACGACGCGCCATCGGAGTCGGTTCGCCCGATCGCAGTCGTGTATCGGTTCGGTGTCACACGTGGAAGCAACATCTACACCGTCGTGACAGGCGATTCGCTTTGGAGGATCGCTTCGGCGCAGCTCGCTCAGCGTGGTGGCAGTCCGAGAGGAGAAGAGGTCGCACGATTCTGGCATGAAATCTACCAGGCGAATCGTGACGTCATCGGACTCGATCCTGCCTTGATCATGCCTGGCCAGGTTCTCACCATCCCAGGAGGAAGCCGTGGATAGCGAAGAGTTCGAACAGATCCCGTGGTCGTCGCTCACAATGGACCAGAGCCAGCCTGTGGACCGGAGGCTGTATATGGCGATCGGTGTCGTAGGAGTCGTCGTCGCAGCGATATTCGGAGCACGACTACTCGGTGGCGCGGCTCCCCAACCGATACCACCCGAAGCGGTAGCACCTCAGGCCGTCATCACCGCGGCAGAGACGACGTCGACCTCGGGTCTTGTGGTGTCTGAGGCGGACCTCATGGCGGCGTCCCCCGTCGAGCCGGTCGACAACCTCGGACTCTCCGCAGTGGCATTCGCCGAATGGTTTGTCACCGACTACTACACAACGGATGGGTCACCGGAGACGTCCCGTTCCGTCACTGCCCTCTTCGCGGACTCGGCCGGCAACCCGCAGTTACCGCATTCGATGACGCCACCGCCGGCGGTCACATACGTTGAATGGGCCCGCTCGACACGACTTCGTCTTGTCGGTGACGGGGGAGTGGAGGTCGACGTTGTGTACCGTACGATCACAGAGTCAGAAGAAGGTTTCGTCCGCAACCCCGTGCGGGCCGTTACCGTCACAATGGACGTCGGGAGCAGCGATCCCGGCATTTCCGGGCCGCCAGTGGAGATAGCCGTGCCCGCCATAGGCGGTTGATGACGGATCGGCCACATAGGGCATCGCGTTGCTCGAAGGGCTGGCTGAGGTAACCCGCGTGGTGCTCGACCATCTACTTCGACGGTCTACGCTGCATCGATGCCCTCAACCCGTCACGAGAAGGAGGACTCCAAGATGGAGACGACGAGCGGCACGATGGTGTCCCATGTCTCTTCATCGCTGCGTGTCACCGTCACGAAATCACCGGTCATGAACACCGATTGGATGCCTGGGATGGCGAGGATGGGTGCAACCCGATCGTCGCTGGTCGCAGCGTCGGTGAACGTCGACGGGCCTCCAACAGGGACGCCGACGGTGAACTTCATGGCACGAGGATTTGGCGTGTTCTCAACTACGACGGCCACCATCTCACTCCTTCAAGGGAGTTCCAAGCGTAGTGCTGGTGCGATGTGATTCTTGGTGCGGACGTGGGTGGTACCTTCACCGATCTCGTTCTCGTTGACCATGGGACTGTGCGAACGGCGAAGATCCCGACATCCGAGCTACAGAGCGACGCCATTATCGAGGGACTGCACCGGCTGAGCAGTGGAGCACCGGTGGAAGCCTTCGTTCATGGAACAACAATCGCCACCAACGCCCTCCTCGAACGGAAAGGGGCACGTGTCGCTCTGATCACAGACGAAGGATTCGAGGATGTCATCGAGATCGGTCGGCAAGACCGGCCGTCTCTGTACGATCCGTTCATTGATCGTCCTGAGCCACTCGTGGCGCGGTGCGATCGTATAGGCGTGCTAGGAACACCGGACTCGGTCGATATCGGTGACGCAGCTGCCGTTGCGGTCTCGTTGATTGAAGGGCACGCGCACCCGGACAGGGAAGCTGCGGTTGCACAACGAATCTCTGATCTTCACCCTGGGATACCGATCAGTTGCTCATCGGTAGTCGCGCCGGAGTTCAGGGAATTCGAGCGTACATCGACGACGATTATCAACGCCTACCTCGCGCCCGCGACAAGTGCGTATCTCTGCGCTCTCGAAGATCGTCTCGTCGGTGGGCACCGGGTTGGCTCGATGGCTGTGATGCGTTCCTCCGGCGGGCTCATGTCCGCACGGGCAGCAGCCGACCTGCCGGCTGCCGTTCTCTTGTCAGGCCCGGCTGCCGGTGTTGTAGCAGCTCGCTGTGTCGCTTCGGATCTCGGTATCGACGATGCGGTGTCCTTCGACATGGGAGGCACCTCGACGGATGTGTGCCGAATCGTCGACGGTGTGATCGACGTCTCCTACGAGAGGTCTGTCGATGGTTACGTCTGCAGGATGGCGTCAGCGGGCATCCACACCGTCGGCGCGGGAGGCGGCTCCGTTGCGTGGATCGACCCTGGGGGAGCGCTGCGTGTCGGACCTCGGTCTGCTGGCTCGGTCCCTGGTCCTGCTTGTTACGGCCATGGCGGCACGGAGCCGACGGTGACAGATGCCAATGTCGTCCTAGGCAGAATCGACCCAGGGGCGATGCTCGCAGGAACGCTTCGCGTGAATGCACAAGCAGCAGAGCGCGCAGTTGCACTCCTCGCAGACGGCCTTGGCATGTCCGTTATTGACACTGCGCTCGGCATCGTGGCCATCGCCGAAGATGTGATGGCAGGCGCGATTCGATCGGTTTCGGTCGAGCAGGGCAGCGATCCCCGAGGCGCATCACTGCTCGCCTTCGGTGGAGCAGGAGGCTTGCATGCCACCTCCCTGGCGAGATCACTCGGCATGGCAAGCGTGATCGTGCCTCCCTTCAGTGGCGTCCTATCGGCTGTTGGGCTCCTTCTTGCACCACCGCGCATCGACCTCACTGCAGCGGTGCTCGTGACGGATGGCAGCCTCGATACGGTCCGAGTACGTGCAGACGGCCTCGCTGTGGCAGCCGAGGAGGCACTCGGTCAGGCCAGTCACGCAGGTGCGACCCTGGAATTCATCCTCGACGTGCGCTATTGCGGCCAGGCACATGAACTTGGTGTCCCATGGGAACGCGATGAAGCGTTCGATCGGCTTGTCGAACGTTTCGATTCCTTGCACGAGGTACGCAACGGATTCTCACGCCCTGGCGACCCGATCGAGATAGTCGCTGTTCGATGTGCGGCCAGCGGGGAGCCGCCGATGACCATGCATGATCTCGGCGTGTGGACGCGGCGCTCTGCCAGGCCGCCACAGACCAGAAAGATCGTCGGTGCTTCCGGCCAAACGGTTGCCTCGATCTACGATCGGTTGTCGCTCAGTGTCGGTGATGTCATCGTTGGCCCCGCGGTTGTAGAAGAGCAGGAAGCGACCACGTTCCTTGACGTGGGTGAGCGAGCAACGGTTGCGTTGAACGGGTCGCTGGAGGTGACGTGGTGACTCGCCACGTTGATGCCGTTGCCCTGGAAGTGATCCGTAACCAGATGTCGCGCATTGCCCACGACATGGGAATCGTCCTTCGCAACACGGCGTTCTCGCCCAATATCAAGGAGCGAATGGACTGCTCTGCTGCCGTGTTCAACGCCGACGGGGAGATGCTCGCTCAGGCTGAGCACATACCGGTACATCTCGGATCCATGCCGGCATCGGTCGCTGCAGTGATCCGGGTAGTCGGCCTGAATCCGAGGCCACGAACTCAATACGCGGTCAACGATCCGTTTGCTGGAGGAACGCACCTCAACGATCTGACGCTTGTTCGACCGGTCCACACCGGTGGCGTACTCGTGGCATGGGTCGCTAACCGAGCGCATCACGCCGACGTTGGGGGAGAGGCGCCA
Source organism: uncultured Acidimicrobiaceae bacterium (assembly GCA_964460075.1). Classification (GTDB taxonomy): domain Bacteria; phylum Actinomycetota; class Acidimicrobiia; order Spongiisociales; family UBA5794; genus JAMBLL01. Next base: position 34,238 of record CAYWPC010000019.1, read on the forward strand.
GGCTCGATGCCTGCGCACGCCACACGAGTAGAGCAAGAAGGTATCGTCATCTCACCGATGGTCGCGGTCTTGGACGGCAATTGGCTGTCAGATTTCATTGACCCGTTCATTGAAGCGACCCGTACGCCAAGCGAACGTCGTGGCGACTTGAGTGCACAGCTCGGGGCGAACGAAGCGGGAGCTGTGAGGCTCGAGGCGCTGGTCGTGAACGTAGGGCTTGGGGAGTTCTCTCGGATGTCGCGCGAACTCCTCGACTACGGTGAGCGACGGATGCGCTCAGCCATTGGGGCTCTCGAGGATGCAACTGTCTTGTTTACCGACGTCATGGAATGGGAAGACGAACTCGTTCCGATTTCGGTGCGCGTCACGGTGGACGGCGATCATCTGAGAGCAGATTTCGGTGAATCATCAGACCAGGTGTGTGGCAACATCAACGCAGTTCGCGCCGTCACCGAGTCGTGTCTGTCATTCGCCGTACGTGTCGCCACAGATCCATCGATACCGCCGAACGCGGGCTCGCACCGGCCGCTCGAACTGGTGACTCGTCCAGGGTCCATCGTTGATGCGCTCGCACCTGCAGCAGTCGCAGCAGGGAATGTGGAGACCTCTCAACGGATAGCAGATTCCCTGCTCGGCGCCCTTGCCTCGTTCGCACCCGATCGCGTCCCTGCGGCTGGTCAAGGAACGATGAACAATGTCCTCGTAGGAAACGACCGATTCGCGTACTACGAAACGGTGGCAGGTGGCCAGGGGGCGCGGCCGGGTAAAGACGGCCAATCCGGTATCCAGACCGGTATGACCAATACAAAGAACACACCGATCACCTCGCTCCGCGAGCACTACCCGTTCTCCATCACCAGGTATCGGCTCCGAGACGGGAGCGGAGGCGACGGGCTGTATCGCGGAGGCGACGGGATCGAGCGGGCGATCCGATTCGACGAAGACGCCGTCGTGTCACTCATGGGTGAGCGTCGCATCGCTGCACCCTGGGGGCTGAGCGGCGGTGAGTGCGGCAAGAAGGGTGAGGACTGGCTGATCCACGCGAACGGGTCGAAGGAGCGCCTGCCTGGGAAATGTACGGTTGACGTCGTCGCAGGAGACGAGTTGGTCGTTTTGACGCCTGGTGGTGGTGGATGGGGCTCATGAGCAGCTGACCTTCACTATTGTCGAACCATGAGTCTGGTTGATGATCTCGAGCGACTGTTAGGTCCCGATCGGGTTCGTCATCATCCGCTCGATCTTGCTGTGTTCGCAAAGGACTCGGGTGTCGTGGCTGGGACGGTCGCGGTTGCTGTATTGCCGGAGACGACAAGCGAAGTGGCTGAGATCGTGCGTCTGGCGAACCGCAACGGCGTTCCCATCGTTCCTCGTGGTGCAGGTACCGGACTGGCAGGAGGAGCAGTACCGACTCGGCCAGGGTTGCTCATGGTGCTCACCCGGTTCACATCTGTCGGCGATGTCGACACGATTGGCCGTAGCGTCTGGGTAGGGGCAGGGGTCATCAACTTGGATCTCTCCAAGGCGCTCAAGTCGTTGGGCCTGCACTTCGCGCCCGACCCGTCGAGTCAATCAGCCTGCACGATTGGGGGCAACGTCGGGACGAACGCCGGCGGTCCGCACTGTCTCGCCGACGGAACCACCGTTGCCCACATATATGCAGTCGAATTCGTCACACCCTACGGAGAGGTCGTTGTCGTGGGCGGGGAGGCCCCAGACTCGCCAGGCCTTGACCTGCGTTCCGTGGTTGTCGGCTCCGAGGGAACTCTCGGGATCGTGACTCGGGTGCTTGTGCGATTGACGCAGAACGCGCCTGACGTTGCAACGCTCCTCATCGGATTTCCATCGGTCGAATCTGCTGCCGCGACCGTGTCAGACGTGATCGCGTCCGGTTTGATTCCTGCCGCACTTGAGATGATGGACCAACGGATGGTTGAGGCGATCGAGAACTTTGTCAATGCCGGATACCCGGTAGGCGCAGCAGCCGTGTTGCTTGCCGAGGTCACAGGAATGGAGACAGCCGTCGCCGCGGATGCGGAGCGTGTCGCTACGATTGCGCGGGCCAACGGTGCGATTGACGTTCGTGTCGCCAGAGATGACGACGAACGAGCACTGCTGTGGAAGGGTCGAAAGTCGGCGTTCGGAGCCGTCGCCCAGGCAGCTCCCGACTACTACCTCCATGACACCGTGGTGCCGCGCACACGACTCGTGGAAGTTATGAGCCAGATCTATACGATCGGTGATCGCTACGGGTTGACGATGTTGAACGTGTTCCATGCCGGCGACGGCAATCTGCATCCGCTTGTCGCGTTCGATTCGAAGGAGCCAGGCATGCTCGAACGTGTGCAAGCTGCCGCCAAGGAGATGGTCAAAGCATCGATCGAGGCTGGCGGCTCCCTTTCGGGTGAGCACGGGATCGGCCTCGAAAAGCGCGACCTCATGTCCCTCGTATTCTCCGAAGTCGACCTCGACGCACAAGCTCGTATCAAGGAGGCCTTCGATCCCCGCGGGGTCATGAACCCCGACAAAGTGCTCCCAGCTGGATCACGGTGCTTCGATGCAGCGGGCGTGCGCCTATGACGGTTCCCTCGAGGGCTGTGCTGGGTGACCTGGCAGATATCACGGTCGCTGACGTGCCGTCAGAGGTCACAGCGGCTCTTGTCGTCGCCCCAAGGTCGCTCGACGATCTCGCACGGGTGATGTCGGTCGCTGCCCAACACGGGGCTCGTGTTGTGCCCGTGGGTTCTGGTTCAACGCTTCGTGGCACCGGAACCGACATTGCGGTCACCACACACAACCTTGCAGACATCGTGGATTACCAACCTGACGACCTCACCATCGTCGTAGGTGCCGGTGTCAGCCTCCACAAGCTCGATGAGGTGCTCGCAGAGCGGCGTCTCTCGGCAGTGCTCCCCGAGACCACCCCGGATCGCACAGTGGGCGGTGTGGTCGCATCCGGCGCGTCTGGCTATCGCAGGTTGAGGTACGGGCCGACGAGGGATCGTGTGCTCGAGGTGACCATGGCTACCGGCTACGGCGAAGTCGTTCGTGGCGGTGGCCGACTTGTGAAGAACGTAACGGGCTATGACCTCGCCCGGTTGACGGTTGGGTCCCTCGGTTCTCTTGGCATCATCGGATCCGTGTGTTTCAAGTTGTGGCCCGTGTCAACGGTGCAGCGGACCGTCACGGTCGACGGTCCGGCGTCGGTGCTGGAATCATTGTTCCAGCCCGTGGCGGTCCTTGAGACCGAGTCCGGATCCCATGTGTACCTGCAAGGTGAGCTCACGACGGTTGATCGTCAAGCTCAACACCTTGGCGGATGCTTGGTCGAGGGATTCGACTGGCCGGAGCCCGAGTCATCCCAAGTGCATCTCTCGCTGCGGGTACCCCCGCTTCACGTAAGTTCGGCTGCTGACAGGGCCCGTCAGATTGGTTCGAGTTGGTTCGTTGCTCAACACGGTGTCGGTGTCGTCGAGATGGGTGTCGACGGATACGATGCCGCAGCAGTGAGCGATCTTCGCTCGTGGGCGGAGGAGCGAAACGGGTCACTTGTCGTGTCTGCAAGCGGTCTGTCCTCGGCGGATCGCTGGGGCAGGCGGCCGCCGACCTTCGACATCCAGCAACGCATGAAGTTGCTGTTCGACCCTGCAGGGATATGCAATCCGGGCGCACTCCCAGGGGGGTTGTGATGACGTGGGTGACCGACCATCCACCTTCGACGGTCAGCCTCGACTCATGCGTGACCTGCGGGCTGTGTCTCCCCGTGTGCCCGACATACAGGCTCACCGGAGATGAGACCGCTTCCCCCAGGGGTCGACTTGCAGCAATTCAATCGGTAGCTGATGGTCGTGTGGCTATCGATCGGCGCTTCGATGAGATAACTTCGCTCTGCCTCCAATGTCTAGCGTGTGAGACGGCGTGCCCGTCGCTTGTCCCCTTCGGCAACATCATCGAATCGGCTCGTTCAGAAGCAGTCGCTCAGGGTCACAGTCGACGCCGAAGTGTGCGACGGTTCGCCCTCGTGACCGTGTTGGGGAGACAGGGGCTCCTACGTATCGTGACCCTGTTCGCGGCGATTATGCAGAGACTCCGTGTTCTGGGCCGTGTACCTGTTGTCGGTGCGGCTACAACTGGCCTTCGCAGGCTCCCCCTCTCCCTCACCCGTGCCCGCCAAGGATCGTGGAGTGCAGGCGATGGGGAACGCGTCATCCTCTTCACCGGATGCGTCGCCGATGCCTGGTTCTCCGATATCCACGCCGCGACAGCGCAGGTTCTCAGCTTGGCTGGGTACCGGGTGGAGTTACCGCAGGGCCAGTCGTGTTGCGGGGCCCTTGCAAGCCACAGCGGGTTCGGGTCGGACGCCGAGCATATGGCACGTTCGAATATCGAGGTGCTGAGCGGCACTGAGACGATCGTGGTGAATGTCGCTGGCTGCGGCGTGTACCTGAAAAGCTACGGACGGTTCGGTGCTGCCGGAGCGGTCCTTGGGGCCAGGACCAGAGATGTGACCGAGGTGGTCGCCTCGGCAATCCACGACGGGCGGTTGCCGAGGCTTGCCCGCAACGGCGTCAGCGTCGCCGTGCAGGATCCCTGCCATCTCGAGCATGGGCAGAAGATCACAGACGAGCCACGGGCGATCCTGCAAGCTGCCGGCTACGAAGTGGTCGATGTCGACCGTGGCGGCATGTGCTGTGGTGCAGCGGGCATGTACCAGATCGACTATCCCGAGATGTCAGACCAACTTGGCAGGGCGAAGGCTGCTGCGTGCGAGGCTACGGGTGTGTTCTTGGTCGCCTCGGCGAACGCAGGCTGTGAAATGCAGCTGCGGCGCTACCTTGATGCAGGCTACGAAGTGCTGCACCCGGTGGAGATCTACGCGAGGGCGCTCGATCGTTCGATCGAGTTCCCGAGTTAGGCACCTGCTCACCCTGAGGCTTCGAGCGCTAAACACGGTCCGCCTTACAGCGGGTACACCCAGATGCTCGAGGGCGATACGTCGCACCCTGCACGCCTTGTGGCCTGAACAAGCCAGTCCAGGGTTGGAATCCATATGCTCACCTGCTCTGCACCCTGGTTGTTCGCTATGTCGATGAGGGCACGGATGGATTCGTAGGCGTCTTCGGGACGCACATCGAGCATCGCGACGCGGAACGCGAGCGCATTCGTCGATGTCATGGCCCATGAACCACCGATGTCCCACAGGCCACCCAGGCGGGCTGACTCTTGGACATCGCTGGTTCGCATTGTGTGGAACTGCCATCCGATACCGATGAGGCCCCGCATTGCTCGCCCAACGTCCGAGGAGGTCCATGCCGACATCACCAGAGGCGCATCCTGCCCTCTGCCCGGTATTGCTCGCAGCGTCGAGGGAGCATGTCTGACACCATTGCCCTCAGGGTTAGGTGTGGCTTCGCCGACCGATCGAACGGCCCGCATCATGCGTACGGTTCGACGGAAACCAACCTTTTCTACATGGCGGATCGACGATGTGTTGTCATCCTCGATCATGAGTCGCACGATGTGTGCGTCTGTCGTGCGAACCCACGACAGGAGTCGCTCCACCAGCAGCCCCGCAACACCTGTGCCTCTGTGATCTCGGCTAACCCTCACGCCATGCCCCCATGCTTCGGTTGGTGCAAGAAGCACCGTCCTTGCAACGGCGATAGGCTCGTCTCCGTCGAGGGCAACCATCGTCATCCCGTTGGGGTCATCGATCCAGTCACGAATCGCATCAGGTACGTAGTCGCCCCACTCGAAGGTGTTGGTCGTGAACGAGATGATTGCAGGGATGTCATCGTGGGTAGCTTGACGAATGTGCATGAGCGGTAGCGTAGAAGCAGATCGCTCCCCCGTCACCAACGTGCCAGAGCCCGAGCCTCCTCGACGATGCCGTCGACATCCGGCATGACTTGGCTCTCAAGTGATGCAGCGAAGGGGAAGGATGGGATGTCTGGAGCCGCGTAGCGACGTACCGGCGCGTCGAGCCATTCGAACGACTTCTCGGCGATCTGGGCTGCAACCTCGGCGCCATACCCCATGAACCGGTTGTCCTCGTGAACGATCAGGACCTTGGATGTGCGCTCGATCGCCGCCTCGATCGATGGCCAATCGAGTGGCTGGAGCGACCGAAGGTCAAGCACGGTGACGTTGATTCCTTCGGTAGCGAGCCGATCGGCCGCCTCCTCTGCCATGTACGCCATTGTTCCGTAGGCAATGATCGTGAGATCGTCGCCGTCACGTCGCAGTGCAGCTTGCCCTATCGGTACGGTATGGCCGGTGTCCGGTATCGGGCCCTTCGCGAGTCGATACAGCTTCTTCGGCTCGAGGAACATGACAGGATCCGGGTCCTCGATTGCCGCTCGAAGGAGTCCTGCTGCGTCGGCGGGCGTTGAGGGGATCACGACCTTCAAGCCTGGTACATGTGTGTAGAAGGCCTCGATCGACTGGGAGTGATACAGCGCCCCGTGGATCCCACCGCCGTACGGCGCCCGGATAGTCATGGGTAGGGACCATCGACCGTTCGAGCGATAGTGGATGCGGGCAAGTTCCGAGACGATCTGGTCGAACGCCGGGTGAATGAAATCGGCGAACTGGATCTCAGCCATCGGAATCGAACCGGCTGCTGCGATGCCGATACCCACACCAATGACGAGCGCCTCAGCGAGCGGTGTGTTGAACGACCTCTCTGGGCCGAATCGTTCAGAGAGACCAGCCGTTACCTTGAATACGCCACCCTTCGGGTCGGCTACATCTTCGCCGAACACGACCATGTTGTCGTTCTCCGCCATGAGATCGTGCAGCGTCGTGTTGATGGCTGCAATCATGTTGCCCACATCACCTTGGGGTGAGGGTTCGATGCTCGTGACCGCATCTGTCGGTGTGATGGGCTGTGCGTAGACATGGCTCAATGCATCGGTTGGATCCGCGGCTGCTTCGGTGGTCTTGACCGCGGCCCGGATCTGCGCCACGATCTCTTCCTCGATCTCGCGTTCCATCGCCGCGGTCAAGACACGTTGCTCGACGAGGTACTGGCGGAAGTTCGGGATCGGGTCTTTGCGCCGCCACAGTTCGACTTCCTCCCTACTGCGATACAGCTTGTCGTCATCATCGGAGGTGTGGGCGTAGTAGCGGTATGTCTTGGCCTCGATGAGTGTCGGCCCCTCGCCAGCTCGGGCACGCGCGACCGCGGCCGACATTGCTCCGTACACCTCAAGTACGTTGTTTCCGTCAACGACGATGCCCGGCATCCCGTATCCGACCGCTCTGTCAGCTACTTGGCCTGCGACTTCCAAGGCTGCAGGAACCGATATCGCGTAGAGGTTGTTCTGGATCAGGAAGATCACAGGCAGCTTGTGGATCCCTGCAAAGTTCATGGCTTCATGCCAGTCGCCCTCGGAGGTGGATCCCTCGCCGCCATCGACCACAACGACTGCGTCCGATCCTTTGCGCTTGAGTTCGTAGGCGATACCGCAGGCCTGTGGGTACTGCACCGCAATCACGGAGCCCTGCGTGAAGATGTGGAGGTCGGGCTCAGACCAGTGGTTCGGCATTTGACGGCCACCGCTGGACGGATCCATCTCTTTTGCGAACACGCCTGCGAAAACGTCCTCAGGCGACATTCCCGCTGCGAGGGCGAACGCGACGTCCCTGTAGTAGGGCATCGACCAGTCTTTCGAAGGGTCGATGGCTGCCGCAGCTCCGACCTGGGTCGCCTCATGGCCTGATACCGATACGACGAAGGGCACTCTTCCTTGTCTATTGAGTGCCCACATCCGCTCGTCCAGTTTGCGGGCGAGCAGCATCTTTCGATAGAGATCGAGCAGGTCGTCACTCGTCAGTCCCAAGGCCGTGTGGTCGATCACACTGTCAAGTCCCAATGTCACGCCGTACCTCCTGTTGCGGCGGCTTGTGCGAGTCGTTCCTCTGCGACGCGCTCTGCTGCAACATGCGTTCCAATACCGAGCCTGTCTGCGGTCGTCAGGATCTCCGCCACGTTGTCGTAGATTCGGTCAACCATTTCGGCTGCTTTTTGTGAGGAATAGCCCCCGTGCTCCGCTGCGATGTTGATGATCCCCCCTGCGTTCACAACGAAGTCCGGTGCGTACAGAATGCCGGCGTCACGAAGACGGTCCCCGTCGGCATGAACAGCCAGTTGGTTGTTCGCCGAGCCTGCGATCGCGGTACATCCGAGCACGGGGATGGTGGCCTCGTTGAGGTCACCCCCGAGAGCGCAGGGCGCGAAGATGTCACATTCGACATGGTGGATGTCACTGACGTCGACGACCTTGGCGCCCAACTCAGTTGCCGCGCTGTCTGTTGCCGTCTCGTTGACATCGGCGACGACCAATTCCGCTCCGAGGCTGGAGAGTCGGCGGGCGAGAGACATGCCAACCTTGCCGACGCCCTTTATGGCGATGCGCCTTCCTGTGAGATCGTCGCTTCCCCACAGCAGCATGGCCACGGCCCTGTGCGCGGCTAGCACGCCGCGTGCCGTCGCCGGTGACGGGTCCCCTGAGCCGCCATGCTCGATTAATAGGCCACGAACGTGGTCTGTCTGTGTCGAGATGACCTCCATGTTCGCCACCGTTGTGCCGACGTCCTCTGCTGTGATGTACTGGCCGCCAAGTCCCTCCACGAAACGGCCGTATGCGCGGAACAGGTCCTGGGAACCGACTTCGGTCGGATCGCCTATCAGCACGGCCTTCCCCCCACCGAGTGAGAGACCTGCACAGGCGGCCTTATATGTCATGCCCTTCGACAAGCGGAGAACGTCGACAAGCGCTGCCTGTTCGGAGGCGTATGGGTAGAACCGAGTCCCACCGAGGGCGGGTCCAAGCGTCGTGCTGTGGATAGCGATGATCGACCGCAGCCCCGTTGCGGGATCCGAGCCGAAATGCACAGATTGGTGTTGCTCGGTGCCGATGGTCTCGAATACTCCCAAGGCAGGACCTCGCAATGTGGTGGGGTTGGTGCCCGTGTTGACGCTCCCATGTTAGCGATCGCTCTGTCGTCTACTCCGTGCCGATGCTGGCGTAGGCTCTCGGGGGATGATCGCAACCGCGTACTTTCGTGCCTTTGTATCTGCCTCGGAGTTGGGCCCTCTACCGCCCTTCCGAGATGAGGATCGCGTCGGCTTCATCACGCAGAATCGTCAGTTCATTTGGGAGGAGCCGCTGTCTGATGACGCGGTGTTCACGACATGGCAAGGCAGGCAGTATGCGTGTCCTCGCAACGTTCAAGTCCGGATGGTCGAGGGGATCCTCGCGTTTGCGCACATGAACCCTGCAATGCGTCTGCTCAGCGAGAGCGAGCGACGCGGATACAAGGCAGAACTCGATCGGCTTCGGCGCGGATCAGCCCATGGAGGGAGTCACATCCTGTCGTCGGCTTGGCACGTGCCGTTGCGATGGTTCTCCGCGTTTCGGGCCAGCGATCGCGAAGTCTACGAAGATGGGAATGCCACGTCGATTCGGTATCGGACGTCCACTGGAGATGCGATCGATCGTGTCAGATGGGCCACAAGCGTGCTCACAGGCGCCGGCTTCCCAGAACTAGTCGTCGACAGGGTGCGCGGCCTTGAACGGTGGATCTCTGAGTTCTCAGCAGACTCGATGGTTGAGCTCGACTATGCAGCAGTCGCTGGGTACTTTTCCGAGGCCGATTTGGTTTTCGATGACTCGGCCGATGACATACGAGCAAGCCTGCTGGCGCTCGAAGCCGGCGACTTTGATGCGTCCCGCGATGCGTATCAGAAGGTCGCTCTTCGTTGGTCGGCAGCCCAGTCGTATCTGCTGTCGAACTGAGTGCCACCCTGTGGCGGCGAGCTCGTGGCGCGCAGAGTGACGGACCCGAGTTCGTCCACATACCGAATGCCTTCCAGCTGTCCCTTGAATCTCGTTCCAGGTACAACGGTGATCGTTCCTACGCTCGGGACCACTGCCGACACCAGGTCCGCTGCATGCCCACTCGAAGACTCATAGCTTTCATTATCGGATGGTTCTTCGCGTCGGTCGCCATCGGGGTTGTGACGGCGATCGTCGGAACCGAGATTCTGCGGCTGTTAGGGCTCTTCAACACAGGCGACGCGGGGTACAGAGCGTCGCTGAACATCATCACCTTCGGAACTTTCGCTGCGCTTGTCGCGGTTCCGATCGTGTTCCGAGGGCGATTCACACCGAGCTCCTCGGACGATGAGTGACCTGGCATTGGCTGCAGCAATGATCGATGCTTCCGCCAGCGACCGTTTCGGGAGTCAGCTGTTCAGCGTGGCAGCCCGGATCCGTTCTCTGGAGGGGTTCTGCATTCCTGCAGCCGTATTCCTTGCATATCATGGCGGTCGGGAGGTCGTTGTCGCGGCTGTCGGTACCGAGAGCCCGACCGGAGCGTGTGGTCTCGATGAAACTGTGGGTGTCTGCGAGACGTGGCGCGAAGTACAGCTTTCCAAGACGTTGTAGGAGGACGAGGTGGGTGAGCTATCGATCGAACGGGACGAGGTGTTTCGTATCAGGACGGCGAGGATTCCTGGCCGTCTTGCGAAGGCACTTGCCGCGGCTGGTGAATTCGGAGCCAACATCGGTGAGATCGAGACGGTGTATATCGGGGCCGATTACAACATTCGAGAAGTCGCGATCATCGCCCCCAACGCGGAGGCCCTCCGGTCGATTGCCGACGCAATGGATGCCATCGACGGTGTCACCGTGCTCCCTGGAAGGGTCGACAAGGTGTTCGATCAGCATCGTGGAGGCAAGATCGAGATTGTGTCGAGGGCCACGGTTCGAACGCTGCAAGATATTCGAGAGGTATACACGCCAGGAGTTGCCCGTGTCGTGCAGGCGATTGTTGACGACGAGACAGTGGCCGACCAATACACGTGGCGTGGGCGGACGGTTGCCATTGTCACCAACGGCACGCGGGTGCTTGGTCTCGGTAACGTCGGTCCGGTTGCTGCACTCCCCGTGATGGAGGGGAAGGCTCTCTTCTACGCACAGCTCGTCGATGTGAATGCGGTGCCGATCGTCCTCGACGCCGAGGAACCAAGTGATGTGATCGATACCGTCATGCGGCTCGCGCCAGGGTTCGGTGCGATTCACCTCGAAGACATCGCAACGCCTGGGGTCTACGAAGTCGAGCGTGAGCTGGGGCGTCGTCTCTCGATTCCAGTGTTCCACGACGATCAACATGGGACCGCAGTCGTTGTCGTGGCAGCGATTCTCTCGGCTGCACGAAGTCTGCACAAGGAGATCTCGGACCTCACCTTCGGACAGCTCGGGCTTGGTGCGGCTGGGAGTGCCATTGCCGGTCTCGCCTCCGGGTTTGGCTTCAGGGAGGTGCGGGCCTTCGATCCGAGCTCGCTCAGTGTCGATCGCCTGAGGGAGGTGGCTGAATCCGGTGTTGAGCTGATCACTGGGACCGACGAGGAGAGCTTCAATGACGTCGTGGATAAGTCGGATGTTCTGGTGATGACGACGGGGCAACCAGGGCTTCTCTCGCCGGATCGCGTACGCAAGGGCCAGATAATCATGGCGCTGACGAACCCCGTTGCCGAGATCACCACGGCTGATGCGAAGGCGGCAGGGGCGGCGGTGGCAGCCGACGGCAGCATCGTCAACAACGTGCTGGCATATCCGGGGTTGATACGCGGAGCGCTCGACGCAAAAGCGCCTGCTGTCACTTCGACGATGAAGCGCGCCGCGGCTTTCGCCATCGCGGCGTCTGCTCCTGGCGATCAACTGCTACCGGATCCGTTGGGGCAAGAGGTCCATGTCGCCGTCGCAAGGGCGGTTGTCGAAGCAGTGGAGCGCGATCAAATACCGAGCCAGTAGGCGATATCATCTGCGTATTCGATGTGTCGGACACACTGCTGTCTTGGAGCTGAGATCAGTAAGGCCCCGTAGTCGGCCATACCAGATGGTGTGAGACGAGCAAGGTCGGTGGCCGCTATCGACGCTGCTGCCTGTCCTGGCGTGAGTCCGTCCGAACTCAGGCGATCGAGGGTTCGGCACATGGCCTCAGCGGCCTGTTGCTCATTCATCGCCACCGTTGGCGTTGGATCTGCTGATGATCCGCTTGACGTACTCGATGTAGATCCCGCTATCGCTGTTGCGACGGATGTCGTCGTGGTGGCTGCCTCTGATTCTCCAGAGGAGCACGATGCCCCGCCAAGAGCGAGGGCGACCGCGACTGCCACGAGACTCCTTTGGCGGGTGGAGGTTGGCATGTGGGGATACTAGGAAGAGACACTGGGGATCGCGTTGGACGCAGAACCGGAGACCTGTCAGATCGTGTCGTCGTGGTCACTGGAGCGGATATCGATCCAGATCATCAGCATGAGGAATGCAGTGAGAATGGATACCCAGCTCAGCGGCGTTCCAGCCGCGAACATCATCGCTGCGACGATCACTGCCGCGCCGCTGCGCATGGCCTTCGTGAATCGTCTGGCCGGTATCGGTCGGTCGTAGCGGTCCCCATCTTCGATGAAGTTTGGGTCGCTTTCGTCGCGGTACGGCTCGTCGTGTTCGTGAGGATCCATGATTCGTATCCAGCTCCCCTCCACAACGGACACCTTGGGACTGTGGCGCGGGAAACGCCAGCACATGCGGGATTCTACGCCTGATGCCTGGGAGTGGTGGTCAGGGGCAGGATCGAACTGCCGACCCCCGGTT
>CAYWPC010000020.1:0-40120 GCA_964460075.1 uncultured Acidimicrobiaceae bacterium
TCACCACCGAGACAGGAGCACTGACAGGTGCAACAACAGGTGGAGTCGTCGTCGTCGTTGTGGTACCAGTTCCGCCATTAAGGCCCGGTTCGGCTCGCATGAAGATCATCGTGACCCAGAGGAAACCCGCTTCGTCGGTCTTTACGCCAACACCGATGTAGTTGTAGTCGCCGAGAATGTTGCGGCGGTGAGAGGCAGAGTTCATGAATGCTGCATGGAGACTCGCCACATCGGGTCCGACACCGACGTTCTCGCCGAGGCTCTCCCACACACCGGTAACGCTCGAAAGGGAAGGATTGTGGAATATCTCGCCCTTGGCAGCCATCCGGCCTGCCTGCGAGCGAGCGTCGTCGGCAAGGTCCCAATACGCCTCGAGTGGTGCTTTCCCCGCTGCTGCACGCGATGCGTTGATCTTTGAGACGAACTGACTCTCGGCGCCGGCAAAGGCGGGTGTCGCGAACGTTGCGAGCATGAACATCACCGAGAGTAGGACGATGAGATACCGTCTGAATACTGACATCGTGGGCAGCGCCTCCACGGAGAGCAGTTGAATTACTACTCTCCGTATCGGCGTGTCGTCGCGATGGGTTTAGAGGATTGTGTGAGTATTTCGGGCGCTCGCCCTTCTCGTCACATCAGACGGCGCTTCCACCGCGCGCTATGTCTCCTGGAGCATCTGCCTCATCGCGCGAGCCGGTCGCTTCCGAGGAGCAGTCTTACGTCTCGAGCGCCCTCGCAATTGATATGAGCGTCCTCACGCCGAAGCCCGACCCACCCTTGGTCAGATAGTGCTCGGTCTTGTCCGCACGGGCAGGTCCCGCAACATCAAGATGCACCCATGGAGTGTCGCCAACGAATTCGGAAAGGATTAACCCCGCTGTGATCGCCCCACCCCAACGACCTGCCGTGTTCTTCATATCCGCGACATCCGACTCGATGAGAGATCGGTACTCACCTTCCAGTGGAAGACGCCACACCTTCTCACCTGCCGACGTAGCTGCAGCGGCGACAAGATCGGCAGCATCATCGTCGGCGGCGATCAGGCCGGCGATGAGCGGCCCGAGGGCGACCTTGCATGCGCCGGTTAGCGTCGCAATATCAACAATCAGATCCGGTGCGAATTCGGCCGCGAGCGCGAGACCGTCGGCGAGTACCAGGCGACCTTCGGCGTCGGTGTTCAGGACCTCGATCGTCTTCCCGTTGTAGGCGCGCATCACGTCACCCGGCCGCTGCGCTGAACCGCCGGTGAGGTTCTCCGTGAATGGGGTGATGCCAATCACATTGACGATGAGGCCGAGCTCAGCAATCGCCTTGACCGCTCCCATGACAGCTGCGGCGCCTGCCATATCTGTCTTCATGGTCTCCATACCTGCCGCGGGTTTGATCGACAGTCCTCCGGAGTCGAACACGATGCCCTTTCCGACGAACGCGACCGTTCTGGTAGCGCCCTCAGGCGTGTATCGCATGACGACCATGCGTGCAGGGTTATCGGCTCCAAGGTTCACACTCTCGAGCCCGCCGAAGCCTGCGCTAGCGATCTGCTCCTCATCGTAGATCTCGACGTCGACCGATTCCGCCAATTTCTGCGCGATTGCAGCGAGAGCAACGGGGGGTTTGTCCCGAGCAGGCCGATTGACGAGGTCGCGAGCAAGCAGGACACCACCGGCGATCGCTCGCGCCGACGTGATCTGTCTTGAGAGATCCTCATCCCCCACGAGGATCAGCGTGTCGAACATTCCGCGCTTGGGATCCGATTTGTACTCATCGTACGAATAAGTGCCGAGCCACGATCCAAGAGCAACGGCGTTGGCCGCCTCGTCGAGATCAACGCGATGGAGAACGGTTGCAACGACCTTGTACCGGCCAGATGCTCGAGCAGCAGTGCCTGCAGCCCTGCGCAAGCCCTCCATATCAATCTCATCCCCTAGACCAACCAAGAGAACCTCAGGTGTTGGCCCGTTTGGAGTCTGGATGAACACCGTCTGACCGACCTTTGCAGTGAAATCCTTCGCGTCAAGCAAAGGTTCGATACTGTCGAGGTCCGGGGCGAGATCGCTGTCGCACACGGCGAGGCGATCGGAGAGAACCGGAACGACGAGAAGGTCCGCACCAGTCGCATCCCCTGAAGTAATGGTGATCACAGGTGTACTCCTCAGTTCTTCAGTTTGTCGATCTGTTGACCTATCACGGCCGCTACAGCCTCCGGGGTAAAGCCATACCGCTCTGCGAGTACCTCAGCGGGGGCGGACGCTCCGAAGTGGTCGATACCGATGGCGATGCCACCGTTCGCTGTCATCGAATGCCACGTCATCGCAGACCCGGCCTCCAAGGTGAACACGGGAATTGCAGAGCCGAGCACCTGATCGCGGTACGTGGCGTCCTGGGCGGTGAATATCTCGACGCACGGCATCGACACGACGCGCAGCGAGATTCCTCCTTCGGCAAGTATCTGACGTGCTGCCTCAGCAAGTGGGGTCTCTGAGCCTGTGGCAACAACGACGGCGTCGGATCCGCCGACGCGGACATACCCCCCTCGTGCAACGTCGGCCCGCAACGGGGGATCGGATGGCACGTTGAGACCCTGTCGCGTGAGGATGATTGCGGACGGTCCATCTGCTCGGTTGATCGCCTGCTGCCATGCCATTGCTGTCTCGGAAGGGTCAGCCGGTCGATGTACGTGCAGCCCTGGGATAAGCCGCAAAGACGCGATGTGCTCGATGGGCTGATGCGTGGGCCCGTCCTCGCCAAGGAAGAACGAATCGTGTGTCCACACGAAAATCGACGGAACACCCATCAGTGCGGCGAGCCTGACCGACGGACGCATGTAGTCCGAGAACGTCAGGAACGTCGAACCGAAGCCGCGGACGCCACCGTGCTGCGTCAAGCCGTTGACGGCTGCACCCATGGCATGTTCCCTTATGCCATACCGAATGTTGCGACCCGCTCGATCCGCAGTCGAAAAATCTGTCGACGCCTTGATGTACGTGTTGTTCGAGGGCACGAGATCAGCAGAACCGCCAACAACGTCTGGGCGCTCCTCGGCTAACTGCTGAATCACGGCTTCAGAAAGCTTGCGTGTCGCAACTTTGGATCCGGCCTCAGCTTCGGGTGGCTCGAGTACAACGTCCTCGGGATCCCACACGCCCTCCCATGCTCGGAACCGGTCCTGGTCTCGCGTCGCCATGCGGCCAACGCGAGATCGCCATGCGGTGTGGGCCTGTGCACCCCTCGTCATCGCCTCGGCGAATAGTCGGTACACATCGTCTGGAACGGTGAAAGGTTCAAAATCCCAGCCCATTGCCTTCTTGGCACCTTGAATCTCATCCGCGCCAAGTGGAGACCCGTGCGCAGACGACGTGTCCACCTTCGTGGGCGCACCGAAGCCGATATGGGTCTTGCAAACGATCAAGGTCGGTCTTCCGATGTCGGCGAGCGCAGCGCGTGTAACAACCTCGATCGCCGCACGGTCGTGACCGTCGACGTCGAGCGTCTGCCATCCGTACGCGGCAAAGCGGGCAGCTACATCTTCCGTGAATGCCAGGTCGGTCGAACCATCAATCGTGATCGAGTTGTCGTCGTAGAACACGGTGAGTCGGCCCAATCCGAGATGCCCTGCTAGCGACGCTGCCTCACTCGAGATGCCTTCCATGAGGTCCCCGTCTCCGCACAGAACGAAGGTCCGGTGGTTGGTGAGCTCCTCTCCGTGGACGGCCCGCAAATGCTCCTCGGCGATCGCCATGCCAACGGCCGTTCCGAAACCCTGACCGAGTGGGCCTGTAGTGGTCTCGATCCCGAGGTGAGGGTTGTACTCGGGATGGCCGGCCGTCTCATATCCCCACTGGCGGAAATGTGCGATCTCGTCCATGGAGACAGGAAAACCTGACAGGTGTAAGAGGCTGTACAGCAGCATCGACCCATGCCCGTTGGAGATGACAAAGCGGTCCCTGTCACGCCATGTCGGTGCTGCCGGGTCCACATTGAGGAACTTCGACCAGATCACGAAACCGATGTCGGCCATCCCCATCGGCATGCCAGGATGCCCTGAGTTCGCCTTCTGCACGGCATCCATGGACAGCACCCTGATTGCATCAACGGCTCGCTGTTCTATCGTCATCGCACCTCCTAGAACACGCAGGGTACCGTGCCAAGTTCGGTTCGATTCGGGCAGGACATCCTCCAAGCTCGGCACCGATATCGCCCCAGGTCGTCCGACCATGCAAACGGTGCATCATTGTGCCAAGATCGCCACGACACGACCGATGCGAGAATGGTATCTGGGGGAACGAAATGGGCTCGATGACAAGACGCCTGGCTGCATGTTCGATCGTCTTTGCTCTCGTGGTGTCCGCATGCACGCCCGCTGGGGACTCGACCGGAGACGCCGGAATCACACCAGATCAGGTGTCCAGCACCACAGACGAGTCAGGGTCCGGTAACACCTCAGGCACACCACAGGACACCGACGTACCCCCCACACCCGTGTTGTCCGTGTCGAGTCCCACGGTGTATGCCGGCGACGCTATCACCGTAACGGCGAATGCCCGGCGCAGCGGAGTGGTCACCATGGGCTTCGGCGAAGACATCATCGCATCCGGAGCGATGACCGAGGGGGTCGCAACGATCACCGTGCCTGGAACAGCAATTCCTGGCACGTATCTACTCGAAATGACCGACGATTCGGTAGGCAGCGCCTTCGGCGTCATCCGCGTTGCGGACGGTCCATCATTGTGGTTGAGCGCGCCAACGTGGATCGATTCTGGCGAACCTACACGCGTCACGGTCACGACGTTCGGTATCCCCGCAGGAATGACCGTCGCCCTCGAACTCACCGCCGACGGACAAACGGCCGAACGACTTGTACCGCACCCCATTGCGGGACTCGCCCCCGTTCCCTTTGGAGGCGACCCAGGCGAGGGGATACCCAGGGGCCAGACCACTTTGGTACTTCCCGACGGGTTCACTGGGTCCGTACGGGCCGTCGCCGACCAAGCAGCAGCACTCACACGCTTGGCTGACACTGAAGAAGGTCTGGCGATCGTCTCGTCTGCCACCCGCATTCGGCGCTGTGACGAGCCGACTGGGGTCACGGGCAACCTAGGGTCGCCGGGAATAGTGAGAGTCGTTCGGGTCGAAGGCGACGTTGGGGCAAGCAGCGCCATGGTCGAGGACGGCTCCTTCACAGTCCTCTCGCGTCCGGGCACGGTGATGCTCACGGCGTATCGGGGTCTTGACGCCACAGCAGCGTCACCGCAACTCCTGCAACTGAAGTGCGGAGACATACTCGATGTTGGCTCTGTGGATGAGGCGGTCGACACTGGGCCGTCTCCTGGAACATACCTCGGTGGCAAGACGATCGACGACATGTTCAGCTACGCAGCAACCGCGACGGGGGACATTCAATTCTCGCATGACTCTGTCGTCGAGTGCTCCGCTACCGGGTCCGAAATCGAACTCTCCTTCTCGACACCCGGTGGTAGCCCGTACCTTTACTACATCACGATCCCGGACTTTTCGGGGACCGGGCGCTACGACGCCGAGTTTCGAATCCTGAACGTTTTCGAGGACGGCGAGTCGAGCGGTCAGGTGAGCATGGAGATCGAACAGGGTCGCATCGACGACTTCGACGCCCTTGGCGGGGTGTTCTCGGCGACCTACGGGGGCGATCTCGGCAGCGGCACAGTCGAGGGCACGTTCGAGTGTATCTTTGTCTCGACGCTCCAGACTTCTACACCGACGATCCGTGGTGCCGCGCTATCGGGAAGCCTGCTCGCCGCTCCGGTAATCGCCGCCAGAGGAGCTGGAGGATCCGGAGGCGATGAGAAGTGCCGCACTGCGATCGTCGTCCCGACCGGAGACTATGAGGTGATCCAGTCGATCACGAACTACTACACCGCAACGACTTTCGAGAAGCGTATTCGACGCGTCTCGGCGATCAACGCTTTTGAGATCGGCGGCTTCTTCAAACTGCTGGCAGGCCAGCAACTCTTGGACACGGATGAAGAAGACCGGGCAAATTTTGATGCGCTGGCCGAGGCAATTGCTGCTGACTACATGGTGACGTTCAAGGTGACGAAGTTCGGAGAATCCTGGATCCTGAGTGCCAATGCGTTCGACCTGCATGCATCAAAGGTCTTCTTCCGGCGCGACTACACGGCATCTACCGAAGGCGCACTCTTGGACCAGCCCGTCGCTCCGGACATGGCCGCCGCATTCAGGGAGGTCGCAATCTGTGGCGAGGTCGACGAGACCGCCATCAAGGTGAAGGCGGGAGAGGAAAAAGAAATCACCTACACCCTCACCGACCTCGCAGGTGAGGTGGGCGAGGGAACAATTGACGCAGTCTCGTCGTCATGTGGCACATTCGATCCCGAGTCGGGGAAGGCTGAGAGCGGCAAGTTCAAGACCACGTTCACTGGGGGCACGGGTGGCTGCACGGATCAAGTGATCTTCGTGGCTAGAACCGACACGCAGGTAGGTGAAGTCACCACGGAGCAAGATGCTGATACGTCTACGTCGCAGATAGCGATCCCGACGTTCAGCTACCGCTACACCATCGACTTTGCGTCCACGAGTGCGTACGAAGATTCCGACGGCATCTCCTATTCGAGTGGTTCCGCGAGCTTTCACGCCGAGTCGGAAGGAGAATTCTTCATCGAATCGGACCTGCAGGCAGTCATCGGTGCTGGCAATGGAAGAATCCAGGGAGGTGACCCCGCAGCACCGTGCGTCGTCATCACGGAGTCCGGTTCAACACTCACCCCTCAAAAGTGGACGGTGGAAGGCGCCTACAGCGTGATGGTGAGCGGGAATCTCGCGTCTGGTGCACCGGCCGACGGCGGGACGCTACGTCTCCTCCCAGACGGTTACCGCCTCAATGTCGTCGGTTCGTGGTCGGACCCCGAATGCTTCCCCCCTGGCTCACAGAACAACGAAATCTGGTCCTATGTGACGTCGTCCATATTCGTCATGAGCCCTGCGCTCCTCGTCGGAGCCTTTCCTGACGGGTTCGAGATCTCTTTCACGGCCGATGGACAAAGGACGACGAAGTCGTGGCCAATCACGATCGGCGGCGGAACAGGCAACATAACCATCGAGGTGTGGCAACAAGATGAAGGTGGCTGACGCATCGATGGGACCGTCGCGATCGGCGCGTCGTCACCTCGCGCTGGTTCACACGGACAGTGTCACAGGCTCGTAGTCCTTGACCTGGATCAGGTCGATGTCATCGGCACGCAGACCACCGGTTGCCAGGTGGTACATGATGTCGCGCCCAGGTTCGCTGAGGAACCAGTCGTGAATAGGGATCACGTATCTCGGTTGCACGAGTCGGACACGATCGGTCGCCGCTGTGAGGGATCCCCACGGCGCGATGAACGGCATGGCAAGGATCGGCATCGATTCGACAAAACTGTGGCTGTCACCGGGGTGCGACAGCACACCTCCGACGTGGAACCCTGTGTTGTGCGGCCCTGGACCTGAGGGGATCCGCTCGTGGGGCGCGACAAACTGCTCGGTGCCTTCAGTGACGGCCTCGACACCTTCGTTGGCGAGGATCGCGACAAGCGATGCAGTGGTCTCGACCGTGGCATCGTTCGACCGCTCAAGCACACCCTTGACGAACTCCACCGACACGTGGTCCGCGTGTTCGTGGGTAATGAGGATTCGATCGACGCCCTCGACCATCGAGAGATCGAAAAGCGCGTCATTCCAGGAGAAGATCCCCGGGTCAATGAGAACTCGCTCACCGTCAGTATCGACGAGCAGACACGCGTGAACGAGTTTGGTAATGGTGACATCCATGCCCATGACTGTACCTCCATCTGTTCTTGCGTAACTGAGTCCCCCGTGGAGGGACTCAGTTACGCAAGAACAGTCGAGAACGGCTAAGTGACGATGCGGTAGGCACGGTCGGATGTGTTGAGACGCTCGACACCGTCTGCGGTGACGGTGACGATGTCCTCGATGCGCATCCCCCACTCCCCCGGCACATACATACCCGGTTCGATCGAGAACGCCATCCCCGCTTCGATCACCTGATCGTTGCCTTGAATCAGATACGGGTGCTCATGGGTGTCCATGCCAATGCCATGGCCGAGGCGGTGCATGAACAGATCTCCGTATCCAGCGTCATCGATGATGTCACGCGCGACCGAATCGAGGAAATCGGCCTCAACTCCCGGCCGTACCGCATCCACGGCTGCAACTTGAGCTTGGTGGAGCACCGCATACGCGTCGTCGAACCCGTACGGGGCATCACCAACGACAAACATTCGAGTTGTGTCCGAGCAGTAGCCGTCCTGGCGACCTCCGAAGTCAACAACTACCGCATCACCTGGGTCGATGACGCGCCCACCCGGCTCGTGATGAGGCGACGCGCCATTCGGACCAGACGCAACAATCCAGAAGTCCATCGTGTCGTGGCCATTGGCAATGGTCCGCTCGATGACTTCGCGAGACACGTCGCGCTCTGTGCGTCCGGAGAACCGGATCTCAGACATTTCCTCCACGACCGCGTCAACCGTCCTTGCGGCACGACGAAGCGCGACAATCTCGTCTGGGGACTTGCGCATTCGCAGCCCCGCCATGAGATTGCTCGCGGATACGAACGAGCGGGAGTCATCAACCTCTTGGAGTTGCAGCAGAAACCGTGACCAGGTCTCATCACCAAATGCCACCGTGCGAGCGCTCTTGAGGACACGGTCAATGATGCTGATGGGATCGTCGCTCTCGGCCCACCCGACAACAGTGAACGCAGTGTGATCAATCGTGACCCTCGGTGCCTCAAGACCGGGAACGATGAGACTCGGTCGACCCTCCAGCGGAACGACGAGCATCGTGACCCGTTCGAGTGGCATGGCCCGATAGCCCGTGAGATACGGAAGATCCGATCCCACTGATACACATAGCGCGTCGAGTTCTGCCGACCGCATCGCCGATTGTGCTGCAACGATGCGCTCTGCGTACTCCGTCACTGCGCCGCCTCAAGTGCTTCTCTGGCGTGATACGAGCTGCGCACCAGGGGGCCCGATTCCACGTGTGCAATGCCAAACGCCTCACCGACAGCCTTGTACCGTGCGAACACGTCAGGGTGAACGTACCGGTGAATCCTTCGGTGGTGTGCGGTCGGCCGCAGGTACTGTCCGATGGTAACGACCTCAACGCCGACCGCGTTGAGGTCGGCGAGCGCGCCAAGAATCTCTTCATCGGTCTCACCCATGCCAACGATCAGCCCAGATTTGACCGTGCATGACGGGTTCGCCCACTTCGCCCTCGCAAGCAACGACAGCGAGCGCGCATAGTTCGCTGCGGTTCGTATATCGCGCTGCAGCCGAAGTACCGTCTCAGTGTTGTGATTCAGAACGGTCGGCTTGGCACGCATCACGATATCGAGAGGCTCGCGCTCACCCTTGAAATCGGGGATGAGCACCTCAATATCGCAGGCAGGGAGTCGCTCGCGAATCTCATGGATCGTGCGAGCAAAGATCGTTGCACCGCCATCCTCAAGGTCGTCACGGTTCACCGAGGTCAACACAGCGTGGCGTAGGTCCATCGCCACGATCGCCTCGGCAGCCCGGACAGGCTCGTCCTGATCGACCTCATCTGGCCTTCCAGTGTTCACATCACAGAATGCGCACGCCCTTGTGCAGGTGTCACCGAGCAACATCAACGTCGACGTGCCAGACGACCAGCACTCGGATATGTTTGGGCACCCTGCCTCCTCGCACACCGTGTTGAGGCCGAGATCACGGTTGAGCTTCTTGAGTTCCTTGAATTTTGCATCACGCAGGTCAACACGGACCTTCATCCACTCGGGTTTGGCTGGTTCGTCGGAGAGCAGACCCCGGATGGTCACAGGAACCTCGTTGGCGCGCTTTGGATCGAAAACGCCTGCCTCGATCATCCGATCCACCTCGAAACTCGATCTACCCGTCCCCCTTGCGAAGGCTCCAAGCTGAATCTCGTTGCCCTCGTTCATCGAAAGTACAACGACGTGCGACAGCACACGCTCGACGACCTCCTCGATCGACACTTTCTGGCCGAGGATCTCCGACATCGACGTGACCGATCTATCTGAGATACCACACGGCACGATATTGTCGAAGTACTCCATGGAGGGGTCCACGTTGACAGCGAATCCGTGAGTCGCGACACCTCTCGAAACGCGAACACCGATTGCTGCAACCTTGCCAAGTTTCGTCCACACCCCGGTGAGACCAGGTTCCGCCCATGCTTCGATTTCAAAGTCGCCGAGGGTGGAGATCAACACCTCCTCGATCCTGCGAACATGGCCAACGACGTCGAACCCGTCGCCGATCTTGGGGACCTCAACGACCGGATAGCCGACGAGTTGACCCGGCCCGTGATAGGTGATGTCGCCACCTCGGTCGACGTTGAACATCTCAGCCCCGATGTCGTCAAGATGTGAAAGGGGAATCGTCAGATTCGAGCCATCACCATTGCGCCCGACCGTGTACGTGTGCGGGTGCTCACAGACGAGTAAATAGTCATCACGGGTCCGCCCTTGGACGCGTCCCTCCCAGATCGCCCGTTGAAGATCCCACGCCTCCTGATAGGTCACACGACCCAACCACCTCGAACGGAGGGTTGGTGACGAGACGAGAGGTGTCACGAAAGTTCTTGCTCCCAGTCCCAGGTCTCGAGGTTCTCCTTGATACGCCTGAGGAACAGTGTCGCCGTTGCACCGTCGAAGACCCTGTGATCCCAGCTCAGACCCAGGTAGCCGATGTGGTGAATCGCCAGGCCATCGGATCCGTCTGGTAGCTCCACCACAACAGCTCTCTTCACAACAGTGTCCGTACTCAGAATCGCCGAGTTCGGAACGGGAATGATGGGAGCGCTCATGAAGGAGCCGAACGGCCCGGGATTGGTGATGGAGAAGGTGAAACCGGCGAGGTCATCTGGTCCGAGATTGCCCGCCCTGGCATCTCTAGCCATCCTGCGGATCGACCTCGCGAGAGCCTTGAGAGTCATCGAGTCGGCATCGCGGATGTTCACAACCACAAGACCTTCTTGTTCGAGGTCAACGGCGATACCGAGGTGTATCGACCGATTGAATGTTTGCGTTCCGGCCTCGATGTCAAACAACGAGTTCACTTCGGGATACGCCGTGAGGGCATCCATGGTGGCTCTCGCAACGAACGGGAGATACGTGGGGGAGAATCCCTCTGTCGCCTTGAAAGCCGGACCTAGCTTGGCCCGAACCACGGCTACACGTTCGTAGTCGACCTCGACTGAGGTCCACACGTGGGCAGCGGACTGTTTGGCATGGAGCATGTTGGTTGCAATACGAGAGCGAAGCCTCGATATCTCTCGAACATCACCTGTCTGAGCCATGGCCTGCCGTTTCGGTGCCGTTGCTTGCACAGGATGAGATGAAGCCGACACCGGCAACGGTGGCACCGAAGACGTCGGCGCATCTCCGCGAGCCGCAACGAACATCTCTACATCTCTGCGCGTGATCCTGCCACCATCGCCGGTGCCCGGAACCATTGCCAAATCGACCGCGTACTCTGCAGCGAGTCTGCGAACGACCGGAGAAAGTACACCGCGACGCTCTGTCTGGACCGCAGTTGGTCTCATGTCCACCACATCGCCAGAGTCGTCCGTTGTGATATTGGCACCAGCGTCTGAAGGCTCCTCACCTTCGCTGGTCAGAATCGCCAGCGCTGTACCGACATCAACCGTGGTTCCTGCCGGAACAAGGATCTCTGTGAGCACTCCAGCGGCGGGAGAGGGAACTTCGGTGTCGACCTTGTCGGTTGAGATCTCGACGAGGATGTCGTCTTCAGCAACGTACTCGCCTATCTGCTTTACCCATGCAAGGATCGTGCCCTCTGTGACCGTTTCCCCGAGCTGGGGCATCGTGATGGTGACCGCCATGGCTTCGCTCCTTGTGAACGCCGATCCGCGAGATCAGCGCTGTGCTCTGTCGTACTCGTACTAGTGCAGCGGCTTCCCTGCAGCTGCCAGAAGGGTCTCACCGATTGCCTCGGCGATGGTTGGATGTGCGTGAATGAACGCTGCGGCTTCTGACGGAAGTGCCTCCCACCCAACGGAATACATGAGTTCGTGGATGAGCTCTCCCGCCCCAGGCCCGACAACCGTTGCGCCAAGAATCGGACCATCGATCTCAGTGACGATCTTGACGGTGCCACCGACCTCGTTCTGGATGATGGCTCTGCCGGTTCCACGCATACCGTGCTCTGTAGTCTCGACCGTGAACCCTTCAGCCGTCGCAACTGCCTCGGTCCGTCCCACGGACCCAATCTCTGGATGGGTGTACACGACCATCGGAACGGCGTTGTAGTTCGCACCCACAGGCTCGCCGGTCGCAATGTGGGTTACCGCCACAATCGCCTCAGCGAAAGCAACGTGTGCAAGTTGGGGTGTGCCAGCAACGATGTCTCCCACGGCGTAGACACCATCGACGTCGGTGAGCATCGTTGCCGTGTCGACGTTGACGAACCCCTTGTCTGCCTCGAGGCCGACGGACTCAAGCCCGCAATCAGATGTGACCGGCCTGCGACCCACAGCCATCAGCACAACATCAACCTCGACCGTGTCGTCACCGTGAGGCACAACGACACTGGAATCGCCGACACGCGCCGGCCCAACACCCACACCGAGATGCATGCTGATCTTTCTTCGTCTGAACGCCCGTTCGAGAATCTTGGCTGCCTCAGGTTCCATGCCAGGGACGAGCTGGCCCTCCATTTCGAAGATGTGCACCTCGGTGCCGACTTCGGCGAGAAACGATGCGAATTCACAGCCGATGACTCCCCCACCGACGATCGCGACCCGCTGAGGCTTTTCTGTCCAGTCGAGTGCATCATCTGACGTGACGATTCGATCATGATCAAGGTCGTACCCTGGGATGGTGGCTGGTTGGGATCCGGTCGCGAGGATGACGGCCCGCGCCTTGATCTGAGACTCCGAACCGTCGGCTCCTTCCACAGAAACAGAGCCAGGCCCAACGATGCGACCGTGCCCTTCGATTACCTCAACACCCCTTGCCTTGAGCGTCCCAGAGAGACCCTTGACCAGCAGCTCGACAATCTTCTGCTTTCGGCCGAGCGCGGTCGGCCATACGAATTCGGGTTCTGATGTCTTGACTCCGTATTCCCCAGCACCCGCAACAGTCGAGTAGACGTGTGCCGACTCGATCCAAGCCTTTGCTGGGATGCAGCCACGCAACAGACATGTGCCCCCTACACGGTCCTTCTCGATGAGTGCCACAGAGAGACCAAAATTGTGCGCGTAGAGCGCCGAGGCATATCCGCCGGGACCACCCCCGATGATGACAATGTCGTACATACGAAAAGTTGCTCCAGAGACGTGCAATCGATAGCCCAAGGATAGCGGGACACCAGCAACACACTCGCCGGCTCGGATACCCTTGCAGCGTGCAGACTCGATATCTCATTCTTGCATCCCTCGCTGCGGGACTCATCATCCTCACGGCGACAGCTCTGTGGTTCACGACGCTGTGACATCTCAAGCCCTTGCCACCGAGGATGGCGTCACGCTCGAGATGCTCCTTGACACACCCGCCAAACCCCGAGGCACGATCGTCGTGTGCCACCCCCATCCCCAGCACGGGGGAACGATGCGCGCACCAATCCTCGAAGCGATCGCCAAGACAGCGGTCGCTTCCGCGTACGCGGTTCTCCGCTTCAACTTCAGGGGGGTCGGGACCTCGACGGGTACGTTTGGTGGCGGCGTAGATGAGCTTTTCGACGTGGCAGCAGCGGTGAGCCACGCAGAGTCACTCGGTCATCCGGTCGTCGGTATCTGTGGCTGGTCGTTCGGAGCGGCCACGGCGCTCAACTGGCAGGCTGCCAGCGGATCGAGTCTCACCTACATTGGCATTGCTCCTCCTGTCGACAACCCTGGCACACCAAAGCTCCCGGATCCGTCGGGTCTCATGCAAGCGAGGCGGGGTTTCATCGTTGGAGAGCGCGATCAGTTCGTGGACACGGCCGCTCTTGAGGCTTACGCCGCTTCGATCGATGCATCGTGCACCGTGTATCCCTCAGCGGACCACTTTTTCGTGTTCAGACACGATCGACTATCACGGGATGTGTTGAGGATCATCGAATCCGAGACCTAGCGGCCTGTCGGAGATGCGGGCCACGGTCGAAATCCACGATTGCGGGCATCAGCAACGGTGTCGGGAGCAAACGTCCGCACGAGCCCGCGACCGAGTAGGTCGTCGGCATCGACCCTGTTGGACAGCATCGTGAACTGGGACTCGTCGTCACAGTCGTACACCCGCATATCGTCACGAGTGCCTATGTATCGATGATCCTCAAATCTTGCAAGGCGCGACATCATCTCCCTCACTCAAGAAGTCAATCTAACGCGTCACCCGCGAACGAATCGCATCGTGCCCGCGGTAATACCGCTGCCACCAACGCTGAGCAGTAACTCGCCTGTGACGCCTTCGCCTGCGAACTCGATTCGCCAACCACCGTCGGTCCCACCCGACGCGGTCACCTCGTATCCAAGGATTGGCAGGTTCTGTGTGTAATAGTCCACCACTGCTGAGACGTTTGCCGGAAAGGTCGCAACGACCTCCGTGAGCCCGCGGGTTCCGTCGATCATCGTGGAGCCAATCGTGGAGCGCACTGGCATGGGCCAGGACGCCGGAACTGATGCTGGCATTATGCCTCTACCGAACTCGAGGTCTGGAAGTTCGATCGTCGTCGTGGTCGAACCGGCATCTGTGACAGTGGAATCACTGCCTGCGGTACTCGTGCACGCTGCGGCTGCGATAGTTATCGCAACAAGGAGCGTTGCCAGAAGTCGACGATGTTTCATCTGCTGCCTCCATGATGCGCGAGGAGTCCAAGTGTATGAACCCGATTCGGGTAGCGAAGTTCGTCAAGCAACATCGTCGGGATCTGCTGCATCGCCTATCGCACCGATCGCCTGGAGATACTTTGACTGAAGATCGAGAACTGCATATATCTGGTCCGGCTCGTATGCGTGGCCAGCCCTGAGGGACATCTCTTGTGCGTACGCAGCAGCGGCCTCTCCTCCAACAACTGGGTTACCATCGACCTTCCAGAGGTCCGGTTGTTGGAGATAGTGCATCTCCCACTCGAGGATCCTACGGATGTCCGACCTCGACAGATCATGGCGGTCCCCTCCGAGGCCATCCCAGATAAATTCGATCGAGTCTTCGACGCCGTAGATCACCTCCCTGTGAGACATTCGCTTCGACTCTTGCCAAAACATGGCAATACCGAACGCAAGCACGACGCCCATCATGACCGCAAAGAACAGTGGACCATTCATAACGACGAGCGTAGGCCAACCGCCGCAGTTCTCGGATAGGCATACGACCCAGTTGTCGGTAGCGTGCGGACCGAAGGTCAGGGGATTGTGTGCCGTTCGAAACAATGCGAACCTTCTTCGCTCTCGCTGCGCTTGCAGCCAATGTGGCAACGATCGCGCTCGTTGTCACTGGATTGCGCTGGCGTAACGGAGACAAGAGGGGCAAGAGTCCGCTCGAGTTCCTGAGAGGAACCACGTTATGGCTCGCTGGAGGTGTTGCTCTCGCCGCGACGCTCGGCAGCTTGTACCTCTCAGAGATCGTCCATTTGATTCCGTGCAAGTTGTGCTGGTATCAGCGAATCGCGATGTATCCGATCGCTGTCATCCTTCTCATTGCTGCGGCACGCAGGGACGGCAAGGTCCGTGTATATGCAGCTACGCTCGCCACGATCGGTGCGGCGATCGCGATTTGGCACCGCTTGATCCAGGCGTATCCGAGCCTTGAGTCTGGATCGTGTTCCGCTGTTGGGCCTCCGTGCAGCGCACCGTATGCAATGGAGTTCGGTTTCGTCACCATCCCCTACATGGCCCTGTCTGCGTTCCTTCTTATCCTCGCTCTCTTGTGGGTCGACCGGCTGCACGACGTCCGGCAGGAATCTGGAGGGTCGAATACAGACCTGTCGGTGTCCCAGGAGGAACGTCCATGAGCGCGCAGCGTTCGTCAGGTACCAGGACTGCGATCATCTTCGCAGCAGTTGCCGGCATCGTCCTCGTGCTCTTGGTTGCTGCGGTCTTCCTCGGTGACCAGCAGGCAGGTTCCGAATTTGGGGAACCGACACTTGCCGGGTCACCTCTGCCTCCCATGCCCTCGACGGCACGGCTCGACACATCGGCTGCGGGTCTTACCTATCCACAAATTGCAGGAGAGAGCTTCGACGGCAGCGAAGTCACCATCACGAACGACGGCAGAGCCAAGGCAATCGTCTTCCTCGCCCACTGGTGCCCGCACTGCCAGGTGGAGGTTCCCAAGATCCAGGAGTGGCTCGACAATGGTGGTAGCGTCGATGGCGTGGATTTGTACTCTGTTGTAACAGCGATCGATTCGACGAAGCCGAACTATCCGCCTTCGGCGTGGCTTGAACGTGAGCATTGGACTGTGCCGGTGATTCGCGACGACCAAAGTGGAATCGCGCACCGAGCGTACGGATCAGGTGGATTCCCCTATTGGGTGTTCACGAACTCTGACGGCACCGTTGCCTTGAGGGCGGCGGGTGAAGTCGAGATCAGCGAGTTCGTGAGCATCCTCGAATCGCTCGAATAGGCAATGAGCGACATCGTCTTTCAGGGTGACGGATTCACGATCGAGCGCATTGTGGTGGGCGAATTCGACAACAACGTCTACTTGGTCACCGATTCGTCCACCCACGAAGCACTCATCATCGATGCAGCTGACGAAGCGTCTCGCATCATCGACATGGCAGAAACTGCACGCGTGCTTGGCGTGTTTACGACACACGGCCACTGGGATCATCACCAGGCTGTGCATGAGGTCTCAGAGGCTCTCGGTGTGCCATTCATGCTCCACTACCTCGACGTCGCTATCGCCGAGAAGTCTCCAGATTCCATAACTGATGCAGGGCCACTGATGATCGGAAAGACTGAGGCAACGGTCCTCCACACCCCTGGCCATACGCCGGGGTCGGTGTGCCTAGCGCTCGATGGCGTGGTGCTGAGCGGTGACACGCTGTTCCCAGGCGGACCGGGTGCGACACGATTCGAGCACAGCTCGTTTGCGACAATCATCGAGTCGTTGGAAACCGAGCTCTTCGTGCTACCGGATGAGTCCGTCGTGCTTCCTGGTCACGGCGATTCGACGACGATAGGATCCGAGCGACCACAGCTCGGAGCATGGATCGAGCGCGGCTGGTAGCGAGGAGCACACGGTGGAACTTGGCTTATTCGTTGAACCACAGATGGGTGGCTCGTACCGGCGCCTCGTGGAGCTTGCGAGATGGGCAGAAGATTTCGGCCTTGATGCGTTCGCGCGGTCAGATCACTACATGCACATGGAGCACTCCGCGAACGCTACCGATGCGCTGCTATCTCTTGGCGGTGTCGCGATCGAGACGGAATCGATCAGGCTGGTCACGCTCGTGTCCCCCATCACCTTTCGGCACCCTGCCATCCTGTCGAAGTCGGCAACCACCCTCGACGAGATGTCGGGAGGCCGATTCACGCTCGGCGTAGGCACCGGCTGGATGGAGTCGGAACATCAGGCCTTCGGGATCGATCTCCCGCCACTCCGCGAACGCTTCGACCGACTTGACGAGGCACTCGCCTACATTCGAACCGTCCTCGCCGGGGGCGGAACTGCTGCCGGCGACTACTACTCGTTCGATCATGCATCCGTGGGCCCGAAGGCTTCACGTGGCCTCAGGCTCGCTATTGGAGGAAACGGACCGAGGAAGACTCCAAGCCTCGCAGGAGCCTACGCGGATGAGTACAACATGTTCGTCACAGACAAGGCCACACTTGACGAGCGGCTCGGCGTGATGCGAGAAGCCGCAAGAGTAGCTGGCCGCGATCCTGACGCAGTGCTCATCTCCTTTGCGGGACCGAGTTTCGTCTACACATCTGAGGCCGAACATGCCGAAGCCCTCGCCGAGCGCGGGGCAAAACGAGACATGGCTCCTGATGAGTACAGTGCGTTTCTCGATGCGCGCTCTGTCCCACACGGGACACCTCAGCGGGCGAGGGAGGCCATTGACCAGATGGCTTCGTGGGGGGTCGGCCGATTCTACGTCCAGTACGTATCACCACTCGACGACATCCACAGGGACGACTTGGAAACGACATTCGGCGCTCTTCGCCATGCCTGAGCATTCGCTCCAAGATCAGCACTCGGAATTAGGCAACATCGACGGATTACACTTATGGCCATGTTGGAAATACCCGCTGATCAGCACCTGATCGTTATCGACAACCTGCACGCGTCCGTCGAAGGCACGGAGATTCTCAAGGGAGTGAGCCTCACCGTCAAGCGAGGTGAGACCCACGCGATCATGGGTCCGAACGGATCAGGCAAGTCGACCCTCGCCAATGTCCTGCTCGGTCATCCAAGCTATGTAGTCACCGAGGGATCGATCACCTACAAGGGAGAGGACATCACCCGATGGGCACCCGAAACCAGGGGGCAGGCTGGAATGTTCCTGGGATTCCAATACCCCGAAGAAATCCCTGGAGTGTCGGTTGTAAACTTCCTGCGAACCGCGCTGTCGAATAAGACCGGTACCGATTTCACGGTCCTTGAGTTGCGCCTAAAGGTCATGGAGGCCATGCGCGCACTGGAGATGGACGACAGTTTCGCCGACCGCTACCTCAACGAGGGCTTCTCCGGCGGCGAGCGGAAGCGCAACGAGATTCTCCAGATGGCCATCCTCGAACCAGACTTCGCCGTCCTCGATGAAACCGATTCTGGTCTCGACATCGACGCTCTACGTATCGTGGCCGAGGGCGTCGAGCGCCTCAGAAGTGACCGTCGTGGTTTCCTGATCATCACGCATTACCAGCGGATGCTCGACTACATCACACCAGACATCGTGCATGTGTTCCTGGACGGTACGATCGTCGAATCAGGAGACGCGTCCCTCGCCGACGAGATCGAGGAGAGCGGGTACGACGCCTACAGGGCGGAAGCGGCCCGAGGGTGATCGATCTTCGGAGCCTCCGCTCAGACTTCCCCATCTTGACGCGCGAGGTAAACGGGTACCCACTGGTATATCTCGACTCTGCCGCGACGACACAGAAGCCGACAGCAGTATTGGACGCAATGGACGCGTATTACCGGACGTCGAATGCGAACGTTCATCGAGGCGCCCACACACTCGCCGATGAAGCAACAAGACTCTACGAGGAAGCTCGAAGCAAGATCGCCCGGTTCATCGGTGCCAGCCCAGACCAGACCGTGTTCACCAGGGGAACGACTACCGCAATCAACCACATTGCCTACGGCTGGGGGCTCAACCACCTCAAGGGCGGCGACCGAATCCTCATAACAATCGCAGAGCACCACGCAAACGTCGTCCCATGGCAGCTCATCGCCCGCTACACGGGCGCGGAGCTGGTGTACCTCGAGCTAACAGACGATTACTCCATCGACACGGACAGACTCGAAGACGTATTGGACGAACGAGTCAAGATCGTGTCATTCTCGGGAATGTCGAACGTCACCGGTGCCATCGGTCCGATCGACGTGCTTTCGAGCGCGGCACGGTCAGTCGGAGCGATAACCGTGCTCGACGCCGCCCAGCTCGTCCCGCATCGACCCATCGACGTCACCGACTTCGACGTCGACTTCCTCGCCTTCTCCGCCCACAAGATGCTCGGGCCGACCGGCATTGGCACGTTGTGGGGCAAGCCTGAGCGCCTCGAGGAGATGGAGCCGACGGAAGGTGGGGGCGAAATGATCAACGTTGTCGAGCGACACACCTCCACATGGGCTCCCGTTCCTCACAAGTTCGAGGCAGGGACTCCGCCAATCGCTGAAGCGATTGGCTTCGGGGCTGCGGTCGACTACTTGAGTGCCGTGGGCATGGATGCGATCGCAGCCCATGAGCAGGAGCTCACGGCGTATGCGATCGAGCGGCTATCTGAGGTCCCCGATCTGAAGATATTCGGCCCAAAGGACGTCACAAACCGTGGTGGTGCAATCAGTTTCGAGCTTGGCGACATCCATGCTCACGATATTGCGACCATCGTCGACCAGAGCGGGATCGCTGTTCGCGCGGGTCATCACTGTGCAAAGCCGCTCATGACCTATCTGGGTGTCACAGCAACGGCGCGCGCATCGTTCTACCTTTACAACGTTCCAGAGGAAGTAGACGCACTGGTCACCGCTCTCATGAACGCCAGAGAGATCTTTGGTCTGGTCTGAGCGGAGTGACCGATGTCCGATAACCTTGTGTTCTCTTTTCACCAACAGATCGATCCCAGATGGCACACCTAGACGAGCTCTACCGAGAAGTCATACTCGACCACTACCGGAACCCGAGGAAACGCGGGTCTCTCAGCGGTCGTCACATCCACGCTGAAGGGAACAATCCATCGTGTGGCGATGAGTTCTCTATCGACATCGCAATCGAAGACGGTGTAATCACCGATGCCGCAATGCAGGGGCAGGGCTGCTCCATATCCCAAGCTTCGGGGTCGATGATGATGGATGCGATTGTCGGAAAGTCGATTGCCGACGTCGAGGAGCTCACGCACAAGTTCAAGGTGATGATGACCATCGTCGACGGTGAGAATCGGGTGGACCCTGATCGGCCCGGATCGGTGCTTGGAGATCTCGAAGCACTTCAGGGCGTGCGGAAATTTCCGGTTCGCATAAAATGCGCAGATCTCCCATGGACAACACTCACGGACGCACTCGATCAGGCAGCCAAGGCTCTGTGACGGCCTACTCGGCTTCGACCGCACTGATCGTAACCGACGTCCAAAACGACTTCACTGACCCGGATGGGTCGTTGTTCGTTTCAGGCGCACCACAGGTCATCGGTTTCATCAACAACGAGATCGCGGCCGCACACAGTGCTGAAGCAGTCATCATCAGGACCCAGGATTGGCACCCGGAATCGACTCCCCACTTCGCAAAGGACGGTGGCATCTGGCCCACTCACTGCGTGGCAGACACATGGGGTGCCGAGTTCCACCCCGACCTCCTCAAGATCGGAACCGTCGTTCGCAAGGGTGTCGGTGGCGAGGACGGGTACTCAGGTTTCTCTGTGAGAGACCCTGTTACCGGCGACTCGCATGCGACCGGACTCAGCCGGATACTCACTGAACGCAGCGTTGCCGATGTGATCGTTGTGGGTTTCGCAACGGACTACTGCGTGAAAGAGACTGCCATCGACGCCATCCGGTTTGGATTCAGGTGCACGGTCCTCGCCGACGGTGTGCGAGCCGTCAATCTGGATCCTGGAGACGGTGCCAGCGCATGCTCGGAAATGGTGACCGCAGGCGTCACGATTCGCAGATAGTCCCTGTGCTGCCTCAGACCGTGGCTGGAGCGCAGTCGACCAGCGACAACGGCATCCAAGATCCACAGCATCGAGTTTCTGGGTAGCACGCTGACGGTGCGGGTCGAAACCATGACCTGGGGCGATGCGTCATGACCTCGCGTGTGCGATCAAGCCGCTCTGGAGGTTCTTGACCGATTCGGTAACCGACACGTGATATCGATGTGGGTTGATCAATCTCTTGACCCCAACGTCCAAGCGATCGAGATCCAAAAGGCGGCGTCTGCGTAGTTCGTCGAGATCTGGGGATCCGTCCAGGCGGACTCCGTCTGAGAACACGGTGGTGAGCAGCCTCTCGACTTCGGACACGGCGGAAGCGTCGATCGTTCGTGTCATGCCAGAGCGATGTGGGTGGTAGACGTGACGCGTTTCACCAGGCATGAGAGTCTCGACTCCTCCAGACACGACGTCTGCGGTCGCCAGACCTCGGCTGTCGTACACCCTCCACAGTCGTTTGTCTCCAGGAATCGGCATCTTCTCGGGAGTGTCCGAGATCTTCATCGCAGGTTTGAGCGACCCGGCTTCGTCGATACCAACGAGCTTGTATACACCGCCGAGCGCCGAGTAGCCATGTGACGAGATGAGTCTGGTTCCGACGCCATACATCAGCCTCGCTGTCACTTCGCCCGGATCGAGGTTGTAAGCGGGTGCCTCCTCATGAATCTGGGCTCGTATCTGCCACATGGCGAGTTCGTCTAGGTCTGAGGACAACACGACCATGACATCGTCAAATCGCGCATCGTCCAACATGCGCACTGCTCGTACCGCAAGATGCGCGAGATCTCCAGAGTCGAGACGAATACCGACGGGCTTGTGGCCTCGACTTCGGAGCTCCTCGAACACCGTGATGGCGTGAGGGATCCCGCTGCCCAATGTGTCGATCGTATCTACAAGGAGTAAGCACTCGTCTGGATACATCTCGGCATATGCGCGAAACGCTGCGAGCTCCCCACCGCCGAGCGCCATGTACAGCTGCACCATCGAGTGGCCATGGGTTCCTCGAGGGTCTCTCCCGAGCACGTGGGAGATGCCGACGTTCGAACTGCCATCGACCCCACCGATCAGTGCCGCTCTGGTACCTTCGTTGGTCCCTGTGCCAGGACCGCGGCGCATCCCGAATTCGAGGACGGCCCCTCCGCGTGCTTGTTCGACTACCCGTGAGGCCTTCGTAGCAATCAGGGATTGGTAGTTCAGGTGGTTGAGTAGTGAGGTCTCGAGGAGCTGGGCAAGTGCGAGTGGGCCCTCAACGATGCCGATCGGCTCGTATGCGTGCACAACTCTGCCCTCTGGCACCGCTCGCACGGTGAGGGCCCCAAAGCCTTCGGAGCTCTTGAGCCAGCCAAGGAATCCGTCATCGAACCGCCGGCGACCACCCGCGTCGTGTTGGCCACGCAACACGTCGATGTCGGCGTCGCGCACGCGCGTTCGATCGATCCAGTCCAGTAGCCAGCCGAGGCCGGCGGTGATCACATAGCCGGCCTGGTGCTCGCCGTAGTCTGGATACCTGCGGAAGAAGTAGTCGAACTGGGCCCGTCTTTCAGCCAGCCCGTTCTTCCAATACAGCTGAGCCATGGTCAGCTGGTACTGGTCTGTGAACAAGAACCCCTCGGTCAGGTCGCGGTGATCCTGAGACATCCAATCACCCTACCCGGCGTGTGGCGTAGAAAACCGCAACATGTTGCCGAAATCTACGCCAGAGTCCACGATCACCCGACGACGCCGCCTTCAGTCATTGGGCGAAGGTCGAGGGCGGCGTTGAG
The DNA here is from genome assembly GCA_964460075.1 of uncultured Acidimicrobiaceae bacterium. Lineage (GTDB taxonomy): Bacteria > Actinomycetota > Acidimicrobiia > Spongiisociales > UBA5794 > JAMBLL01. The sequence continues at coordinate 23,135 of CAYWPC010000020.1, forward strand.
CTCGTCTTCGGGCAGTACGCCCATCTCGAGGGCAACCTCGCGAACCCCACGGCCCTCCTTGAACGCCTTCTTGGCGACCTCTGCCGATCTGTCGTATCCGATCACAGGCACGAGCGCCGTGATAATGATGACGTTCTGCTCAAGCAGCCACTGTGCCCGCTCGGGGTCCGCCTCGATACCGTCAACCATCTTCTCGCGCATCACTGTTGCTGCACTCGCGAGAAGGTCAATCGATTGAAGCAGGTTGTGTGCCATGAGCGGCATCATGACGTTGAGCTCGAAGTTGCCGTTCGCCCCTCCCCAGGTGATCGCTGCATCGTTGCCTATTACCTGACAAGCAACCTGCATCATCATCTCGGAGATAACCGGGTTGACCTTGCCAGGCATGATCGAGCTGCCAGGCTGGAGCGAAGGAAGCGTGATCTCCGCAATGGCGGTCCGGGGCCCACTGGACAACCATCGCAGGTCGTTCGCGATCTTGAACAACGAGACGCTGACCGTCTTGAGAGCACCCGACACATTTACTGCCGCGTCCTTAGCGGCTTGTGCCTCGAAGTGATTGGGGGCCTCTACGAAGTCGTAGCCCGAGCGACGCGCCATCTCAGCAATCGTCGCAGCGGCAAAACCCTCTGGCGCGTTGATGCCTGTTCCGACCGCCGTGCCACCGAGGGCAAGTTCGAGAAGTTCTGGCAGCACCTTGCGAATACGACGTGCACCGTTGGAGACCTGAACTGCGTAGCCGCCGAACTCCTGACCGAGTCGGATCGGTGTCGCATCCATCAGATGCGTTCTACCTGACTTCAAAACATCGTCGAATTCGACTGCCTTCGCATCGAGCGCACCAGCAAGAGCATCAAGGGCAGGTAGCAGACCTTGCTCGATGCCGGCCACGGCGGCGACATGGATCGCAGTCGGGATCGTGTCGTTGGAGGACTGGCCAGCGTTCACATGATCGTTTGGGTGCACGAGCTTCGATCCAAGCTCGCCTCCGAGCATCTCGGAAGCCCTGTTCGCGATGACCTCGTTCGCGTTCATATTGGTCGACGTGCCAGACCCGGTCTGAAAGATGTCGAGCACGAAGTGCTCGTCGAGGTCACCGTCCATAACTTCCTGGGCGGCCTGGCAGATGGCGTCGGCCTTGTCAGCATCGACGGAGCCCATTGCTTTGTTCGTCACCGCTGCGGAGGCTTTGAGCACGCCGAGAGCCCATATGAACGTGCGTCCGAACCTCAGATCTGAGATCGGGAAGTTGTCAACTGCACGTTGTGTCGACGCCCCGTAATAGGCACCTTCGGGAACGGGCACCTCGCCCATGGAATCACGTTCGATGCGCATGTGCAATCTCCTCAGTTCGATACTCGCACCACATGAGAATAGTGAGCCTCAGGCTCAGGGATTCCAGCGCACTCCCCAATCTCTCCCTAAACCTCGGATGGTTGTTCATGGCAGAGCGGCCCACCGATCCAGAGGAGGCGGAGTAGTCAGTGGCGGAGAGATTCCGCAACGGCCGTTGCGAACACTTCGCCGACGTCACCTTCGATGCGGAGGGTGACGTCGGCGAGATGATCATGGTCCGTGCTCCCCTTGTTTACGATCACATACGGGATCCCTCGGCGTGCCGCATGGAGGGGTATGTCGGCGGCTGGGTACACAGAGAGCGTCGATCCAAGGGCCACGACGAGATCACACTGGTCGGCCGCCTGCCTTGCCTTGTACATGGTCAAAGGGTCGAGTTGCTGGCCGAAACTGATCGTCGCTGGTTTGAGTAGTCCTCCACACGAACACTTCGGAGGAGTCCTCGTTCGGAGAAACTCTTCAAGGTGTGGTGTGACCGGCGATCGATCTCCACACTCGAGACATCCGGCTTCACGTGCAGTCCCGTGTACCTCAACCACCTTCTTTGGCGAAGAGCCAGCCATGGTGTGAAGACCATCGATGTTCTGTGTGACTATCGCCTCGAGTTTCCCTCCACGCTCAAGGTCGACACACGCCCGATGCACGGCTCCCGGCTGCGCGGCATCGATGGAGATGCTGGAGGCAGCCTTTTGGTCCCAGTAGTCGATACGTCGCTGCTCGGATCTCAAGAAGTCCCGAAAGTCAACCGGCCGCTGCGTGTTCCACACACCCTCAGGTCCGCGAAAGTCCGGAATCCCTGTCTCGGTGGATACCCCCGCACCTGTGAAGATGAGAACGGCCTCGGCCTTGGCAATCAGGTCGACAAGGGCATAGTTCTGTTTACTCACGCCAGCAGTCTTGCACGATTGCCCCATCCACTCCCTGCCGAAGCATCTCGACCTCGGCTCGTCTCGTGAGCCCCGACGGCTCTCACGTTTGGCCGGCCGACGCAACGTCTATCAGCCGGTAGAGCGCCTGCCTCGGGTTGTATGCCCGATCGATCAAGCCGTGACGCGGGTAGTAACCGCGGTCGTGATCGATGAAGCTATCCAGGAACACAGCAACCTGAGGCTCCCCGATTGCTGCTCCCGCGGCATCTGCGACACGATCGGCAACAGCGAGGTCATCGACGAACGGGTCGCTCTCAGACCCGCGGGGCAGTTCGACGATGACAACGGCCCTCCGCCCTGTGGCCGACGCTGCTCTGTGCGCCGCTACCACGTCGGACTCGACGTCACCGGGGTTCGATATTCGGAACGCCAACTCGGCGACGACCCCGTCGGTATCGAGGCGACACCAATCCTGCAGGAGAGAGTCGTCGTACGGGTCGAACCCAGACGAGACGAAATGATGCACCGACACCTCGGGTCCTCCGATGGGCACAATCGGCGACACCGTGAGCGCGAGACCATCGATGCGCACATTGTGGATCACTTCGATGACCCTGTTGAACTGCCGCGGCTCGACGATGATCTCCCATCGTTCCAAGTCGCCGGCAAGCGACCGCACGGCGTCGATGCTTCTGGAATCTGGGACACCGGCGGAGAACACGCTGAACCGCATACCCCTGTGCGTCAAATGCGCCAACCGCTCCGTACCCTCTGGCGTTTGCACATCGCCAAGAGGCACACGCACGTGGCTGATTCTCGCCTCCCACAGTGCGAGAAGCGGCGCGTCGTTTCGAATGCGCTTTCTGGCGAACTCGTCGAGCCCTGCCGTCGGGAAATCAGTGACGGCCATCCATGCATGTCGCATCGTGACCCCGACTGGGCTCTCCCACCCCGGTCCGACTGCAACGGCGAGCGGTACCGGCAGCGACTCGTCTGCCGACGCAGTTCCGAATGATCGCAACGGGCGCGTAGTGTGGCCGTCTTCGGTGACGTCTACGACGAAGATCCCCAGTTTCGGTGGGTCGTCCTTCCCGTTCTCTGCGGTCGGTACCACAGCCGCGAGTTCGGCGTAGTCGGGTCGGACAAAGCCAGTCGAGGGCGCCACATACAAGTCAGCACCACCGTGTCGGTTGTAGAGGAAGTTGTGGACATGGCCAGAGAAGACTGCCTCCACATCGTGGCTCGAGATGAGCTTGAGCAACCACGAGCGCCCAGGTTCGCCCAGATTGTCGTAGTGCTCATTCTCATGCCGGTCTCGAACGAAGGGTGGATAGTGACCAAAGAGAAAGATCCGCTGCTCAGCTTCTGATGCGGCTTGAAGGTCCGATTCGAGCCAGACGCGCTGTCGGTGTTCTCGCTCAAGACCGGAGTTAATCACCTGCGAGTCGACGATCACGAAATGGCAGCCCCCCACATCGAACGAGCGGAACGGCGGTCCCCAAGCAGACTCGAATGTTGGATAGTTGTCCTCGGAGACGGCAGGGACCGCTACGAACGCGTTCGGCTTGTCACCTACGTCATGATTGCCAGGAACGAAATAGATGTGATGTCGTAACTCGGCATACACACCACGAGCGAGATCGATCGCGTCGTCATGTGAGTCCTCGACGGGTAGCGGATGAACGATGTCGCCGAGGTGCACCACAAAGGCCGCATCTATTCGGTTGCACAGATTGACAACGGACTCGTTTCGACGAACAAGCCATGCGTTCGACGGATAGGCATCGACCTCCTGATCGGTCGGACGAATATGGGAATCAGCTATGACGATGAAACGAAACCCCGCCGTGTCCCGAGAACCGAACCCGACTCTGTGAGCACCCGTAGCAGTCGGTCCGGTACATCCCATGATCATCGATCTCCTCAGCCGTCGATCGTCCAGAAAGTACGGTACTGCATCAGGAATCGGCAGCATTCAGTGTTGAAGGGAGGCGCTCAGCAGATCCCGACTCAACGTGTGGGCACCTGGCTCAACGCCCAAGACAGACCCCTCAGGCACCTCGATCCAGTTCTCATCCGTGATCGGCTCGGATACCACGACCACCGAGCGATAGTCGTCGTCGGCGGGCGGGCAATGCAGCGTTCCACAAACCGCGCAGTCGTTGACACCTCGCCGGAATGTCCAAAACAGTGAGTTGCCCCATCGGCTCGCGCCCAGGTATCTACCGTCACTGAGCAGAAAGTTGAGCTTCGGCTGTTCTCCCCCCGAGAGCACGGACAGATCAACGAGCTCAAGTACAGCTTCAGAGAGCAGTGCAACGATCGGCTCGATGCTGCTCGCCTGCTCATGAGGATCGAGCCCGTAGTCAGCCATCCGATTCAGCAGCCACAGAAAGACCAGCTCGCTATCGGTCTCACCGTTCGGCGGTCCGAACGGCCCGATGTCGAGCCTCGTCGCGACATGGGCGAACGAGCCGATCGTGCCGTTGTGGGCGAATGCCCATGTCCCGAACGTGAAGGGGTGGGTAGTGTCTTGTGATACCTTGCCCACGGTTGCCGCTCGAACATGCGCAATGGCGGCTTCAGACCAGATCGAGGAGGCGACCTCGGCAAACTGGTCGTCGGCAAAGGCTGGCATGGTGCTCTTGATGAGCTCTCTTCCTTCACCGACCCAGTGCGCTATCCCCCATCCGTCAGCATTGCGAACCCCTCTCCCGTCTCGGTCACTCTGCACCTGGAGGGCATTTTGTGCGGCAACGAGGCTGCACTCGAGCCGGGTTGGCTGGGTGGCAAGGAATCCGTAGAGGCGGCACATGGCAACTCCTGTCGATGGTCGGAACCTGAGTTGCACGACCCATGACGTGTGCATGTCGCCCACGAGACTGTTAACGGCCTCATGGGGTTGACACGTGCACCACCGACGCTATATTCATCGTTCAATGAACGTTGCAACCAACCGCGAGATGATGTGTATGGCCGACATACAGCCATGCAGATCGCTCGCGTAGCAACGACACACGACAACACCGAAGGATCTGCACCGGCTCACCGGGGCGGGTCCTTTCTCTCTTTGCGAACACACCCTCCCCGCTACCCAGCAACCTTCAATGATCCCGGGAGGGACCATGACAAAGGACTACCGTTACGAAACCCTGCAAGTTCACGCAGGGCAGGAACCGGCGCCTGGAACGAACGCTCGCGCTGTGCCTATTTACCAGACGACGTCATACACGTTCGATGACGCGGCGCATGGTGCGAGACTCTTCGCGCTCGAAGAGTTCGGCAACATCTACACACGAATCATGAACCCGACGACGGATGTCTTCGAGCAGCGAATTGCAGCACTTGAGGGAGGTGTCGCCGGTGTCGCGACAGCGAGCGGACAGGCAGCACAGTTCGCCGCGGTGACAACGCTCGCAGGAGCCGGTGACAATATCGTCTCGACGTCGTACCTCTACGGCGGCACACACAATCAGTTCAAGGTGGCGTTCGCCCGGTTGGGGATCGAAACACGATTCGTCTTCGGAGACGACCCGGACGAGTTCGCTAAGCGTATCGATGACCGCACGAAGGCGATCTACCTCGAGTCGATCGGTAACCCACGGTTCAACGTTCCCGACATCGAGGCCTACGCCCGCGTCGCCCACGACGCAGGTGTTCCGCTCGTCGTGGACAACACCTTCGGTGCAGCGGGCTACCTGAGCCGACCAATTGATCACGGAGCGGACATCATCGTGGCATCGGCCACCAAATGGATCGGTGGACACGGAACCACGATCGGCGGCATCATTGTTGATTCAGGAAACTTCGACTGGCGAAACGGCAGGTTCCCGGTCTTCACCGAGCCATCACCCGGGTACCACGGTCTCGTGTTCGCCGACACGTTCGGCCCGGACGGGCCGTTCGGCAACATCGCGTTCGCCGTCCGTGCAAGAGTCGAAGGGCTCAGGGATCTCGGTGCGGCTCTCTCTCCGTTCAACGCGTTCCTTCTCCTTCAGGGGGTAGAGACACTGTCGTTGCGAGTGCAGCGTCACGTCGACAATGCCCTGGAGCTCGCTCTGTGGCTCCAGAAGCAGCCGGAGGTGGCGTGGGTGAACTATCCGGGACTCGAGGATCATCCGTACCACGAGGTAGCAGAGCGGGTTCTGACGAACGGCTACGGAGCCGTCCTGTCATTCGGTGTCCAAGGTGGCGCTGCCGCAGCGAAACACTTCATCGACTCGGTCGAACTCGCATCGCATCTTGCGAATGTGGGCGATGCGAAGACCCTCGTGATCCATCCCGCATCGACAACACACCAGCAACTCGATGCACACGAGCAACTCGCGGCGGGTGTGACAGATGATCTGATCCGTGTGTCTGTCGGCATCGAGCACATCGATGACATCGTGGACGACTTCGCCGCAGCGTTTGGAGCGCTCGACAGTGTCAGAGCGCTCGCATCATGAAGCATCGAGTAACGGTCACAGGAGTGTTCCCCCTAGAAGGAGGGGGAACACTAGACGACGTCACAGTTGAGGCTCGAACCTGGGGCAAGCATCGCTCGTCAGCCACGCTCATCTGTCATGCCCTCACAGGAAACGCCGACGCAGACGACTGGTGGGCCGGCCTCTTCGGCACTGACAAGATCTTCGATCCAGCCGAAAGATTCATCGTCGCCACAAACGCTCTCGGAGGATGTTCCGGCACCACCGGTCCCTCTACGACGCCAAACGGCTCCTCAAGACCCATGGGACCCGACTTCCCGAGAGTGACCATTCGCGACATGGTGCACCTTCAGAAGAAGGTGCTTGACCAGCTCGGTGTGATGCGTCTCGACCTCGTCATCGGCGGATCCATGGGGGGCATGCAGGTGCTCGAATGGGCTGCGCTCTATCCCGAGTTCGTCGGAACGATCGTTCCAATCGGCATTGGCACATCGCAGTCTGCATGGGCGATCGGCATCTCGGAGGCGCAGCGCCACGCCATCGTGACAGATCCCTCCTTCAACGAGGGGCGCTACCGACACGATGCTCCGCCAGCGGCCGGCCTTCGTACAGCCCGAATGATCGCGATGTGGTCGTATCGGAGCCCTCAGAACTTCGAGACCAGGTTCGGTCGCGGGACCGATGCAGGCACGTATGCAGTCCAGTCGTACCTCCGATATCAGGGAGAGAAACTCGTTGCTCGGTTCGACGCCAACTCGTACCTGACCCTCATGGACGCAATGGACAGCCACGACCTTGGCCGAAACCGGGGGCCGAACGAGGCAATCGTTCGTCGCATAACCCAGCGTGCACTGGTCATCGGCATCAGCTCCGACGTGCTGTACCCGGTTGCAGAGGTTCGGGCAATGGCCGCCGCTATGCCGAACGCCCAATTCGCCGTACTCGATAGCCCAAATGGACACGATGCCTTCCTCATCGAGACCGAGCAACTCAACACGATCATCCAGCAGTTCCTCAGCGAAGTCCGTCCACCCGCAACGATCGACGGGCAAGGATCTGCTTGGGCGTGATCCCAACAGATTGTCGCGACTGATTCGAGCGCCCGGTAGTGGTAGCGTGCAGCGCCCGAACCGGGAGGATCTACGTTGCACAACGATGGTGCCGTGCGGGCTCCACTCACTGGGTCAATCATCGCAATCGAGGTCGCAGCAGGCGATCGTGTCGCCGCCGGCACAATGCTATGTCTGATCGACTCCATGAAGTTGGAGCACCCTGTGCTGTCGCCTACAAGCGGCACGGTGACACATGTGCACGTGTCGGTTGGCGACCTCGTCACAGAGAGCGACCTCATGATCATGGTCGAACCGGCACCCATCGACGCACCTCCACGACCAGACCAAGCCGATCAGGGAGACGAGAACAGCGCGCTTGGGGAGGTCGAGGCCCGTCGCATGTTGACGCTCGACGCAGCACGGCCAGATGCCGTGGAGCGCATGCATGCGAGAGGCAACCGCACTGCTCGTGAAAACATCGCTGCACTCGTCGACGACGAGACGTTCCGTGAATACGGCACGTTCACGATCGCTGCGCAGCGTGCCAGACGGACCATCGAGGAACTCATCCAACGCACCCCGGCGGACGGGCTCGTGGCTGGGATAGGCTCAATCAACGGTGACACGTTTTCGCCTGAGCGATCGCTCGCTGCGGTCCTCGCGTACGACTACACCGTGCTCGCTGGCACACAGGGCGCTCAGAACCATCGCAAGACCGATCGGCTACTCGCCGTTGCTGCGGAGCAGACGCTACCGATCGTCCTGTTCGCCGATGGTGGCGGAGGTCGGCCAGGTGATACAGAGACCGTGGGGAAATCAGGTCTCGACCTCTCGACGTTCGCTGCCTTCGCCAGGCTCTCTGGCTCAGTACCGCTGATCGGCGTGGTTTCGGGGTATTGCTTTGCCGGAAACGCGATTTTGGCGGGAATGTGCGACGTCATCATTGCTACGAGCAGCGCACACATCGGTGCAGGTGGTCCGGCAATGATCGAGGGAGGAGGTCTCGGAGCTGTCCCACCGCATGAAATCGGCCCGGCTACAGTCCAGGGACCGAGCGGTGTCATCGACGTACTCGTCGACGACGACGACGCAGCGGTACAAGCCGCACAGCAGTACCTCTCGTACTTCCAGGGAGCGACGCGGGATTGGACTACTCCAGACCAAGACCCTCTCCGTGCTGTCATCCCACGCAACGCCCGACGAGCATACGACGTGCGCTTGATCATCTCGACGATCGTCGATCCCGACTCGGCGCTCGAGCTCCGATCGACATTTGGCCGGTCGTTGGTCACCGTCCTCGCACGGATCGAAGGCGTTCCTGTTGGCATCATGGCGAACGATCCGAGCCACTGCGGTGGCGCCATCGACGCCGACGCCGGCGACAAGGGTGCCCGCTTCCTCCAACTCTGCGACGCCTTCGACATCCCCGTCGTATCTCTTGTCGACACACCAGGGATCATGGTTGGTCCCGACGCAGAACGAGCAGGGACCGTAAGACACGCATCGCGTTTGTTCGTCGCGGGAGCCAACGCGGACACACCAATCATGGCAGTGATCACACGACGGGGGTACGGCCTTGGAGCAATGGCCATGACTGGCGGAGGGTTCAAAGACAGCGTGTTCACCGTTGCGTGGCCAACGGCCACGATCGGTCCCATGGGTCTCGAAGGGGCTGTGCACCTCGGCTTCAGGCGAGAGCTCGAAGCGATCAACGACCCCGGTGAGCGCCAGCAGCGCTATGACGACTTGGTTGCCTCTGCCTACGATGACGGCAAGGCACTCAACGCTGCGACCTGGTTCGATGTCGACGAGGTGATCGATCCGGTTGACACGCGTGGGTGGATAGCGACCATCCTCAACGCTCGACCCGATCGACGCCGATGGGGTCTCCGACCATATGTGGACACGTGGTAGCGAGCTAGTTGTCGCTGTGCGTCAGCCCCTGGATGCAAAGGCGACAGCTACCTGGGCGGCAACCAGCGCGTTGTTCTCAGAGAGTGCGAGGTTCGCAGGGATGTTGCGCCCATCGAGTGCCCTCGATATTTCTCGCAGAATGAACGGAGTCACCGCAGCACCCGTAATCCCCTCGGTCTCGGCCAGTTCGAGCGCTCCGCGCATTGCACCGTCAATGTCCTCCGAAGGTAGCGCAGCTTCCTGCGGGACCGGGACAGCGAGCAATGCCCCTCCGCCACCCCATGTGCGTCTGGCAGCGAGGAGTTCAGCAACTTCCCCTGGGGTGTCCACACGGAGCGGAACCGGCAGGCCGCTCGAGCGAGCGTAGAACATCGGAAAGTCGTCCGTGCCGAAGCCGATGACCGGGACGGAGAGCATTTCGAGGTGCTCGAGCGTGCGGGCGATATCGAGGAACGCTTTCGCTCCCGCCGAGACCGTCAAGACACCGTAGCGTGCTACCGCTCCAAGGTCGGCGGATACGTCGCCCGTCTCGGACGCTCCGAGATGCACCCCGCCGATGCCTCCGGTCGCGAACACCGCGATTCCTACCCGAGCTGCAATGGCGAGCGAAGCCGACACCGTTGTTGCACCAACGGCCCAGCGCTGAGACACGGCAGCGGGAATGTCGCGCTCCGCGGTCTTCGTCGCAGGCCCGAGGATTCGTTCGTATGCATCATCTTCAAGACCTACTCGAACCGTGCCGTCCATGACCGCCGTGACAGCAGGGACCGCTCCGGTGCTGCGCACAGCCGCGAGAGTCCTGACCAAGGCCGCTTCGTTTGCAGGTGATGGGAGGCCGAGGTTGGAAAAAATGGTGCTTTCGAGGGCAACGACGGGCTCTCCTGCATCGAGCGCGTTACGCACCGGTGCACTCACGATCACGTTGGACATTTCGTTCTCCAGTTCTTCCATTGCCAGTCAATGAGACTACGGAGCACGCTGAGACAGCACCTGCGCGGCGAGGCGATGCCCTGCGGTGAGAGCACTCTCGATGTCTGCCTCCTCCATGCGTGCCGTGATGAACCCGGCAGCAAACGCGTCACCAGCCCCCGTTGTGTCGCGAACGTGGTCCAGAGGCACGGCAGGCACGGTCACGAGAGGGCCTCCTTCGTCCATTGCGATCGCCGGATCAGGACCTGCTTTGACGACAGTCAAGCCTGTGCCTGATATCCCACCGAGGCCGTCGACGTCGAGGGCGATCGCTTCGTCGTGGTTGCAGAGAACAACGTCTGGCATGAGCGCCGAGAGCATGTCTCGGAATGCATCTGGGCCGTACTCGTTGATGAGAGCGACCGAAGACACATCGATACTCACCGCTCCACCCGTGGCATGAACTCGCTCGATCGCTCGACGTGTGGTGACCTCGAGGGTTCCGGCCGTAAGCGAATAAGCAGGCACGTGCAGCCAGGTGACGCCGATGAGATCCTTGGTGCCGAGGCTGTCGAGATCTACCGCTGCTGCTCGGTCTGGCAGCATCGATCGCTCGCCTCCCTTGTCGACGAGTACGACGATCGTCGCGGTACGACCTTCGTATTGCACAACGGTATCGACTCCCGCATCCCTCAGCTCACCGACGAGGGCCCTACCCGTGTCGTCGGAGCCAACCCTCCCTATGAAGCGCACTGGTGTGCCTGTGGATGCAGCGGCGACCGCTACGTTGGCTGCACTGCCGCCGCGTCGACGATGAATAGTCACGTTCGTGTCTGTAGCCGTCGCGATGGTCGAGGACAACCAGACGACAACGTCTTGCGCGAGATCTCCAATGCAGCACAACACTTCGATCAGTGAGCGTACCTGGCGAATCGGCGCTCAGCCATGCTTGGCGAAACGCGCTCGGTGGCGAGCCTTGGCTTTCAGTGCCACCACTATCGGGCGAGACCGCTACGTCACGCGTTCGATGATCCCGATTACCTCTCAGTTCCAGGTTGGTCTGAGGGGCATCCCGCTCGCCCCACTATCGGGGGTGTTGACTGCGAGCACTTGATCGACGTGAATGCGACTGTCCTCGAACATGACTGCACTGCCCGCCATGTAGAGACGCCACACCTTGGCGCGGCCCTCACCAGCGTCGGCGACGGCCTCGTCCCAGTTCGCCTCCAGATTCGCGACCCACTGACGCAGCGTGAGCGCGTAGTGCTCTCTGAGGTTCTCCATGTGACGAACCTCCATGCCTCGATCTTGCAGAGCCGAAATCACGCTGCCGACTTCGTGCAGTTCCCCGTCAGGGAACACGTACCGCGAGATGAAGCTCGATTTGGCGATACGCGTGCTCTCTGGCGGTTCGGCTCGGCTGATCGCGTGATTGAGCACCCGTCCGCCGGGAACGAGCAGATCCTTGACCTGTGTGAAGTACGTCCCAAGACGTGCCAGACCGACATGTTCGAACATTCCGATCGAACTGATCGCGTCGAACGGCTCATCATCGATTTCTCGGTAGTCCTGCAGGCGGATATCGATACGATCGGTCAGGCCGGCGTCGGCAACCCGTTTCGTCGCGAGGTCGACCTGATTCCTTGAAATCGTGACCCCAACTGCGTTCACGCCGTGATGTTGAGCTGCGTGCAGCGCCATCCCACCCCATCCGCACCCGATGTCGAGAAGCCTCATCCCTGGCCGAAGCCCTAGCTTTCGACATATCAACTCGTACTTGTTTGCCTGTGCCTGCTCCAGGGTGTCGGAAGCTTCGTTGAACACGGCGCACGAATACGTCAAGGATGGGCCGAGTACCAGGCGATAGAACTCGTTCGATACGTCGTAATGATACGAAATCGCCTCTGAGTCTCGGCTACGGGTGTGGAGGCGGCCACGACTCGGACGGTGCTCCTCGGGTGGCGGAGCCAGGGGTCGGAGACCCCGCACGCCTACCACTCCTAGGAGTTTGCGTATCTCACCGAGGCTGAGCTTCACCTCTGGCAACCGACGCCGCAACTCCAAGACGGTGTAGATGTCTCCCTGGATGTCGATGTCGCCTGAAACGTAGGCACGGGCGATCCCCAGCTCGCCTGGAGCGGTCACCATCCGAGACAGGGCGTCTCGGGAGCGGATCGTGACCGTCGCTGCTGCGTCTGTGGGGCCCACGTCGGTTCCGTCGAATGCCTTGATTCGCACAGGTAGGTCAGAGCCCAACCAGTTGCGGATGAACGACTCCAGTGCCATGTCTCAACTCCCTCTGACCGCGAAGTGACTCCACCCCGAGCGCCCGCCTAGCAATTCGTACACTACCTTGGTACACCTTCCTGTCGAATGGAATGTCAAGTGATACATCATCCGTGCGAGTGAATGCGGCGTGTCGCGTGGAGATGATCGATGTGTAAGCCCACCGATGGGCCCTCGTCGACTCCAGCGGCGATCGTCTGGCATCGGTTGGGGTCCGTGCAGTCTTCAGGATCGAGACCCTTTGCCCGCTCTGTGAGCGCTACGAGCTGCTCACGGGTGCGGTGGAGATTTTCGATGTAGACGTCGAGGTCGTAGAGGTGGCGGTCGAGGAGCTCGATGACGTGATGGCAGGTTCCTTCTCCGTGACCTCGGAGGTCGAGAATCGAAGCGATCTCGGTAAGCGTCAATCCTGTCGCCTGAGCCTCACGGATGAACCGCAACCTTGCAACGGCATCATCGCGATATGCACGGTATCCATTCGATGTCCTTTCAGGATCCGGGAGGAGCCCGATCTCCTCGTAGTAGCGAATCGTCTTCGTTGGGACACCGGTCCTGGATCCGAGTTCCCCGATTTTCATGTTCACCCTCCAACTCCGATGTCACGAGTATAGCGAAACATCCCCTTGACATTCCATTTGACTGGAAGGTGTATGTTCGTGAAGATGCGGGCACAAATCCGCTCGACCGTTGCGAAAGAGCAAGAAATAGAGAGAAGAGGAATTGCCACATTTGCACCACGCGTGTCGGTGCCGTCATCACATGAACGTGGCCGTTCCCTTGGGCATTTCTGTGGAGAACACGAAAGAGGTATCTGATGCGTGACCCAGTTTGTGGCATGACGGTGGGCGCAGATGCGCTCACGGCGGCAGGCAACCCCGAGTATGGGTTCTGCTCGAACCGCTGCCTTGAAGCATTCACGGCGAACCCCGACCGGTACACGGAACAGGCTACAGGCGACGATTCGGATGGGGAAGCGGATCCTGACAGTGCACGGGCCCCAACTGAAAACCCCGTCCACCACCATGACGTATCCGGCCCCCACGGGCCACAATCGCTAATCTAGCGACCTATCCGAGAACCACAACGGTAGAGGGTGCGACGCGTGCGAACGGATGTCTGCTGACAGACAACGTCGCAGAGCAGCACGATAAGGGACACCGAAGGAACCACACGACTCACGACGCAAACGAGGGAGCCATGGACACACCGATGCACGAACCAAGCGGCGAACGCAGGACCACCGACGCTGCACAGAGCGTCGCCACTGAGCCGAGGATCGTGCTGAGCGCGGAGCACATCTCGAAGGCATATCGGAGGGGCTGGCGCCGCACGGAGAACCAGGTACTCACCGACGCGAACCTCACCATTTCCGCAGGGGAAGTCGTAGGCCTCGTTGGAGAGAACGGATCGGGTAAGTCGACGCTGATGAAGATCGTCGTCGGTTCCCTCGACGGTGACGGTGGGAGTGCCGATATTGAAGGCACCTTCGGGTACTGCCCTCAAGAGCCACTGCTCTATGAGCGGCTCACGTGTGACGAGCACTTCGAGCTGTTCGGTGAGGCCTACGGCCTCGATCGTGGTGCGATCGAGCGAAGCCGAGAAGAGATCTACGACGTCTTCGGATTCGCCGAGTATCACGACATGCGCGTCGAAGAGCTCTCAGGCGGCACCAGGGCGAAACTCAATCTCGGTCTTGCGCTGCTCCACGATCCTGACGTCCTGCTGCTCGATGAGCCGTACTCGGGCTTTGACTGGGACACCTATCTGCGGTTCTGGCAGCTTACGGCCGAACGTCGGGACGCTGGGCGGGCTGTTCTCATCATCAGCCACTTCGTAGCAGATGAGGAACGATTCGATCGCATCATCCATCTGGTCGACGGCAAGACAGCGTCATGACGGCGACCACACGACTTACAGGGCGATACCTGGCTGAGTATGCCCGCCGACCAATCAACCTGGTTCTGCTCGTGCTGGTACCGCTGATCTTCGTCTTCCTCACTTCCGGTACGATCGCCGACTTCGCTGATGCTCTAGGATTTGCCGGAGACCCAGCGAAACTCGTTGCGCCGACAGCAGGATGGGCCGCCGCTTTCATCGCCGGCGTTGCGGGGTTCTTCCACGTGCTCGGTTCTCGTGACGCAGATCGCCGCCTCGCAGCCGCCGGAATGGGTGCCAGGCGCATCGTGGCCGGCCGACTCGCATCCGGAATCAGCCTC
This sequence comes from uncultured Acidimicrobiaceae bacterium, assembly GCA_964460075.1. Taxonomy (GTDB): domain Bacteria; phylum Actinomycetota; class Acidimicrobiia; order Spongiisociales; family UBA5794; genus JAMBLL01. The sequence continues at coordinate 38,164 of CAYWPC010000020.1, forward strand.
GCACTACTCGCGGCAGCTGCGGCGATCGTCGCTCTCGTACTGCGAACCGGCCTCACAGATCCCGGTCGAGCGATTGCAGGGACGGTCATGTACGCCGTTCTCTATCTCGGAATCGGTATTGCCATCGGCGCCCTCGTTCGGAGCGACGTCAACGGGTCACTCGTCGTGATTTTCATCTGGATGTTCGACGTCTTCCTTGGTCCTGCGATGACCGGGAGTGACATTTGGATCACCAGGGTCTTCCCCTCACACTTCGTTACCTTGGTGATGCTCGATACCCCCTCTGGGCATTCGGGGCCGATCGGTGACCTCGGCCTGGCGCTTGTGTGGGTCCTAGGCTCACTCGCTCTCGCTGCTGTCGTGTTCAGTGCGTCCACATCCACCCGAAAGATCAAGAGCCAAACCCGTCGAACATGGGCAGGCTGGAATCGCCTGAAAGCAGGACTTCGCTACGGCATGCGCGACTATCGCCGAAATGTCGCGATGTGGGTCCTGTTGGTCGTGCTCCCTGTCCTCTTCATATCGCTCAGCTTCTACATCACACCGAACGACCCAACACCGGTCGAACTGACAGAGAACGGCCTCACCGCGATAAGAACGCTGTCGTTGGCCAACGTCCACGGAGCGATCATGGTTCCGATCACCTTGGCGTTCCTCGCAGGGCTCTCTGGCCTGTTCGTCGTTCAAGGATCGCTCGAGGCCGACGCTCGCCTCGCCATCGCCGGATTCCGCCCTCGCGAGATCTTGTCGTCGAGACTCGGCACCATCGTGGTCGCCTCGCTACTGGCCACGGCCATAGCACTTGGCGTCACAGCCCTCGATTTCGCGCCGGAGAGTTGGGGCTGGTTCGCATTGGGAAGCGTGTTGGTGGCCGTGACCTACGGCATGATCGGTGTGCTCGTCGGGGTCCTCTTCGGACGCCTCGGCGGCCTCTATGTCATGTTCCTGGTTCCGTTCATCGACGTTGGGATGGCTCAGAACGTCATGTTCTCCGCGTCCCCACCGAGTTGGGGAGTCATACTCCCAGGCCGCGGGGCCTCCCAGGTGCTGATCGACGGCGCGTTTACAACAACCTTCGATCAAATCGGGGCACTCATACTCGCCTTTGCATGGCTCGTCGCCCTAGCAGCCGTCACCACGACGGTCTTCCGACGGATCTCGGAGCCGAAGGGGGCATAGAGTTATTCAGCCACCTGATGGGCATTTACTTCAGACGCGTCGGTACCTTTCACCCCAGTAGCTGGTTCGCAGACGCTTGTCTCGGCGAACACGCTTGGTGTATGACCTCTGGAGGGACCCATGCCCACATCTGATGGACCCGACACCTCCAGCAAGCGTCCGATCGACATCCTGCTGGTAACGGCCCCAAGGTGCCACTTCTGCAGCGATGCATCGACGTTGCTCGAGAAACTCCGTAGCCGGTACAACCTTACGATTCGGAAGATCGAACTCGAGAGCGACGAGGGTGCCACGATCGCTGCACGATTCCGAATTCCCTTTCCACCCGTACTCCTGATCGATGGGACCTACTTCGGCCACGGACGGATATCACGGCGTAAGCTCACCAAGGCGCTCGACGCGCTCGTAGGGTCGGGTGTGTCGTGATGAGTAGCGCCTTGTCCGCGTTTAGGGAAGGTTGCTGACGTGGAGGGCCTATTCCTCGGTGGTTCCCTGCTCGCCGCGTTCCTCGCAGGGTCGATCGCGCTGTTTGCACCGTGCTGCGTCACCGTGCTCTTTCCCGCCTATCTCGCGGCAGCGGTCCGAAACAGCAGGTGGCGGCTGATCCCTTTGACCTTGATATTCGCCGCGGGGATCGCGGTTGTACTCGTCCCTGTGACCCTCGGACTCGGGTTCCTCACTCGTGGCCTTCTCAAGTATCAAGGCGCGATCTACATCTCAGGTGGATTGCTCATGTTGGTCCTTGCAGGACTTGCACTCTCCGGTCGGGGCTGGACCC
>CAYWPC010000021.1:0-39882 GCA_964460075.1 uncultured Acidimicrobiaceae bacterium
CGACAACAGCGTTGACCGCTTCTTCGATACCACGACGCATCTCCATCGGGTTCGCGCCGGCTGTCACAAGACGGAGACCGTCAGCGACCATCGCCTGTGCGATGACCGTGGCTGTCGTCGTGCCGTCACCGGCTACGTCGTTCGTCTTGTTCGCGACTTCTTTCGCGAGCTGTGCGCCCATGTTCTCGAATGGGTCGTCGAGTTCGATCTCCTTGGCGATCGTCACACCATCATTTGTGATGGTCGGAGCGCCCCACTTCTTCTCAAGGACTACGTTGCGACCCTTGGGGCCGAGCGTCACCTTGACGGTGTCTGCGAGCTTGTCAACACCCGCCTGGAGGCCGCGTCTGGCCTCATCATTGAATTTCAGATCTTTGGCTGCCATGTAGGTATTTCCTCCTAGCCCAGGACGGCGAGCACGTCACGGCTCGAGAGGATCAAGTAGTCCTCACCGTTGTGCTTCACCTCGGTGCCGCCGTACTTCGAATAGAAGACGACATCACCTACGTTGACATCGACAGGGATTCGCTCCCCGTCCTTGAACTCACCCGGACCTACCGCAAGAACCTCGCCCAACTGGGGCTTCTCCTTCGCAGTATCCGGAATCACGAGGCCACTGGCTGTGCGGGCCTCTTCTTCGTCTTGGGGTTTCACAACGATGCGATCACCCAAAGGCTTGAGATTCATCCGACTCTCCTTCGTGTCGAGTTAGCAGTCGGTGCTTACGAGTGCAAGGATAACAAACTCTGGCACTCTCTTTACGCGAGTGCCAAGAAATATTTCATTGATAACTGTTCGTTCTCGTTGCGTTGAACGTCACGAGTCGAGCCGATCGAGGGCCTCTGCCTGTCACAGGTACAGCGTCAGCTCCACTGAGTGCTTCGTGAGCGTTCGCCCAGCTTCAGACGAGTGATTGAGCTCGTGGAGTCCTAAGACACGGTGCTGTTGACACGATGACCGAGAGGCCGACGAGTTGGTCGACAGGCCCCACCACCTCGTCAATGCCCTCGTCGATGCGGATGTGCATGCCGCTGTGGTCCATGAGCGCCGCGTTCGAGCCAGGATCGTATGACAAGCGCTCCACGACTTTCAACGTCGAGCATGAGAGATCGAAGGCCAGAGATTCACACGTGCACAGCCGACGATCGGATTCCTTGACATCGGCGTTGCGAACCTCGAATGGCGAAGAGCACCGGAATCTCCGACACCTCAACGTCGCACCAGCGTCGCCATCTTGGATCGGCGCTACAGCAGTGCTACGTCGGATGATCCAGCCGATCGACATCGTCGAGGATCCCGACAACCTTGCCGCCGCTGACGACGACACCTCGGCCACGTGTCGCTGCCGGCCGAAGGAGGAAGGTCTCGAGCATTTCAGATGCCTCAACGACATCAACGGGGCCGATCGGAGCCATCGCCGAGATGACGTGCACGAATGGCCACCGTGAAGGAGTCACCTCGTCGATCTCGATCTGCCCTATCACACCAACGACGCGACCCCCTGATCGCACAGGAAGCGACCTCAGCGAAGGTGCGCTGGAGTACAACCCGACAAGAGTAGAGACGAGCAAGTCACCCGAGACAGCCTCAGGGGTGGAGCGCATCACATCAGCCACGCTCAACCCTCCACAGAGAGCGCTGAACTCTTCGCGCCGTCCCGATGCAACAGCGCTCTGCGCGAGAAACCAGCCGGCAACGATGACGAGGAGGCCGAGCGACTGTCTCGCGACGAGCATCCAGACACCGACGATCACGATAAGCCATCCAAAGGCGCGCCCGATTGACGTGACGATCCTTGTAGCGGCCACACGGCCACGCGACTGCGTTGTAAGACCACTTCGCAGGATCCGGGCACCGTCGAGGGGGAAACCTGGCATCAGATTGAAGAGCCCGATCGCGACGTTGATGATCGCAAGCGCCCATATCGTGTCTCCGATGAGAAGCACGTTCCGAGAAACAACACCAACTAGGGCGAACACCATGCCGAGCACGAGAGACGCAAGAGGACCCGCAACAGCAACCATGAGCTCATCTCTGAGAGACGGCTCTCCACCAATGACCGAGTAGCCACCGAACATATTCAGGCGAATCTCTCGCACGTCCAGTCCACGACGCCTAGCAACGATGGCATGGCTCACTTCGTGAACACCCACGGAGATCAACGCCGCGAGTCCTGCTGCAAGTGCAGCGATACCGATCTCCACGGACCCGACGGACGAGCCGGTGCTGCTCAGGTCGACAAGTGCCGAGAACGCAAACAGTGACCCGAGCACCATTGCGGAAGCATCAGCGACGACCGATACTCCCGACCACGCTCCAAGTCGCAGACTGCCGCTCACGCGCCGAGCCGGAGCCCAGGGTCGACGTCTCCGGTCAACGGATCACCTGGATCTCCCCGTTCGATCTTGTGCACCGCGACGCTTCCGATCATTGCACCGTTGTCTGTGCAGAGCTCCGGTTCGGGGACGAACAACCCGACGCCGCGGGCTTCAGCCTCTGCTGCGAGGCGCTCACGCAGCCGACGGTTGGCAAGCACTCCCCCACCACCACCAACGACGTCGACACCGCTCGCCTCGACCGCGTTGAACGTCTTGGCTACGAGCACATCGACGATGGCCTCCTGAATCGATGCAGAAATGTCCGAACGCGCTGGAAGGTTGCCCTCCTCTCTCGCCTTCTCTAGGTACGTGACGACCGAGGTCTTGAGACCGGAGAACGAGAGGTCGAATGGACGGTCACGCAAGGCCCGCGGGAACGCGACAGCGCTCGGATCTCCGCCCTCGGCGTCGCGGTCTATCGCAGGACCGCCAGGATATCCGAGACCCATGAACCTCGCGAGCTTGTCGAAGGCCTCACCTGCCGCGTCGTCGATCGTCCCGCCCAAGACCTCGTAATCGCCCCAGGCCTTGACATGAACGATCTGAGAGTGCCCCCCGCTAGCGAGCACGACCACAGCGGGCGGCTCGTAGCCAGAAAACGCGAGCCGAGGCGCGAACAGATGCCCCTCCATGTGATCAATGCCATACAACGGCTTGCCGAGTGAGTACGCAAGCGACTTGCCGAACGAATACCCGACCATCAAGGCACCGACGAGTCCTGGCCCCTGCGTTACCGCTACAGCATCAAGATCGTCGGGATGGATGCCGGCACTCGTTATCGCCTGATGCACCAGAGGTCGAATGGCTTCAACATGCGCCCGTGCCGCCACTTCGGGTACGACGCCTCCAAATCGAGCGTGGATGTCAACCTGACTCGCGAGAACCGAGCTCCTCACCTCCATACCCTCAAGAACGGCAACACCCGTCTCGTCACAACTGGTCTCGATCCCGAGCACGAGAGGACCGCTCATGAGGCTATCTCTCGCAATGAGTCGCGGATGGCTGCGATCCTCTCCTGATAGTCATCTGTGTCGATATCCGTCGCCCACATGACAAGCGCGTCCTCGTCCTTGTAGTAGTTCTGTCTTCTGCCAACCGGGTCGAAGCCGAAGCGGCTGTACAGCTTCTGTGCCGTGTCGTTTGAGATCCTCACTTCAAGCGTCAGATGTTTCGTGTGCACACGGATGGCCTCATCCACCAATCGAAGCATGAGACGAGTTCCGAGCTGGTGACCTCTGGCGCCAGGCGCCACAGCGATCGTGGTTATGTGAGCATCCCCCTCGATGATCAGCAAGCCACAATATCCGACGAGTGTCCCCGAGCTGTCGAGTGCCACGAGATAGCGCCTGTTGTCCGTTGCGAGCTCATCGAAAAAGACTCGCGGCGACCATGGCTGCGGATAAATATCGGTCTCGAGCGCGGCGACGGCGGGAATGTCCGTCCGCTTCATGGGCCGTATCGACACACTCATTCTGGCCACGCCCCTTGAGATCGGAAGGCCTCCCAATTGATGTGCACATCGGGCTCACGCATGTAGATAGGGCGAAGATCATCGGCGTTCGTGACCTTTCCTTGTTGTGCCTTCATGCCGGCGATCTCGATGATCGTCTCTGCCGACGGGTATCTCGGCCTTCCTCTTCGAACTTCCTGCAACCCCGTCCACGTCGACTCCGGCATCGAAGCCCAGTCTCCGACGACGAGTCCGTCGGAGGCCTCCGATTCGAGCAGTGCCTTGAAGTACTGCGGGGTGACGATCTCGGGTGACCCATCGGGAGCCACGCCGCCAGGTAGTGGCCTGAATGGAGCGATCGCGAACTGACCCCTCCGCATGTCGACGACGGGCCATATGCGTCGGCGACCAGTTGCCGCCCTCAGAGCGATAACCGTGAGGGACGAGACGGTAACCATCGGCGCGCCAACTGCGGCGGCAAACGCCTGGGCGGTCGCGATTCCCGCACGCAGCCCAGTGTATGGCCCAGGCCCGACGTCGACGGCCACGACGTCGATATCGCGGGGCTTCCATCCAGCTTGTTCGAAACAGAAGTCGATGGCCGGTATCAGAAATCCGACATGGCCCCTGCGGTCCACATTCACCGAGAGCGCAAGCAGGTCGCCGCCCTGACCGATCGCTATCGACGATGCAGGAGTAGCCGTCTCGATCGCAAGGATGTTCATGCAACAACCGCCAAGTCACGTTCGACCCATGAACCGTGTGGCTTGAACGAGATTCTCCTCGTATCTCCCTCGACTGCAAAGTGAATCAGCAGCCGATCCGTCGGCGTGCTGTCGGCTACGGCATCCCCCCACTCGATAAGCACGGCTCCGCCCTGACCTTCGTCCTCGAGTTCCAGATCATGAAACTCCGCCATCGATCCGAGTCGGTACGCGTCTGCATGGACAAGAGTAAGAAAGCCGTCGCGGTAGATGCGCGCGATGACGAACGTCGGACTCGTGATGCGCTCCTGGATGCCCAATCCTTGAGCTACCCCGGATACGAACAGTGTCTTGCCTGCACCGAGACGACCAGATAACAGCACGACGTCTCCTGCGGTCAGCAGCGGGGCAAACCGCCGACCGAGAGCAAGCGTGTCGTCAGGGCTCGAGGAGATGATCTCAAGGCTCATTGCGATGTCCCGCCGAAGAATCCCATCTGGATGTGTTCGTCCTGTGTCGGGGAGGGCGCGGCGTTGTCGGCTGCAGCCCTATCGATTTTCGAGGAAATCCTACCGTCGATGATCGAGCGCACGAGCCGAAGGTCGGATCGTATGTGATCGGTAACCCGTTCGCCGCCGCGCAGCGCAGCCGCAGGGTGGAACGTCGGAACGAGGTGCCGTCCCCACCATTCGAAGGCGGTACCGCGCAATGCCGTGATACCGGTGGTCGTTGGAAGCAGCAGCTTCGTCGAGAAGTTCCCAAGCGTGAGCACGACGGCCGGATCGACGAGTTCGATCTGGCGCCGGAGGTACGGCTTGCACGCATCGATCTCGTCGGGTCGCGGGTCCCGATTTCGTGGCGGCCTGCACTTGACGACGTTTGCGATGTACACGCCACCACGTTGAAGGCCAACCTCTTCGAGTAGCCGCTCGAGGAGCTGACCTGACCGCCCGACAAATGGGAGGCCTTGGAGGTCTTCTTGCTGCCCAGGCCCTTCACCCACGATCATCACGTCGGCTTCGGATGATCCAGACCCGAACACAACGTTCGTTCTGCCCTCGCTCAGAGAGCAATCGGTGCACGCAGCCGCTAGGAGTGACAATGCAGCGAGGCTGCCAACATCTCGATACGTACGAGTCATCGCACGCCGCTCGCTCCGACCGCGCGCAGTATTGAGGTCACAACCACATCGAACACCGCTTCTGCGAGCAGATCGATGTCAGCAGGCACCGATGGTGAGGCTATGACGAATGCGGTGTCGCCGTCGTAGCGGGTGTGGGCAGGGCGAACCGTCGCACCGAGAGCGTCGTGTGCTCGGATGGCGAACCGTCGTAACTCGTTTCGATCGTTTACATCTGCGTCGGTTGCCACTGCAATGAGCGTCGTGTTGCTCCCAACCGGCTCACCACCACCGAGTAGATCCGCTTCCTTTGAGCCGGTACGTCTCCTCCCATCGAGGGAGTAGACGTCACCGAACGCGTTCAGGACGACCAAAGCACCGACCGACGCATCTCCGACTTGTGTGGAAGCGGAGCCGATTCCTGCCATGGTGGCAACATCGATGCCGAGGTGCTTGCCCACGGTCGCTCCAGCGCCTGCGCCAACTGCACCCATCGTGACCGGCTCCGCACCCCTGGTCAGATAGGCCTGTCTCCCCTCCGTGGGTCCCGGACGCACATCGGAGCGGCCGACCATGAGGTCGTAGATGATCCCAGCAGCGACGATAGGGACCCGTCCCGCAGGAGTTGCTACACCCCTTCCCTCGCGTTCTACCTCCTCGACAATGCCTTGGGCAGCTCCAAGACCGAACGCACTGCCTCCTGCGAACATGAGCGCATTGATGGTGACAGGCCTGATCGCTTCACCGAACACACCGAGTTCACGCGTACCAGGTGCTCCTCCGCGTACGTCGACTGCCGCAATGTTCGGTTCCGCGAAGGTGATAACGGTCACACCCGTTCTCGCTTCCCCATCGGTCGAATGACCGACCAGGACTCCAGGCACATCAGTGATCGAGTCAGACATCAGTCGCGGCCATCCCTCATGTATCGGCGCGGCAAGCGGGGGCCGAATCCACACACAACTTCGTAGCTGATCGTTCCGAGAAGCCCTGCCCACTCTTCAGCAGAGATCGAATCGTCTCCCTGTGCGCCGAGGAGCACGACCTCGTCGCCGACTTCGGCGTCGTCGTCACCGAGATCGACGAGCACCATGTCCATGGTTACCTGGCCGGCAAACGGGTAGCGCTTGCCGTGTATGAGAGCAAATCCTGGCCCAGCAAGGCTCCGACGGACGCCGTCTGCATACCCGATCGGCACCGTCGCAACGTTGTGTGAACCGTCAAGTGCACAGATTCTTCCATACGATGGCCGTGCGTTTTCTGGGAGCCGTCGAACATACCCGACGTGGCTCACGACGCTCATGGCAGGTCGCAGATCGAGGCCTGCTCCACTCGTCTCTGCTGGTCGCAGCCCATAGAGGCCGATCCCAACACGACACATGTCGTGACGTGTCTCTGGGAGGTCGAAGGCAGCAGCCGTGTTGGCTGCATGCAGAATCCTCGGCTCAATGCTTTCTGCCCGAAGTGCTTCGGTGAATCTGATAAGCGCCGTGTTTTGCTTGACCGTGTAGGCAACGTCTTCATCGGCTACCGAGAAGTGCGTGAAGACACCTTGGAGGTCGAGACGGTCATCGGCGTGGATCACCCGTGCCACCTTGAGGGCCTCAACGGGCGGTGCCCCAACGCGGTGCATGCCTGTATCAAGCTTGAGATGTACCGGATATGGTCGCGTCCCTTGAACGTCGGCATGTTCCGCCAGATGCCCCGCGAACTCGGCCGTGTACACCGTTGGTGTGAGACCGTTGGCCACGATCGTCGACACATCCCGCGGTCGCGCCTCGGACAGGACGAGTATTGGAACGTCGATGTCAGCCTCGCGAAGTCGCACACCTTCCTCGACGAGTGCTACAGCGAGCCAAGCAGCTCCACCGGCGATCACAGCCTCCGCAACGGGTATGTCTCCGTGCCCGTATCCGTCTGCCTTGACAACTGCGCAGAGTTCCGCTGGGGCGATTCGCTCGGAGATCTGGCGAACATTGTGCTCGATTGCATCGAGGTTGATCTCTACCCACGATGGTCGCATGCCGCTACACATCCTTCGACGTGGTAGTGGTGCGATCATATTCCGTGACGAGCGCTCCGATTGCACCTATGAGTTCCGTGGCTGTCACCGTTCCTGTCTCGGCAAGTCGCCTGCCGGCAATGCCGTGAAGGTACGCGGCGCTCGCCGTTGCCTCCAAGATGGGAATGCCTGCTGCCGTGAACGCTCCGATCGTGCCGGACAGAACATCCCCGGTCCCGATGGTGGCGAGTTCCGGTCCTGCGACGTTGACGACAATTTGGCGGTCGCCCGTTACGAAGGTCGGGTTACCTTTCAAGAGGACAACCGCTCCGGTGGCCTCAGCGAGTAGCCGCGCAGCCTGAGGCGTCGGATCGTCACCGGTCAGACGGCGAAACTCGCCAGCGTGCGGCGTCAGCACGGTCGGTCCGGCACGATCCGTGAGACAATCAAGTCGTGTGAGCGCGTTGAGGGCGCCTGCGTCGACGATGACAACGCCGTCGAACTGGCAGATCATCTGCTCAACGAATACCGAGGACACCGGTTCGAGCCCCGGACCGACGATGAGCGTGTCATATCGCTCAACCAGAGCGAGAGCCTCAGACGGGTGGTCTTGCCAGCTATCCGTCTCGCTCGCTTGGATCGCGACAAGGTCCGGTGCGATCATGTCGTACGCTGTGGCGGTTGCCGGCGTTGTCAGAATCGTTGACACGCCTGCGCCTCCGACAAGCGCAGCCCGCGCCGCAAGAACGGCGGCACCGGAAAGGCCAGGGACACCCCCGACGGTGGCCACAGCGCCGACAGACCACTTGTGTGCCGTGCGAGATCGGTGAGGTACGACAACGTCGCCGGCGGTGAAGAGATACATCGATGCCTCCCCGCCCACGAGACCGATGTCGTACACATCAATGATCCCACTGCGATCCGGTCCCTCCCCGAGCAGGTGGCCCGTCTTGAGGGCGTGAAAGGTTGCTGTGCGCTCAGCCGTGAAGACAGGACCGCTGACATGCCCTGTGTCTCCAGATACACCAGACGGGATGTCGACCGCAAGTACCGGCATGTTCGCGACCGTCCACGGAAGCGCTTCCTTCGGTAGGTCTCCCCTGAATCCTGTTCCGAAGAGCGCGTCAATCACCAGGTCACCGCCGCCGAGGGGCCCGGCATCATCGAGCGGCACAAACCCGACCCCACATGCGCGTGCCGCAACGATCGCCGTACCAGCCGGAGACCTAGGCTCGGGAACACCGTGGTGGTGCACCGTCACGCTTGCACCTCTGCGCTTGAGATATCTCGCTGCGACGATGCCATCCCCCCCGTTGTTGCCACGCCCTGCTAGGACATGCACAACAGAGCCATAACCGGCACCCATCGTGGCGGCGGACATCGCCACGCCATAGCCTGCCGCGTCCATCAGCGACTCGATGCTCTTCTCCGATGCGGCATCTACCTGCCGCATCGCCCGAACGGAGAGCACGCTGTGCATCAGTCGTGCTCACCCATCGAGACAACAAACACCATGGCACTTTCAGCGCTGTGCGTCACGGTGATCTTGACCTCAAGAATGCCGAGCATGGCGGCACGCTGTCTGGCTTTCCCATACAAGTTGACGCTCGGGGGGCCACCGCCGGTGATCTCGATGTCTCGCCACGGAATGTGCCTCCACCCAGTGAACATGCTCTTCATCACTGCTTCCTTGCCGGCGAACCTCGCCGCGAGGCGTTCCGACGGATCGGCGAAACGATGCGCGTACTCCCACTCAGCGTCGGTGAAACACCGCCGACGGAACGAGTCAGGGCTCTTGTGCAGCAACCTACGAACTCGCGACACCTCGGCGAGGTCGATGCCGAGCCCAATGATCTCCATGACCCTAGAGCGTACTACCGCAACGGCATGCCCCAACGAGGCCAGGACGTGGCTATTCCACCGTCACCGACTTGGCGAGGTTCCTCGGCTGGTCGATATCATGCCCCCGGAGTTTCGCCACGTGATAGGCGAGGAATTGCAACGGAACGACCGCAGCGACCGGAGCGAGCGGGTCCGGCATGTCCGGGATTCGCAACACGAGGTCGGCGTACCTTTCGATTTCAGCGTCGTGATCGTACGCCACCGCAATGATCCTTCCACCTCTGGCTTTGACCTCCTGTATTGCAGAGATCGTCTTGTCGTACACGCCGCGCTGCGTCAGTATCACGATCACCGGCACGTCATCGGTGATGAGTGCCAACGTTCCGTGCTTGAGCTCGCCTGCGGGCATCGCCTCTGAATGCAGGTATGAGATCTCTTTGAGCTTCAGCGATCCTTCCATCGCAACCGCGTAGTCGAGACCTCTGCCGATGAAATAGACATCGTCCGCGTCGGCAATCATCTCAGCAGCGGCCTCAGCAGCAGCCTCTCCAGCGAGCGTCCTCTCGATCGCTCCCGGCATCTGGTGCAGGCCGTGTGCGATGCGCTCGATGTGCTCAGGATCTATGGTTCCGCGCGCAGCGCCCAGACGCAACGCGAGGAGGTATTGGGCGATCAACATCGCCGTGTATGCCTTCGTGGAAGCGACCGAGATCTCGGGGCCTGCACGGGTGTACAGAATGTCGTCGGCGTAGCGCGACAACGTGGAACCGACCACGTTCGTTATCGCGAGAAGACGCGATCCTGATTCGCTCGCCTGCCTCGCTGCCGCAAGCGTGTCGGCTGTCTCACCGGATTGCGAGACCGCGATCGTCAGCTCATGTGGCCCGACGATCGGATCTGCGTACCGCAGTTCGTGCGCGTATTCGACGCTCGTCGGGAGTCTGAGGAACCTGCGAAAGATCTCTTGCCCGATCATTCCAGCATGAAAAGCAGTTCCACATGCCGTGATGCGTATACGCTCGATCGATCGGATGTACTCGTCATCGAAGGCGACATCTTCGAGCCAGACCGCTCCGTGCTCGTCGAGCCTTGAGGCGAGTGTCTCTGTCACGACCGAGGCCTGCTCGTGAATCTCCTTGAGCATGAAATGCTCATATCCGCCCTTTTCTGCCTGCTCAGCGCCCCAATCGATGTGCACGACCTCACGATCCACAACGTCCCCTGCAATCGTCTCGACGGTTGCACCGTCCTGGGTCACGACCACTAGCTCGTCGTCCTCGATGATCATGAAGTCTCGTGTGCGATGGAGCACCGCTGGAATGTCGGAAGCCAGATACGTCTCACCGTCTCCGAGTCCTACCACAAGCGGACTGATCTTGCGCACAGCAACGATCTTGCGCGGTTCACGCTTCGACATGACGACCATTGCATAGGCACCGTCGGAGAGTGCAACGGTCCTTCGGACGGCATCGACAAGGTCGCCGTCGTACTCCCTCGCGATGAGGTGAGCAAGGATTTCTGTGTCGGTTTCGGACGTAAACGTTGCCCCTAATTCGGTCAACTCGTCCTTGAGCGCTTGGAAGTTCTCAATGATCCCGTTGTGGACCACCACGAACTCGCCGGAAGCGTCCGTGTGAGGATGGGCATTGGCATCCGAGGGGACTCCGTGCGTCGCCCATCTCGTATGGCCTATGCCGATCGAACCATCAAGTGGCTCACGGTCAAGAAGCGCCTCGAGGTTCGCGATCTTCCCTTGAGCCTTCCTGACGTTGATGGAGCCATTCGTAACGGCTATGCCAGCCGAGTCGTAGCCTCGGTACTCAAGCCTCCGAAGCCCATCGACGAGAATTGGGCCAGCATCTCGTGACCCCACGTATCCCATGATCCCGCACATCGCGCGTGATCCCCTTTCGTAAGGAGACAGGCAATGCGGCGAAATTGGGTTTCCCCACTCACTCCGAGTTGGCCTCTGTTGCGGGGATCACTCCCCGGTTTTCGTCCAACCCGTCACGACCGTGAGCAGCCGAGAGGGCATCCGCCGAACGTTTCGATACTCCCTCTTCCTCGTCGCCTCATGTACATGAGGCCAGGCGCTGGTACAGGTGCATCACCACGTCTCGTTCAGTTGTTGGTATAGAGACTATCAGACGAAAACCGGCAGTCCCCCGGTTCTTACGCGAGAACGGGGTATACCGAAGTCGGGGGGCGTCGTCAGCTCAGCTTCGTGGCGACGACCTCGGCAATCGACGTTGCGACCGCGCTCGCTTCCGACTTCGTCGGCGCCTCAACCATGACACGAATCAGGGGCTCGGTGCCTGAAGGCCTGACAAGGATCCGACCGCGGCTGCCGAGTTGCCGCTCGTGCTCAGCAATCGACTCGGCAATCGCTGCATCGGTATCCCAACCATCCTTGGATTCAACCCGTACATTGGTGAGGACCTGAGGAAGCTCCTCCATTACGAGGCGCAGCTCACGAAGCTCCTTGCCGGTCGCAGCCATCACCTCCATCAGCCTCAGCGCTGTTCGTAGACCATCCCCTGTGGAGCGGTCCTCGAGAAGGATGTGGCCTGACTGTTCGCCACCGACAACCGAGTGACTCTTTCGCATCGCCTCAACGACGTGTCGATCACCAACCGGCGTCAGCACGACATCAATACCCAGGCGATCCATGGCCTGGTGGAATCCGAGGTTCGACATCACTGTGGTGACCACAGTGTTCTTTTCGAGTCTGCCCCGCTCACGCTGCCACTGTGCGAAGATCGCCATGATCACATCGCCGTTGACGACATTCGCATCCTCATCAACAGCGATGAGCCGGTCGGCGTCACCATCGAAGGCGAGTCCGACCTTGCCATGTGCTGCTCGCGCGACCGCCTCTGGGTGGGTCGCTCCAACACCTTCGTTGATGTTCATGCCATCAGGTGTATCTGCAATGATTTCGACGGTGGCCCCAACCTTCTCGAAGAGCGCGGGGGCGGCGAGAAACGACGCACCGTTCGCGCAGTCTACGACGAACTCAAGGCCGCGCATCGAGTACGTGACCGTCTGAGAAACCTTGTCGACGTACCGCTCGATCGCGTCGTGCATGGCCGTTTGGATTCCGACGTTGCCCGCAACGGGCCGACGGTACGGATCCCCAGAGAAGAAGCGGCGCTCGATCTTCTCCTCTTGCGCATCAGGGATCTTCGCCCCGTCCCTTCCAAAGAACTTGATGCCGTTGTCCTCGGCCGGGTTGTGTGACGCGGAGATCATGACACCATACGTAGCCCCGGTGTCCCGAGTGAGTCTGGATACAGCACCAACCGGCAGAATCCCAACATCAACCGTATCGATGCCAATCGAGTTGAAGCCAGCAACAACTCCGGACGCAAGCATCGGACCTGATCGGCGGGTATCTCGACCGATGACAACGTGTCCTTCGATGCCGTCGCCAGCCGCGCGGGCTAGGCCGAAAGCGAGCTCTGGGGTCAGCTCGGAATTCGCGAGACCGCGGACACCGTCCGTTCCGAAGAGCCGTTGTGGTTCAGTACCCATTCGTGTCTGTACCGCCGGCGACGCAGGTTTGTGTGCGTCTCAGGCTAACGCTTGGTGAACTGGGGCGCCCGACGGGCCTTACGAAGGCCGTACTTCTTGCGCTCAACCCTGCGAGAGTCACGCGTGAGCATGCCCTCCTTTTTGAGTACGGGACGAAGCTCGGGATCGAGAGCTATCAGGCCCCTGGCGATGCCGAGACGGAGCGCGTCGCTCTGACCGGTCGTACCGCCGCCTTCGAGCGTTGCATGAACGTCGTAACGACCTTCCATGTCTGTGACCTTGAAGGCTTCATGGACCCGCCTGCGGAGCTCCGGATCTGGGAAGTAGTCACTGAGAACTCGGCCGTTGAGCACGTACTCGCCACTGCCGTCATACAGGCGGACTCGAGCGACGGAACTCTTGCGACGACCTGTGGACTGAACGAGCGGCTTGGGCTTTGCCATCAGGCTTCAACCTTTCGGTACGTGAGCGTGAGCGGTTCGGGTGCCTGTGCTGCGTGCGGATGATCAGGTCCTGCGTAGACCTTGAGTTTCCTGATCATCTGGCGCCCGAGACGGTTCTTCGGAAGCATGCCTCTGATGGCAGCCTCGATGAGGCGCTCGGGGTGCTTCTTGCGTACCTCTGAAAGCGTCTCTGCACGAAGACCGCCTGGATATCCCGAGTGTCGGTAGTAGATCTTCTCTATCTCCTTGTTGCCAGAGACATGCACGGACTTCGCGTTGACGACGATGACATAGTCACCACCATCGACATGTGGCGCATAGGTAGGTTTGTTCTTGCCTCGAAGCATCTGGGCGATCTCCGACGCAAGTCGGCCGAGCGGAACATTCGCGGCGTCGATGACATACCACGAACGTTTGATATCACCAGGCTTCGGCGAGAATGTTCTCTGCAGCTTTGGCTTCATGAGGTAACTGTCCCTAGAGGATGGCGTCAGGAATCGACTCCCTCCTGGGGAGCGAAACCGTATGGTATCGGTTCCTACTGGTAATGACCACATGGCGTGCGCGTACGGCGCCGTTAACCTCGTGGACGGAGGATCCGAGTGTCAGATGATATCAGCTTCGAAGACATCGTAAAGGCCCGCGAGCGAGGCCGTTCGATCGTGCGAGAAACCCCAACGCTGCCTTCACGATCGCTCTCGGGGATGTCCGGTTGCGATGTCTGGCTCAAAGCGGAGAACCTTCAGAGAACCGGCTCATTCAAGATCCGCGGCGCTATGAACGCGATCGGGTCGTTGTCGAGCGACGATCTCGATCGAGGTGTCGTCGCGGCCTCGGCCGGCAACCACGCTCAAGGCGTGGCCTTAGCTGCGTCCGAATCAGGCGTCACGGCCACCGTGTTCATGCCTGAAGCAGCGGCAATTCCCAAGGTTGTCGCAACGAGGGCCTACGGCGCGAAGGTCATCTTGGAAGGCGAAAACCTCGCCGAGGCGACGGATCGCGCAACGGAGTTCGCTCACCGCACCGGAGCGACGCTCATCCATCCCTTTGACGATATCCGGATCATTGCAGGACAGGGATCGCTCGGGATCGAACTGTTCGAACAGGTGCCCGATGTCGACACTGTCGTGATCCCGGTCGGGGGCGGAGGACTCATCAGTGGAGCAGCCCTGGCCCTCAAGCACCTCAAGGGTGGCATACGAATCGTAGGCGTCCAATCCGACGCCGTTCCCACCTACATCCAGGCTCGTGTGCGAAACGAAGCAGTCGAGATCGTGCCAGGCCACACGGTTGCCGACGGCATCGCCGTATCGAGGCCCTCCGCCAGGTGTTTCGACATGATCGAACGTTACGTCGACGAATTGGTCGCTGTCAGCGACCACATGACGACCGCAGCAGTCGCGCTCCTACTCGAGCGAACTAAGCATCTCGTAGAGCCCGCAGGAGCGGTAGGTGTTGCGGCTGTTCTCAACGGCATGGTGCCATACGATGGCAGGACGGTCGTGGTGCTCTCTGGAGGCAACATCGACCTCCTGCTCCTCGACGGTGTCGTCAGACACGGTCTCGAGGCGAGAGGCCGCTTCGGATCGCTCACCGTGACTGTGCCGGACGAGCCTGGATATCTCGCCAGGGTGCTCACGACCGTCGGATCGCTCGGCGGCAACGTTCTCTCCGTCGAGCATCACAGGGAAGGGATAGGTGTCGAGTTCGGAAAAGTTGCGATTCTCTTGTCCCTCGAGACGAGGTCCCATGAGCACTTCGACGACATCGTCGCGAGTCTCGGCGACTACTCGGTCGTAGCTACCCAGCTCGGGCGTGGTAGCGGCTCGTAATCGTAGGCGACAGCGACCAGCGTAAGGCCGTGTGGAGGTGCCAATCCGATCGTTGGCTGACGATCGCGTGAGGCAAGGATGCCGCGAACCTCGGAGGCGCCGATGATGCCTCTACCTACTTCGACGCTGAGGCCGACAATCGAGCGCACCATCTGGTGGCAGAACGATTCGGCAGCAATCGACAGCTCAACTCTGTCGGAATCTCTTCGCCATGTTGCCCACAACACTTCACGAGTTGCCCACAGCACGTCTCGATTCGTGGATCGGTTTCCTTGCTTGCGACAGAACGCAGCGAAGTCATGCTGACCGATGAGGGGCTCCACCGCATCGTTCATGGCCCCGACGTCGAGCGGATAGGCATATGTCCAGACGGTTGCGGCCGAGAGCGGATCGTGCACATCGGCGTTGCGGATCCGATACCGATACGCCCTCCCCGTGGCAGAGAAACGTGCATGAAAGTCGTCAGGGACCACCACCAGTCGATGCGCCGCGATCTCTGGTGCGAGTTGGGTGTTGAGCGATCGCAGCACTCGAGCGGAATCGAGTTCACCGCACGTGAACGAGACGACCTGATTGGTGGCGTGCACACCCTTGTCAGTTCGTCCTGCCACGAACGTGGCAACACCTTGGGTGTGCGGCGCCAGCGCGGCCTCCAGATCACCTTGTACGGTACGGACGTTCGGTTGCTTGGCGTATCCGTGGAAACGGGATCCGTCGTATGCAAGGTCGAGCCGATACGTTGGCATGTCTAGTCCCTCGACCAGGTTCCATCGGGACGCCGCTTTGGTGTCGGCAAGCATCCGCGACGTGAGATCGGACAAACACTCCCTGGCATAGATACAGAGAGTGCTGAGGATACGGAAAGTGTCCCTGCCGGGTGATACCGCTCAGAGTCTGGTCGTCGAGACACTAGAAGGAGAATACGTTGGCGAGTATGGCTCGCACGATCACAACGAGGACGAAACCGCCGATCGCCGCGGCGAACGCCTTCTCCCTTGCGAGGTCTGCTACGTACATCACGCCGTTGCCGACGATCACGACAAACCAGGCGCCGCTTATGGCGAACACCAGCAGCGGCTCGCTGACAACGATGCTGACGAACACGATGAGAATCCAGGTTGGGTACGCGAAGCCGGTGATTCTCAGATACGACGCGTAGGTGCCATCACCGTCCAGGAGATACTTCGCCACCGCGTATGTTGCTCCCGAGTACACGACCCACAGGAACACTGCGTTGATCAGGAGGGTGACCAACGTAAAGGGATTCAGCAGGTCGACAATCGACGCTCCGAGACCGAGAGCGATCAACACTTGCGTCGCGCCAACGAGAATCGCCCCGTCACCTGTCGCGCGATCGTTGAAGTCCATCCACACGAACGCATCGCGTTCGAGCCTTATGGTCTGCAACAGTCGGCTGAGCACGACGCCCACAACGCCTCCGGGTCGGCTGCACGGCAGGTTACCCCCTGGACCCCTCGTAGCTTTTCACCTCACCAACCCTTCGGGGTGAGTTTCGACCAGTCATGACGGCCACCATATTCGGGCCTGCAGACCTCGGGTACGCGCGGCTATGATCCGTGACCACTGGGCACCGAACTGGGCATCGACAGCGGACTGGGCGGGGAACGGTCCGCGTGGCAATGATCACGAATGAGGAGGATGCCATGGGGCAAACGGTCGACCCCGATGTGACGGAGTTCAATCGACGCAAGTTCCTAAAGACAGCCGGCTTGATCGGAGCAGGCGGAGCAGTCGGTGCAGGTGGAGCGGCTCTGTTGCTCTCTGGAGGCTCTGCGGAGGACGCAAGTGATGCCGCCGTATCGAACAACGATCTACCCGAGATCACCTGGGAGATGGCCACGAGTTGGCCACGAGGTCTCGACACCATCTTTGGTGGCGCGGAAGTGTTCGGTGAGGCCGTCGGATTGATGACAGGTGGAAAGTTCACGATCAATGCCCGCGAAGCCGGTGAGCTCGTCGGCGGACTCGAGGTGTTGCCATCGGTCCAAGAGGGTGGCGTCAAGATTGGCCACACCGCCTCGTATTACTACATCGGCAAGAGTCCCGTGACCGCATTCGGCACTGCACTCCCGTTCGGTCTCACCTTCCGCCAGCAGAACGCATGGCTGTACGAGGGTGGTGGCCTCGAGACGATGCAGGCACTGTACGCCGAGAAGTTCAACCTGATCCAGTTTCCAGCGGGAAACACCGGCACGCAGATGGGTGGCTGGTTCAACAAGGAACTCAAGAGCGTCAGCGACCTTGAGGGTCTCAAGATGCGCATTCCAGGCCTCGGCGGAAAGGTCATGGAGAAGCTCGGTGTTCTCGTTCAGGTGCTCCCTGGCGGTGAGATCTTCCAAGCGCTCCAGACCGGCAACATCGACGCGACGGAGTGGGTTGGGCCGTACGACGACACGAAGCTGGGATTCAACGAGGTAGCGAAGTTCTACTACTACCCGGGCTGGTGGGAGCCGGGGCCTTCGCTCGAGGTCCAGATAGGCCTAGGCGAGTGGAACAACCTCCCCGAGGAGTACAAGGCGATCGTCGAGGCGGCGGCTTACCTTGCGAATTCAACGATGATGGCCCGCTATGACGTCCGGAACCCGGAAGCGCTGAAGACCATCATGGCGAGCTCGAACGTGACGATCCTCCCCTTCCCCGATGACGTGATGGAAGCTTCGAAGCAGGCCTCTGAGGAGCTCTTCAGTGACCTGAGGGGTCAGGACTCTGACTTCGCGGATGTCTACGGGAGTTGGGACAAGTTCCGCCAGGAGAGCTACGACTGGATGGGATTGGCAGAATTGGCGATGCTCAAGACGAGTTCGTTGTAGGGCCGGCAGGAACGTCCCACGTGTTTGAGGGGTGGCTGGTCAGCCACCCCTCAATCGCGTACTTCGCCTTGAGACCCGAGAGTCCCACACACAGGCGGTTCAACACGCGACAGCGTCACCGCACGTGCTGCTAGATACTTGCTCGTGAGAGCTGCACAAGCCAGTTGACCGTGATCGGGAATATTGTCACGATGACGAGCGCCACACCCTGGAGGGCCATGAAGGGAAGGGCTCCCTTGTGAATGTCGGCTGTTTTGACTTCAGGCGGCGCGACGCTCTGGAGATAGAACAACGAGAACCCGACTGGTGGGGAGATGAACGCCATGTTGAGGTTGATCGCGACGAGTACCAGGAACCACACAAGGTTGATGTCGAGTGCGATCGCTGCGGGGATGAATATCGGCATGGCGATGAACGTGATCTCGATGAACTCGAGATTGATGCCGAGAATGAAGATCGCGACCATCGACACGACGATGAATCCCCACTTGCCCCCTGGGATGCCGGTCAGCCAGCTGGTTACGAGCCGCTGGCCGCCAAGGCGGTCGAATACCAAGGCAAAAAAGGTCGACGCGAAGAGAATCATCAACACGAGGGCTGTGATATCCGACGTAGCCTGTCCCGAGCCCTTGATCACGTCCCAGGTGAGATTGCGGTTCAAGAGCGCTAGGAACGCCGCACCGAAGGCACCCACAGCGCCCGCCTCGGTCGGTGAGGCAACGCCCAGGAAGATGCTCCCAAGCACAGCGAAGATCAGGAAAAGTGGAGGCACGACGGCGACCATGGCCTTGCGCACGAGCGCCCAGCCACTGTGCGTCCTCTCCTCAGGTGGCATCAACGGGGCCTTCTCCGGGTGCATGACAGCGACAACGAAGGCGTAGATGGCATACAGACCAGAGAGAATGATGCCAGGGATCAGCGCGCCGAGGAACAGGTCACCGACGGAGACGCCCGCTACGCCCGCGAGCAGCACGAGCACGAGGCTCGGTGGCACAAGTTGTGCCATGGTCCCAGAACCGACGATGACCCCGGTTGCGAGCTTGTGGTCATAGCCGTGTTTCAGCATGACGGGAAGCGCAATGAGCCCCATCACGATGACGGTTGCCGCAACAACACCCGTTGCCGCCGCAAGGAGCGTTCCAACGAAAACGACGGTGAGCGCGAGACCACCAGGCACGCGCCCAAGGATCATGGCGATCGTCGTTAGGAGCTCCTCAGCAAGACCAGACCGTTCAAATATCGCCCCCATGAACACGAAGAAGATGATTGCCAGGAGGGTGAAGTCCGACATGGCCCCGAACCACCGGTTCGGCAGCAACCTGAGGAAGTTCGAATCGATGACACCGAGCACCAGACCGAGAGCTGTGAACACGACAGCGGTGCCCGCAAATGAGAATGCCACAGGATATCCCGACAGGAGTAGGCCGAGAAAAAGGACGAACATGATGACGGCGAGCCATCCACCCATTAAGCGTTTCTCCTCTACTCGATCCTCTGAGGGGCACCGTGCTTGACGGGCATTTCGACCCAGTCGTCGTGATCCATATATACAGCCCACAGCTTCACCATCTCGGCGAGCGACTGCAAGAGCAGCAGGAAGAACCCGACGATGATCATCGCCTTGATCGGTGCTCTCGCGAGGCCACTCGGGTCTGGGCTGTTCTCCCAGATCGTCCAGATCTTCCACGTCGTGAAGCTGCCCTGTTGGGACACCATCGAGCTGAGCACCCAACTCCAACTGACCCAAATCGCAAGGATTGCGAACGGAATCAGCGCGATGAGGTGACCAACAATATCGATCAGCACCTTCGTCTTCAGCGGCTGTTCCGCCCACCAGAAGTCGACTCTGACGTTGATCTGATGGCGCAAGATGTATCCGAAACTCAGGAGGAAGACCAATGAGTAGATGTACCACTGCGACTCGAGCCAGTAATTGTTGACGAGCCTGGTGCCGATGAAACGACCGAAATATCTGAGGACGACGTTGCTGAAGCCGATGGTTACGACGAGGATGACGAGGTACGGCGTAATTGAGGCGATCTTCTCGTTCAGGTTGTCAACTCCGCGCTGAAAACTCAACGCGGCACGCCAGGCACCCGTTGGCCGATCACCAGGCAGGGGCATGGTCGCGTTTGTCAAGCTGGCCCGTCCTTCATGTGCGAGCAGGATAGACGGAGACACAGAGCCTCGCGTGACCATGCGGGTAGTGTGGCTGCTGTGTACCAAGGAGCGCCAATGCGTATCATCATTGCAACAGACTTGACTGATTCATCCGCCGACGCTGCACGGTACGGCGTTGCTGCAGCCAAGCAATCGGGGGCAAGCATCACCGTGGCTCATGTGGTCGGCTCGGCCGACATCGATCCGGCGCCAGTCGCTGCGTACCGATATCAGATGCACGATCCCGAGCCGGACGCTAGGTCCGTGGTGGACGAGTTCGAGACGGAGAAGGCGGCCGAGGTGAGCCGCTGGTTCAGCGAGGTAGCCGGTGTGTTGGAAGACGTGGATGTGTCGTACGCGATCGACTTCGGAGACCTTCCAGATGTCATCTGGCGCGTCGTGAGCGAGACAGCGGCAGATTCGCTGATCGTCGGGGTTCACGGGAGCCAGGGCGTCGGCCGACACCTCAGCCGTATATTGCTCGACGCGACGATCCCGGTCGTCGTCGTGCGCCAGGGCATCTATCCACAAGACGGCTGACAGCGCACAGTCAAGCGTCGCTCGCAGACTCTCTCGCCCCCTCAATGAACGAACACGTACCGCGGCCGCGACGGCCAGCCGCATCAACTCCGTTGGTCTCCCCTACGGGACGGCAGAGGAGTACCGCTTCGATGCGGCGGGATCCCAGGCGAGCCACGAGGGCACCCGAGCATCCGCAACACCGCTTGCTCACTCCGTTCGCTTCTCACAAGATTGGGTGATGAGGAGGTGTTGGAGGGCACTTGCACCACCACGAACACCTGCGTCGATGTCGTAGCAGTCTAAATCCTCGAAGCGAACCCACCGGGCATCCAGCACCTCATCGAGCGGACCGAGTTCGTCGCACGAGGCACGGTAGCCAACACCAAGATCGATGTGGATGTGGGCGGGTTCTGTCCCTCTTTCTGGGATGGGATGTGCGTCGATGCGCACGAGTGACGTGCAGAGCCGGGTGAGATCGCCAAGACCTGTCTCCTCAGCCACTTCCCTGCGAACTGCCTCGTCAACAGTGGTGTCCTCGGCCTCGAAGTGACCTCCTGGCTGCAACCAACGTTCGAGCTTTCCATGAAAAATGAGAAGCAACGCGCTCGCATCGCTCGAAGCGACGAAGCCCGATGCTGTGAAGTGACCAGGGTCGAACTCGGATCGTGGCCATATCGGACGGTCATTGCCCAGTATGTCGAGGGCGAGTGCGTGTGACCGCTCATCGCCATCGGGTTCGTAGGACCGAACGACTTGTGCGATATCACCTGGACCGAGCATTCGGATGAGGCTACATCTCTCACGTTGGTGTACCCATCCTCACACTATTACGCATTCCGTAGTAGTGTGTATGCAGTAGTAGTATCGTGGCACAGAAGTCGAGGCGATCATGGACACCACACAACTCCTCAAGGGCGTTCTCGAGCCGTCAGTACTTGCCGTCCTCGACGAAGAAGACGGCTACGGGTACGAGGTCGTTCGGCGGCTCCGGGCGAAAGGTCTCGACGAGGTTGGGGACGCCTCGGTATACGGAACACTGCGAAGGCTCTTCCAGGGAGGCTATCTCTCGTCGTACGTCGTACCTTCCGACGAGGGCCCCAACCGCAAGTACTACGCGATCAACAAGTCGGGAAAGACGCAACTGAAGGCATCGCGTAAGCAATGGAAACAGTTCTCTTCGACCCTCGACACCGTGCTCAACGGGGTGGGAGGCACCACATCATGACCACGAGAGAACGTACTTCGCCCCAGATCCAGCCCTACCTCGACGTCCTCAAGACGCGACTCGGGAGCCTGTCGGCCGACGAGCGGACCGAACTGCTCATCGATCTCGAGGACCATCTCGAAGAGATCATCGCAGACGACTCACATGAGCCGCTCTCAGAGCGCATCGGATCACCCGATGCGTACGCTGCAGAGTTCCTTGCGTCTGTCGGGATCGGCAACGGTACGGCCAGCGCTCGCTCGCTGACCGACACGATCTCCGATGTGACCCGCCGAATCGCTCAACGCGTCGAGTCCTCAAGAGCAGCAGATATCTGGAAAGAGATGGAGCCCGCCTGGTGGACCGTCCGCGGCCTCGCCATAGGATTGCTCCTGACATGGAACTATCTCTGGCCAGGCAACCCGAACTTCCCCTGGATCCTGATAACCGGGGCAGGCGTGCTCCTTCCCTCGTTCGTCTGGGCGTCCATGCGTCTTGGACACAACCGTACGCGGACGAACGCCTGGAGGTGGGTGTCGATCGGTGTCACGGTCCTCGGGATATTCGCCGTGTTCGCCCTCTCGACACAAATCTCGGCTCGGCTCGACCCGTACACCTACGGGTCCGGCCAGCATTCCTCCTCCGAGTATGATTTCTACCCGTACGGGCAGTTGACGGACGAGGACTTCCAGATCATGTCCACCAACGGCATGGGTCCCGAGGAGTACTTCGACAGCGGCCTCTTCAGAAGCCTCCGCGACGGCACCTACGGACCACCGGTCACCTTCGGGCCCGCACCGTCCGGTCCCCCGATCCTCATCACACCTTGAGATACAGAAGGGGCCGACATGCAGGTCGGCCCCTCTGGTAGCTGTTAGCTATTGACGATCAACTGTCGGCCGCTAAACCAGCTCTACCTTTGCCATCTCGGCGCCATCGCCACGACGGGGGCCGAGCTTGGTGATCCTCGTGTAACCCCCAGGCCGGTCGACATACCGCGGGGCGATTTCGTCGAACAGCTTCGTCACAACCTCGGTGTTCTCGATCTTCTTGAGTACCGTGCGACGAGCGTGCAGGTCGCCACGTCGGGCCTTCGTGATCATCTTCTCGGCATACGGACGAAGCATCTTCGCCTTTGCATGCGTCGTGGTGATCTCTTCGTGCTCGATGAGCGACGCCGTGAGGTTCGAGAGGATCTTGCGCTGATGCGACGGGCTACCGCCGAGCCTTGGGCCCTTCTTTGGGCGTGGCATTACGCAACACTCCCCTCGACATCGGCGTAGTTCTTGAGGCTGAAGCCAAGCTCATCGAGCTTTGCGACAACTTCCTCCAACGATTTCTGGCCGAAGTTCGTGATATTCAGAAGATCTTCCTCTGTCTTCTCGATCAGCTCGCCAACGGTCTGGACCTGGGCACGGCGCAGGCAGTTGCGTGGACGCTCCGATAGGTCGAGCGCCTCGATTGGTAGATCAAGGTGCTCCTGACCCGAGGTCTCGACCGGCGCAAGGTCTGCGGGAACGAGCGCGTCGTACTCCTCCATCTCAGCAAGAAGTTCGAACAAGTTCCGCAACGTTCCACCAGCAGACGAGATGCCCTCGGCAGGTGTGATGGAACCGTCTGTCTCAACATCGAGAATGAGCTTGTCGAAGTCGATCCGTTGGCCAACCTGTGTGCTCTCGACACGATACGCGACCTTGCGAACAGGCGAAAAGATCGAGTCGATGGGGATGACACCGATCGTGTCGCTCTTCTTGTTCTTGTCCGCACTGCGATATCCGACACCGCGCTCTGCGGTCAATTCGACCTCGAGCCGGCCAGATGATGACAGCGTTGCCAGGTGAAGGTCGCCATTGACGACCTCGACATCCGCTGGGGCCTTGAGATCGCTCGCAGTGACCTCGCCGCTTCCCTTGGCTGATAGATACAGTGTTTGGGGTTCGTCGACATCGATGCGAAGCACGACCTGCTTGAGATTGAGAATGAAGTCAACAACATCCTCAACGACGCCTTCGATCGTTGAGAACTCATGTTGGACTCCGTCAATTCGCACGGAGGTGATGGCCGCACCAGGCACCCGCGACAGCAGTGTGCGCCGCATGGTATTGCCGAGTGTGTAGCCAAAGCCTGGCTCGAGGGGATCAACGACGAACTTCGAGCGGTCGTCGGAGATCTGTTCCTCTTCGATTGTGGGGCGCTGAGTGATGAGCACGTTCGCTCCTGTGTTCGGTTATACGGCTACGTCGGTCTACTTGGAGTAGAGCTCGACGATGAGTTGTTCTTTGATCTCGGTGTCGATCTGTTCACGAGCGGGGTACGTGTCGACAGAGATCTTGCGATCTCCCGCCTCGACGTTCAACCAATCAGGGACAGTCCGACCAACGGTGTCAATGGCGTGCAATATGGGCAAGATTTCCTTGCTGCGTTCCTTGACCGTCACGACGTCACCAGGTCGAACCTCGTACGACGGGATGTCGACCTTCTTGGCGTTGACGAGGAAATGGCCGTGGTTGACGAGCTGACGCGCCTGTGGGCGCGTGCTTGCGAGACCTGCTCGATACACGACATTGTCGAGACGTGTTTCGAGGATGACCAGCAGGTTCGTGCCCGTGATACCTTTCCCCTTGGCAGCGTTCTTGTAATACCTGCGGAACTGCTTTTCTAGCACGCCGTACATGAAGCGCAGCTTCTGCTTCTCGCGCAACTGGATCTGGTACTGGGATTCGCGAATACGCCCACGACCGTGTTGACCTGGCGGGTACGGCCTGCGATCGAAATACTTCGCCTTGTTCTCGTCGAGGAGTTGGCGGGCCCTGCGGCTCCGCTTGGTCCTTGGTCCGGTGTAGCGAGCCATGGTTAACGACCCTTCCGCTTCTTCGGACGGCATCCGTTGTGCGGTACGGGCGTCACATCCTTGATTCCTGTGATCTCGATGCCCATGTTCTGGAGCGTCCGAATGGCGGTCTCACGACCCGAGCCGGAGCCACGAACGATGACATCGATTTTCCGCATTCCCATCTCGCCAGCCTTGCGAGCAGCCTGCTCTGCTGCGATCTGCGCGGCATAGGGAGTTGACTTGCGTGAACCTTTGAACCCGACCGATCCTCCAGAGGTCCAGGCAGCAACTTTGCCGTCCTGGTCGGTGATGGTCAAGATCGTGTTGTTGAACGTCGCCTTGATGTGGACCTGGCCATGGGTGATCGTTCTCTTGCCACGACGCCTGCGAGGGGCGGGTGCCGTCTCTGCCTGTGTCTCTGATGTGGTCATTATTTGGTGACCTTCTTCTTGCCCGCGATCGCCACGCGCTTACCCTTGCGAGTGCGAGCGTTCGTGTGCGTTCTCTGCCCCCGAACAGGAAGTCCTCTGCGGTGCCGAAGCCCCTGGTAGCAACCAATCTCGATCTTGCGCTTGATGTTCTGCGCGATGTCACGACGAAGATCGCCCTCGATCTTGTAGTTACTATCAATGAACTGCCGCATCCGGAGAACTTCCGCATCGGAGAGATCGCGAACCTTGGTGTTGTAGTCGATGTCGAGAGAGTCCAGGACCTGGTGTGATCTTGAACGCCCGATCCCGAAGACATACGTGAGCCCGATTTCGACTCGTTTGTCCCTGGGAAGATCGACGCCTGCGATTCGTGCCATGCGTGTTACCCCTGACGCTGCTTATGGCGAGGGTTCTGGCAAATCACCCATACTCGGCCGTGCCGACGGATGACGCGACAGTTATCGCACATCTTCTTTGCGGAGGCTCTTACTTTCATATTTCGTGATCCCGCCTCGGTACCTGGTTGGGACGCCGCCGCCAAGCACCGGGGAATCCGAACACGGAAACCCGAGGTGGTTGACGTCTACATCTGGGGAGGCCGACACATGACGGTGCGGCAGTCCTTCGATATCAGCGACGTCGAATTGTCACAAGAAAGCACAGCCCTACCAGGGCTGCTGCGGCAAGTGTAGGGGATGCAAGAAACTATCAACCAATTCGGCGCCCCGACTGGGAATGGACATCGCTCAGATATCGAGAACGATCACACAGATGGCATTGAACGCGTCGCTCGTCGAATCGGCACCGAGACAGTCGGCCACGGTGATCGACAGGTCGGCGCTGTACCAAATGGCAGACCGCGATACCTGACCAGTCCCCTGGTCGAACGTGCTGGTTCCGCCGCTCCACTCTCCTGATTGGCTGTTCGTCCACGATTCGAAGTATCCGACGATCGCATCGAACGTGTCGAGCGGATACGACACGCTGACGGACGACTTGCCTTCTGCCTCGATCACGTTCAGCACGGTGTAGCCGTTCGGAAGTGGGACGCGGAACCCCTCTGGGATCTCCCCTCCACCAAATGTGAAGGAACCTTCGTCTGTCTCGATCGACACCGGTCCCGAGTCGGTATCGACGCCGACAACGCCAGAGGACTCCTCGAACTGCTCTTCCACGGTGAACTGGCATGCTGTCAGGAACAGCGCCAAGGCAACGAACAGGACTGTTATTCGCTTCACGATCCCTCCACATTTTCATCCAGCAATGGGACCTTATAAGGAAGCATGCGCCATCACCCAATCGTACGAGAAGCGGGAATCGTGTAGCGTCAGGGAATGCCGACAACAGTCGTGTTCGATGTCAACGAGACCCTCCTCAGCCTGGATCCGATCCGCTGTTGGTTCAACGACCGCTTCGACAGTCAACCGGACGCGTCCACGTGGTTTGCAGAGCTCCTTCGGCTGTCGTTCGTTTCGTCGGTCACCAATCAATACGTCCCCTTCACCGGCCTTGCCGCAGCCGCGCTCGAAACGGTTGCGGCACAAAGCCGGGTCGACGTAGATGTTGCAGACATCGAAACGATCAAAGAGGTCTTCACAACGCTGCCGGCTCATGGAGACGTTGCAAGCGGTATCGACCGTCTCCTTGAAGCCAAGCTCGGCGTCGCAGCACTCACGAACTCGCCGCAGGCGACCGCCGAAGCTCAGCTCAGGAACGCCGGAATCGCGGACCGGTTTCAGAAGGTCATGTCGGTGGATATGGTCAGCCGCTTCAAGCCACATCGCTCTGTGTATCACGCAGCCGCTCGCCAACTCACCATCGCGCCAGCAGACATCGTGATGGTCGCTGCCCATGACTGGGATGTTGCAGGAGCCATCGCAGCAGGAGCCGATGGCGTGTTCATCAAACGCCAGGGTCAAACATACAGCCCTGCTCTGCAACAGCCGACGATCATTGCGAGAGATATCGGTGATGCGGCGAGCATGATCATCGAACGGTACGGCTGAGCAGGCACGTGACATCTTCGAACGCTGACCGACCTGCCATCGCGGCGCTCTACGTCACCAGCATCGGTTCGGGAAGCGTCGAAACAAGCGTTCCGGTGTCGGTCAGCAGCACGGTGTGCTCGAAATGTGCCGACAACGACCCGTCCGCGGTGACGACGGTCCAGGCGTCATCGAGCACGACCGATTTCTCCGTCCCGAGGTTGAACATCGGTTCGATGGCGAGAGCCATGCCCTTCTTGAGTCGAAGGCCTTTCCCCGCAATGCCGTAATTCGGCACCGAGGGTGCCTCGTGCATCTGACGTCCTATGCCATGTCCGACATAGTCCCGGACAACACCTATCCCATGCTCCTCTGCGAGAGCTTCGACGGCCGCACCGATATCACCGAGTCGGTTACCCGACACAGCCTGCCGAATCCCTGCCCACAACGCCCGCTCCGTCACTGCAAGGAGCGTCTTGACGTCATCGGGAACATCGCCTATCGCCATCGTGAAGGCCGCGTCGCCGTGCCATCCCTCATAGATCGCCCCGGCATCGATCGAGATTATGTCGCCATCGCGAAGCTGGTAGTCACCAGGGATGCCGTGCACGATCGCCGAGTTGGGAGACGTGCACAAGACACCTGGGAATGGGTTCTCCGGACCGCCGTATCCGAGAAATGAGGATCGACAGTCGTACTCTGTAAGGACCTCCCTGGCTGCCGCGTCGAGGTCCATCGTCGTGGTACCAGGCACGGCCATGTCCCGAACCGCACCGTGCATCGCTGCGACACATCGACCGGCGACCTTCATCTTGTCAAAGTCCGCGTCGGTCTTCTTCGTTATGAGACGCGTTCCAGCCATACATACCCCACCGTCAGGAAGCAGCGAGTCCGAGCATGATCCTCGCAAATACATCATCGATCGAGCCCATACCGTCGACACGAATCACAGCGTCTCCGTAGTAGCCGACCAGCGGTGCGGTTTCGTGTTCGTACACCTCGAGCCGCCGACGAATCGTAGCCTCGTTGTCATCCACACGACCCTGTTCATCTGCCCGCTTCAGTAGCCGAACAACGAGCTCATCAGCATCGGCCTCGAGTAGAACTACGGTTCCAATCGCGTTGATGACCGCATCGTTGAGGGCTTCAGCCTGGGCAATGGTGCGTGGAAACCCGTCCAGCAGATACCCACAGTGTGCGTCATCCTGGTCGAGTCGTTCATCCACGATCGCCACGACAAGCTCATCTGACACGAGGTCACCTGCTGCCATCACGCTCTCGACCTGCTTGCCGAGATCCGACTGATCTGCCACGGCTCTTCGCAACATTGCTCCGGTCGAGATGTGTGGAATGTGCAATGCCTTGGCGAGCATCGTCGCCTGGGTGCCCTTGCCTGCTCCTGGAGGCCCGAGGAACAGAATCCGTCTCGCCATGTTTCTTCCTCCCACTCGACTCGATCTACGAGTTACAGCGTACCGCGTGCGTGCAATCACAATTCGGAAGGACCGAACGTCTTGACAACGTACACTCCCGACTTCGATTTCTCGACTGAAACGAGGTGCGAACGAGCGCGGGCCGAAGACGCACGCATGGCTGGGCAGAACATGCAGCGAATGGCGGGCCGAGGCGACACATCACACCACGCCCATGCATGCGCGCCACTAACTGAGGAATCCCTCGTAGTTCCTCATCGTCAGCTGACTCTCGATCTGCTTCGAGGTCTCGAGCGCAACACCTGCAACGATGATGATCGACACGCCCGAGAGGCCGACCGGAACGCTCCATAGCCAGCCGAGTAACGACGGAAGGATCGTGACGAGCGCCAGGTACAGGGCACCAGGCAGCGTAATTCGCGAGAGCACATGGTTGAGGTAGTTGACGGTCGCACGGCCCGGTCGGATGCCTGGGATGAATCCACCCTGACGCTGGATCATGTCGGCTTGGCGTTCGGGGTCGAACTGAATCGCCGTGTAGAAGTACGTGAAGAACACGACGAGCAATGCCAAGATCCCGATGTACCACAGGCTCGGTGAGAACCCCATACCTGACGTCGACAGCATGTTGTCGTTTATCCAGTTGCGCACCGCAGCGCCCCAACCGGTCGACGGAAGCGACGACGAGATCAACGCTGGGAAGTACATGATCGAGGTTGCGAAGATCACGGGGATGACACCGGCCATGTTCACCTTCAAGGGAATGTAGGTCGACTGACCACCCAGAATCTTTCGACCCCGTACTCGCTTGGAGAACTGAACGGGGATTCGCCGCTGGCCCTGTTCGATATAGATGATCCCGACCGTGAGAATGAGCATCACGCCAACGATGGTCACGAACTGGTACGTCGCCGAGTTCGTCTTCAGAATGACGAGCTGGCTCGGTATCTGGCTGATGATCGACACGAAGATGATCAGCGACATGCCGTTGCCGATTCCCCGCTGCGTGATGAGCTCACCCATCCACATAAGGAGGGCTGTTCCCGCCGTCATCGTGACGACGATGATGATCACGTTACGTGGCGTGAAGTCAGGGATGAGGTCTATCCCCTGCGTGAACTGTCCACTGTGAAAGAGGTACGCAAAGCCGGTTGACTGGAGCAGAGCGAGGATCACCGTGACGTAGCGAGTCCACTGTGTGACGACCTTCCGCCCTGTCTCGCCTTCCTCCTGAAGGGCCTGCAGCTTGGGGATCACGACAGCCAAGAGCTGAAGAATGATCGAAGCCGTGATATAGGGCATGATGCCCAGCGCGAAGATCGACAACTGCGTCAACGCACCACCGGAGAACAAGTTCAGCAACCCGACAAACCCCGACTGCTCGGCCTGGTTGGTGAATGCACGAACAGCGTTCAGATCTGCACCCGGTACCGGGATCACCGCGCCGAGGCGATAGATGACGAATATGAACAGAGTGAACAGGATCTTGTTACGTAGGTCATGGATCCTGAACGCGTTCCTGAAGGCGGTGAGCATGGATTTCCAGTCAGTTTGGGGTTAGTGGTTCGTCGCTCGTCCTGTGCCGATTCCGCAGGACCGGCTCCGAGCCGGGCTGTCACTGTCGCTGAGCAGGTACATTACCGGCCCCGATGACAGCCAAGCCCACATTGGCTACTTCTCCTCAATCAGTTCGATCGTGCCGCCAGCGGCCTTGATCTTGTCCGCCGCACCCGATGAGAACGCATGCGCCTTCACGGTGAGAGCAACCTCTAGATCACCCTGGCCGAGTACCTTGACTCTGCCCCGCTTCTTTACCAGACCGGCCTCACGCATGACATCGGGTGTCACCGTGGCCCCTGCATCGAACGCCCCTAGACGCTCCACGTTGAGTACGGTGAACTCCTCGCGGTTCGGGTTCCTGAAACCCTTCATCTTCGGCATTTGCTTGAGCAGCGGCGTTTGGCCGCCCTCGAAGCCCTGGCGCACCTTGCTGCGAGCCTTGAGTCCCTTCGTGCCGCGCCCTGCGGTCTTGCCGCGACGGCCAGACTCACCGCGCCCAACACGAATCTTGCGCTTCTTTGAGCCCTCCGCTGGACGGAGATGATGAAGTTTCATCAGATTTCCTCCACTTCGAGCAGGTGTTGTGCTCGATGAATCATTCCACGGACGGACGGCGTATCAGGCCGCTCCACGGAAGCGTTGATCTTGCGCAGTCCGAGACTCTCGATCGTGGCACGCGTTTTCGGCTTCTCCCCGATGAGGCTTCGCCGAAGCGTGATTCGCAATGTATCGGCCATCGTCACACCTTCGCCCGCATCAGCTCTGCGGAATTGTATGCAGCCAGCAGAGCGGGAGGGAATATCTCCTCGGCACGCTTCCCTCTGGCGCGGGCAACATCGTCGAGACGTTGCTGGCCGCGTAGCGCGTTGACCGTTGCCTTGGCGACATTGATGTGTGTGGCGGAGCCGAGCGACTTCGCCAATACGTTTGAGATACCAGCTGCCTCGAGGATCTGCCGGACTGCTCCCCCGGCGATCACACCTGTACCAGGAGAAGCCGGCTTCAGAAGTACGCGGCTCGCACCCTGTACCCCGATGATCTCATGGATGATCGTCTGGCCCGCCATGGGAACGTCGAACATGTCCTTTCGGGCGAGTTCGAATGCCTTCTGGATCGCAGCAGGCACTTCCTTCGCCTTGCCGTAGCCGATGCCGACGCGTCCCTTGCCGTCGCCTACTGCGACCAGCGCAGTGAACGAGAACCGACGTCCACCTTTCACGACCTTCGCAACACGGTTGATCGCTATGACGCGCTCGTCGAACTCGGGAATGTCGCGCTCTCTGCCACGTCCCCTGTCGCTTCGCTGGTTTCGATTTCTATTCTGTGTCGTCATAGCCGGCTCCTAGAACTCGAGACCGGACTCACGGGCAGCCTCAGCGAGTGCCTTGATCCGACCGTGATACTTGAACCCGCCACGGTCGAAAACGACCTTGGAGATCCCTGCGTCCTGGGCACGGGCTCCGACGAGCTTGCCGACCGCAGCTGCGCTGTCCACCGTAAGGCCGGTGCCATCGACTGCGGATTCCTTCGAGGATGCCGCTGCGATGGTACGACCGGTGTCATCGTCGATGACCTGTGCGTATATGTGTTTGTTACTACGGAATACCGACAGGCGCGGTCGGCCCTCGGTGCCATGCACATTCTTGCGCACCCGAAAGTGCCTGCGATGACGTGCATCTGTTCGTGTTCCCCTCATGCGGAGACTCCTGCCTTGCCTGCCTTGCGCCGTACATGTTCGTCCGTGTATCGGATCCCCTTGCCCTTGTATGGCTCGGGTGGTCTCACGGCACGAATGTTGGCGGCTACCTGGCCAACCTTTTGCTTGTCAATTCCATCAACGATGATCTTCGTCGGCTCCGGAACCTCGAACGTGATACCTTCGGGAGCGTCGATGTGCACAGGATGTGAGAATCCGACCTGTAACTCGAGACGACTCCCCTTGAGCACGGCTCGGTAGCCGACGCCTACGGCGGTTAGCTCCTTCTTGTACCCCTCTGAGACACCGATCACCATGTTGTTGATCAGCGCTCGCGACAGGCCGTGCAGCGCGCGAGACTTCCGCTCGTCGTTAGCTCTCGTGAATGTGACGGTGCCATCGTCGACGCTGACGGAGATTGCCGGGTCGATGGCTTGTGTGAGCGTGCCCTTTGCACCCTTCACGACAACAAGACCGTCATCGACCTTCACGTCAACACCGCTTGGGAGACTGATCGGCACGTTTCCTACTCGGCTCATGTCACCACACCTTGCACAGGACCTCGCCGCCGACGTTGCGGCGACGAGCATCTCTATCGGTCATGACACCCTCTGATGTAGACACGATCGCCACACCAATACCGCCGCGGACACGCTCCACGTCGCGAGCGGCAGAGTAGACACGACGTCCCGGTTTCGAGACGCGCTGAATGCCCTGGAGCACGCTGTGCCTGTCCGAGTCGTATCGAAGGCGTACCGTCAGTTCCACACCAACTTCGGCATCCTGCGTCTTCCAGCCATCGATGTAGCCCTCCTCCGAGAGGATGCGGGCGATCTCTTCCTTGAGCTTGGACGAAGGCATCGATGTCTCGGGATGGAGAGCCATGTTGGCGTTCCTGATCCTCGTGAACATGTCAGCAATTGGGTCTGTGTACACGGCTACCACGACGCCTTTCTGACGCCAGGCAACTCTCCACGATGTGCCATCTCTCTCACGGCGATACGCGAGAGGCCGAACTTACGAAAATAGGCCCGCGGACGACCACTGACATTGCACCGGTTCCGATAGCGAGTCGCGCTCGCATCACGCGGCATCTTCGCGATCTTGGCATACGCTTCACGCTTGTCCGCGTATGAAGCTTCGGGATCCTTGACGATCTTGATCAGCTCGGCACGACGCTCCGCGTACCTCTCGATGAGTACTTTTCGCTTGTTGTTCTTGGCGATTTTCGAAGTTTTCGCCATCAGACACCTACCTGCTGTCGACGGAACGGGAACCCGAACGCATCGAGGAGTGCTCTCCCCTGTTCGTCCGTCTCCGCGGTGGTCACCAATGTGATGTCCAGTCCGCGGACCTTCATGACCTTGTCATAGTCGATCTCTGGGAAAATGAGCTGTTCCGTGACACCGAAACTGTAATTTCCACGGCCGTCAAAACCCTTTGGGCTCAGGCCACGGAAGTCTCTGATACGCGGAATCGAGAGCGCTATCAGTCGATCGAGGAATTCCCACATGCGTTCACCGCGTAGTGTGACCGATGCACCGATGGCCTGACCTTCGCGTAGCTTGAAGTTCGACACGGATTTGCGGGCACGGTTGACCTTCGGCTGCTGGCCGGTGATGATCCTGAGATCCTCGACCACACCATTCATCAACTTGGCATCTGCTGCGGCGTCGCCCGCACCCATGTTTACGACGATCTTGGCAAGTCGTGGAACCTGCATGACGTTGTCGAGCCCCAAGTCCTTGAGGAGTTGGTCCTTGATCTCGTTGTGGTATGTATCTTTGAGTCGTGGGGCCATCACAGATCGCTTCCGCATTTTCTGCACACTCTGTGCTTATTTCCTTCGTCGTCGAAGCGTGCACCGATCCGCGCTGGTCCGCACTCCTTGCAGACGATCAGCACGTTGGACGCATCGATCGGCATGTCCTTGTCGATGATGCCGCCGGTGTTGACATCGCCCGTCGGGCGCTGATGCCTCTTGGCTGTAGCAACGCCTTCGACGATGATTCGATTGGTCTTCGGAAAGACCTTGGCGATCTTGGACTCCGTGCCGGCATCCTTGCCCGAGATAACCATGACCGTATCTCCGCTGCGCAGTTTCATCACAGCACCTCCGGGGCGAGCGACACGATGCGCATGAATTTCTTTTCTCGCAACTCACGCCCGACAGGGCCAAAGATGCGAGTGCCTCGCGGCTGCTGCTGGTCGTTGATGATCACGCAAGCGTTCTCATCGAAGCGGATGTAGGAGCCGTCCGCACGTCGGATCTCCTTCTTCGTCCGTACGACGACGGCCTTGACAACCTCGCCCTTCTTGACCGTTCCTCCTGGAGTTGCATC
Organism: uncultured Acidimicrobiaceae bacterium; assembly: GCA_964460075.1. Classification (GTDB taxonomy): domain Bacteria; phylum Actinomycetota; class Acidimicrobiia; order Spongiisociales; family UBA5794; genus JAMBLL01. The sequence continues at coordinate 34,303 of CAYWPC010000021.1, forward strand.
CTTCACCGTGGCAACGATGACGTCACCAACCCGTGCGTACCGGCGGCCGGAGCCTCCAAGCACCCGGATCGTAAGCACTTCGCGTGCACCGGAGTTGTCCGCGACCTTGAGACGAGATTCTTGCTGAATCATCTCGCACGCTCCACGACCTCTTCGATCCGCCACCGCTTCGACTTCGAAAGTGGGCGGGTCTCAACGATCCGAACCGTATCGCCAACATTGGCGTCGTTCGCCTCGTCGTGCACATGGAATCTCTTACGGACCGGAACGGTCTTGCCGTATCTCGGATGACGCTTTGCGTCGCGAACCTCAACGGTCACCGTCTTGTCACGACTGTCGGAAACAACGATTCCGACGCGTACCTTGCGGTTTGCGCGATCCATCTATGCCTCCTCCTGCTGTGACTCCCAAGCGGCGATCTCCTGTTCACGCATCACCGTGGCGATACGTGCGACATCCCGCTTGACCTGCATAATCCTTGCCGTGTTGTCGAGCTGATTGGTGACAAGCTGGAACCGTAGGTTGAAGAGCTCTTCCTTCGATTCGTCGAGCTTGTCGGTCAGCTCCTTGTAGCTAAGTTTGCGAAGATCGAGAGCGTTCATAGTTCTTCCCTCTTCACGAACTTTGTCTTGATCGGTAGCTTGTGGGCTGCGAGACGCAATGCTTCTTTGGCGAGTTCCTCATCCACACCCGCCATCTCGAACATGACGCGGCCTGGCTTCACAACGGCTACCCAGTACTCGGGGTTCCCCTTGCCGGACCCCATGCGAGTCTCCGCAGGTTTCTCGGTGATCGGCTTGTCAGGGAAGATGGTGATCCAGACCTTCCCTCCACGCTTGATCTTGCGAGTCATCGCGATACGAGCTGCCTCTATTTGGCGGGATGTGATCCAGCCACGCTCCTGGGCTTGCAAGCCGTACTCACCGAACGAGACCTGAACCCCGCCCTTCGCGTTGCCCTGCATGCGACCTTTCTGCACCTTGCGGTACTTGGTGCGTTTCGGCATCAACATGGCTAGGCCTCCTCACCGTTCGCGTCGGCGTCGGTAGCCCCCTCGGAAGCGCTCGCTGCTTCCTCTGCGGCTTCCTCGGAAGCGTCTGCGGCTTCCTCGGCGGCTTGTGGTGGTGCTTCGGTGACGTCGTCAGTGACGACTGGGACCTCGGCATCTGGAGCAGAAGCTTCAGGAACGTCGGACTCCGGTTGGACCTCAACGGCCACTGTGGTGTCAGGCTCGGCGGTAGGTGCCGCTGCAGCCACGTCTTGAGCCGTGGAAACGGCTTCGCGTGCCTCTGCAAGCTCTGCGCTCGCCTCGGCTGCTGTGACCTTCTTACCACCGCCGGCCTCAATGAGACGCTTGCCGCTCGGGCGCTTGCCTCCACCAGCCTCAATGATTCGCTTCTCCGAGCGTCCTGCGGCGGCTTCGGCGCGGGACTTCACAGACCTGCGACGCTTGCGGTCGGCAGGCCCTCCAGCCGCAAGGCGTGCCTCTGCCGCTGCTCTACCCGCTGAAGTCGACCGCTGCATGACGTCACCCTTGTACACCCACACCTTGATGCCAATGGCACCAACAGTGGTGGCGGCTGTCGCCTGCCCGTAGTCGATGTCTGCCCGCAGCGTATGGAGCGGGACTCGGCCCTCGAGATACCACTCGCGCCTGCCCATGTCTGCCCCACCGAGCCGACCGGACGCCTGAACGCGAACACCTTCGGCGCCTGCCTTGAGTGCTGTGGCGACGGTTCGCTTGAGTGCACGACGGAACGACACACGCCCTTCGAGCTGATCCGCAACGCTGCGCGCGAGCAGAGTCGCGTCGAGCTCAGCGTTGTGAACCTCTACGACATTGAACTTGACTCTGCGCCCGGTGAGATTCTCGAGACCCGATCGAAGCCGCTCAGCCTCAGACCCTCCCCTGCCGATAACCACTCCTGGCCGGCCGGTGTGAATATCGATTTGAACCTTCTTGTCACCGATGCGCTCGATGTCGATCCGAGAGATCGCACCACGCTTGAGCTCGCCAAGCAAGTAGGTGCGGATCTTGTAATCTCCAACAACGTTCGCGGCGTAATCCTTGTCGCTATACCAACGCGACTTCCAATCGGTGACTATCCCGAGTCGCAGGCCGTATGGATGGGCTTTCTGTCCCATCAGGCAACCTCCTCCTCGTCTGCAACGATGATCGTGATATGACTCGTGCGCTTCCGAATCTTCGTGGCGCGACCACGCGCACGCGGGCGCCAACGCTTGAGCGTCGGTCCCTCGTCTGCGTAGGCCTCAGCGACGTACAGTTCGTCTGCGTCGAGTGCGAAATTGTGTTCTGCGTTCGCAATTGCCGAGTTCAGCACCTTCTTGATGGTGCCTGCGGCTTTGCGGTTTGTGAAGTCGAGCACGACACGCGCCTCATCGACAGGGAGGCCACGAACGAGATCCAGGACGCGCCGCACCTTGTACGGTGACTGCCTGATGTGCCTCGCGTGTGCTCGCGCCTTCATCGTCTGCTCGCTGACTTGTCTGCCTGGTGACCGCGGAACGTCCTCGTTGGTGCAAACTCGCCGAGCTTGTGACCCACCATGGACTCATTGATGAAGACAGGCACGTGCTTGCGTCCATCATGAACCGCAATGGTGAGACCCACCATCTCAGGGATGATGGTCGAACGACGACTCCACGTGCGGATGACGCGCTTGTCGCCTCCCGTGTTCGCCTTCTCGACCTTCTTTAGGAGGTGCTCGTCGACGAACGGCCCCTTCTTCAGGCTCCTCGCCATGACCTACCTCTTCCCTTTCTTCGCCCGACGGCGCACGATGTACTTGTCACTTGCCTTGTTCTTCTTACGTGTCCGACGCTCCGGTTTCCCCCATGGGCTTACCGGGTGACGACCACCAGAGCTCTTTCCCTCGCCACCTCCGAGTGGGTGGTCGACCGGGTTCATAGCAACGCCACGTGACTGGGGTCGCTTTCCCTTCCAACGGTTGCGGCCTGCCTTGCCAATCTTGATCAGCTCGGCCTCGGTGTTCCCAACTTGGCCGATCGTCGCCCTGCAGTCCAAACTCACCTGGCGCATCTCACCTGAGGGGAGTCGCAGCAGGGCAACCTTGTTCTCCTTCGACATGAGTTGTATCGCCGTGCCCGCAGATCGTCCCATCTTGGCTCCGCCACCAGGGCGCAACTCGACACCGTGGATGACGGTACCTGTCGGGATATTGCGCAGCGGCAACGCGTTCCCTGGTCGAATCTCGGCGCTGGCACCTGATGCGAGCATGTCGCCAACCTTGATACCGACAGGCGCCAGGATGTAACGCTTCTCACCGTCCACGTAGTGGAGTAGCGCTATACGCGCGTTGCGGTTTGGGTCGTACTCGATCGCTGCGACCTTGGCAGGCACACCGTCTTTCGTCCGACGGAAGTCAATAATGCGGTACCGGCGCTTGTGGCCGCCACCGCGATGGCGAGAGGTGATACGGCCGTAAGAGTTCCTGCCAGACGATCGCGTCTTGGGAGCTAGAAGGCTTTTCTCCGGCTTCGACCTTGTGATCGTATCGAAGTCCGAGACAGTCTGAAATCGCCGTCCAGGCGACGTCGGCTTGAGTTTCTTTACACCCATGAGCTATACCTCGAAGACGTCGATGGAGTCACCGGACGCGAGAGTCACGAGAGCACGCTTGGTGCTCTTCCGCTTCCCTACCGTATATCCGGTGCGCTTGCGTTTTCCCTGGCGATTCATCGTATTCACGGAGGCAACCTTGACATCGAAGATCTTCTCGATGGCCTGCTTGATCTCGGTCTTGTTCGACCGGGGATCCACGATGAACGTGTACGTGTTGTGGTCTGCGACAAGGTCGTATGACTTCTCTGATACGACCGGCTCGAAGATGATGTCGCGTGGGTTCTTCATTCTGCATCACCCTCTTGGGATCCTCGGACGCTCGCGGCGTGTTCTTCGGTTCCTCTCGGAGCGGTCTGGCCAAGGTCTAGGGTGCCCTGACTCATGATGATCGTGTCGGCCCACAGCACATCGTATGTGTTCGCCTGGCCGAGGTTCGAAGCAATGACATGCTTAAGGTTCCGAAACGACTTGATTGCCGTGCGTTCATGATCCTCTGCGATGAGCAGCACCTTTCCTGTGACCCCCATCGCCTCAAGCAACGCAGTGGCGCTCTTGGTCTTGGGCGTCTCCCAGGAGTCGAAGGTGTCAACAACCTTGATCTGGCCTTCGGCGGCTCGTGCAGACAGGGCGCTTCTCAGCGCTAGACGCTTCATCTTCTTCGGTGTCCGCTGGCTGTAGTCGCGAGGCTTCGGGCCGTGGGCTATACCTCCACCAACCCATTGCGGTGAACGGATCGAACCGTGGCGGGCACGTCCAAGTCCCTTCTGACGCCATGGCTTTGCACCACCACCACGCACCTCAGCACGGGTCTTGGTTGAGTGTGTCCCTGCACGCTTGGCTGCGAGCTGGGCCGTCACAACCTGATGCATCACAGCCGTGTTCGGCTCAATGCCGAAGATGTCCTCATTCAGTGCCACCGCACCCTTTGGTGTTCCATCTGCGGCGAACAGCTCAGCGGTCAATGTCTCAGCCATCGGTCTTCACCGCCTTCCTCACCAGTACCACGGCACCCTTGGGTCCCGGCACGGCGCCACGAAGCAGCAGCAGGTTCCGCTCGGCATCCACCTGGACTACCTCAAGGTTGAGCGTTGTAACTTGGTCTCCACCCATACGACCGGGAAGCCGCTTTCCTTTGAACACGCGAGCCGGCGTGGCGCAAGCGCCCACCGATCCGGGTGCTCGATGTACCTTGTGCACGCCGTGTGAGGCACCCTGCCCCTTGAAGTTGTGTCGCTTCATCACACCAGCGAAGCCCTTGCCCTTCGACACGCTCGTCACGTCGGCCTTCTTGCCCTCTTCGAGCACATCGGCGACCGTGATGGTCTGACCGAGCTCGTACGCATCTGGATCGTCGACGCGAACCTCGATGACATGACGATGGGGGGCAACGCCTGCCTTGGCGAAGTGACCCGTTGCGGGGCGGCCTGCCTTGGACACCGACATCTCCTTGAAGGCGATCTGAACCGCGGAATACCCGTCGGTCTCAGGACGCTTGATCTGGGTCACGACAACGGGACCAGCCTTGACGGCGGTCACCGGAATCGCCCGGTTCTCATCGTCGAAGATCTGGGTCATCCCCAACTTCTCTCCGATGATTGCATTCATGTCTTGATCTCCACCTCTACGCCCGCAGGTAGGTCGAGCCGCATAAGCGAGTCAACCGTCTTGGGGGTCGGTTCCAGAATGTCGATGAGCCGCTTGTGGATCCGTATCTCGAAGTGTTCGCGTGACGTCTTGTCGACGTGCGGACCCCGGATGACGGTGTAGCGATGGATCTTGGTCGGTAATGGAACCGGGCCCTTGACCTTCGCTTGGGTACGGATCACCGTTTCCGCGATCTTTCGCGCGGACTCATCGACGACAGAGTGGTCGTACGCCTTGAGTCGGATGCGGATCCGATGCTCGTTTGCCATTATTTGTCACTCACTTCGTTCGTGGTAGTACGTACTACGTCTTCTACTTGATGATCTTCGTCA